>CAUEYX010000005.1 GCA_959022495.1 uncultured Lachnospiraceae bacterium | reverse complement strand
TAGCCGTGTGTCCTTCCTTTTAGATCTTTCCCAAATCATGGAACGGAACCTGATCTGCCCCGCCCCTCTCTACGAATACGATCTCGAAAACCTTACTGTTTTCGGACTCATTCTTTCAAAGTCGTCTCCCCCCACAAATCCAGATTTCCCCCTTTAATCTAATGTGGAACTTCTGCATATGTTTCCGCCGTCTCCGGCTGCATCCGCCGCGCCCTCTCCTTCCGCTCCTGCCGGTTCCTGAGCCCGGAACTGAATCGTCCCTGCTGCCGCGTCCATTCCATCCACAATGGCCAGGGATTCCAGCTGAAATCCAAGATTCCGGATCATCCGTCCCCCAGACTGGAATCCTTTCTCTATGGCGATGCCGATCCCCTCCACAGTCGCCCCGGACGACTGTACAATCTGGATCAGTCCCTGAAGAGCGCAGCCGTTAGCCAGAAAGTCATCGATGATAAGCACATGGTCATCCGGTGTCAGGAACTTCTGCGCCACAATGACATGGTTTTTACATTTATGGGTAAAGGACTCCACCTCCGCCACATACATATCTCCGTCCAGGTTAATGCTCTGGGACTTCTTGGCAAACACAACCGGCACATCAAAATGCTGTGCTGCCACACAGGCAATGCCAATGCCCGAAGCCTCAATCGTAAGGATCTTATTGATCGGCTTTCCCGCAAATCTCCGTTTGAACTCCGCGCCCATCTGATCCAGCAGCTTTATATCCATCTGATGGTTCAAAAAGCTGTCGACCTTAAGAACATTCCCTTCTTTTACTACTCCGTCTTTCACAATGCGCTCTTCCAGAAAATTCATTTCCCGCTCTCCTCCTCTGCTGTACTCTCCTCACCTTCAAATATCACAAACACTTTTCTCAATATGTATGAATTCACCCATGCAATGAGTGATCCCCCTATCATCAGCCACAGCGGCAGAGAGAACATCAATGTAAACGTACTCCAGAGGGACGCGATTACTGCCACAATGGTCACTGCCGCCATCAGCAGCGTGTAAGGCAGTTTTGCCGCCGTCAGGATCAGCGCGTTTTTAAACGTTGCCTTAATCCCGTTCTCATACCTCGCAGTCAGCGGAAATATGTAAATTGTTACCGAAAGGAGAAGGAATCCCAGTGTCAGGAATATCGCGCTTAAAACAACTCCGGCCGTCCCCGGCAGCAGCCCGGCCACCCGGAAATCAATGGTCCAGACAATTCCCAGTATCAGAATAATCAGCCAGATTATGGTACTCTGCTTAAAATTTGATTTAAAAGCCTTGAAAAACCCCCGGAAAATATACCCTTCCTCGTTCTTCACCAGCCGCAGCATCACCGTATATAGTGCCGTGGTCGACGCCCCGATCGTAACAATCGGTATACAGCATATCAGCCACATTACATTCAGGCATATCATATCACCTATTTTGCCAATCCCACGCATTACAACATTGTCTGTCCAATTAAATCTCATATCTGTCTCCCGCTTTTCTTAAGTTTTTTACAGTATAACACATCTTCCCCGAATCAGCACATATTCTCTAATTTTAGATAACAAAAAAAGCGGGTGATGGGAATCGAACCCACGTATCCAGCTTGGAAGGCTGGTGTTCTACCATTGAACTACACCCGCGTCATCTCTGACACGAGTGATATTCTATCATATCTGTATCAGAAATGCAAGATTTTTCTATATCTTCTTTCCGTGCGTTTCTTAGTATGACTTTCCACATTTTTTGTCACATATTGGGGAATCCGTTTCTCCGTTTTGTGCTGCTGCCCTAATGGTCTTTTACTGCTGTTGTTTCGGAATGAAGATTATCCCATCCCCTCAGTCCGTCAGCTTTAGATTCTCATATCTGCTTTCAATAAAGCTGTCCGGGAAATATTCATCCAGCAGTTCTTCTATCTCAGTTTCACCCTGAATTCCTGCCTGCCGTTCGGAATACCTGGCCAGAGCCAGCGCTGAGACCAGCATATCCGCGGCGAGCACAATGAGCAGCATTGTGCACACAATTTTTCCGGCACGCGCCGGCAGTTTTTCAATCCAGCCGGACAGAACCGGATAAACGCCCTTCATCCACACAACAGCGGCAATCCCCCAGAAGAAACAGTAGAGAAGATTGATCCTGCCGCCCAGATTAAACGGAAGGCCGCTGTAATCCCAGAACACCGTCCCGAACGCGGCTTCCGTGAACACACTGCATACATACTCATAAGCTCCGCCAAGGACTGTTCCGAACACGAAAATAAAGCGGTCGCTCCGGTCCTTATAACGGTACAAGATCCAGGTCAGCATCGCGCACGCCAGTCCCCACACAATGCTGAATGGGCCCAACACCAGGCTGCTCCTGCTCATCAGCCTTCCCGTAGTCGCAAGGCAGAAAATGGTTTCCACAACATCGCCGAGAAATGCCCCTATGATAAAAAGCCCTGCCAGTTTGAAAAATCCGCATCCTAGAGCAAAACGCTCCTCCTCCGCGGCGCCCGCGGATCTGCTTTCCACTCCCTGAATATTGGGGAATGCTTTGAACATACGGCTCTGAATGCGGCTTGTCAGGGCATTTTCCAGTATTTTAGAAGTCCTCTGGAGCCCTTCTGTAATCTGGCTGATCCTTCCCTGCTTCTTCTTCAGGCCAAGTACCGCGATACCCGATCCCACTGTGTCAATTCCGAGCAGAACACTGAACACCCAGAGCAGGATTTCCCCCAGAAGACGTGGGATCAAGGCCGCGGCCCGGCAGAAAAGGGGGTCAAATACGCAGATCATCAGCACAGAACAGATCCCCCATATAGCGGAGTTCTTCAGGCAGACATACCCGTCCAGATGGAACTTCTGGTCGGAGTAATCCCACCACTTCTTATGGAAAATCAGCTCCATAACACGGCCTGTCATGTACTCCACAAACGTGGTCACAATCATTCCTCCCAGGAACAAGAAGAAAAGCCTGTCTTCCAGTTCCGGGAGAAAGGCTGCCACAGCCACGGCGCCGGCGCCGTACACCGGACACAGGGGACCGCTTACGAATCCCCTGTTCACGAACTGGTGCCGGCGCGCCGCCGCCATTGCCGCTTCACCGCACCAGCCGATAAAAGAATAGATAAAAAAGATCCAAAGAAGCTGATAAATACCGTAAGTCATCTGATTTTCCTCTTTTGTACGCCATAAATTCCCCGGAACCGCCGCGGCCTCTCACCTTCATCTTCCGCCGGCGCCAGATACTTTCTATCGTCTGCCCGGTACTTAAGAAATCACATCTTTATACGGGGCATGTTTCCTGAGCGCCTCTGTCAGCTTGGCCATCTCCGACAAATCCCCCATCAAGATCACGCCGGAAAGCCTGTTATTAAGGAAATAATATTTCCGGTACTGTCCTTTTCCCATGTCACGGTATTCCACCGTCTTATACAGCAGTTCCGGGTTCTTCCCATTATCCCCCGCCGCGAAGAGGGCCGTGTTCATCCCGTGGAATGTAAGCGCTGCTGCCGGAGGCTCATACTCCAGCGCCTCTCCCGCCGCGTTCGCTCCGGCGACGCGTCCCTGCTCCACAGCCTCAGGCCAGATGGCGTAATTCATCCCCTCATACTCCGCGCAGTCCCCGCATGCGTAGATTCCCGGCACGCTGGTCTCCATTCTGGCATTGACTTTCACAGCGCGTCCCGTCTCAATGCCAGTCTCCTGCGCCAGAGCCGCGCTGGCACGGACGCCTGCGGAAATAACCACAATCTGAGCCGGGATGACCGTCCCATCGTTCAAGCGGACGCCTGTCACATGCCCGCTGCCCTCCACCGCTTCGACCGAGACACCTGTATGGATCTCAACCCCGCTCTTACGCGCGGTCTCCTTCAGGATCTCCGCGGAACCGATGTCCAGCTGGCGTCCCATGAGCACGGGCGCCGCCTCAAGCACCTGCACCTCAAGACCTGCCTTTTTCAGCTCCCAGGCAGCCTCAAGACCCAGGACTCCGCCGCCGATCACCACCGCCTGGGCGGCATCTTTCATCAATTTCTCAAGTTTCTCCACATCGGCCAGCCTGCGGACCGCCACAACCTCCGGAAGCCCTGCTCCTTCAATGGGCGGGATGAAGCACTCGCTCCCAAGAGCGTAGATCAGCTTTGTAAAATGCACTTTCTCCCCGCTGTCCAGAATCACTTCCTTTTCTTTCATGTCAATGGACCGCGCCTGTTTTCCCAGCATCTGGTATACCCGGTTCTCCTCATACCAGCCCGGCCCTTCTATAGCAATCTGCTCCGCGCTCAGTCCCGCCACGATGGACTTCGTCAGCATGGGGCGGTTATAAGCCGGATACGGCTCATTCGAAATGATCACCACCGCTCCCGTCTTGTCTCTCTCCCTGATTGCTTTGGCCGCATTGAAGCCTGCCGCGCCATTTCCCAGGACCACATAGTACTCCTGGGTATTGTTCGTAAACCCATTATCCTCAACTTCAACGGGAACAAAATTCTCCCTGCCCACGCCGCAGACCGGGCAGATCTCCAGAGAGGAATCAAAGACCTCTCCGCAGACAAGACATTTCACCAGGCTGCGAGCGCCTTTTTTCTTCGGTTTTACAGGCTCTTTATCCTGCACGATGCACCCGAACTGGTATCCGTACTCGTAGGCGTCCACAAGATCCGCCTCGGACGGCTTGAAACGCACGCGGAACCCTTCAGACACCTTCATCCTGAGCTGTTTCAAACGCTCTGTAATGTGAGGCACGCCCTCACCGCTCCAGCCATAGCTTCCGAACGCCCCGGCATATTTTCCGCCGTGTGTCCCCGGGAACATATTCAAAGTCAGATCCCAGATGGGCCTCAGCGCCTCCCCGACAATAGTGGGCGTCCCCAGAAGTATCCCGTCCGCGAAGAGCAGTTCTTCATTGACTTTCTGGGCATCTGCCTCCACCATATCATACGAACGCACATCAATGTCACCGCTGTCCTTCACGCCCTCCGCGATCTTCTCCGCCAGGGTCTTTGTGTAGCCGTAGGCGCTCACATAAGGAATAATCACCGTCCTGCGTGGATTGGGGTTCACCACAGTGGACCATTCTCTGTACTGTTTCATAACCTTTTTCACGCGCTCACCCACGAGCACCGGTCCATGTCCGGTACAGACCATGGAGACATCCATATCTTCCACTCTGTCCAGGGCTTTCAGCATATACGGCTTGAAAGGACCGATGATACAGTCGTAATAATACTTCAGAGCGCTCTGGTAATCCGCCTCGTTCGTAATCGCCGTGGACACCACTTCCGGCAGGCAGTAATGGGCTCCAAAAGAATCACAGGTGACAAGGATCTGCTCCTCCTCAATAAATGTATACATGGTATCCGGCCAGTGCAGGTTCGGGACAAACAAAAACCGAAGCGTGCGGTTCCCGATCACCATTTTCTCCTCGTCCTTTGCCGTAATCCCCACAAAATCCCGGTTCACGATCTCTTTTAAGAACCCGAGGGCACAGCCTGTGGCAATGATCTTCATCTGAGGGCTCAAGTCCAGCAGCATCTCCACGCTCCCCGCATGGTCCGGCTCCGTGTGGCTGACCACCAGATAATCAATCTGATGTACGTCAATAACCTCTTTGAGTTTCTCCAGATATTCATCGAAGAATTTCGCTTTCGCAGTCTCAAAGAGAACCGTCTTGTCCCCCGCCTTCATCACATACGAATTATACGTTGTCCCAAATTCTGTGTACATGATGATGTCAAATACTCTCAGCTTGTCATCGATAATTCCCGTCCAGTAAAAGTTTTCCCTTAACTTCATGCTTTTCATATGGATTTCCTCCTTTTCCATGAAAAAGACTGCCGCAGCAGCGAGAACTCTTCCCGATATTCTTGCTGCCGCGGCAGTTCATCCTGCTGTTGGTCCCTTTCCGAACAGCCTGTCCTTCCGACTGTATGGCAGTGACTTTCTTTCTCTATTATACACAATAATTTCAGGACTTTTCAATTGAACAGCCAATATTTTAAGAAAATCTTATACACCAGCTTTTTTACAGATATCCGCAAGGCAGCACTTATCGCAGTATGGCTTTGTCCTTGCCGTACAGACGTCTCTTCCATGATAGACAAGTCTGTGGCAGAAATCACTGCCTTCCTGCGGGGGAATGATCTTCCACAAGGCCATCTCCACCTTTTTCGGTTCTTTTATCCCATCTACAAGACCGATCCGGTTCACCAAGCGGATGCAGTGGGTATCCGTCACAATTGCCGGCTTCCCGAACACATCCCCCATGATCAGGTTCGCGCTCTTCCTTCCCACTCCCGGGAGTTTCAGGAGGGCGTCAAAATCATCCGGAACCTTTCCGCTGTATTCGTCCCTCAGTATCTTCATGCACGCGCTGATATCCCGGGCTTTGCTGCGGCCAAGCCCGCAGGGACGGACAATCTCTTCGATATCGTCCACGTCCGCGTCTGCCAGCGCGTTCACATCCGGATATTTTTCATAAAGTCCCTCAACAACAACATTGACGCGGGCATCCGTACACTGCGCCGCCAGACGCACGCTGACCAGCAGTTTCCAGGCCTGGTCATAATCAAGTGTGCATCCCGCGTCCGGGTATTCCTTTTTCAAACGCTCAATCACCTCTAATGCGCGCTGTTTCTTTGTCATATTTTTTCCTTTCCAGCAGGCGCCCTGCGTCATCCTCATAAAGATGTTCTCTTCATCTGACGGGCGCGTCCGCAGTATATTTCATTATTTTTCATCATCTGAATCCATGTATTTTCTGAGCTCCTCGAGCGCGTCTCTAAACTGTTCTGAAACCGCCGTCGGGTTTCTCCAGAGATGGCGGGCCGCACGCAGATACCTGCGGTCCGTGCGCTCTCCCATTTTCCGTACTTCCTGGAATATGCTCTGCTTAAGAGCGGTCAGCTCCTGCACACGCGGATCACTGAGCAGCTTCTCCGCCTTAGCTGGCAGTTCCTCCCTCAGGATCTGTTCCACTTTCTGCGACAGCCCTTCCAGCTGCGCGCGCCGCTCCTGACACCTCATCTCAATGCGCTCAAGATAAGCCGCCTTGCGGGAAAGTTTCTTTCGGCTCCGCTCCATTGTATACCTCCGGTAATCTTCCCTCGCATCGTCCACCGCGACTTTCAGCCGCTCCTCAATCCTGCGGATCTGCTCTCTGCTCTCCTCAAGCTGTGTGAGAATCCGTTTCAGGTCCATTGCCTCATTGAAGGACTGCGTCAGGTCCACCGCTGCCGCCACCGACAGCAGCAGGGCCGCCCCCTCCGCTGCCACGGAAGGAATTCCCAGCACGGCCGCCTCTATCGGCACGTGGGCCGCTTTCACAAGCAGGACAGAAAAACAGCCCCAGCAGAGGGAAGAGGATACGCAGATGTATCCGTGAAGGTTTAACTTCTGGCCGCTGTAATCCCAGTACCTCACGTGAAAGAGCCGTTCCATTGCCAATCCGGTAATGTATTCCAGCAGGGTCGCCGCCAGCATTCCCAGAAGGAAGATCAGCGCCGGATTGTCTCTGACGCCGATGGTGCTGATCAGCACCGTGAGGGCTCCCGACCCGTACAGCGGCAGCATGGGCCCGTGCATGAATCCACGGTTGACCCACCGGCGCTTTCTGACAGACACATAACAGCTCTCCCACACCCAGCCGATAAAACTATAAATAAAGAAAAACAAAACCCACTGGGGCAGATCATAAGCGTGCATCACGGCTCCTTATTCTCGATCTCCATGATCAAATCCACTCTTCTCTGGTGCCGTCCGCCCTCGAACGCTGTGTTCAGCCATGTCTCCACGATCATCTTGGCAAGCTCCGGTCCCACCACCCTTGCGCCAAAGGCAAGGATATTGCAGTTGTTGTGCGCGCGTGCCATCTTCGCCGTAAAGGGCTCGCTGCATACTGCGGCGCGGATACCTTTTACTTTATTGGCCGCCAGTGAAATGCCAAGGCCTGTGCCGCAGATCAAGATTCCCTGCTCCACTTCTCCTGACGCAACGGCACGTGCCACCCGCTCCCCATAAAGGGGGTAATCACAGCTCTCGGCCGAATCGGTACCATAATTGACTACTTCATGCCCCTTTTCCTCTAAAAAAGCGATGATCTCTCTCTTCATTTCCAATGCGGAGTGATCGTTCCCAATCCCTATCTTCATCATGATTTCCTTTCTCTCTCCCAAATTAGAACAAAGTGGGCAGATCCGCCTTATACTAACAGGGGATTGAACACTTTGAGCACCCCTATCATATCAAATCCCTTCTTCAAACGCAACCAATACTGATTCTTACAATACGGATTCTGCGCCGATTCAGATACTGCACATGGGGCTGTCACACTAAATGATGTAATAGATCATCATTCGTGCGGCAGCTCTTTTTTGCACAGAATGATCTGTTTTTCCTGCTGCCCGCCCCGCTGTATTTCCCCGCGGCTCTGTGCCTCCCGCAGCAGTCCGCCGTGTTCAGGTCACGCGGTTTTCACCTGACCTGAACACGCCGCCTCAAACTCTCTGAGCTTCTGCTCTGCAGCCGCGCTTAAGTGACACGGCACCTGAATCTGCACGGTCACATACTGGTTTCCCCGCACGGATGGATCTTTCATAGACACGACACCTTTCCCCCTCAGACGGATCTTCGTCCCCGGCTGAATCCCCTTCTTTATTTTGCACAGTACGTTCCCGTAGAGTGTATGGACAACCGCTTCACCCCCAAACACAGCCGTCGTATATGGGATCTGGACCGTTGTGTACACATCCATGCCGTCTCTCTCATACCCTTCTTTTTCTCTTACCGTAACGCTGAGCAGAAGATCTCCGTTCCCGCCGCCATTGACTCCCGGCATGCCCCGCCCTTTCAGACGGACTGTCTTTCCGGTGTCAATTCCTGCCGGAATGTGCACCTGAAGCGATTGGACAGCTCCGTCCGACGCGGAAGGGTTCTGCAGACGGATTACTTTATCACACCCGAATACCGCCTCATCAAACCCGATCTCCACCTGCGCCCGGATATCCTCTCCTTTCTGCCGGAAACCTCCTCCAAAGCCGTCAAAATCACCAAAACCGCTGAATCGTCCATATCCGCCGCGGCCGGTGTTCCCGCCTGACGCGCCGCCATCTGCCGCCCCGTGCCGGAAGAGATCGCCGAAAATATCGCGGAACATCTCATCCATGCTGCCGCCCTCAAAATGATATTCCTGATACTGTCCCCCCGGGCCGCCGGACTGCCGGTACCCCTTCCGTGTTCCGTCCGCCCAGCCCTGGTCAAATGCCGCGTGGCCGAACTGGTCATACATCTTTCTCTTTTCCTTATCACTCAGGACATTATACGCCTCTGTGACTTCTTTAAATTTCTGTTCCGCATCCTCGTCGCCCGCGTTTGTATCCGGATGATACTTCTTCGCAAGCTTACGGTACGCTTTCTTTATCTGGGTGTCATCCGCGCCTCTCGCGATCCCCAGCACATCATAATAATCTCTCTTTTCTGCCATTTTACTCACCCTCCTGCATCAATTCCACGACAGTCTTGTCCTGTCAATGTATCTTCTATAATTATTTATATATTTCGAACTGCCCGAACCCGGGCATAAAACATCTTTGTGTTCTATTTGTAATATAACAAGTATTTTTTTAAGTGTCAAGACCAGAACCGAAGGATGCGTAATATGAAAGAAACCTGGCTTCACAAAATACCGAAACCCTGATTTTGGAAGCCTCCCACTATTGACATGACGGATTTTCTGTGCTAATTTTCTATAATAAATGATTAGCACTCTTATCACATGAGTGCTGACAACAGATAAGGAGGGTTTCCTATGTTTATACAGCCTGTTTATAATATACTGTTACTGCCAGATGTAACTTATTATTTTAAAAAAGATTTCTTCACAGACCAGGCAGATGAACTAAAGCCGGGAATGCAGCTTCTTTTTGCGCTTCTTAAGAACGAGGCGCAGGGAAGCGGGCTTCAGGCAGATGATTTCTATCCGATCGGGCTTTCCGCCAGGGTAGAATCTGTCAGCGAGGAGGACGTCATCCAGATCCGCACAATTGACCGGGTAGAAATCATCAGCCCGGTTCTCGAAAACGGCATGGTCAGCGCCGCCTTTGCGGTCCGCCCTTCTATAGAGGATCTGCCGGAGAACGAGCAGCAGAAGATCTTTTCTTCTGTGCGCGGCTCCCTCCTCCGGTTTGTCCAGAATTACCAGTGGGGAATCTGGGCCAGGGGATTTATCCTCCAGCGCAAAAGCATTTACGACCTGATATCCTCCCTGTCCGAATATCTCAACCTGACTGTGGAGGAAAAATACGCCGTCCTTGCGGAAGATTCTGTAAAAAAGAGATACGCTCTTATTGAGACTGCCGTCAATGAATTCATGGAGGTTGCCAGGGTGTCCGCAGAAGCCCAGGAAGCCCAGAAAGACGGGCAGGAACAGCTCTACCGTGAAGCAGCCCTGAAAAAGCAGATTGATTATCTGCAGAAAGAGCTGGATGACATGCACCCGGAAAACATCTATGATGTAAGGAAATTCGAAAAGAAAATCGCGGATTCCGGCATGAACAAAGAGGCCCGCAGGGAAGCGGAAAAGGTACTCAGCCGAATGAGACAGGAAGGGAAAGAGAGCCACGAATACGGGCTTCTGTACGACTATCTTGACTTTGTCACCAGTCTGTCCTGGAAATCCCCGGAGTTTACTCCCATTGATCTGGACCGGGCGGAAAAGATCCTCGATGAAGATCACTATGGGCTGAAGAAAGTAAAAGAGCGCATTATCCAGCAGCTGGCAGTCATGGCGCTCAACCGGAAGCAGTACGGTTCTATTCTGCTCTTCGTGGGCGCCCCCGGCACAGGCAAGACCAGCATCGGACAGAGCATCGCGCGCGCCCTTGGAAGAGAGTACGTCCGCATCAGCCTGGGCGGCGTCCGCGACGAAGCAGAGATCCGCGGGCACCGCAGAACCTACATTGGCGCAATGCCCGGCCGGATCATGGAAGCCATGAAACGCAGCGGGTCCTCCAACCCCGTCATGGTGCTCGACGAGGTAGATAAGCTGGCGAAGGATTACGGCGGAGATCCCGCCAGCGCCCTGTTAGAAGTCCTGGACCCGGAACAGAACAGCACCTTTACGGATCACTATATGAATGTGCCCTACGACTTGTCCAACGTACTCTTCGTGTGCACGGCCAATACCACGGACACCATACCGGAGCCGCTCTTAAACCGTATGGAAGTCATCTCCTTCCCCGGATACACGGCGGTGGAGAAATACCATATCGCTAAGAAGCACTTGATTCCCAGAGCCATGGAAACGATGGGCATTCAGAAAAATATGCTGAAGATCACAGACGGAGCGCTGCGCCAGATTATTGATGAATACACCATGGAATCCGGCGTCCGAGATCTGAAGAAATCCATTGAGACCCTGTGCCGCACTGCCGCTGTAGAGCTGGTCAAAAACGCTTCCGCCGGCGGAGAGGGAGCGGGGTCCTGCATCTCCGTCTCAAAAAGCGGTCTCTCCGGGTATCTGGGAAGAAAGCAGATCCGCCCGGAGCACAGGCTCTCTTCCGGAGTCCCCGGAGTCGTGACCGGCCTTGCGTGGACCCGGGCAGGAGGAGCTATTCTGTTCATAGAGTCGAAACTAACGAAGGGCACCGGCAGACTGATCATCACGGGACAGCTGGGCGACGTCATGAAAGAATCCGTCCAGATCGCCCTCACGCTGGCGCGCTCCCTCTATCCAAAAGAGAGCCGCGTTCTGGAGGATCATGACCTGCACATCCACGTGCCCGCCGGTGCCGTGCCAAAAGACGGCCCGTCTGCCGGCATCACGATCACTACCGCTCTTGCCTCCCTTCTGAAGGGGAAAGCGGCTGAAACAGACTGTGCCATGACGGGAGAAGTTTCTCTCAGAGGGGGCGTGATGCCCATAGGAGGGCTGCCGGAGAAATTGATGGCAGCCCAGAGATCCGGCATCAAAAAAGTCTATATCCCTTCTGACAATTTGGAAGATCTGGAGGATGTAGCAGACGAAGTAAAAGAAAAACTGACGATCATACCCGTAAAAAAGGTGACCGACGTACTGAAAGACCAGGCTCTGATTTAAGCCTGGTCTTTTTCTGCCGCTTTCTATGCCGTCGGCAGTCAGTCATTCATGTATTCCATATAATCCGTCTCGCTCGCAAACAACATGTATCTTCCATCCACATATCCCATGTATCCGTCGCTTACCAAATATCCTTTCATAATGAACCTTCCCTTCTCCATATGATCTGTTATCTATGGTCATTATTTTACCCGCATAGCTGTCCAAAAAACTTCCCACCCTGTATTTCCATTTTCCAAGAACTCTGCTAAAATGTATGTATCGGTTCTCTGCTTACGGAAATACAGCTGTTATTTGCCTCAGGTAATATCTCTCAGAAAAGGCAGGAGATGGATATGGCGGAAAGGAAACACCAAAAACTGAAACTTTTGTATCTTATGAAAATATTTATGGAAGAAACTGATGACGGGCACGGCCTGTCGAGGCAGGCTCTGATCGAGAAGCTTGGCGCTTACGGCGTCAGCGCGGACAGAAAGACGCTTTATTCCGATTTTGAGGAGCTCCGCGCGTTCGGCATTGATATTATCACAGAACATACGGGAAACGACTGGACTTACCATATAGGGGAAAGAGAATTTGAGCTTGCAGAGCTGAAGCTCCTTGTTGATTCTGTGCAGTCGGCAAAATTCATCACGGAACGGAAATCCCGCGCCCTCATCAAAAAGCTGGAAAGCCTTGTCAGCAGACATGAGGCAAAACAGCTCCACCGCCAGGTCCTGATTTCCGGGCGTGTTAAGACAATGAATGAGAGCATTTACTATAATGTCGATAAAATTCATACCGCGATTAATGCTGACTCACGCATAAAATTCCAGTATTTTCAGTGGAATGTAAGGAAAGAAATGGTACTCCGGCACAATGGCGCATGGTATGACGTCAGCCCCTGGGCGCTTGTCTGGGATAATGAGAATTACTATATGGTTGGATACGATTCCGCCTCCCGCCAGCTTAAGCACTACCGGGTAGATAAAATGCTGAAAATCTCCCCCACGGATCAGAATCGTCTGGGGCGGGAAGCTTTTTCTTCTATTGATGTCCCCGGATATTCCCGCCAGCTCTTTGGCATGTACGCGGGAGAAGAGACCCGGGTATGCCTGGAAGCTGCGGATCACATGGCGGGCGTGCTGATCGACCGCTTCGGCCGGGAAGTCCGCATTATTCCCGGCAGAAACGGAACCTTTACCGCCTATGTGGACGTGGCGGTAAGCCCTCAGTTCCTGGGGTGGATATTCAGCCTGGGCAGAGATATCCGTATCACTGGGCCAGGGCATGTGGTAGAAATGATGAGAGAAGAAGGGCGGAGACTTATGACGCAGTATTATGAAAGTTATTAATTTTGCAGTTTTCCGTTCTCACGCATATTCCCATTAAGGCAGACGCGGATTCAGCAGAAACCCCGCCTATATTTCTATTGCTCCATATAATTTTTGCCGCGATAGGAATATCCCTTCTCTCTCCGTTTCATATTATTTCGCACAACTCCAAGAATTTTTTCCCCGCTCTTATTAATCTGTTCTATCACCTCCTGCGCCTGTTTTCGATGGATACGCTGACTGCCCAAAACCAAAATAATCCCATCACAATTCGGCGCGATCACAGCGGAGTCTATTACCCGTCCCAAAGGCGGCGTGTCGATAATAATATAATCAAAAACTCCCCGTATATGTTCAATCAGTCTGGAAAAATAATTGCTGTTTAAAAGCTCCACCGGGTTAGGAGGACATTTCCCCGCAAACATTATATTTAAATTCGGATACTGAGTCGTATAAATACACTCACTTATTTTTTTCATTCCAGTAAGAGCCTCACTCAATCCGGGAATTTTACTGACGGTAGTATTCCTTCCAACTAAGACTGATTTTCTCATATCGGCATCAATAAAAATTACTTTTTTCCCCAATTCCGCCAGACTTCCTGCCAAATTAAGAGAAACTGTCGTCTTACCTTCATTCTCATCACAGCTGGTAATTGCGATCGCTTTCATATCCTGCCCGCAAAACTGCAGATTTGTGCGAAGAACTTTATAAGCTTCCTGAACAGAAAAATTATCTATCCCCGGTATTTTCAATTTAATTTCCCGCATATTTGTTCTGCCCTTTCTTTTCTCTTTTTGTCCGCTGCTTTTCACGTGTCACAGATGAGTAATAAACTCCATAATATTTATCCCCCTCATTAAAATTTGGTATGTCTCCTAAAACACTTACCCCCAGATAAGTTTCAATATCGTCTTTCGTTCTTATGCAGTCATCGAAAATATAAATGATCAAAATTACAGAATATGTTACAATAGCAGCCATAATACCTGTCAGTAAATATCCGATTAATCCCAGTTCATTGCTCGGTTTAGATGGTTCGATTCCTTTTGAGTATAAATGAACCTGCTCAAATCCCATAGCGTCTGTAATCTCATCAATCCCGATCACGCATACTTTATCCGCGATTTTTTTCGAAAGCGAAGCAGAATGTGTTGTAACGCTTATCTCAAGAATCCTTGTATCAGAAGGATTCTCTGTATCGATACAATTGTACAGCTCATCATAACTCATATCCAAATCCAGCGATTTGATTACCTGCTCCAAAACCACATTACTCTTTAATATATATGTACAATCATTTACTACGTCTAACGCTAAAGAAAAATCTGAATCTGTATAGTTATATCCGGCTTCATTTTCCTGTTTCAAAATATAAAGCGTGGCTGTGGATTTGTATTCAGGATTAAAGAAAAAATACTGCTGTACAAACATAATTCCCATGCAGACTGCCGGAACAAGAATGATCAGCCATATGCGTGTATAAAATAATGTAAAAAAATCCTTCAAAGTAATCGTTTTTAATCTTGAATTACCATTCACTTTTTCACTCCTCCTGCCGTACACTTTCCAGAATTTTATTGGGGTTAACCACGAATAACTTATCGGCATATTCCGCGCCATATTTATGCCTTACTTCTTGATAGGCAGATTCAATCGTCTCATATTCTTCTTCCCTGTCAAAGTCCGCCAATACATACCGTGTTCCATTGAGTGTCCGGCAGAGGCCTTCCTCTACCCATTCAATGCACCCCTGAAAATAGTGCAGCTCATTGCCAAGGGCGATCTGCATATCTATTTCTTTTTCATGTATATAGGTTTCAAGGCGGGAAAAACGCTCGGATACTTCGTCAATATTTCTCCCGTAATACCCCGGATGATAATGAGGCGTGCAGCAAATTTTTCTAATCCCATCGTTATAGAGAGCATTTAACAATTCGTACATTTGACCATCATTTTCCGGCCCGTCATCGACCCCCGCGAGAATATGTGTATGTATATCAACGAACATAATGGTTCCCTTCCTGTTTATAGCGGGCTGCCGCCTTATGAACGAAACTTAAGCGCTGCTTCGTCATATTATCCGCAAGAATCACGCACTGTTTGAATTCCGGTATCTTAAAATAAAAGATCAATAACAGCAGATTTGTAAATAATACACACACGAGTAATCTGACAATGACCACATAAATCAAGTTCCCGCTGATAAAGCTGCAGATCCAATAAGTAAGTACTGCTGCCAGAAAGGCTGCAGCGACGTAGTAAGCCAGACGCTTTAAAAATTCCCTTACATGCTTTTGGCCAAATATTAATTTGAATAAGTTATGTATGAGCCAAGGCGCCACAAGGAGCATTGAAAAAATCGTACTCAGTACAATCCCATACAATCCTATCACATTGACCAGCACGATATTTAATATCAGATTCGTCACTGCTTCTGCCAGCGGCCGGAATCGGTCTTCATGCCATATGCCAGACGCGTCTTTATATGAATTTAAAAAAGTATTCAAACAATGTATAAAAAAATAAATGACCATACACACCACTACTCCAAATTCCATCAGCAGGTCTCTTCCCACCCATAATTCCATAAACGGCTGATACAAACACAGAAAACATGTACTGCAAAATCCGGCAATCCAGACTATGATCAAAAGAAACTTTTTAAAATCTGCAAATACCTTTTCTTTATCGTCTACAATAATGCTGTTGCCCAGTCCCGCCCGGACAGAAGTATAAATGATCGTGATCATTGCGGTGACTGCAGTAAATAAATAATAGTAATTCTGATAAACTGCCAGTATCCTTAAACTCAGAAACGCGGAAATTACAATCGTATCTGATGAATAAACAATTACAGTTCCGAGCTTTGCCGTAAAAAGATCTCGTATACGGCAATTGATTATCTTCCGCTCATTTCGGGGAAGTGTCCCCATTGCCCTGTATTGAGGGTACATCTTTTCTGCAAAAAAAGCGGTGACAATATTATTTAAAATCTGCGTCAGCAAAATAGTGATGACATATAAATAGTAATTTTTTGCAGCCGCCAGCACGAAAAGCTGAAACAAATATTTTATACTGTCAGCTGCCAATGTTACTTTACTGATGACATCATTTCTCTGATGTGCCTGGAGGATGCTCCCTTTGTACGCAAAAAGCCAGTAACTGAAAACTGTGGCGAAAAGATTCAAAAGATATAGTACATAAACATTCATATCTGCCGGCACATCGCCATTGATCAGTTCCGGAATAAACGGAAGCAGAATCATTCCTAAAGCCAATATCACAATCCCTATGATGCGATAATATTTTTTATACAAAAGCATCAGCGCGCAGATCTTATCTGTGTCATCCTCAGCGATCGGTTTATACATAGAGTAAACCATCGCAGAGCCGACTCCCAGTTCAGCCAGATTAAGCACAGATAAAACGGATGTAAACAAACTGTTTAATCCAAGATACTCAACTCCCAGAAGATGGATCATTGCTGTTCTCATAAAAAACGGAACAGCCAGTTTTAATACCTGGAGAGCAGTTCCATAAATCATATTTCGGGAAGTATTATTTATCCGATCAATCTTCATTTGTCGGTCTCCTAATCTATATCAAGTTTTTTCCGGAAACACGTTTCATCAAATCGCCTATGCACATTAGCAAAAATACTGTCTTTATCCGATTGTTCTGCAGCAATCTGCAGAGCATCCTTTTTCGAAGAGACAGCTTTTCTCCGCATAAAGCAGCTGCATTCCAATACGCTTTATCCGATACGATACACAAAGCAAGGGTTTCAAAATCAGTAAAAGACTTCTTCTGTGCCTGAACCTCCCCTGCCACTGAATATAAACAACTCAATCCAAATTCTGCCTTTCTCATACAGCAAAGCGCTTTATATTCATCCATTTTCCAATGCTTCATATATTCCAAGGTTCGGCGATGTACGATGTTCATATCCTCATAGTGTTTCACCGACAGTCTATGCGAAATACTGCTTTGGGCAATTCGGTAATTGTATAATCCGTCTGCCAGATAGACGATCTTTTCTGCCCGGTCAATGACTCCCATAGAAAGCAGTTTGTCTTCCCCGATTACCATTCTCCCCAATCGCCGAAAATCATTCAGCTCCCCCATCACTTCCCGGCGAATACACTTCTGCCACAACGCATTTAGTTGAAATCCTGTAATCAGCTCTTCATATAACTTCTGTTTCCCCTTCTCTTCAAACACCTGATTATCTGTATATAATGGCTTGTTAAGCTCTGACTTTCCGTTTTCATAGCATCTATAATAGTTAAAGATAATGATGTCTGTCTTTTGGCTTTTTATAACGTCTGCTAATTTTCGCAGCATTCCGGGCACATAAGTATCATCCGCATCCAGAAAAAGAAGATATTCTCCATGCGCTCTTCCAATCCCTTCAATTCTCGCCTGTAAAGGACCTTCATTTCTCTTATGTATTACCGATACGCTCCGGGAATATTGGTCTGCAAATTTATCACATATTGTCCCGCTTTCGTCTGTCGATCCGTCATCCACTAAGATGATCTCATAATTCTGTTCCCGCTGACCTATAACAGAGTCAATACACCGAGTTAAAGTATCCTGATTCTGGTACACCGGAAGAATGATAGAAAAAAGCGGACATCTTGTATCTTGTAACCTTTTCGTATTCTTCATACATCAAATCCTATTTTTGTATCCGTCAAAATTGCTGTCATTTCTTCCTTTTCTTTTTCACTTTTCTCTGCATAATGGGTGTGCCATATATTATTGTTCTTCATTTTGCCGCGGCTCTTTTCTATATAATCTTCCGTACTGCATATAAATCTCGCGGGGTTTCCTGCTACAACACTGTTATCCGGAATATCCTTAGTAACCACAGCTCCGGCGCCTACGATAACATTTTTTCCTATATGGATTCCCGGAAGAATGACTGCCTCTGCTCCGATAAAAGTATCATCCTCAATCGTTACTCTTCCGACTTTACTGTATCCTAAATAACGTTTTGTACTTGCATCGTGAGCCAATATCCTTGCGCTGGAAATAGTAACGTTATTACCGATATGAATCAAAAAACCATGAGCAAGATCAATATGTTTGATCCCAAGATAACAATTCTCTCCTACGTGAACTCCATATGCCCGCAATTCCTCCGGTGAATATGCCGCTCCTTTTATTTTACGTAAAAGCTTTCTAACAAACAGTCTCATTCCCGTCACCTCCGCCTGATATAGCAATATCTCTTTGTGGTGTTATCATTGCCGCAAGAATCGAAAGATACAGAAGCACATATGTAATTGAGAATATCAGTCCCTGAAGAGTACTGAATAATATAATAAAAATCAGCAAAACCGCATACCTCAAAATACCGGCCTCTTTTCCCATGCTGTCTTCAAATCTTTGACCGGCCAGCCGAATCAGGGAAACAATATACGCAATTATAATGCCAAGTCCAGCTAAACCGTAGTAGTAGACAACTTCCAAAAACAAATTATGAGTACCCCGCTTGAGAATATCTGCCGATAAACCTGCCCCAAAAAATAACCGGCCTGCTGATTTTGTAATTTCACGCAGGTATTCAACAATAAGTCCGCTCCGTCCGGTTGTAAGATCATATAAGTTGTCCGTACTGGTAATTCGATAGATTGTGACAGCGAAGACTGTTCTTGAAAGTATCATCCCCGCTATGAAAATCACGCAAATAAAAAAAATGCCAAAAATATATTTTTTTCTGTAAAACAACATCGTCACAAAGAGTATCGAAAAAATCACAAGTACAATCAGAAATGTTTTACTGTAAGTAAGTGCCCCAAAAACGATCAACATCCCGCTCCCTATAAAAAATACTTTTTGTGAGAGATATCTGTTTAAATAAAGTACTGCTAATAAGGCTATCGCAATCGCTGCCATCGTCATATAATAATTCGGATCCCGAAACAGCCCTCGAAAACGTGTAAAAGAACTTTTCCAGTATGCCTCGATTTCATCTCCCAGCAAAGAATTGATCCGCGAAGTATTCCGGAATAATAAAGCGTATAACGAGGAGACTATAAGATTAAGGCAAAATCCTTTTATACAGCAGATAATTCCCTCTTTCTTCTGATTTGAAAGAAGAACAAACATCAAAATCAGCTGACTGGCACACAGCACAAATGTATTCACTTCGCCCTGCATCCGAAACAACATATAATTTAAAAGAATAAGAAGCAGCGCAAATGACGGTGTCGCTCTTATCCCCATCTTTATGATCCACCACAAAACTGCCGCTATACTCAGCCACGAAAGAAACGAAACGATTCCTGTGGTCACAAATATATATGACACACTCGCCAGCACGCAGTAACCGCGAACACAGACTCTTCATATCTGATAATCCGAAAGATGCAAAGAAGAAAAGCCAGATAATTTAAATACAGGGAAATAAATGGCGAAGAATAAATCAGCACCAGAACAAGAACCATGGAGCTGACCGGGTATTCAATTTTCTGTTCATCCACCGCAAATTTTTTGTGATTCATGCTCTGATTTTTCTCCAACCAGTTCTTTAAACTGCCTGTCTGCCTCCGTATTATCTGCCATCGTCTTTGCTAAAGCATCTTTCTTTTTTCTTAATTTTCCGGGCTGAGTAAGCACTCTTACTAATGCTTCATCTACCCCTTTCTGTGAATTATCACATACCCATCCGCACGATCTTTCTGTTACCATTTCTCTGCTTGAAGTCGTCTCTACAGTCAATACCGGTATTCCCAACGCATATGCCTCGTCAATGACCATTGGCGCGGCCTCATGATAGGATGTGATTAAAAGCAGATCTGCATTGGCCATAAAACGATATGGATTTTTTTGTTCACCATAAAACACGGTCCGTTCCCGTATCTTTAGCAGGTCTGCCGTCTGTTTCAGCCGCGGCATCATTTTCCCGTCTCCGACAATATGTAAAACTATCGGAACCGATTTCTCCGCGGCATAAGCGGCCGCCCGTATTGCCCGGTCCACCGCTTTTTCAGGGGCCAGTCTTCCGACTACCACAACATGAAAGAATCCCGATTCATATTTCAAAGGATCATCTTGTGCCATTTCTCTGATTTTTTCATATCTGTGAAAATTTTTTACCGTTGTACTTTTCGCTTCTAATTCAGGAACAGCTTTTATGAAAGACTGTCTGCATCCCTCTGAACATGCGGCAATTCTGTCAAACTCATAATATAATCGGTTATTTGCCGGATAATCAGCGCCGCACTGGCAGTAATCGCAGTGTAAAAAGGCTATTTTTCTCTCCGCGTTAATTTTTTTCAGCACAAATTCATTGGTTCCTCCGTATAAAGCTGACGGCCGTCCATTTTGCAGATATGATATAGCGGCATCATATTTCTCAGATAAATGTTTCTGGCTGGCCAGCGCAATACAGACCGCGGATTTATGTCCTAAAATTCGGCATAGCAACGCGAGGACACCGCGAACCCAATAGTCCGAGCTCCATTTTTCACATTCACTCTGACTGATTCCGAAGAAGCGGAACAATGAACTGCTGCTCTCTATTTTCACATTTTCCGGCAGCTGATCCACATATTCCCCTTTTCTGCTGAACAGATACAAAGTAATATCATATTGATCCGAAATCGACCATAACAGGTTATACAGACTTTTCTGTACACCTCCGACTTTCATATTATTATTTACAATGATCATTTTCTTCATGTTGTCTATTCCAGTCGTTAAATGATAATAATGCCGGGAAATTGACATATCCGCTCCATAATAATTTCATCCTGCTCCGGAAATCTATATTTGACTCCATTGGCTTACGAGCCATACGCAGCATATACGGAATTGCCATGATTCCCAGCGAATGCCTTGCCAGCGCTCCTTTATCAAAGAAATATTTTTCTCCAAAACCGGTATTACAAGTCGATGCATCTTTGCTGCTTGAAGCGATAACCTCGCCATAAGAATATATCTTTAACCGTTTCTTATAACACTGCACAATAAAATCCGTATCCTCTCCATAAGAATACAGACAGCCTCCGCCAAATAATTCAGTAAAATGAAGATTGTATTTTAATACAGCCCTGCGTCGTATACTGATCACACAGGTTCCGTACCGAAGCGCCTTAAAGAATGTAAGCTTTCCGGTATCCGGCACTCTCTTTTGGAATACCTTCCCCTGCTTTGTGTACTGGATACCGAATATAATCATATCCGCTTTGGGGAATTTCCGATATGCTCTGCTGATCGTCCCCGACATATCCGCTTCATAGGTAACGTCGTCATCTGCAAACAGCAGGATTTCACCCTTCGCCAATGCAAGCGCGAGGTTTCGGTTTTTACCGACCCCTCGCGTCGCAGTTGTTAACATTCTGGCAGATGCAGTGTGGTTATGGATTTCTTCATATCCATATCTTCCTGACTGATTCGCAAAGACGATGTCACAATTACGGATATTCATTTCCTGACATTTGGAAAAATCTGTCTGGTTCATGGTGGCGCACAGGATCTCTGTCTGTCTCTGCTGATTCATTTCCATCTCCCGCCACATGCGGCCTTTAGTTCTGTATCAGCCTGCCGTCCTCCGCGAACTCATACTGCGCAGATGGAAGCGGCAGACCATTTGTAGCTGTAATCCAATACGTTCTGCCGTGCACCACTTCCCCGGTGGATGTGCGTACATAATAGTAATCATCGCCGATCTGAATCAGCCCGGCTCCGGTCAGTTCGCCGTCCACATAGTAATACAGACTGCCGTTTTCCTCTACAATGCCATTTTTCTCCTCGTCCGGGAAAACAATCTTTCCGGTCTCATCGAACTGATAAATCCCCGCCTCAAGCAGCCCGTTTGTCTTGGTAATCCAATAGCTCTGATTGGTTACGAGGGCTCCGGTAGAAGTCCTTGCATAATAGTAAGAACCGTCAATCTCTATTAACCCGATGGCCATAATAATCCCATCGATACAATAATAATAATTCCCCGTTTCTTTATCCAGATAGATACCGTTGAGAATTCTCCACTGGGCGTAAAGAGTAAGATCTCCTGCCAGATCCTTTATCGCTTCGCCATCTGCGTAAGCAGTTCCTGTTCCGTCCGCTTTTGTATTCCAGCCGGTGAACAGATAATTTTCGCGGATAAAGGTGTTTTCATTCAGCGCCTGCTCTTCTCCTGCCGCAAATACCTGATCTTCCATTTTGCCCTCGCCGCCATTCGCGTCAAAGGTAACGGTATAGGCCTGTTCCGTTTCGCCCTTCTTCTTCCACTTGTCTGCAGATGTATCATACATATAAACACTTCCCG
This sequence comes from uncultured Lachnospiraceae bacterium, assembly GCA_959022495.1. Taxonomy (GTDB): domain Bacteria; phylum Bacillota; class Clostridia; order Lachnospirales; family Lachnospiraceae; genus Mediterraneibacter. The sequence continues at coordinate 169,096 of CAUEYX010000005.1, read as the reverse complement.
CGACGGCGTCAGATGTTGATGTATACTCATCTTCTGTTCCAGCATAGATACTGCCATTATGGAGTTTTGCTGATGTAACTGGGATCTCCGCGTAAGCCAGGTTCTCCGCCCCATATGCCTGATAAGTAACCGTATCTGTTCCGGCTCCATTGTTCATGATCAATCTGCCTGTGCCATTGCTGCTGATCATATCCGCTCCGCTTTCTGTTGTATAAATATATCCGTCTGCCAGCAATGTGCCGTTAATATCCATTTGGACATCTGTCAGATCCGTCTGTTTCCTTGTGTATGTCCGTGTCGGAGAATAGGTAACGGTTTTAAATGTCGATGAGCTTGCATAATTATTTGCGATCCATTCATCTCTGTCATAAACATACAGGCTGGAACCGCTGCCAACATGAAGAGCCGCGTTTTCACTGACATGAACTTTTACTCCCGCGAGGAGCGCCACATCCTGGGTGATATTCGTTGTACCTGATAAAACATTCAGTCGCATTCCGTTTGTGATCGGAAGCACATAATCTGCTGAAGACACGGTAATGGTCAATACTTTTAGTGTCAGACTATTGACCGAAGCGTCCCCTATAATGTTTACTTCCAGTATATCCTCGGCCGGAAGATATTTTTTAGAAAAAGTTCCGCCTTCTTCCAGTTCGAACATTCCGCCCTCGCCAATAAAATGAACTGCAGTGGAAGTAGACATACTGCTTGCATAAAGAGAAGTATAAATAAATTCATCCGCGCCGGATTCCAGCGTCAGTTCCGCCTCGATATTCTGTACGAAATACTGGTTAAGCGGGAACACTTTCTGTTCGTTGCCTGCCATGGCGCTGGTAACGCTTCCACCACGGAAATCCTTAATCTGCATGTTTTCGTAAACAACAGCTCCTGATTCTGCCGTTACCGTTCCATTCCCGGAGATATAACCATAGACATACAGGCCTCCGCCCTGATTCACGGTAATACTGCTTCCATCTTCCATAAAAATGTAGCCGTACCCGCCTGTGGGTGCTCCTCCTCCTGGAGCTCCGTTAAATCCGTTTCCATTGGCAGTGTGCTTCGCGCTCACGCTCAGCTCACCGTTCACGGTCATATTGGCGCCGCTCTCCATAACCAATTTCCTATAGCAGCTTGGAGTCGAGTAGGACGATCCGGTTGTCGCGGGCGCTGTCGTATAGCAGGTATTCCCATCATCAAACGGAATCAGAAGAATCACTCCCTCAGATATGGTGTAATCTCCTGCCGGAAGAATCCCGTCGGAAACCAGGCTGATTTTTTCAATTCCGTTTGATACGGCATAGGCATCCGCCTCATTCAGGTCCGTAAATCTCGCTGCGCCGACAGAGAATACCGGCGCGTCCCCGCTGACGAAAACCGCGGTGATTGTCTGGTCAGCGTCAAGATAAAGGGACGTTTCTGTATCCGCTGACAGGTATTTACCCTCTGTCACACTATACCATCCGCAGAACTTATAACCCTCATCCGGTGTAGCAGCCAGATTATAAGCAATGGAGGAGTGCTGGGTTTTCGAGGTTTCCTCTGTCACCTCCCCGCCGCCGACTGTATAGCTCCCGTGCTCCGCTGGGCGGAATGTCACAGTCGGCTCCGCATCTGCGAGCAGAGACAGATTTGTCATGGTAATGGAAGCCGCATTGCTTGTGCTTCCGGAGGCGAGATAAATCTTGATAGAATCTCCGGCGGCTATTGTGCCGGAATAGCTGCCATCGGCAGAAACGTCTGCCCCCGCCACCTGAATCGTTCCACTGTTTTGTTCCACTGCATAATCAAAAGATAATACCGCTTCTGTTGATTTATTATTTGTCAATGTAAGGGTCGTATTATAGCTTGTAGTGCTGCATGTGCCGCTTACGCTTATCACACTTCCTTTGATAGAATTTCCGCCGGTTACGCTCCAATTGGAGTAACTGCCGTTGTCAGTGCCTTCATAAGACGCGCCGATGTCCTCATTCGCAAGACCTGTCAGCGTTCCGCTGACCGCCGCCTGTACTTTCATACTCATCTGCGGAAAAAAGGGCAGAATCATGGCAAGTACCAGAAATAGCGCCATCATCCGCCTGACCACTTGTTTCACTTCATTCATGTTTTCTCCCTCCGTTCTTTCCTCTCTTTTTTCTTAGTTCCGTATATATGCTGAATCCGATGACCGCTGAAAACAGCGCCCATACATGTCCCAGATGGACGAGCATTCCGCTCTCCGAATATCGGAAGCCCTCTATGATAAAACGGAACCCCCCATAGGCCGCCATGTAAATCGGATATGCCTCTCCACGTGTCTTTCCTGCAAAGATTTTTCTGGCAAGTATAAGAACGAGAACAATATAAAATATGATTTCCAGTTCCCGCGTCGGCCAGCGTACTCCATTAAGGCCGGGAATCGGATTTCCCTGGCAGCATCCCGCAATGACGCAGTTCCCCCGCGCGCACATGACTGTCACTATCATACAGACCGTAAAGATGTCAAATACATCGGCATAACTTCGTTGAAACAGTCTGGCTCCGATCCAGTAAGCCAGCGGCATGAAGAATATTCCGCCGAACAGACTCATATTGTCCAGATTCCCTGCCGAAAACCCCGTCTCCATAAACGCGAATACTTTAACAGTAAATACGCCGTATACCGTATGCAGAATCGAGATCAAAATCGCCGCGTACCATTTTATCCGCAGGCGGTCACGCAGCAGGCAGAGCCAGCAAAAGGTAAATATCGTTCCCGCCGCGAGCAGAACAGACAGCGCATAATCCGAGAAAATTTTCAAACAAAATTCCCCCTTTTCATCCCTTCCCTGCAGCGAATCAGAAGCCGATGCTCACACCGGCTTCCTCCGCCGCGTCTGTTAATCCATAATCATTTTTCCATCATCCGCAAACATATACTGCGCGGACGGGAGCAGATCATTTGTCGCTGTGATCCAATAGGTTCTCCCATGAACCACTTCCCCATTGGATGTTTTTACATAATAATAGTCTCCATCGATCTGAATCAGGCCCGCTCCGGTCAGGATGCCGTCTACATAGTAGTAAAGGCTTCCGTTTTCAGCCACGATTCCGTTTTTCACTTCCGGTTCCGGATCATCCGGATCTGGCGTCTCAGGCGGATTCACCATCTTTCCTTCCGCGTCAAACTGATACTCCCCTGACGGCAGCAGATCATTCGTGGCCGTTACCCAATAAACGCGGTCCTTGACAGCCGTACTGGTGCTGGTTCGGAAATAGTAATAGTATCCGTCCAGATAAACCAGTCCCGCGCCGCCTGCCATATAGCCGTTCTCAATCAGGTAGGTATCGCCATCCTCTTCTGTATACAGTCCGGAGTAACTCTCCTGCCATACGCCGTTTTCATCAAACAGGCAGTTCGCCTTCTCTATGGTGCTTCCATATTTGTAGATATACATGTGAAGATCCGTCACAAAATATCCATATGGCTGTTTTCCTGCATAGTATTTGTTTCCGTCGATCTCTATCCAGCTGTTCATCACCCATTCGCCGGCCCATTTATAGTGCCAGCCCTCTGAGCTTTGAATCAAGTCTCCTCGGGTCAAAATACGGTCTGTGAATGTATAATAATAACCGTCAATCGTCTGTTCACCATCAACTGCCTTCCCGGTATCTCTATCGAAATAATAGTAGTGGTCCTCTCCGTCTTCCGTCACCATACGCCAGCCTGTCACCTTCTCTCCGTTGATCGCGTAATACAGTTCTCCATCCAGTTCAAAAAGACTGGTTACCTTCCCCTGGCAGATGCCGTTTTCATCAAACTGATAATAATAGGAATGGTCTTCATCCTCATATCCCGGAATGTACTGAATACCAGTTACCGGCACATTATCTATATAGTAATACAGATCGTCCCCGGCTTCGCGCCAGCCCTGCCATGAAGATTTATCCAATGTAAATGTATCTTCAAACGTTTTATACGTTGTCGAGAAATGCCCTCCTTTTTCACTTTCATCGTCCGGATTCACATATGGATAAATATCATACTGCTCCTGCATGGATGAAGTATTGGCCAGATTATACAGTGTACTTGAGCGGAGATAAATGTCATAACTCAGATCTCCGGTATTCGTAATCTCCAGACATTCCTTCTCATCCCATCCGGCATCCTCTTTCGGCACTGCCTTGATACCGCTGACAATGCAGACCGGATTCGCAGTCTCAGCCGGGATCGCTGCCGTCTGCTTATTCCAGCTGCAGGTGATTGTCAATGTGGCCGTCTCTTCGTCAAACTCCTTTCCGGTCAGGGTAAAATACTCATTAACCAGAGTCATCTCGGAATAGTCGATCTCTAGATTCGGATCGATCTTCATATTCACTGTAACCGTGGTCATTGTGCCTACACGTTCCGCCAGCTGAAGGAGCAGATCCCAGGCGCGGACGTTTTCGAGATCTCCTCCCGCGACCAGGCCCAGAAGTGGTTCGATCTTTTCCGGAACAGGAACCGCCGTCATATCCAGCGCGAATATGTACGAAAGATTCATCTCCTGATCCGGATCAGTAACGTGATAGTAGACCTCATCGGAAGTTGTGGCATTTGTTACATCCCTGTTCCACGCAAAGGAAGCATCTCCTGCCATCGCGTCATCAAAGTCAAAAACTGCCTCACCGTTTTTATAGAGGGCAATCTTCATCGTATCACTGACAGACAAATCTTTTGTCAGCGAAGCTGTCACTGTTACATTGCGGACACTTGATTCCTCATCACCTGTAAAGAGAAATCCTTCAATCGTTCCGGCATCAGCAGAACTCAGCTCAAAGGTAATATCATCCGGGCATATGGTGACCTTATTTCCATTATAAACAGCCTCAACCGGCAGTTCTATTTGAGAGCCATAGACCGCGTTCATACTGTCCCTGGTAAAATTCAAGCCATCCGGCCGAACAATCTGCACAGTCTTGCCGCCAAGATTCTCTCCGTCCAGCATGACAGATACGGTCACACTTCCCTCAGATACTCCTGTCAGGATGCCGTCCTTTAATACCGCAATGTTCTCATCTGAAACGGTAAGTTCCGCTCCCTCCGGCAGATCCGCCGCGTTTCCGGATATGCTGACCCCCAGTGCGGATACTGACATAGACGCGCCTGCTGTCATATAATCCGTATCGGTTGTCACCAGCGCATGATCAAATTCTGTCGAAGATTTCGCGGTAGAAACAACCATAAGAGACGAACTGACAGACCGCTCATAGCCGTCAGACGGCCGGTTAACGACAGAGATTTCATTTTCACCCTCCTGTTTTGCGGCATATGTCGTCGAACCGCCGCCATCCAGATTAATTGCTGTTACACAGCCGGCATCCAGCATGATCTGAGCAATTTCTTCTATACTGCCTCCTGTAGAGAAGGGCTCCTGCCTTCCGTCCAGCACCATCAGAACAACTCTGCCATCCGCGGTAATACCAACGCAGGTCCTTGATGCCCTGGAGGTAAAATAGTCCTCTGTCGCCGCGACAGCTATTTCCCCGTCTTTTACGAGATAATTGGCGCCGCCTACAGCTTCTTTAATCTGATCTTTGTATACAGCGTAATCAGAAGGACTGCCAATCATCGCGGTTCCGTCTTTTAAAATCGCGAAAAAGTTTTCGCTTCCCACGCCATTATATTCCACGCTTTCCATGACCAGCGCCCCGGACGGACGTCCATTTGTCATATCGTAAAAATCCGCATTTACTCCCACAACAGGGGTGAAATTTTCAATATAACAGCCGCTGGATGGATTCGTATAATTTTCCTCTGCCGCGGCGATCTGATCCGTCACTCTCTGCATTCCCCAGGAAGACCCATCGTTATCTTTATAATTTGCATAGATGCTCACGTCATCCCTGCTGATATCCACAGTCGCTGTATAATATACGATCTGCTTTTCATCCGCTGTTAACGCATACTTGATATTCTGCTCGATACCGGGAGCAAGCGTACTGTCCTCCGATGAGAATACCTTATAATACGGATTGCCTTCTTCTGACGCGCCAAACTCGTCTTCTGCCAGTTCATATAGATAATCGGCAAACGCGTAGCAGCAGGCGGTTCGAAGACCACTCTCTTCTGACAGTCCCCGCTCCGTCTCCAGCAGTCCTGCTCCTGCATTTCCCTTATATGCCTCATAAATCGCTTTCCTGACTGCTTCCTGCGTGGCCGCCCCGGGGAAGCGATTTGTTATAAAAAACACGGCCCGGTCTGTGTCTGTAAGAGACGCGGTAAAATAGCTTTCAAATATCTCACTTAACTGCCGGCTTCCCGATGTCAGCTGACTCATTATATAGAAGGAATCCAAGTCACCGTAAATATCCTGATATCCGAAAGAATGTGCTTCCGGATCATCCACCCCGAGATAATTTTCACGAATGTCCTGCGCCATGGTCTCCACATCCGTACCGCTTACTTTTCCTTTTGTGTACTCCATAAGATCTACAATATCACCTGCCCAGCTTCCGAAATCGGCATTCGCGGCAGCGTTATCGTTATAATACGCAATATTCATTGCTCCAAACATATGGGCGAATTCCACAGTCTGGCCATTGGGGATCTCGAAGTTCCCAATGCCTCTGAGAGCTCCCGCATTTGTTCCATTCTCCGTATCCCGCTCTGCCACGTACGCCGTAAATCCGGTATTCTCACCTCCCGCGAGAATTGCCCAGCTGTCTGTATTATATTTTTCAATACCTGTCCGGATATAATTGATTACCAGCCCTGCCGCGTCTTCATCATCTGCTATAGCATAATCGCCTGCATATCCTTCCAATACTTTTAATGCCGAAAGAAAAGAACTGTAATCCGACACCGTGGATGATTCTGAATCTTCGGATATATTAGAAGACTCTCCCTGCGTGTTCTCGACATACTGTTCTTCTGATTCAGCCGCATATACAGTAGTCGGTAATACCATACATGTCGTCATAATCAATGCCGTTAAATTGGTTATGTATCTTCTCTTTTTCATTACTGCACCTCTCATTTCACCATTTGTATTCATCACTGCTGCTTCATTTTAAATGGTCAATCACATAATTTAAATCCTCCTGCATCGCATAGATCTGCTGCTGTTCCATTTCGGAAAGCTCCTCCATGCCTTCCAATTCTGTTACATTCATATATACGGTTCTCTTCGTTCCAGAATTATCTGTGAGCTCTCCCACCTCCGTATCCTCGCTTTCACCAATCGTAACTTGAAACATAGGGAAGTTTCTGTCCCCTAAATGCGCTGAAAAAGAGACCTGTAAGGACTCATTGTTCCTATTTTGTTCCGTTTTGAGGTATTCTGACCATTGTTCCGGATAATACAGATCCCCATATTCTGTGTGTATCACAATATTTTCCATCTGATCATCTTTCACATCAGCGTTTTCTGCAGATCCATTTTGCTTTTCCGTTTTTGATGACAATTTCCCATTATCTTGAATCAGATATCCGATCGCCGCTCCCAGGATTAATACACTAATCACAAGCAGACTGATAAGTACTATTTGTAGTCTTTTTTTCTTCTTTTTCATTTCATCCTCCTTCATAAAAGTTTGTCATCTTATACTGCGGGTATATTCCTGAAAGTGTATTTTCTTTTGGATTCCCTTGTACACAGTATAGGAATTATATAAGTCTACAATTTCTGCGTGCTCTTTCTGCCCTCTTTTTTCTTTTGTCAATGGAATCAGATAGTTACCATATAATTGTGTCAGAATTTCATCAAATCCAGCCGGAATCGAAAATTGACCATTCTCAAATTGACAAGGCAGCGTCTCTGAAAACCAGATTCGCGGATAAATGTTTTTCGTATATTGGGACGCTCCTCCAAAAAAAGTGTGTACCATACTGGATTTTGTCCCTCCTCTATATTTAATAAAAATCTTCAAGATATTGGTAGGAATTATCTGAGAAATCAGAATCACAGCTTTCTTTAATTTACTATTGGTAAGATACCCCCTTTTTCCAAGTGATTTCGCAATTACAATCTTTGAGGCAGCAAATTGTAATTTTCTCATAATCTCATTTTCATATAAATTGTCACAGGGAAAGATATCAATATAAACTCCCATATGCGTATGTTCATCCTTTGGCACATAACGCTCGATACATGCGGTTCCGTTACATCGCAGTTTTGAAAAAAACATAGGCCAATGGGGTGAAAATTCTTTTTGTAAAAAATATTTCTGCGGATTCAAGTCTTTTTCCGCAACCTGCAGAAAGCGTTCATATTCCAGGCGCGGCATAAGAATGTCCAGATCATCGTCCCATGGAATAAATCCATGATGTCTGACTGCCCCTAACATAGTCCCCGCGAAAAGCATATAATTAATTTTATGTTTTCTGCATATACGATCTACCTCTTTTAACATTTCATACATCATACGTTGATGGCTTTTTAAATTATTCTGTTTTTCCGCTTTTAGATTCCCCTCCATTTATGAATCGATCCTTTCAAAAGCGCTAAAGATGCGTAAATACTTTTTTATGTTTCGCCAGGCGTATGTAAAAAAATATCTCATGCTTTTCCAATATCCGATTCCGGCCGCCTGATATGTCCTCCATTGCATCCGGGCCGCGCGTAATTTATTCCCCGACTTGCTTTTGGAGGATATCCGATATATTAATAATGGTTCATTAATTCCTACAGCTTCAGATCCGTCTTTTAAGATTTTTAACCACGCGGCTAAATCCTCATGAATCATCGGGTCAGATTTCATAGGGAACTTCATCAGCGCTTCTTTTTTTACCAAAACAGATGAACATGAAATGAGATTCTGTTTTAACAGATCCCGATATTTCAAATGTTCTGGAACAGACAATATATAACTGCACTTCGTTCCCTCGTCATTCTCAAAGGCCGATCCGGTATAGTATAAAGGACATAACGGATTTTTTATTAGAATATCCGACTGTTTTTCAAGCTTTGACGGAACCCATCTATCATCACTGTCAAGGAAGGCGATCCAATCTCCTCCCGCTTCCTCTACCCCTCTATTTCTCGCGAAAGCCGCTCCCATATTCGTTTGATTCTGAAATACTTTTATTCGATTATCTTTCTTGGCATAAGAGGCCGCTATTTTCACAGTTTCGTCCTGTGAACAATCGTCTACAATGATCACTTCAATATCGGAATATGTTTGTACTCTTGCGGACTGTATTGCTTTTGCTATTGTTTTTTCTGCGTTATAGGCAGGCATAACAACAGAGATCAATCCCAAGGACTGGTTTCTATTCATCATCTGGCCCCCTTATGGGTAAAAATTAATATAAATGTCTTTAACATACATTCCATATCCAGGCGGATGGATTTATGTTCTATGTATTTCATGTCATAAACAATCTTTTCCTCCGGGCACAAATCATATCCTCCATTAACCTGCGCCAGCCCTGTTAACCCTGGCTTTACTGCAAGTCGATTTTTAAAACCAGGAATATATGTCTCAAATTTTTGATAAAAACACGATCTCTCCGGCCTGGGCCCCACAAAGCTCATGTCGCCTTCCAGAATATTCAACAGCTGCGGTATTTCATCCAGTCTTGCTTTTCGTAATATCTTTCCCACTCTTGTGCATCTATCATCATCTTTCGATGCCCACTTGGGTCCGTCTATCTCAGCATCTACTCTCATTGAACGAAATTTATAGATTACAAAAGGAGCTCCATCTTTTCCAAGACGCTCTTGAGAAAAAATTACCGGGCCAGGCGAATCAATCTTAATTAATACGGCTATAATACACATCAACGGGGACATAACTAGAAATAATAAAATTGAAAGAAATACATCTCCAATCCGTTTAACAGAATCATATAAATGGGAATTCACTGAGTGTCCATTCCTGCTAAACAAAATTGCTGTATCATCCTGCTTAATCTCATCCTTCATGTATTCTCGCCCCTTATATATAAATTTTGCAGAGTATCCTGCCTTATGAAATTTATCATCTAAGCAGCTTATTCTTTTATAAAGTCGATTTTTGTACCCGTACCCGGGTATATTATGCGACACTATACTCCGAGTTGTCAACCCGTATACGGGTATATCCAGCATTTTTCTCTGCTACCATAGTAGAAAAATGGCTCTTAAGCGTCGCTATGATTAAGCGGAGGAATATTATGGCATATTCAGATTTATATGTAAAAAGAATAAAATCTCTTTGCTCACAACGAGGTATAAGCATCTATAGATTATCTGCAATGAGCGGTGTTAAGCAGTCTACTTTAGATAATATTGTCAGAGGACAGACTCATAATCCTAAAGCAAAAACCTTACACAAAATTGCAATCGCATTTAATATGACTCTAGCTGAATTTCTTGATTTCCCTGAACTAAATGATTATTCTTTCGAAGAAGGAGATGAAGATAATTAATATTGACTTATATTTATTCCCTTAATACTTTCTCAATTTTTCATAAATCAACATTCTCTTTTTCATCTTATATTTCCAATTTAGAACGTTTTGATAAGTAAGAGGACACCCCTCCGATTATAACGGAAAGGTGGTTTTAGGGTACAACCAATACCGCGCACCCGCACAGCGGGTGGTTGATATTTCGCACGCTTCGCGAACTGAACAGAATTACGACTTATAAAAAGAGGTGTCGCAAATTCACGACACCATACTTTCCTATTCCTTTTTTATTTTTTCTACTGCAAACAAATTTCCTGATTATCTTACACACTGTATCGGCACTTCTCGGAACTTGGACCATATGTATTATTCTGCTAATTCATAACACTGATACAAAATACCGCGGATTCTCTTTTTATCTGCACCCCTTACACCAATGGACTGCAAATCTATATCCTCGTTCTCCATTTCAGATAAAAACTTTTCATATCTTCTGCTATTTCCGCACTAAGACCCCGTCTTGTTTCAGGTCGAACCAACTGCGTAAGTCGAAATACATGGTTTTTATTTTAACTTTTCTATGAAAAATAAAATTTTTAAGTTAAATTGATTTAAGACCACTTCTATGCTCTGAATATCCACTTTTTCATTCTTCAGATTATTATTCACTGTATTAACAACTGGTATCCTAATCACCATAGGCTCATCCGACCATACCGCATTAAAATTTGGGGTGGAACAGGCAGTTCAGCACTTGTCCTGGTCCCGAACTATTACTTTCTAGCTTATATGCTTTACATCCAATCTATAACGCTTGATATATCTACTTCCGGCTATTTTCTCCATATCAGGATTTTTTGTTTTTATCTTTTCATACTCCTCGTTTCCCAACTCCTCACGCAGTACATTCAGAAATCTCTGATATTCGCTTGGCTCTTTTCCTATTTCAACTGCTCCAAGTTTACGAAACAATCCCTGACTCGCTTCGTTATCTGAATAAATCCTAACCAAATAGTAAGCAACTCCACATATATCGGATACCATCTTTTTAAATAGACGCAAAGACTGGTATGCAATTCCTTGTCTTCTATACTTGCTGCAAATGTCTACACCCACTTCCGGTGTATCAGATGACAAATTATTTAATCGAATATTCCCAGCATATTCTCCTGTGCCTTGTGCCAAAATCGTAATGTTTAACTCTTCATTGTTCAATTCCATCTCTTTCCATTGCGACTCAAAAAATTCTCGGAACTCCTCTGTTTTCATAGCTTTCTTAACAATCGACGTTTCCTGATATAGCGAAAAATAATCTTCCTTATCTTCTGGGCACAGTATACGCAGCCTTACCTTATCATCTTGTACCGAAAAGACATTGCTTTTTTTACATTCTTTCCATGTGTATATTTTATCCATCTTTTTCAGTTCTCTCCATCTCATTGTCCGGCTTAATACAGCTTACAACATAGTTGTCTCATTCTAATTTTTTGACTTGACCTTTTCTGGTAAACGAATAGATTTTCTCAATCAGCGCTTCGCTTTTCTCTAATTGTCCTCGCCTAACTGAATCTATATTTCTCATTATTTCGAAAATGGGCAATCCCATTATGGAACTGCCCATTCTCATTCTCTCTGTTAATTATAAAACTTTTCCACTCCGCACGACTTTCTGCACCAAATGATGTAAATATGTGCTTTGAGAGAAATTTCTACCAATGAAGGACATCACATTTTGTCCTCCAACATGATATGTCTTAATACAGCTTCGCTCCCGCCGGAATCCTGTCATCTACCATCAGCAGATTTAATCCTTCTCTGCCATCTTCCTCATGAACCGCAGAAATCAGCATTCCCTCGGAATCAATACCCATCATCTTTCTTGGCGGCAGATTCACGATGGCAATGGCTGTCTTTCCAATCAGTTCTTCCGGCTCGTAATACTCGTGGATACCGCTTAAAATCGTACGTTTCCGATCTGTTCCGTCATTCAGGGTGAACTTCAGGAGCTTCTTACTCTTCGGAACTGCCTCACATGCCTCGATCTTTACGGCACGGAAATCTGACTTGCTGAACGTATCAAAATCAACCATTTCCTCAAAGAGCGGCTCGATCTTCACATTGGAGAAATCAAAGCTTCCGCCAAATCCTGCCACCGGTCCGTTGACCTCTGCCGCCGCTTTTTCAACCGATTTTGCCGCATCCTTTCCTCCGATGCTCTTCATAGTCGGGAACAAAAGCACATCCCTGATCGCCGCGGAATCTGTCAGCAGCATGCACATTCTGTCGATCCCGTACCCGATGCCGCCTGTCGGCGGCATTCCGATCTCAAGGGCATTTAAGAAGTCCTCGTCCGTCGTATTTGCCTCCTCGTCACCCTGAGCCAGCTGTTCTTCCTGCGCTCTGAAACGTTCCCTCTGATCGATCGGATCATTGAGCTCGGAGTAAGCGTTCGCCATCTCCCAGCCGTTCATAAAGAACTCGAAGCGCTCTACATAGTCCGGGTTCTCCGGCTTCTTCTTCGTAAGCGGAGAGATCTCAATCGGGTGATCCATGACAAAAGTCGGCTGGATCAAATGCTCTTCCACGTACTCCTCAAAGAACAGATTGAGGATATCCCCCTTCTTATGTCTCTCCTCGAACTCGATGTTGTGCTCCTTCGCGAGCTCTCTTGCCTGCTCCAGAGTCTCAACTTCATTCCAGTCGACACCCGCGTATTTCTTCACGGCGTCAACCATTGTGATACGCTCAAACGGCTTTCCCAGATCCATCTCCACGCCATTGTAACTGATCTTCGTTGTGCCCAGAACTTCCTGGGCCACATAGCGGTACAGGTTCTCTGTCAGATCCATCATCCCGTTATAATCTGTATATGCCTGATACAGCTCCATAAGCGTAAACTCGGGATTGTGTCTTGTGTCAAGTCCCTCATTCCTGAATACGCGTCCGATCTCGTACACTCTCTCCATACCGCCTACGATGAGTCTCTTTAAATACAGCTCTAGTGAGATGCGCAGTTTAAAGTCCTCATCCAGCGCGTTGAAATGTGTCTCAAACGGTCTCGCGGCAGCGCCGCCGGCATTGCTTACAAGCATGGGCGTCTCCACTTCCATGAATCCCTGGCTGTCCAGGTATCTCCTGATCGCGCTTAAGATTTTCGAGCGTTTGATAAATGTATCCTTTACCTCAGGATTCATAATCAGATCCACATATCTCTGGCGGTAACGGATATCCGTGTTGGTCAAGCCGTGGAACTTCTCGGGAAGGATCTGAAGGCTCTTAGAGAGCAGCTCTACATGAGACGCGTGAATAGACATCTCTCCCGTCTTTGTACGGAACACTTCACCCTCAATGCCGACAACATCGCCCACATCCATCTTTTTAAACTCTTTATAATTCTCCTCGCCCACGCTGTCTCTTGCCACATAGGACTGGATATTCCCTTTCAGGTCCTGCACATTGCAGAAAGAAGCTTTCCCCATCACGCGCTTCGACATCATGCGTCCCGCGATGGATACTTTCTTCCCTTCCAGTTCGTCAAAATGGTCTTTGATCTCCTGGCTGTGATGCGTCTGGTCATATTTCGTGATTACAAACGGATCTTTCCCGTTCTGCTGAAGTTCCGCCAGCTTCTCCCGGCGCACCTTCCTCAACTGATTCAGATCTGGTTCCTGTACATTTTTCTGCTCCTTGGACACTTTCTTATCTCCTTTCCTCTTATACACTGTGCCTCTCACAGCATCCTGTAAGCCCTCCGCGGGTTTTCCTAAATGCGAACGCAGACCTCTTAAAACATTTAAGAGGTCTGTATCATGTCATCTGTTTACTTTGAACGGCTGATCTCAAGCACTTTGTACTGAATATCGCCTGCCTGTGTCTCCACGCTGACAACATCTCCTGCTTTCCTGCCCATCAGCGCCTGTCCGACCGGAGATTCGTTGGAGATCTTTCCTTCCAGGCTGTTCGCTTCCGTGGAACCGACAATTTTAAATTCCATTTCTTCATCGTACGTGATGTCGAATACTTTTACAGTACAGCCTACATTGATCTTGTCAAAGTCAACTTCATCCTCAACTACGACTTCCGCATTCTTAAGGATTCCTTCCAGCTCTTCGATGCGCGCCTCGATATCCCTCTGCTCGTCCTTTGCCGCGTCGTACTCCGCGTTCTCTGAGAGGTCGCCCTGCTCCCTCGCTTCCTTGATCTTGGCCGCGACTTCCTTTCTTTTGACAACTTTCAGATTCTCAAGCTCGTCCTCAAGCGCCTTCAATCCGGCATAAGTAAGTAATCTTTTCTTTGCCTCTGCCATGGTAACTCTCCCTTTCTTTTTTAACATTTCTGTCTATTCTGCGCAGGAAATGGTCTCCCTGTATGCTGTCATTTAAGTCTATTTCACAATTTCAATATTATAACCAAAGACTATAGTACTGTCAAGAGATTTTCCAGTTCTGAAATGGTCTCCACCTGGTTGATCTGATCCCTCAGACGGGCGGCGTTGGGGATTCCTTTTGTGTACCACGCCACATGCTTTCTCATCTCCCGGATTCCCGAGTACTCTCCCTTATATTGAAGCTGCAGCCGCGCGTGCCGAAGCATCATGCCGCGCAGCTCTTCTTTATCCGGCCTGGGCGGTATCCTTCCTGTCTCCTCATATGCCGTCATCTCCGAAAAGATCCACGGATTCCCCTGGGCTCCCCTGGCGATCATGACGCCGTCACATCCGGTCCGGCGGACCAGCTCCTGCGCCTTCTCTGGAGTGGTCACATCCCCATTGCCTATCACGGGGATGGAGACAGCTTCCTTCACCTGCCGTATAATGTCCCAGTCCGCCCTGCCGCTGTAATACTGCTCCCGCGTCCTTCCGTGCACGGCCACCGCGGCCGCCCCTGCCTCCTCAATGATCTTCGCGATCTCCACGGCATTGACATGGTCATCGTCAAATCCCTTTCTGATCTTCACGGTCACCGGCTTCTCAATGGCTTTCACCATGGAACGGACAATATCATAGACCAGCTTCGGCTCTTTCATCAGGGCTGACCCTTCGCCGTTTTTCACCACCTTGGGCACCGGACATCCCATATTGATGTCCAGGATCGCGAAAGGGCGCTCTTCAATCCGCTTTGCCATCTCGCTCATGATCCCGGGATCTGATCCAAAGAGCTGGAGGGACACGGGCTGTTCATCAGGATGGATCTCAAGGAGGCTCTCTGTGTTTTTATTATTGTAGAGGATCGCTTTTGCACTCACCATCTCCATACAGAGCAGCCCCGCCCCCTGCTCCCTGCACAACAGACGAAATGGCAGGTCCGTCACACCTGCCATGGGTCCCAGTATATATCGGTTCTCAAGTTCTACATTTCCTATTTTTAAGCGTTTCATATTCCCTGTGCTGTCAATTCTCCTTTATCTTGTCGTAGATCATCCGCAGCCCGTTCAGCGTCAGCTGCGGATCATAAAGGTTTACGATGCCGCTTGTCAGAGAATGCATAATATCCGGTACGACAGACGCGATAATGACCGCATCGATATCCTTGGGAGCAATGCCCCTGTGCTCCAGTATGCCGCAGATCGTGAAACCATATTCATCCGATGTGCGGGACTGCTTTGTCGTCATGCGGAACATCCCCCTGATCCCGGCTTTTCCAATTCAGCCCTTCTCGGTCTGGCCCTTTGAACCGCCACTTTTTTCGAATCGTAACCATTGTCAGTAGTCTATCTGTTTCCCGCCGGTTTGTCAATATGCCGCCCCGCGTCAGAAACGTTTGATCTTCCTTGTGGTAGTCTTCTCAAACTCGGTATCCCGGACAATCAGGCTGTATATCTTTTTCTGCGGTGCTGCTGTCCGATTGTACGCGTCGATGACTTCCTGAAGATTCGCGCGCACATCCTTCACCCGTTTTTTCTTCACGTAATCCTGATCTGGATAAATCTCCGCCTCAATCACGCCGTTATTTTCACGCACCAGCACTTCTCCCACCAGCCGGTTCGTACTCAGCGCGTTCTCCAGCTCCTCCGGAGATACATTTTCACCGTTCTTGGTGATGATCAGGTTCTTCTTTCTCCCAGTCAGGTAGACGAACCCGTCTTCATCTACATAACCCAGATCCCCTGTCTTCAGCCACCCGTCTTCCAGAGCCTCCGCGGTCTCCTCAGGCATCTTATAATATCCCTGCATGACACTGCTTCCGCGCACCCACAGCTCTCCGTCCACGGTCTTTGCCTCGCAGTTTGGCACAAGCTGGCCCACAGAATCGCTGCGGATATTCCAGCTCTGTGAGATACTGATCACCGGAGAACACTCCGTCATCCCGTAGCCCTGCTGGATTGTAATGTCGTATTTTTTGAACAAATCAATGTAGCTCGGATCAAGATAAGCACCGCCGCTGCAGATGGTATGGAATTGTTTTCCAAACACCTGATTCTTCACAATCTTCGCCGGAAGAAGCGCCGCCTCCTCCAGTTTCTTTGCCATGGTCTCGATCATCAGCGGCACCATCAGGATCATCTCCGGCTGAAAGAGCTTGATATTCTTTGCCACGCGCATGAGAGAATCATTGATACAGATCACCGCCCCAAGCGACATCCCTTTGAGGATATCCATGCTCAGACAGTACGCGTGATGGATCGGGAGCACAGTCATGATCACGATGCGCTCCGGGATCTTCATATCAAGACAGGTGGCGTTTTCCGCTACATTTCTGTGGGTCAGCATAACCCCCTTGCTCTTTCCCGTGGTGCCGGACGTGAACATAATCGTACAGAGCCGGTCCGGCTCCGGCGTATAGTCAAAACTTCCCTGATGCTCCTCAAGAAGCTTCCAGAATGCGTACGCATGGTCACTGTGCTCCTGCTGCTGCATGGAAATGATCGTTTTCAGCCGCGGGCAGCGCTCTTCTGCCATAGCCGCCACATCCTTTCTCACCTCGTCATAGACGAGCACTGTGGAATCAGAGCGGGCGATCAGGTCGCACACATCCTCCGCCGGCAGGTTCACATCCAGCGGCACGATCACGCTCCCGCTGTTGACTGTGCCGAAATAAGCGGTCAGCCACGCATAGGAAGTCATGCCGATCACCGACACATGGTTTCCCTGCTCTCCCAGCGCCTTAAGCACATTGGAAAAGCTCTCACTGTCTTCCTTCAGCTGTGTATAGGTCTTGGATTCGATCTTGTTTTTACTGATTTTATAGCGCACCGCGTCCCCTGTCCCGTACTTTTTCTCCGCGTTCACCAGAATCTCACGAACTGTACTGCAAAGCATATTTCCTCAATCCTTTCTCTGAGACAAAATCAGTTCTCAGCAGTCAACTTTTCAAGGTAATCAGCGGCTTCCTGTACGGTGCGGATATTGGCCGCCTCCGTCTGCTCCACTTCTACGTCGAACTCATCCTCAATCTCCCCCAGCATGCTCATAAAGTCAAAGGATGTAAACCCCAGGTCTTCCATGAAACGGGACTCCGGATGAATATTCTCCGGCTCCACTTCCACATAGTTGCAGATGATATCTACTAATTTCTCAA
Source organism: uncultured Lachnospiraceae bacterium (assembly GCA_959022495.1). Taxonomy (GTDB): domain Bacteria; phylum Bacillota; class Clostridia; order Lachnospirales; family Lachnospiraceae; genus Mediterraneibacter. The sequence goes on along the minus strand of CAUEYX010000005.1, from coordinate 151,249 downwards.
ACATCATTGTTCTCCTTTATTCTCGTTTTCTATTTTATACCAATTCCCCCATTGGGGCGGGATGCTCCCTCATTTTTTCCGTGCGCGCTCTGGCTTTATACCAGTTTTATAATCTCCCCGATCGTCAGGTCCGGATTCTCCGCGCCCTTGAACATGATCCTGCACAGATAGTAATACAGATACTCCAGCTCGTCCCTTGACACCGCTTTCACCTGGTGCTCGAAGTTAAAGTCCAGCCCATTGTCCTCCGGCCGGTGCATCACAGTCAGGTACATCGCCTGGGCGCAGGAGCCGTTGGGGTACCATTTTGTCTTATAGCGGATATCGCCCAGCTGATCCAGCCCTTTCTCCTTCAGAGTCAGCGGCTGGTACGTCAGGGAAATCTGCTCATATGTAAGCCCGGCCTTGGGCTGAGGATAGGTTTTGGCCCTGTGCGCGAAGTATGCTGTGGGGTCATAATTGGCATGGCGGAAGTATTCATTCTGTTTGTCGCGGATCGCGTAAACCCCGTCAATGAACTTCATATCTTCCGGGAAGATGGTGCGGATCGGGAACGAGTGAATCCTTGTTCCTCCGGATTTCTTCTCTTTCAGTGTGGCGCGCCTTGCGATGGCATTGTTGATGGACACGTCCTCAAATCCGTTCATTTTCTGTAAATACGTACGCAGCCCCATCAGAAGCAGACACGCCAGGGAGACATGATATTTCTCACAGAAATCCATGAGACGCCTCGTAGGTTCCTCCTCAAGGTGGAAGATATCCAGCGTGGACTTGGTGTCATCTGACGCGCTGAACGCAGTACGCAGGTCCGGGTTCTTGAACATCTCACGGGCCGCCTCAAGCTTATCCCTTCCGTTGATCCCGTTGAAGATGGGCTCGCCCTTCTCAATCTCTTTGTGAAAATATTCAATATCTCTTAACTGCGCCCTGCTGCCCGCCTCATAGGCAAGGTCCTTCTGCAGCTGCTCAATGTAGGAAGCCATCTCCTTCGGATAGGGGACTCCCTCGTATTTCGCGTTACAGTACAATTCAATGATATCCTTAAGAAACGCGATCAGCGACTGTGCGTCCACGATCATATGATGTCCCAGGAAGTATACCCCGCTGAAGCCGTCCGGCATCTGAATCATGACAACCCTGGTGAGCTGGGTATCCGTCATCTGGAAAGGAACCCTTGTCCACTCCTTCATGATCTCCTCTGCCTCTTCCATCGTCTTTCCGCTGAAGTCATAGAACTCAATGTCCTGATCCTCGTGCTTTACAACATACTGATAATAATTGCCTTCCTTATCTTTCGCGAAGCGGACGCGCATGCCTTCGCATCTCTCATAGGCTTTATTGATGGACTGCTTCAGGATATCCCAGTCGATCTCCACCTCTATGGTCAGGCTGGTTCCGATATTCAGGACAGCAGCTGTCGGGCAGAACGGCAGATAATACAGATGAAACTTCTGCGCTACTGTCAGCGGGTATACCTTGTACCCCTTTCTCGTCTTCATCATTCTATAACTCCTCCTATAAATGAATCCATGGCGCTCTCATAGCCTTTCGTATCCTTATAGTAACTTTCTCCGTGTCCCGCGCCCTTGACAATCAGTTTCGTCTTTGGCGAGGCACAGTTTTTATAGATCTCTTCCGTCATCCAGCAGGGAACGAAAACGTCGTCCTCCCCGTGAATGAAGAGGAACGGCACCTCTGCCTTTCTCACTTCCCTCACGGAACTTAAATCATCCAGCCCATATCCGGCCTTCTTTTTATTCGCCCAGTCGGCAATCTGCAGCATGGGAAATGCCGGAATGTGGTACATGCTGTGAAGCACATGGGTGAACACTTCCTTCATAGAAGTGAACGCGCAGTCCGAGATAATGCCTTTTACCTGGGGCGGAAGCTCAAGCCCGCTCATCATACAGACTGTGGCCCCGCCCATGGAATTGCCGTGAAGCAGGATCTGCGTGTCCTCACCCGCTTTGTCAATCATCCATTCCACCCAGCGCTTTCCGTCCAGACGGTCCATATTGCCAAAACCAATGTGGTTTCCCTCGCTCGTCCCATGGGCTCTCTCATCAATCAGGAGCATGCGGAACCCATGCTTTAAATAATAATCGGATAGGCTTACATAATCATTGAGGCCCTCGCTCGTATATCCGTGGAAGCAGATCACCGCCCTGCTTCCCTCCTCCCCTTTGAAATAAGTACCGTGAAGCTTCAGCCCATCGTGAGAGGTAATCCACACATCCTCATGAGGCTGTTCCATCATCCACGCCCTGCGCTCTTTCATAAGGGAGGTATATTTCTCCCAGTCCACTCCGGACATCTTCATGGTCCGCTCTGTCTTCGCTTTATAACGGATCATGGTCCTTCTGTACAGGTAGGCGCTTCCCGCCGCCTCCGCCGCGGCTGCCGCGCCGAGAAGCGCTGCCGCTGCTTTTAATTTCTTTCCCATTTACCAGCATCTCCCTTTCTGCGTCCTGACGCTCTTTTCAGAATTCGTCCGCCGATTCTTTTCTCCGCGCATAAAGCACGTTTATTTCTTTCCTTTTTTCTTACTGCTGATCAGCTCCTTCAGCCTCAGCGCCTTGTCAATATTCCCTTCCACCTTCAGTTTACCGATTGTAAACGCAAGGATCGGATCTGTCTTCCCATCCGCGATCTTAAATAACGTCTCCGCGGAGCAGGTAAACATCGCGTCGCGGTCAAAATACTCATAGGGCTCGACAAAGAGCTGCCCGTCTTTTACTTCCGCATAGAAAATTCCTTCCGCCTCGCCCGTGATGTTAAACTGATACGCCAGATGTTCGTGGATATCGCTCACATCGGCATCCATCAGCATTCCTTTTACTTTCGCAAACATATCTGCATAAGTCATAATTTCCTCCTTCTCGACCGCTTATGTCGTTTTTCGACCAGCGGTCATATCCTTTCTTCCGTTAGATTATCACCTTTTCGACTGGCGGTCAACTCGCGTTTCCATAAAAATAAAGGGCATTTCCATACCGTTTTTTGTGCGTTTTGATCAGTGGTTCTTTTGAGGGGGATGTGCTATACTGAGGTGTAAACAGCATCAGATTTTACTTCATAATTAAAAGAGGCGGTAACTATGGCAGCACAATCTCAAAAATACGAACTTATACTTGACTCTCTGCAGAAACTGCTGGAAAACAGAAATCTCCAGACGATCTCCGTCAGTGAAATCGCGCAGACCGCCGGTATCGGCAAAGGCAGCATCTATTATTATTTTCCTTCTAAGGACGCGATCTTGGAAGCCCTGGTCGAGCGCAATTACGAGAAGCCGCTCACCACTGCCAAGAAGCTTTCCGCGCAGACAGAGATCTCCCCGTTCACACGGATGGCGATGATCTTCCAGGCATGCCGGAATTCTTCTTCTGAGTATCTAAGGTCAAGGGAAGGCAGGGGCACCGGAGCGCAGGAGGAAGCCTTCCTCCACCAGAAATATCTCAACCATCTCATCACAGAACTGAAGCCGGTACTGGCCGAGATCATACAGCAGGGTATCCGGAAGGGTGAGATCTCTTTTGACAATCCGGACGCCCTGGCCGAGATCGTTCTCATCGTACTGACCGTAAAGATGGACAATACCCTGATCCCATCCTCAAAGAAAGAAATAGAGAATACAATCGCCGGGCTGGTCTCCCTTCTGGAAAAAGGAACAGACAACCCGCCCGGCTCACTGAATTTTCTAATGTCATAAGTATTTCTGTCAAAAATAGATGTACCTTGTATCCGCAAAAAAGGCGCCGGTTCCCATCCAGACAGATGATGAACCAGCGCCCCTTTTTTATCCTGCAGTATGTACGGCATCAGCCCGCCATGATTACATAGCTCTGCTCAAACCTTCCTCCCACAGGCACTTTATTCACATTCGGCTTCTCCGAAAGCTCTTTGTCAAACCCGATATCGTCGCACCTTCCCATCCACGGTTCCAGGCACACGAACGGCGCGTCTTTCACAGACCAGATGCCAAAGTTCGGGAACCCCTGGCACTTCATGCCCACACGGGGCGTGCCGTCCTTATGGCAGAGCCACACCTCGTCGATCTGCCCGTTGTCAAAGATAAGGGCATCATTCGCGAACATCTCTTCCGTCAGCGAACAGCATTCGTCTTCCAGCTCCAGCTCATATACCTTTGCCGGATCTGCCGCCGCCTCAGCCAGATTGACAAGAATATAATCCAGTGACGCCCTGCCCGGGAAACGCAGGATATAGTCACTCTTCATTTCCGAAACATCACCGAAACGGAAGGCCGGATGTCCACCTATTGTAAAGAACATCTCCTCATCCCCCGCGTTTAGCACTTCCCATTTCACAAGCAGGTTCTTTCCTTCCAGCTTGTAGGAAACGATCAGGTCAAAGTCAAACGGATAGACCTCTTTTGTCTCTTCCCCGGATGAGAATAAGAACGAAGCTGTGTCCGATGTTTCCCTGATACATTTGAATCTGTTATCCCTGGCAAACCCATGCTGGGATGTGGGATACTGTATCCCATTGATCCGCACGGTATTGTGATACGTCTTCCCCACATTGGGGAATAAGATCGGGGAATGCCGTTTCCAATATACAGGGTCCGCGTCCCACAGAAGTTCTGTATCCTTCTTCTTATCGTAGATCCTAGTCACTTCCGCGCCCTGCTCCGCGATCTCCACACAGAGCCTGTCATTTTCCAGCTTCATTTCATGCCCTCCTTTTTCTTTCTGAAATCCTGCTGTCCCAGCGCGGCCGCAGCGCCGCGCGTGCCGCCTACGCGGCCTTATTTTTCTGTCCTACTCAGCGCTGTCCTCGACCTGCACGCACTCATCCGCCAGGTATTCCATCACAAGATCGAGCTGAATCTGTTCTTTCAGTGTATCCTCTCCGACCTGCTCCATAAACGCGGTCACATCGTCCATGCCCGACTGCTCCGCGTATTCTTTCGCCCGTTTCTCAAACTCTTCGTCAGAAGGCTGCAGTTTCTGCTTCTCGGCGATTAATTTTACCGCCTCGTTTATTGCCACTGTCTGCTGTGCGGACTCTTTGATCCTGCTGTGGAAATCATCCTCCGTGGTCCCCAGGTAGTTCACAATAAATTCCGTCAGCTCCACGCCGTACATGGCCGCCATCTGGGTATAGTAGTCTTCCATCTCTGTGACAAGCTCATCCACTTTATCCTCGGGGTATTTCTTTACTTCAATGTTCTCCAAGAGCTCTGTCTGCACATAACTCATCAGCTGGTTCCTGGCCGACTCTTCCGCCTGCTCTTCAAGCTGGGTCCTGAGATTCGTCTTGTACTCTTCCACAGTGTCCGCGTCCGTAATGTTTGCCTGCACCCACTCGTCAGTCAGTTCCGGCACGCTCTCATTATAAATCTCGTTGAGAACGATATGGAAATCCGCTACCTTCCCCGCCATATCCTCGGAATAATTATCCGGGAACTGTACCGTGATGTCAAACTCCTCGCCGGTCTGATGACCCACAATCTGATCCTCAAATCCCGCGTAATCGCCTGACGCGCCAATAAAGCTGCCTGAGCCCAGCTGAAGATCCTGGGCCTGGGCTGATCCGTTCTCGAACTCCACGCCGTCCAGATATCCGGTAAAGTCAATGTTGACCCAGTCTCCTGTCTGTGCCGCGCGGTCCGTCACTGTCACTTTCTCTGCCGTATTCTGGAGGTTTGCCTGGTTCGCCTCCTCCACCTGGTCGTCTGTCACTTCCTCTGTCTCCACCTTGGCTACTTCCAGTCCCTTGTACTGTGTCACTGTCACATATTCATTGGACAGTCCTTTGCTGCCACATCCCGCGGCCGTAGCCGCTACAGCCGCGGCAAGCATCATTGCAATCACTTTCTTTTTCATTGCTCTTTCTCCTTCTGTATCATTTCTTGAAAATTTATTTTATCTGTTCCGGCACTCCCGCGCCGGTTCCGATCATCTGTATGATCCGGCTGTCCTGTCCGCGCCGGTTCTGATAACCAGACAATCCCGCTGCCCTGCCGCGCCGCTTACAAAAGCGGAGACAGAAGCCTTGAGAACTGCTCTTTCCCCCTGATAACCAGACTCCTCTCATCATAGACTTTTCTCGTCACATGGGTACACTGTGTCATATCATTTTCAAACGCGCGCTCCAGGCGCTGCACCGTGCGCTCGCTGTAGATCGCCGCGTTCACTTCAAAATTCAGCCCGAAACTGCGGATATCCATATTCGCCGTCCCCACGCACGCCACCATGCCGTCCACGCTCAGTGTCTTCGCGTGCAGGAACCCATTGTTGTACACATAACACTTCGCTCCGGCCGCGACCATATCCCCTATGTAAGAATACGTCGCCCAGTAGACAAACGGATGGTCCGGCTTGCACGGCACCATAATGCGAACGTCTATCCCGGATCTGCTGGCAATCTTCAGCGCGTCCAATATGGATTCATCCGGTATAAAGTAAGGCGTCTGGATATACACATGATCTTTGGCGCTGTGTATGAGTCTCAGATAATTGTCGTGGATCGTTTTGGTCTGTGAGTCCGGTCCGCTGGATATAATCTGCACAGGGTCCCTGCCCTTTCTTACATACTCCGGGATCTCAAAGAGCCGGTCCTCAAGGAAGAGATTCTCCTTGGAGGCATAGTTCCAGTCCAGCACAAAGCGCACTGCCAGGGAAGTCACTGCCGCCCCCTCAATGCACAGGTGGGTGTCCCGCCAGTAACCGAACTTCTTCTCCCTTCCCAGGTACTCTCTCCCCACATTAAATCCGCCCACGAATCCGATCCGCCCGTCAATGACCACGATTTTCCTGTGATTCCTGTAATTCACGCGGAGCTGAAGCTTCCCTAAAAGCGCGGGGAAGAATTCCGCCACCTGGATGCCTTCCCGCTCCAGACGCTCCCAGTCTTTATTCTTCATCGTGCGGCATCCCATACTGTCAAAGAGAACGCGCACTTCCACGCCCTGATGGACCTTCTGTATCAGGACCTTCTCGATCTCCTGCCACAGCTCGTCATTGCGGATAATGTAATACTGAATATGGATATAACGCTCCGCCTGGCGCATCTCCTCCAGAAGAGCCCGGAATTTCGCTTTGCCGTCCGTGTAGATCCTGATATCATTATTGTCAGTGAGCACCGCCTCGCCGGCCTCCAGGTTATAGAGGATCAGATCCTTAAACCTGGCCATCTCCGGGTTCGCCAGCCTGAGCCGTTTGTGGTAGATCGTTTCCTCCTGCCGCCGCACCGCGTACTTCAGTTCGCCCTCGATCTCTTTCGCCTTAAACATCCTGCTCTTGTGGAAATCCTGCCCGATGACCAGGTACAGGATGAATCCCAGGATGGGTATAAAATACAGCAGAAGCAGCCATGTCCAGACAGTCTGCGGAGACCTTCTCTGGAAGAACACGATGATAAGCGCGAAGAGGATATTGATGATGACGATATTATCCATGATAAAATCATAGACCATCACCGCTCCGTTCCAAATCATTTCTGCCATGTTAAAACTCCTTTTTCAACCCTCCTCCCCCCTGTGGATGTCCACGGGAAAAGAATGCCGCTCCCCGCGCCGGTTCTCCCAGCGCGGAAACGCTACTCTAACAGTATACCCGCTCCTTCCCCGAAAAGCAAACCCCAAATATGCCGAAACTCATTTTCAAATATGCTGATTTGCTTGCACTTGCCCAGAAACAATGTTACAATACTAGTTGCGCAAAAGCGGAAATATAAGATTTAGGAGGATTATAACGTGAGTCCATTAACCATCGTACTGATCGTCATTCTCGTGCTTGTGATCGGCGCATGCATCGCTCTGTTTATCTTCGGAAAAAAGGCTGAGAAAAAACAGGCAGAGCAGAGAGAGCAGATGGAAGCGGCCGCACAGGTCATCAGCATGCTTATCATTGATAAAAAGAAAATGAAACTGAAAGAAGCGGGGCTTCCCGCGGCCGTCGTTGAAAATACGCCGAAGTATTTAAGACGCACCAAGATCCCTGTTGTAAAGGCAAAAATCGGTCCCAGAATCATGACACTGATGTGTGAGAACAAAGTATTCGAGGTCATGCCGGTAAAGAAAGAGATCAAAGCCGTTGTCAGCGGGCTCTACATAACCGAGATTAAAAGTGTGAGGGGCGGTTCCATTGAGCCTCCGCAGAAGAAGAAAGGGTTTTTCAAACGCTGAAAATCCCCTGCGGCAGAACAAAATCAGATCCCCGGAGCATCCATCGCGCAGAACAGCTCTTCGATGGACGCCCCGGGGATCATTTTTTATCTGATCTGTCTGATCAGCTGAGTACAGAAAACTCCCGGCTGTCTTTGGATATGATGTTCATTTTTATCTTGCAGTCAGCGAAGGGCTCATGGTTTACATCCAGTTCATAGTCCACCAGCACCCCGATCTTATCGTTCTCCACGCTGATCTCCATATTTCTTGTATTGACTCCGACAAGCATCTGCCCGTAGGGGGTCTTATAGTATGTCAGGTTCTTTTTATTTTTCTCAAAAACCATATGGGAGCTGGAAATCCCGCTCTTCATAATCTCCACCACATCCGTGCCGGTAATTTTGATCCGGTTTTTGATCGTGCCCGCCATCCCCTCCAGCACTTCATCGTAAATAATATAGTGCTTTCCGTTGCGGCAGTAATAATTAGCCGGGGTAACGACCTCAATGGCGTCATCCCCGGTCTCATACCCCTCGGCGGGATCATTCATAATATCGATATGCTTTCCTGAAATACTGATCAGTACATCTTTTGTCATCCGTTAATACTCCTCAATATTTACCACGTTCGTAGTCGGCACGTCAAATGGCATGACCGTGTTGGCGAACCTGCGGAATTTCTCAGCCGCGTCGCTTACATAGAACGAATATCTGCTATGCCGGGTGTCTAAGCCGTCATTTTCCATATCATTCTCGTGGAGCAGCTTCTTTAAGTCCATGGCCGTCTCGTAGGCAGGGTTGACAATCTGTATCCGCTCCCCCATATAGTCCCGTATCTTGGACCGCAGAAGGGGATAGTGCGTACACCCGAGTATCATGGCATCGATATCCGTGCTGCGCATGGACTCCAGGTAATATTCGATCACTTCCCGGGTCACGTTATGTTCTTTGAATCCTTCCTCAACCAGAGGCACAAAAAGAGGGCAGGCCTTCTCAATGACCTCCACATCCGGCGCCATCCCGCGGATGACCTTTGTGTACATGCCGCTCTGCACGGTAGCGTCTGTTCCCACGACCCCCACTTTTCTGTTCCGGGTGGCCTCCACAGCCGCCCGCGCGCCGGGAATCACCACTCCCAGGATGGGAATGTCAAATTCATCCCTCACGGCATCCAGCGCCAGGGCGCTGGCCGTGTTGCACGCGATGACAATGGCCTTTATCTGTTTTGTCTTAAGGAAGCGGATGATCTGCTCTGAAAAGCGGATGATCGTATTCTGAGACTTGCTCCCGTAAGGGACACGGGCAGTGTCGCCAAAATATATGATATTTTCGTCAGGGAGCTGACGCGCGATCTCCCTCGCTACCGTCAGCCCCCCTACTCCGGAATCAAACACGCCCACAGGCGCTGTCTTCCTGTTCTCCATATTCACGTCCTGCTCCTTAGATCGCAAGTGATTTCGCGATATTATACTGATAATCGGAGATCGATTTCTTCATTGCGAGTGCTTCCTCGATATCATAGTCCACATACTCGCCGTTCTTGTATCCCACGACACGGTTTGTCTTACCCTGGCAGAGAAGGTCAACCGCCATGGCTCCCATAATAGACGCGTACACCCTGTCCTTGCATGTGGGGCTTCCGCCGCGCTGCATGTGTCCCAGGATGGTGGCTCTTGTCTCAATGCCTGTCGCCTCCTCGATTCTCTTCGCCATGTTAATGGAATCTCCGATGCCTTCCGCGTTGATGATAATATAGTTCTTCTTGCCGCGTTTCTTATTCGCCATAATGTCCGCGATCAGCGCCTGCTCGTCAAAATCGTGCTCCTCCGGCATCAGGATGCGCTCCGCTCCGTTGGCGATCCCGCACCACAGCGCCAGGTATCCGGCATCACGCCCCATAACCTCAATGATGCTGCATCTCTCATGGGATGTGGAAGTATCACGCACTTTGTCAATGGCTTCCATCGCGGTATTTACCGCTGTATCGAATCCGATGGTATAATCTGTACAGGCAATGTCCAGGTCAATGGTTCCCGGCACCCCAATGGTATTGACTCCCAGATTGGCCAGTTTCTGCGCGCCCGCGAATGACCCGTCTCCCCCGATCACTACAAGTCCGTCTATGCCATATTTCTTACAGATCGCCGCCGCCTTCTGCTGTCCCTCTTCCGTCCGCATGGATTTACAGCGGGCAGTCTGAAGAATCGTTCCCCCGCGCTGGATCGTATCGGAAACGTCACGCGCAGAAAGATCGATAATCTCCTCCTTGAGCAGTCCGTGATATCCTCTGCGGATGCCGCGCACTTTCAGTCCCCTTGAAAGCGCTCTTCTCACAACAGCGCGGATCGCAGCGTTCATGCCCGGAGCGTCGCCGCCGCTGGTCAGGACGCCGATCGTACGGATCGTGTCTTCGATCTCATCCAAATATTTTTCTTTGTCCATCATACTGTTCTCTGCCATGAATTTTTTCCACCTTTCCTTAAAAGTCAAAGTCAGATAACTGCCAAACCCAAAAATTGTAAATTTTTTAACAATTTCGAAATTATTCTACCCTATTTAGAAGTGGTTTTCAATAGCTTTTTCAACCACTTTTACCCGGCTCTCGCCAAAATGATTCATCAGCCTGCTCAAAACCTGGGGATTGATCTGGATATTCCGGTTTCTCGGAAGGCGCTTCACCGCCCGCTCTTTCGCGCAGTATATCACGACTTCATCGTCTCCCTCTGAGTCCGCCAGATACCCGTACACAATCTGCTCCTCGTCGAGAAACGCCGCCTTGTCCGGGAACTGAATCCACAGCTCCCGCTTGGTGCGCTCAAATGGGATCACCTTCTCACAGATCAGCTTGCTGGCCTTCTCATCCTCCTCGGATACCCGCCCGCGGATGAATACTCTGCTGTCTGTCTCCAGGTACTCCCTGCTGCTCTCATAGTCCCGCGGGAACACAACGACCTCCACCGTCCCCAGAAGGTCCTCCACAGTGACAAACGCCATCATCTGGTTCGTCCGGGTATGCTTCACTGTCTTATCCGTGATCATCCCTCCAATGATCTCCTTTGCGCCGTCGCGTACCTTCGTCCGCCCGGTCTCCTCGTCGGGCTGGAAATCAAGGGTGGTGGCAGAAATCATTTTTCTCCACTTATCCTCATACTCTTCCAGTGGATGCCCGCTGATGTAGACCCCCAGCACTTCCTTTTCAAATGCCAGCAGGCTGCCTTTGGAGTACTCCCCCACATCCGGCAGGCGGATCTGGAAATCTGCTTTCTCCTCCTCGCCCACAAGGTCAAACAGCGTCATCTGCCCTGACATGGAGTATTTCTTCTCCTGGTTCACATGGTCCACGATCTGGACATAGATACTCATGAACTGCTTCCTTGTGCCTCCCAGCGCGTCCAGCGCCCCGGCTTTGATAAAGTTCTCAATCGCCCTTTTATTAAGGACCTCTCTCGTTGACATGCGGGTGATAAAATCCTCCAGGTTCTGAAAGGGTCCGAACGCATGACGCTCCTCGAGCACTGCCTGCACCACCGGACGCCCGATGCTTTTGATGGCGGCCAGCCCGTAACGGATATTTCCGCCGTCAACCGAGAAATCTGCCTCCCCCTTATTGATATCCGGGGGCAGAATCCGGATGTTCATCTGCCGGCAGGAATAGATGTACTCCGCCACCTTCGAGGGATTGTCAATGACCGAGGTCATAAGCGCCGCCATAAATTCCACGGGATAGTAATATTTCAGCCACGCGGTCTGATACGCGACGACCGCGTATGCCGCGGCGTGGGATTTGTTAAACGCGTATTTCGCGAAATCAATCATCTCATCATAGATCTTATTCGCGGTCTTCTCATCAATGCCGTTTTTCACACAGCCCGGTACATTCGTTTCCGCGTCTCCATAGACAAAAATCTGGCGTTCCTTCTGCATGACGTCGCCCTTTTTCTTTGACATGGCACGGCGCAGAAGATCGCTTCTGCCCAGCGTATACCCCGCCAGGTCCCGCACGATCTGCATCACCTGCTCCTGGTACACGATACACCCGTAAGTGGGCTCAAGGATGGGTTTCAGCTGCGGGCAGTCATAAGTGATAGAGGAAGCGTCATTTTTCCCTTTGATGTACTGCGGAATAAAGTCCATGGGCCCCGGACGGTACAGGGAAATACCGGCGATGATATCTTCCAGGCTGTGGGGCTTGAGCTCCTTCATGAAGCTTTTCATCCCCGCGCTCTCAAGCTGGAAAATCCCGTCCGTCTTTCCCGTCCCGATGTAGTCCAGGACTTTCGGGTCATTATAGTCAATCTTTTCCATATCGATGGAAGCATCTTTTTTCCGGGCCATGAGCACTGCGTTCTGGATCACGGTCAGTGTCCTTAAGCCTAAGAAGTCCATCTTCAGCAGCCCCAGCTCCTCCAGCGTAGTCATGGTGAACTGAGTGGTGATCGATCCGTCCGCCGCCCGGGAGAGCGGAACGTATTCGTCCACGGATTTCTGGCTGATCACCACGCCGGCCGCATGCATGGAACTGTGTCTTGGCAGTCCTTCGAGACGCTTGGCCATATCAATAAGGGTCTTCACCTGCTCGTCATGCTCGTATGTCTGCTTCAGCTCCGGGTTCTCTTTCAGCGCCCGGTCAATGGTAATATTCAGTTCCTGGGGGATCATCTTCGCGATAGAATCAACAAAAGCATAAGGGAGATCCATCACCCGTCCCACATCCCGGATCACACCACGGGCTGCCAGCGTACCGAAGGTAACGATCTGAACCACCCGGTCCTTTCCGTACTTGCGCACAACGTAGTCAATCACTTCCTGACGGCGCTCAAAACAGAAATCCACGTCAATATCCGGCATGGACACGCGCTCCGGATTCAGGAACCGCTCAAAGAGAAGCTGATAGCGGATCGGATCAATGGTGGTAATGCCAAGGCAGTAGGAGACAATGCTCCCCGCGGCGGACCCACGCCCCGGACCCACCGAGATGCCGTGATCCTTCGCGTATTTTATAAAATCCCACACAATCAGGAAATAATCCACATACCCCATATTTTTGATGGTGTCCAGCTCGTATGCCAGCCGTTCTTTCAGTTCCCGGCCGGGAGCTGCGTACCGTTCTTCCAGTCCTTCATAGCAGAGCTTCTGAAGATATTCCCAGGATGTCAGGCCGCCCGGAACGTCATACTTTGGCAGCTTGGTAACACCAAATTCGATCTCCACATGGCACCGGTCCGCGATCCGCTGTGTATTATCCAGCGCCTGGAGGGCATATGGGAATAACCGCTCCATCTCCTCCGGCGATTTTACATAATACTGCCCGCCCTCGTAGCGCATGCGGTTCTCATCGGAAAGCTTCTTTCCGGTCTGGATGCACAGCAGGATATCATGGGGCTTGGCGTCCTGCGCGTATGTGTAGTGGACGTCGTTGGTGGCTGCCAGCTCTATGCCGGTCTCCTGCGACATCTTAAGCAGCTGCTGGTTTACAAGCGCCTGATCCGGGATGCCGTGATCCTGAAGCTCCAGGAAATAGTTCCCTTCCCCGAAAATCTCCCGATACTCGAGAGCGGTTTTTTTGGCCTCGTCATAAAGCCCCTTCACGAGATAGCGCTGGACTTCTCCCGCGAGGCAGGCGCTCAGCGCGATGATGCCTCCGTGGTACTCTCTCAGAAGCGCCTTGTCCACACGGGGCTTATAATAGTATCCCTCCACAAAGCCTTTTGATACGATCTTCATAAGATTCGCGTAGCCTTCGTTGTTTTCCGCAAGCAGCACGAGGTGATAATACCTGTCATCCCCGCCCGTGACTTCACGGTCGAAACGGGAGTTGGGCGCCACATAGACCTCACAGCCCAGGATCGGGTTAATCCCCTGGCGCCGCGCTTCCCGGTAGAAATCGATCACGCCGTACATCACACCGTGGTCCGTGATCGCCGCGCTGTCCATGCCCAGCTCTTTTACTCTGGAAACATATTCTTTTATCTTGTTTGACCCGTCCAGCAGACTGTATTCTGTGTGGACGTGCAAATGTGCAAAACTCATCTCTCACCTCAACGAAAGGAAAAGGGCCGCTCCCATTTCGGAAACTGCCCTTGTTATTCTGTCCTGTTCTGCCGGCAGGATCTTACTCCGTGCCTTCCATCATAAACTGGATCAGTTTGTCTGTGTCTTCCTTCTCATATGCAATGATCTCCAGCTCCGGGATCTCCCCGTTGGAGAAGATATTTGCCATGGAAACATACTGGGACAGCTTTGACTTTAAGTTCAGCCTGTCTCCTTCGCCTGTCACCAGTTCCACCTTGCCTTCACAAGAATCAATCACTTTAAAAAAGCCTTCTATATTGGTGATATTCTGAACTTTCATTGTATGTTCTCCTTTCCATACTCTCCGTCTGCTTCACGTTAAGTTTCATCGGGGCGCCGGCGTTTTCCCTGCGCGCTCCTACTGCCTATTATAACCATTTTCAACGGGATTGCAAGATTTTTCCCTGATTTTCATCAATCATAATCCTGCCCTGTTTTAACAGTCTTCCCACCGCGCGTTTGAACGCCGCCTTACTCATATCGAACTCTGCCCGGATACGCTCTGGGTCCGCCTTATCCGTAAACGGAAGGCATCCGCCGTTCTCCTCGATCCGCTCCATAATCCGCTGTGCGTCCGCGCCCATCTGCTCCGGAATCCTGCCCCTGACGCTTAAATCCAGCTTGCCGTCCGGCTTCACGTCCGCAACGCGTGCCTCGATCTGCTGCCCCATATCCATCCTGCCATAGACTTCCCTGCGGGGAATCAGCGCGCTGTACTGATTATCCACTGCCACAAACACGCCGAACTCCCTGCTGATTCCATAGACCGTCCCGCTGACCATGTCATCCTTTTTATAAGGGGAGTCCGCGCGCAACAGCTGATGCACTTTCATTGTGGCGCACAGGCGCCCGCTTTTGTCCACATACAGGCTCACAAGACAGCGGTCCCCCTTTTCCACTTTCACGGTCTGCTCTTTAAATGGAAGCAGAAGATCCTTCTCCAGCCCCCAGTCCAGAAAGGCCCCCACACGTCCCACATCCGCCACTTCAAGCACCGCCAGTTGCCCGATCGTGATCTTGGGTTCTTTCGTCGTGGCGATCATGCGGTCGGAAGAGTCTTTGTAAAGAAACACTTCCACCGGGTCTCCCGCTTCGATCCCCTCCGGCACCTGCTTTTTCGGAAGCAGCACCCGCTCCTCATCGTTTCCAAGGTATACGCCGAAGTCCACGATCTTGACCACGGTCAGCACCTGCTTTTCTCCTAATCTCATATCCATCTCCTGTCTCGTTGTACCATCATCTGACGTCTCACTCTAATCTAAAGTATCGCGGGCAGATTGTCAATGTTATCGTTCAAAGAGGCTCATCTGGTGGAAGGAATCTTCCTTCTTCTTCTCCGATGCCCTTTCCCAGGTCATGTACGGCTCCTTTTTCGCGCCGGCTTCCCCCGGCATTCCATTCCATTCATCCGCCCTCAGAAATTCGGAGATCTCTCCTGTCCCTGTCATCACCAATTCCTCTTTTGCCCGGGTCATCCCCACATAGAATAACCGGCGTTCCTCTTCTTTATCCGTGGGATGCCGCCCGCTCTCCAGAGGGATCATGCCTTTCTGCGCCCCGCAGATAAAGACCGCGGGGAATTCCAGTCCTTTGGAGCCGTGGAGTGTCATCAGCGTGACTGCTTCGGACAAATATTTCTTATTCCCGCAGCGCTTCAGGTCGCTCTCCACGCCCAGCTCCAGGGCACTCAAAAATGCATCCATGCTCTTGTAGAAGACGGTCATCCGCGCCAGATTCTGCATCGCCTGATCTTCTGCCAGATTCATCTCCTCCATCCACTCTTCCAAGAATTTCTGGGGCTTTTTCTTCTGGTAATCCGCCCTCAATTTTTCCGCCGTGTTCCTTAACACTTCCTCTGTCACTTCATTCCACGGCAGGTTCCAGATCCGCTTCGCGCTCTCCTGGGCTGCCGGCAGATTCTCTTTCTCCCTCAGATACCGGAAGAAACAGATGCTTCCCTGCACGGTGTCCGCCTTGAGAAAATCTTCCCTTCCTGCCACAATATAGGGAATCCCCTCTTTTTTCAGGCACGTTTCCAATATATGCGCCTGGTGGTTGGTCCGGTACAGGACCGCGATATCCCCGAACCCACGGATCTTACGCTCTCCGTTCTCCCACGCTTCCCTGTGGGCTTCCAGCATGCCCACTCCGCCTGCCATGCGCCCAATCTCTTTGGCGATAAAGATCCCTTCACTCAGAGGGCTTCCGGCCTCCACAACCCGCACCGGCACGTTGTCCGGGCAGCACGCGTGGAGAGCGCCTCTTCCCAGCATGTTCTGAGCGGCAGAGAGGATCTGCGGCGACGAGCGGTAGTTCTCCTTCAGTTCAATGACTTCCAGATCGGGATAAGCTTCACCCAGCTTGTCAAAACACCGCGGGTCCGCGCCGCGGAACCCGTAAATGGACTGATCCGGGTCTCCGATGACAAAGAGTTCCTGCCCCGCGGCGTGCCACAGCCGGATCAGCCGGTACTGAGCCGGGTTGATATCCTGGAATTCATCCACCAGAAGATAGCGGAACCGCTTCTCCCATCCGGGCTGGACGCCGCCTTCCTCGATCAGTTCCGCCGCGCGCAGCAGCAGATCGTCGAAATCATACAGATTCTTCTCTGCTTTCAGCTCTTCGTACCGCTCATAGGCCTGAAACCATACGGGCGCTTTCTCCCCGCCGGCCTTTCCGTCTGACATCCCTGATTTGAGCCGGGAAACCTGTTCCAGGAACTCCTTTCCCCGCATAGGTATCCCGCACGCTTCCAGGGCCTGTTCTGCCAGTTCTCCCAGTTCGGCTTCCCCTGCCAGAAGGAAGTTCTGTCCCTGGCTCTTTAAGAAGTCCAGGCAGACCGCGTGGAACGTGCCGATGGTCATCCGCCTTCCCGCAGACTTTTTCCCGGTTTCCCTGGATATCCTCTCTCGCATCTCAGCCGCCGCCTGATTGGTGAATGTGACCGCCGTAATCTCAGAAGGCTTTACCCGGCGGTTCTCAAGAAGATAGGTCAGCCGTGACACCAGCGTCTTTGTCTTGCCGGTGCCCGGTCCCGCTTTGACCGCCACACAGGCAGCCCCCGACGTAACCGCCTGCCGCTGTTCGGGATTGAGCGCCGCCAGGGCGCCGCTTTTCTCCCCTCCCGGCATGGCTTCTCCCGGAATCTCCCCGGGAGTCTCATCTGCCCCGTCCCGGTCTGTACTCTGTCCTATCCTTTGCTCAGTCCTTTTATCCGCGCTCTCATCTGAACTTCCATTCCCGCTTCTGTCAGATCCCTCCCGTTCCACACAGTCCTGGGACACGCCGATCATGTCAAAGAAGCTCATCTGTCCTTCTGTATTTTCCAGCTCTTCACTGCTGAACAGACGGATCACGCCGTACTCCCCGTCAAATCCGGGGACGCGCTCCACCCTGCCCTCCCGCAGCCTCTTAATTCCCTCCGCGATCCGCGTTCCCGCAGTCCTGCGGATATCCTCAGCCGGAATGGTCCGCAGAATCTCAAACTCCGCGCCCAGTTCCCCGAGCATGCGCTGATACTCCCTGCCTGCCTTTTTGCTGGCGGCGGAGCATCCCATGGAAGCGGCAATCACTTCCGGCAGGGGGACAAGGCTTTCAAATGCTTTGGCTCCTTCTCTTACAAATCCCTCCGGCCGGTCCGCAAGCTCCTCCACCCGGTGGGAAACGCCGATGGTAATTTTGCGCCCGCACACCGGGCATACGCCATTGTATTTCATGGTGTCAGAAGGCGTCAGGCAGAGATTGCATTTCCTGTGCCCGTCCATGTGGTACTTCCCTTCTTCCGGGAAGAACTCGATGGTCCCGTAAAGCCCTCTGCCTGTCTGTATGGCCCGGGAAAGCCCTTCATAGGAAAGCGGAATATCCAGCAGATTGGCCTCCCGCCCCAGCTTCGCCGGGGAATGGGCGTCCGAATTGGAGATCAGCTGAAAACGGTCCAGCGCGGACACACGCCAGTTCATGGGCGGGTCAGAGGACAGTCCGGTCTCCACGGCATGGATGTACGGAGCCAGGTCCTCATAACATTCCTCCACCGTATCAAAGCCGGAGAAGGCACCGAACATGGAGAAATGGGGCGTCCAGATATGCGCCGGCACATACACTGCCGACGGGCAGAGCTCCAGCGTAATCTCCAGAAGATCATGGCAGTCCAGCCCCAGGATGGGTCTTCCGTCAGAGTGGATATTCCCGATCTGTTCCAGTTTGTTCGAGATCCGCTCCGCCTCCTTAAGTCCGGGAAGAATGATCACACTGTGGACTTTGCGCACTTTCCCATTCTTCTTATAAATGGAACTGATCTCCCCGGTTATGACAAAACGGGGAATCATCCCTCCCCGCGCGCTTTCATCCTTGATCCTGTATTCCTCCTTCAGCACATACATCCCTTCCTCCGCCGGCATCAGCTTCTCCGAGAGCTCTTCCCGCCACGCCGGGTGGGTAAAGTCCCCCGTCCCCACGATATGGATGCCTTTCTTTCTCGCCCAGAGATCCAGGTGCTCCGGAGTCAGGTCCCTGCTGGTCGCTCTGGAATACCGGGAATGGATATGCAGATCCGCTATATACATCATTCCGCCTTCTCTCCTTTTTCTTTTGTATGTACCTCTGATTATAGTATTTTTGTCCCGGATTTACAATCCGCAGTTCCCGCGCCTGTTCCTGGTCCTGCTTTCGCCGCGCGGATCAGGACGGCCCCTGCCGCGTCCGCCAGCGCCCATCCAGCCGGGATGGCCCACCAGACAGCGCCCACGCCGAAAACAGGAGCGCACGCGTAAGCCAGCGCCACTCTCGTCCCAAGGGAAATGACCGTCAGAAGCAGGGAGATCCTGGGACGCTCCACAGCCCGAAAGTAGCCGTACAGCAGGAAGAGAATCCCAATCCCACAGTAGCAGGCCCCCTCGACGCGCAGATACCCGGCTCCGATACGGATGATCTCCACCTCTTCCGGAGAAATGAAAATCCCCATCAGCTGACGCGCTAAAAAGAACACAGCCGCTGAAGCCGCAAGACAGAAAATAAGCACCACAGCCGCCGCGCTCCTGGACCCCCTGCTTATGCGTTCCTTCTTCCCGGCCCCGTAATTCTGCGAGATAAAGATCGAATACGCATTGCCAAACTCCTGGGCAGGCATATATGCCAGGGTGTCGATCTTCACTCCAGCGGCGAATGCGGCCATAACCGCGGTTCCAAAACTGTTCACCAGCCCCTGCACCATCAAAATGCCGAAATTCATCACCGACTGCTGTGCCCCTGTGGCCGCGGAGTAAGATAAGATCTCTCCCAGAATCTTTCCGTTCACCCGCAGCTCGTCCCTGCGCGGACGCAGGGCTGCCTCCCGGGCGAACGTATACACCGCGATCCCAATGCCTGAGAGGACCTGTGCCAGGACAGTGGCTGCCGCCGCTCCTTCCACACCCCAGCCAAAGACCGCCACAAACATATAGTCCAGCCCGATATTGGCCGCCGTACTGATCCCCAGGAAGAAAAGGGGTGTCACAGAGTTCCCCACAGAGCGCAGAAGGAACGCGAAGTAATTATAGAGGAAGATAAACGGAAGGCCAAAGAGGATGATCCACATATAATCGAACATCATATCGTACACATCCGCCGGTATCTGCATTACTTTAAGGATCGGATGGAGGAACAGAAAGGCCCCCGCCGTCAGAAGCGCCGTGATCCCAAAGATCAGCACAAAGGACGACACCATATATTCCTTAAGCTTCCCCAGGTCCCGCCGCCCATAACAGATGGAGAACAGCGCGCCGCCGCCCATGCACATGCCTGTGATAATGGATGTAAGGAACGTCATAAGCGTATACGCGCTCCCCACCGCCGCCAGGGCCCCGGAACCCACGAATTTTCCCACGATCCATGTGTCCGCCAGATTATAGCACTGCTGGAGCACATTGCCCAGAATCATGGGTACAGCAAAAAGGAGCATGGTCGAAGTCACGCTCCCCTGTGTCAGGTCCCGCTGTCCCTTTTTCTCTTTTCTTTTATCGTACCTCTGCCTTTCTGTCTCCACGCCGCCCTCCCCACACTGTCCCAGCCACGGGATAACCTTAACATCCTGCTGTTTCAGGCTTACAGGATCACTTTATCGATCTTCTTCAGCTCTTCTTCTGTAAACTGTGTATTCTGGATGGCTTTGATATTGTCCAATACCTGCTCCGGCCTGGAAACGCCGACAAGCACGCTGGCCGCTCCGCTTCTCAACACCCAGCTCAGCGCCATCTGCGCCAGCGTCTGTCCCCTGCCGGCGGCAATGCCGTTCAGATTGCGGATCTGCTGGAGCCGCTCTTCTGTCAGCGCCTCTGTCTTCAGAAATCTCCCGTCCGTACGTATCCTGCTGTCCTCCGGGATGCCGTTCAGATACCGGTTGGTGAGCAGTCCCTGGGCCAGCGGGCTGAAGGCAATAATCCCTTTTCCGGCTGCTTCCGCCGCCTCTTTCAATCCGTTTCTCTCGATGGCGCGGTCAAAGATCGAGTAGCGGTTCTGATTGATAATGAACGGACAGCGCAGTTCCTCCAGAATCCCGGCCGCTTTTTTCATGGTCTCCCCGTCATAGTTTGAAAGCCCCGCGTACAGCGCTTTCCCTGACGCCACTGCCTGGGCAAGCGCGCCCATGGTCTCTTCCAGCGGTGTATCCGGGTCCATCCTGTGGGAATAGAAAATATCCACATATTCCAGCCCCATGCGCTTCAGGCTCTGGTCCAGGCTGGCCAGGAGGTACTTCCTGCTCCCCCAGTCCCCGTAAGGCCCTGGCCACATCTCATAGCCCGCCTTGGTGCTGATGATCAGCTCGTCCCGGTACTGTCCCAGGTCCTCCTTGAGTATCCTGCCGAAATTCTTCTCCGCGCTCCCGGGCTCTGGCCCGTAATTATTGGCAAGGTCAAAATGTGTGATTCCATTGTCAAATGCCGTAAAACAGATTTGCCGCATATTCTCATACACTCCGGTGTCTCCGAAATTATGCCACAGCCCCAGCGACACGGCCGGAAGCTTCAATCCGCTCTTCCCGCATCGGTTATATCCCATTTTCTCATAGCGTTTCTCATCCGCTCTATACATAAAATTCCTTCTCCTTTTCTATTCACAGTCCGGCAGGCCGCTGCCTGCTTCAACGCCTGTCCTGCTTCCCGCTTTCCTCAGATATTCTGCTCTTCAAAGATCTCCCGGAACCGCAGGGCCTGATCCATCGTATTCTTCCAGCCATACCTGCCCAGGTCCACGCGCCAGCCGTCTTCCGTCCACTCCACGGGAACTTCTTCCCGCTCCAGCAGGCGCTTCTGCCTGTTCCGTTCTCTGCCGTCCCCGGTCTCAAATGCGGCCGCCCCGCTTAAGACCCCTCTGGCATTTACCACCCGGTGGGCCGGGATTCCCTCACCCAGCCGCCCTCTGTTCAGCGCGTACCCAACCTGCCGCGCATTCTTCGGCTTCCCGCACAGAAGGGCGATCTGCCCGTAAGAAGCCACCCTTCCATATGGAATGGCAAGACACACAATCCGCGCGCGTTTATAAAAATCCATCCTTTCTCCTTCTCCCAAAAGCGTCCCCGCCTCATCTGCTGATCCTTGGCTGTTCCGCTGACCAGAATGTGCCCCGCCTCATCTGTCCGGCGGCACTCTAGAAATTTTATCACCGACGGATACGAAATACAAGCTTAATTTCGCCCCTTCCCAATGCCTGAAAACGTGCTATACTGTCTCTTAAAGAAACGCATTTATCAGGAGGTAAAGCCATGTCAGAGAACATGAAGCACAAGATCATCTTAAGCGCGGACAGCACCTGCGACCTGGATGAGGAACTCAAAGAACGTTACCACGTCAATTATTTCCCTCTGCACATCATCCTGAACGAAACGGAATATATGGACAATGTGGACATCACGCCGGAGGAGATCTATCAGGAATACTATGACCACAAAGTCCTGCCCAAGACCGCTGCCGTAAACGCCCAGGAGTATATCAGCCATTTCCGTCCATGGGTGGAGGCAGGATATGAGGTCATCCACATCAACCTGGGCCACGCCCTCTCCAGCGTCTATCAGAACTGCTGCCTTGCCGCCAAAGAGCTGGGGCACATCCATGTCGTGGACAGCTGTAATCTCTCCACCGGGACCGGGCTTTTGGTTGTGGCGGCAGGCAGGATGATCGAACAGGGCATGGACGCCGCCTCCATCGCTGCGGCTCTGCGGGAGCGCACTGCCAAATGCCATGCCAGCTTCATCCTGGACACATTGACATTCCTCCATGCCGGGGGCCGCTGTTCTTCCATCGCCGCCCTGGGCGCTAACATGCTCAAATTAAAGCCCTGCATCCAGGTTGACAACCAGGACGGAAGTATGGGCGTGGGCAGAAAATACCGTGGCGCGCTGGACAAAGTGCTGCTCAAATACGTAAAGGACGAGCTTGGCAGGTATTCGGATATCAACACGGACCTGCTGTTCATCACCCACTCCGGCATCCCTCAGGAATACATAGATCTGGTACAAAAAACCGTAGAAGAGACGCTGGCCTTCAAAGAGATCCACGTGACAAAGGCAAGCTGTACCATCTCATGCCACTGCGGCCCCAATACACTTGGCATCTTATTCGAGACAAAATAGCGTGCGAAACGCGGGCCCAATTCCGCGCGCGGGAAAGGAACAAAAATGACTGCAAAACCCGTTTTCCATGGAAGCGACATCGAGAAAATCTGTGAATACTATCATCTGAAGAAAGAGGAGATCATTAACTTCGGAGCCAACGTCAACCCCCTCGGACTGTCCCCCTCCGTAAAAGAAGCCCTCTCCTCCTGCCTGGATGTACTCTCCTCCTATCCGGACAGAGAATACACTTCCCTCAGAGAAGTTTTGTCCGCGTACTGCGGCATCCCCGCTGATTTTATCCTTCCGGGAAACGGCTCAAGCGAACTGATCTCCCTGCTGATCGACGCCCGCGCCCCAAAGCGGACGCTTATCCTCGGTCCCACTTACTCTGAATACTCCCGGGAGCTGTCCTTTTCCGGAAGCACACAGGCGGTTTATCACCTGAAGCAGGACCAGAATTTCCTGCTGGACATCGATGATCTGTGCCGGGTCCTGAATGAGGGCGGATACGATTTTCTTATTCTGTGTAATCCCAATAACCCGACCTCCTCCGCCGTCCTGCGCGACGATCTGGCGGGGCTGATCTCCTTCTGCGCGAAGAGGGATATCTTCGTCATGATCGATGAGACTTATGTGGAGTTTGCCCCCGACATTGAAGCGGTCACGGCAGTGCCGTTTACAAAAGATCATACTAACCTGTGCGTGCTCAGAGGGGTATCGAAATTTTTCGCCGCGCCGGGCATGCGGCTCGGATACGCCATAACCGGGAATCCGGAATTTTTGAAAAAAATGAAGGAAAAACAGATCCCCTGGTCCCTGAACAGCCTTGGCGCCCTGGCCGGGGAACTGTTATTCCAGGACCGGGAATATATTGCGAAAACCAGGGCTCTGATCCTGTCTGAGCGCAAAAGGATGTACGATGCCCTCGCACGGACCCCTTCCTATCAAGTCTTTGAGCCTTACGCCAATTTTATTCTGCTGAAGATTCTGAAAGACGGCAGGACTGCCTTTGATGTATTTGAGACCTGTATCAGAAGCGGTCTGATGATCCGGGAGTGCTCCTCCTTCCAGTGCCTGGAAGGGGAGTTCATCCGGTTCTGTGTCATGATGCCCGAGGATAATTCCCGGCTGCTGAATGTGCTGAAAGAAATTTAGCGGATCTCGGCTCCTGCCGGCATCTCCTTCTCCGGCACTATCAGCGACAGGTTCCCCTCCGCGTCCTCTGCGCAGAGAAGCATGCCCTCTGAGAGCACTCCCGCCAGCTTCGCGGGCTTTAAGTTCACCAGTACCATGACCTTCTTTCCTACCATCTCTTCCGGCTTATAGTGGGCTTTGATGCCGGAGACGATCTGTTTCACCTGGCTGCCGATCTTCACCTGGGAGCAGAGGAGTTTCTTTGACTTCTTTACTTCCTCGCAGGCAATGATCTCCCCCACCTGGAACTGCATGGTCCCGAACTGCTCAAACGTGATCTCATCCTTCGGTTCTATGTCAATGACTGCTTCCTGTGCGCTGTCTGCCCCTTCGCCTTCGGCGGCCTCCGGCTTCTGCGGATGCAGCGCTTCCACCTTCTTCATCACTTCTTCCAGATCCAGTCTCTGGAAGAGAATCTCCGGCTTCTCCGTCACATGTCCGTCTCCGAGCTGATCCAGGATCTTCCGGCTTGTGGACGGCATGAAAGGCTCCAGGAGACGGGCTCCCGCGGAGATGCCCTGGATCAGGTTCCACAGCACGGTCTCCAGGCGGTCCCTCTTCGCCTCATCTTTTGCCAGCGCCCACGGCATGGTCTCGTCAATATATTTATTGCACCGCTTGAACAGGTTAAAGATCTCTGTGATCGCGTCCGCCACCCTCAGGTCGTTCATCTTCGTCTCCACTGCCTTTGGTGTGTTCTCAATCACTGTCTTTAAGTCCGCGTCCACTTCCTCCGCGGCGCCTTTATCCCCGACTGTCCCGCCGAAATACTTATTCGTCATGGAGACAGTACGGTTCACAAGATTGCCAAGCGTGTTCGCCAGATCTGAGTTCAGACGCTCTACCATCAGCTCCCATGTGATCACACCGTCATTCTCAAACGGCATCTCATGGAGCACGAAATAGCGCACCGCGTCCACGCCGAAGAACTCCACCAGCTCATCCGCGTAAAGCACATTTCCCTTGGACTTGCTCATCTTGCCGTCGCCCTGTAAGAGCCACGGATGTCCGAATACCTGCTTCGGAAGGGGCAGACCCAGCGCCATCAGAAAGATCGGCCAGTAAATCGTATGGAAGCGGATGATATCCTTCCCGATCAGATGCAGGTCCGCCGGCCAAAGCTTATGGAACTGCTCCGTGCTGTTCCCCTCCGCGTCATATCCGATTCCCGTGATATAGTTGGTCAGCGCGTCCAGCCATACATAGGTCACATGCTTCGGATCAAAGTCCACCGGGATTCCCCACTGGAAGGAAGTCCTGGACACGCACAGATCCTGAAGCCCCGGAAGCAGGAAGTTGTTCATCATCTCATTCTTCCTGGACACCGGCTGGATAAACTCCGGATGCGTGTTAATATGCTCGATCAGACGGTCCGCGTATTTGCTCATCTTAAAGAAATAAGCTTCCTCCCTGGCAGGCTGCACCTCCCGGCCGCAGTCCGGACATTTCCCGTCCACCAGCTGGGACTCTGTAAAGAAGGACTCGCAGGGCGTACAGTACATTCCCTCATAATATCCTTTATAGATATCTCCCTGCTCATAGAGTTTCTGAAAGATCTTCTGCACCTGTTTCTCATGGTCTTCATCTGTCGTGCGGATGAATTTGTCATAGGACGTATCCATCAGATCCCAGATCTTCTTGATCTCAGTGGAGACATTGTCCACGAACTCCTTGGGCGTGATGCCGGCTTCCTCCGCCTTGAGCTCGATCTTCTGCCCGTGCTCATCTGTCCCGGTCTGGAAGAACACGTCATATCCCTGGCTCCTCTTATAGCGCGCGATGGCGTCCGCAAGCACGATCTCATACGTATTTCCGATATGAGGCTTGCCCGACGTATAGGCGATCGCTGTTGTAATGTAATACTTCTGTTTCTCTGACATATCATTTCCTCTCTTTCCTGTCATATTGCGCGCGCAATGTCTGCCCGGCCGGCAGTCCGCGCGGTTATCCGCCATGACGAAAAAAATCCCGCCTTCTTAACTTGTAAGAAGACGGGCTGTCACCGTGTTACCACTTCTCTTCGCCTCTCCCTCACGAAAGAGACCTCCGCAAGTGCCTGATCTGCACTCCCCGCTGTAAAGGGCGGACCCTTCGCAGTCTCGCTATGGATATCCGGCGTCTCCTGCCCTGCCGCTGTGTGTATGCCGCCGCGGGATTTCCATCGTTCGGTGCGCTGCTCGGAAGCCATGTTCATCTGCTTTCCCTCCATCCCTCTCAGCGTCAGGCGCGCCCCTCTTTCACGGGTGGCGCCATTTTGGGATTTCTCTGTAAGATATCCGGCAGACTACTCTCTTCGTCATTGCTTTTTTAATATTTCCCGATCATTTGATCTGTAAGAAAGGGTAGCATATGGGAAGGGGAATGTCAAGTATGGGAGGGGGAATCTATAAACCTCTATAAATCACGAACGCCCCGTCACTTTCAGGAAATGGTAGTGATATCCCCAGGGAGATTTATCATCCCCGCGGACACATTCCAAAGCTCCCCAATCCTCCTGTTCTACATGTCCTAAATGGGTTGAATCAGGTATCTGCATTTCTTTATCGCGGTAAAACGATCCCATGTAAATCTTATGTTCATTTGAAAGTTCATCGTCGTCTATAACCCCTGCCTGCCCAGCTGGCGTCCTATTGTACGCAAGTTCCTCTTTGACAGTTTCATTCGTATAAAGAATTGTCCCATCTTCCAATATACCGCATGCCGATATGTATTCACACGGCTCAAACCGCTGTACTGTTTCCTTTGGTGCTTTCCACTTTTTCACTATCTATTGCCTTCTTTCTTCCATTACGGGATCAAGTTAATACACTTGGTGCTCTCTGTAATCTACATATTTTATCTTTTTTAGGATATACCTTTATGAATCTAATGTAAATCCTCTACGGTTGATTTTAACACATTTTTCCATTTTTTCCATTATTATCCTATTTCCAATATCTTTTTATCTGTCTCCATCCTCTCTCCAAGTTTAATCAATTTCTTCCAGACAGCCGTCTGATACTCATTCAAATTTATTGGCGATTGTTATATTGGACACTTCCCTGTTGATGATAAAATTCACCTGATCACTGCGGCAGCGGCAGGCTCCATATGTCTCATGCAGCTGCTTTTCAACAGGTATCTGATAATCATCCCGGCAGTATACAGAGGCACGCTGTATGATCTCTTCCAGCGCTTCACTGTCAAGGAAATGATTTATATTATTCCGTATAATATGCGGCACCTGCCTGATGTTCTCCAGCTCTTCATCAGACAGACCTTCTAAATCGCTGAGCAAATTTTTGTATATCAGCGCCCCCTCGTCAAACATCTGCTGATCCATCCTTCTCAGCAGAAAGAACGTGCCCTGATTCACCCGGGAAGACATCGTAGACGGATGTGTTTTTCCGTAATAATGCTCCCTGATGCGGACTGCCTCCTGTGTATAGACCACCCCAGCCGTTGCATCTTTTTCATATAAATAATAAAAGACAGCAAGGTTATGTTCTGCTGTGGCCATTGCCAGCTGAGACTGCGGATCGATCCGCTTCCTGCACACAGCTTTCATCAGCTCAAAACTATTCTGAGATCCACAGTTCTGCAATATGCGCTGGTCTTTACTTTCTGTGTCTCCATCAGGGGCACATATTGCTATGTTTATGTAAATATTGGAGTTGAGATATGCGCGGTCCTCTTCCTTTCTTTTCACCAGCTCCAGATTCTTCCGGAGGGCCTCCATACAATGCTGTATCGCTGATTCGTCCCCGCACTCGGACAACAGCGCCCCGTAATTATTCCGGCAGTCCGCCAGCAGGGCCTCAACTCTGCGGTCCTGCTTTCCTGCCAAGAACGCGTTACATTTTTCGACCAGATCTCTGTAAAGCGCGTCCGCTTCTCTCAGCGCGCCGCCTCTGTGCTTCGCCGTCGCGATATTATTTGCCAGGGTTAATTCCGCCCACTCGCAGCCATCCGTCTCTGCGCATATTCTGGACGCCTTGCTGTAATGCCCTATGGCATCCCTGAATTTCGCGATCCTCTGGCTGGCCGTTCCCAGCGTACACTCCAGTTTTGCCGACAAAATGCTGTCAGCAGGGGCTCTGGGGGCCATGACATTTACCACATTTTCTAATTCGAATATTTCCCGGTAGGCTCCGATATACGTATAGGCGTTCAAAAGATTCACCAGCAGCTCAACATCCTCCACCCTCGTCATATGATTATAAAATGTCTCTACCAATGCCCTGCCCACAGGAAGGTATTTTTCAAGCCAGTTTTTCCGGCCATGCTCTTTCACATATAAGTGTTTGGAAATAATCGATATCAAATCGCCACAGCTGTCATAAACCTTGCGCATGTCATTTTGTTCCAATATGGCCTGGGCAACAATTCGGTTCATGGTGTACATCCTGTTCTCCGCGTCCTTTTTGTCCGCGTCATAAGATTGGGAAACCCATCCTTTTTGAACCACGGCTTCTAATGTGCTGTAGCTGCACGCGAACCATTCATGAACCTGCTTACTGGTAAGCCGCTGCTGGGGCACAAGCGCCATCTGGCTTAAAAGCCTCTTTTCCGCCTCCTTACAGCCGGCAATGGAAAAGATCATCTTTATCTGTTCAATCAATTTGTTCTCATCCGGTATTTTCGAATATGTCCTTGACCCGACAGACTCATCGCTGAATTTTAATCCCGTCTCTTCTAAACGGTTCCTCAGTTCTTCCAGGCTCATGCCCGACGCGTTGGCAATCTTCGCGGTCAGCTCCACTGCCACAGTATGGCGGCACAGGTTATCCAAAATCTGATCTAAAATATCATCCTGCCTCCTGCAGTCCTTATAGTGGTAATAAAACAATTCCCTGCATGCCGGTTCTTCTAACGGTTTTACTTCTTCTGTCTCAAGAAAAGTGTTATCTCGGACTCTTCCTGTAACCACTGCCCGGACCGGATAATTCGAAAGGCTCTTAAACAGCTGGTCGTCTCTGTACGCTCTTTCGTCATCAACGTTATCGATAAACAACAGCATTCCAGGATGGTTTTCCAGCCATTTCGATGCGAACAGAACACTGTCTTTCCCCTTATTTTCTTCCAGCGCATTATTATAGATCGATACTGCCAGATCATTCTCATAGGTAATCCAGGCAATATATGTTATCTTCAGTTCTTCCAGGCCGCCCATGGCTGCCCTCCGGTAGATCTCTTGCGCGACAGACGTTTTCCCGATGCCGCCGCTGCCATGCAGCAGAACATTTTTCCCGTCAGCAATATGCCCGATGACGCTGTCTTCTAATTCGATTCTGCTGCCTTTATAGACAGACGGATTGGCGGCCGGCGCCTTGGTAAGCTTCTCCGGAACTATCTGTATGTTCTGGCAGCGGACCATCCCACTGAAGGCCGCTTCCGCGCTCCTCTCATTGGCCAGGTCGTCGATCAGCTGCCTCAGTATGACGCCCACAGCTTCATGATGCTGCCCCTCATAAAGAATCGCGCGGATCTGCATCTTTCCCAGCTGCCGCAATTTTGCGTCGCGCTCATTCCTCCTGCTGGGAATGATGGTATAGTTATCAATTCCCGGGCGGAGAATCTCCCGCAGCAAATCCATTGTCCGGTCCCCCTCCAGACTGCATCCGAGAAAGAACAGAAGCTTCGTCCTAAAACATTCTTTCAGATCCTGTACCAGCGCGGAATCTTTTGAGTAGTGTCTCTCATACTGACGTTTCGTCAAAACAATCTTTCCGTAGTCAAGGAGACTCCCTTTTACCGTACCATGTACTTTAAAAAGCACTTCGTCGTTATTCTCGCGCAGCGCGGTTGTCAACAATTCATTTTCCCCCGGTCCCAGAAGCGCTTTAAACGCATGTCCCTGTTTCTGGTATACCGTCTCTAACACGGGATCAAAGTTGGTGGTAATCACCAGTCCCCGGAACAGTTCGGGCAGAAGCCATACAGCCTCATTCTCCAGCTGCTCCTCTCTCCCCTTGAGACGTTCTCCTGAAAAATAATGAAGAAGATCCCGCTTAAAATTATTGACTGTGCGCAGATCCTCCAGCATCTGCGCCGCTTCAAAACAGCCGTTCCCTCCGCTGTTAATCAGCTCGGCAATCTGACGCTTTTGGGCCGGCTCCGTGATCTTCTCTGCCAGTTCACGCAGCGACTGCTTCCAGGTCCCGTAAGCAAATGCGGTAAGACCCGCACCGATAAAGGGGACAAATTGGTCCATCTTTCTTTTTATTTCTTTATAGACGTCAGGATTATCAGGGTGAAATTTCATGATTTTTTCAAAGGTGTATTCCATCTTTTTTAACTCCTGTAAAAATGAAAGGAAGAGGTGCCGTTTGATGAAAAGGGAAGCGCTGTTTTCCATATGTCTTCTTGCCCATTCTTAACACTGCTCATTTATGGCAGCGTACTTTATCCTAATTATAACGTCAATATGCCGTGAAAAAACAGCGGGCTTTTCAAAACCCGCAGGACCCCATTTTCAGACTAATATAAAATTTTACTTTTCGCTTCCGTGAATAGTGATCTCCCCAATATATTTTATCTTACTTAATTCTCCTCATCCTGAACAAAGGCAAAGTCTTCTGTATCGAAAAAATCTTTTACTGAAATATTCAGTCCCTCACAAATTTTCATAATTGTCATAACTCCGGGATTCTGAGTAGATCCATCAACAATATGTAACAATGTTGTCAATGGAACAGCCGATTTATAGGATAATTTATAGTATGAAATTCTTTGCTCTTTACAAAGTTCATTAATACGATTTGCCAATGTTTTTTGCTGATACTCCATATCGTATTCTCCCTGCGTTCGACATTATTTATAAGTTTACTTCATCTAGACTTCCAATTATTACCATATATGGTACTAGTTTCAAATATGGAACTACAAAGTACATGGTTTTCCAAGATAAGACAGTTATGTAAGTATAAAATATCAGCACAGTTCCGGGATACGGTAATTAGCCACTACCATATCCCGGAACTGCGCTGTAAGTATTGCCGCTTCCTATCTATTAATAAACTAGAGCAATTTCTCCTCTCTATTTCTCCCCTTTTGCGCCGTTCGTTCTGCCCAGTAAGCCCATTCTTTTTCTCTATCACTTATCTCCAGAACCTGACAGACCGGAAACTATAAATGTCTATTGAAGGCTTTTTATAATCTTTCCGCTCTTTTTCGCGGACATATACTCTTCTTTAAACATCCGCTTCATATTAGAACCAATCATTACGTTATATGGCATAATCAGTCCGTCCGTAATAATCACATCTCTGAAAGGCAGAAGTGTCGCATCTATCATCAAAGGCATGGGCGCATAGCGGAACATCTCTTCCAGACTGCTTATAATACCAACAACCTGGTATACCTTTCCACCTTCCCCAGATATCAGCATACTTCCTCGTTTCAGATGCCGTTCTATCACAAATGTCCCACTGACCCTTTTCTTCCATCCCGCTATAATTGCTTTATGATCCGTAGGAATTTCTCTGTATTTAGACAAGTACTCGTCTATCACCGCTGCATCCTCATATAATTTGTTGGCCACCGCTTTAACCATATTGGGGTTCAGAGTTTTTGCTTTTGCCATATCTTTTATTTTGCAATTGATCTTATACTTTTTGTTCACGTAATCTAATAAGGGCAGCCACAATTTATAGTATAGCTTTCCGTCTTCTTTCGAAAGCGTTGCCATTTTTTGTTCCTCCTGACAGATTATGCTGCGTTTCTATAACAATGCAGGGGACCATTACTTAAATATTATGCATTATCGTCTTTTATAAAGGCAGCCCCGTCCCCCGCTACTGATCAGTTTACCACCAAACCATTTACATCTCAATAATAACCTGTCTTACCGCATGCAGCAACGCCAAACATATTTGCGATATAAGATTTTCCCGCACCGATTGGAGTACAGTTGATGAAGGACCACGAAGGATATAATGCTCCAACGGCAGGAAAGGCAATCAGAAGGTCTCACAGGGCGAAAAGACGGGACAGGTGTCCAGGAATAGGATTCTCGATCTGCTAGATCGGAGAAGTACCGGGTGTGATGTGATACATGGAAAAAGATTGTATGTTCGATAGTGCTGTGATAATACCCGAGTTTGCCTCCATGCGGAGCTTAATTTCACGATTCCTGCTGTCCTGACTCAATTCCTTATATTTATCATATTTCCCCGCGGTGTCTGCTATACAGCCTTCCCCGGTCAGTCGGGTAATCATCAAAATCAATGTGGTCGATGTAGGTAGTCAGCACGCGCAGGGAATACGTTTTCTCAAGCAGATTATGATAGAACCGTCTGTTCACCTCGCGGTAAACTTCCACATCCTTGTATAACACAAAGAAGCTTCCACCGCCAATTTCTTTGATCCTGCTTTGACTTTTCCATCTCCTGATTATGTTTCTGCTCTTCTCGTTCCAGACCGAAACGATAATCCTGTTCTTTTCGTTTAATACGGTAATCATATGTAGCACTAAGCAAGTAATTGCCTGTAAAATTAAAAAAATCTTTTTTTCATATCCAGGGTGTAATATAAATGCAGGATCAGGTGTCTAATAAGCAGAGAAGGGAGGAATCCAAAAGCTATGCCGGCAGTACAGGAAATGGAACGACTTATGGATGCTTATGGGGACGCCGTTTTCCGTATGTGTTTATTGTATCTGAAAGACTATCATCTTGCGGAGGACGCGGCGCAGGAAACATTTATAAAGGCAATGAACTCATATGATTCATTCCGCGGTAAAGCCGCTGAGAAGACATGGCTTACGAAGATTGCGATAAACTGCTGTAAAAATATCATGCGGAGCAGTTGGTTCCGTTTGTCCAGAAATGAATTAAAAGAAGAAACGACAGCTCAGGGCAGGAATATACTAGAGCAGCTTGATGAGTATGACAGCATGGCAGGCGCGATTATGAAGCTGAACAGCGGCGACAGACAGATGATCCTTCTGTATTATTACCAGGAGCTGTCTATGAAAGAAATCGCAAAGATCATCGGGAAATCCGAAAATACCGTAAGCCAGCGGATGAACCGGGCGAGACGCAGGCTGAAAAAGATTTTGATGGAGGCAGGTTATGAGAATGGATAATTTAAAAGAGCAGATCAATACAGAGCTTAGTATGGTGGCATTTACCGGAGAAATGAAAGCGAACGTAAGACAGCACAAAAGGTTGGCGCGGCACCGGACCGGCAGAAAAGTATCTCCTCTCAAATATGCGGCTGCAGCAGCGGCCGTGCTTCTCGTATGCGGGACCACCGCAGCGGCCGCCCGTTATGTGGTGAATGAGTTGCTGGTAAACGGTGAAAAGCTGCCAGAGCTTGATCCTATGGAAATTGTTCAGGCAGAAAAAATCACCGGGGAAGCAGAGGAAGGAAACACGGTTTACAAGGAGTTTTCTGACTATGCTTCTTTGAGAGCCGAGTTCTGCCCCCAGCTTCTCGATTCAGAACTAGCGGCGGATCATCCTTATATGCAGGGCACCATCCAGACGGATAATAAGGATTACGCGATCATCAAAGTAGAGAATTATATACTGGGAGATACCCATGATTACAGGCTTGTTCCGAGAGAAAACTGGTATCAGTTCGAGGGTGGAACCAAGTATGCCTCTCCGGTCAGCCTGGAGGCGGCGCTGATCCTCAGTGAGGAGCAGATGGAGACCGGCTGGAACGAAGAATATCTCGGTATGTATGACTATGTAGAGAGCTATGTATCGGAGCAGGGGTATCACGTAAATATCCTTCAGGATACTGCCGATGAAAATGTGGTCACTGTGTCTGAAAAATGTGCGGTATTCGTGGCAGACGGAATCCAGTACACATTGAAAGGGCGGGTGCCGCTGGAGACGATGAAGGAAATCGTGGAAACGATGAAGTAGAGCAAATCCGACAGATTATTACAGAAAACAACCTCACCAGTGTGGCTGATGTTTATTCTCTTCTTAAGGACAGCTTCAAAGATATTCTGCAGGAGCTTCTGGAAGCTGAAATGGATGCAACTCTGGGCTATGAAAAAATTGTAAAGTTGATTTCAAAAACGGGAATAAAAGAAATGGGCATTCCTCTAAAACACTTAAGAGCCAGTATGGGGAATTTCAAATTGATGTGCCCCGTGACCGTAATGGTGAGTTTGAGCCAAAACTGATTCCGAAATATCAGCGGGACATTTCCGGGATTGAGGAAAAGGTGATCTCGCTTTATGCCCGCGGAATGAGCACAAGGGATCAGCATTGCTTCATCTATATTCCCGTCCTTATCTTTTCGCTTTATCAGCTCTGTCAACAGATATCGGATATAATCATAAACATTCAGGTTGTTCGCCCTGGCCGTCTCAGTGATACTGTAAATGACCGCGCTTGCCTGCACTCCTCTTACTGTATTGATTGTCACCCAGTTTTTCCGGCCAACTGTAAAATTCCGAAGCGCCCGTTCACTGGCTGAATCATCTATCGGGACTTCCCCATCCGTAAGAAATACTTTCAGATATTCTTCCTGATTCAGGCTGTAATTCAATCCTTTTGATGTTTCTCCCTTCGGGAGGACTGTCTGGTCAGAACAGAGTTCCCTGACCCACGCGAAATATTCCTCAACCAATGGCTTGATTGAGGCCTGCCGTTCCTTCAGGCGTTCTTCCGCAGTCAGTTCTCTTAAGGCTCCCTCCAGCTTATAGATCGCCCCGATCCTTACCAGCGCTTTATACGCGATGGAGGATTGGATGGCTTTTTCATTTCCCTTCCCGATCGCCTTGACCGCATTGGCAAAATGACGTCTCGCATGTGCCATGCAGTTCGCATTGGTCACCCCTTCCAGTTCCCTTGCCAGCTTGTGATACTGTTCCAGCCCATCCGTCATCAGGATTCCCTTGAAATCTTTATAATACTCTTTGGGGTGGCTGCTGTGTCTGGTCTTCTGGTATTCATACACAATGATCTTTGGATGCGGGCTGAGTTCGCCGGTGAGATGCACCCACATATAGCTCTTGCTGCCTGCAGGCCTGCCGTCATGGATCACTTCTACTGTGGTTTCATCACACTGGTTGACATGGGCTTCCAGCTGGCGGTTTTTCATCCGGCTGTATACAGGCAGGAAATATCTTTCCGCTGTCCAGACCGTCCAGTTGGACATGGTCTGTTTCGATAACTGAAGCCCGTTTGTCTGGAAATCCCTGGCAATCCGTTCCAATGGATTGCTGTTCACGTACTTTGCATTAATAACCGCTGCTTCCAGGGATGGGGTGACAATACTCCCCCCTAAACAGAGTGGAAGGATGGTCACCCCGCAGGAATTCGTCCTGATGGAGCCCGTCCGTGCCAACATATACTTTTACGATGTGTTTCTCTGCAATCCATTTCGCAGGCTCAAACCGCAGCTGCCAGTAAACCTCATCCGGCATACTTTTATAGCTGCTTTCCCCAAACGTTTTGACCAGTTTCTCTTCCGGGACATCATGGGCGATTTCTTCCTGCGGGAACTCCTTCAGGTCTTCCTCTCTCTGCCCTTTTTTCTTTGGGCGGCGTACGGGTTTCCGTTCCTGGCAGACCGTCTCCTCTATTGTTGGTTCTGGCGCGCCTTCCATGCAGTTCGCTTCCGCCTCATTAAAGAAAGAGAGCTGTCCCGCGATCTCGTCCAGTTTTTCTGTATGCCGTCCAAAACGCTGCTGGTTTGCCAGACGGATTTGTCCCATCAGATTCTCATAGTCATGCTCCAGTTTATCCAGACGGTCCTGCATCTGAAAAATGACACCATCTTTTGTCTCCATATCCATGTTTTTCAATTGTTCCGGTGTAAATTTCTGACACATGCTGATGACCGCCTTTCCTGTAAAAAGAATACCAAAAAGTGTGGGATTGCGCCAATTACGGAAGAACAGCAGTCCGTCATTTTGCCCTGCTTTCTGGCATGTCCAGCTCCGGGCTGACCGCCTATAAAATACAGAATTCTCAAACTTTGCCTCTTCCTGCCAGTACCGCCGGCGGGCTCTGCTGCTACATCAGGAGAGCCCTTCCACGCCCCTTTGGCGCTGATTTCCAGGCCGGCAAAACAGAAGAAAAATTTCTCTGTTTTGCACAATCATTTTAATATATTTTTTCAGGTGCGGCCTCTTTCACTCTAAGGTCCAGCGGGCTAAGCCCCATCATCAGATAATGGAACTGCTCTTCCGTGAGATCGGCTGCCTCCCGTGTATTCCTTGGCCAGGACATCCGCCCGTTTTCAAATCTTTTATACAGGAGCAGGAATCCTGTCCCCATCCAAAGCAATCCTTTGCAGCGGTCAGACCGCTTGCCACAGAAGAGGAAAAGTGTCCCTTTTTCAAATGGGTTCTGTCCATACTGATCCCCGATGATCATTGCCAGCCCATCAATCCCCTTCCTGAGGTCAACTGTTCCGCAGGCAAGGACTACACGCCGGATTCCCGCCGCATCTTCAAGCATGGGATACCTCCCGCAGGATCCTGCCCAGAAGAGGTTCGGAAATCTGGTTTGAGATCTCTATGCTTATTGCAGAAGTCCGGATGATGGCAGCCGGTGCACGGCAAGATCCCATACCGCCTGCTACGCTTTCTCCCCTGCCGGCTGCCATTCTGTAGGGGATTTCGGCAAAAGAGACTTCCGCCTTTTCGGTTACTGCCGGAAGCGTCTCTTTTTCTTTCATCTGGTCATAGGCTTGTCGCCGGAATTTCCGCTGCCAATGATAATAGCTCTGCTCACAGATACCGTTTTCATCCATCCACTTTTTAGCTGACTGTCCTGCAGGACGCTGCCCGCAGGCTTTGATGATGTTTCTCCAGTACTCAGCACGTACCTCATGAGTACACTGATCCATAGTGTTAACTCCTCCTTGAAAAAATCTATTGTTTTTTTCAAGTATGGACTAAAACTCAATTTAGCGAAAGGCGAACGATTTGACGTTTACTATGTAATGGCTTTTTTAATTTGACTCAGATTGGTTGCTTTATCCTGACACTGGATACAGACCGCTCCTTCCTGAAGGATCTATTACCTGGAAAAAAACTACGGTGACTAAAATACAGTCACCATAAAAAATCAAGGTACTCGCTATTTTGCGTTTACTGATTTACCGTATACATCTTTCAAAATTGTTAGGACATGGGGCAGACATCGGTACTAATTCAGGTTATTCGTAAGCGCCATGTGTTTTGGAATCTCTTTCAGTAGATACTGGACATAATCGAACGGCTTCAGGCTGTTTGCTTTTGCAGTTTCAACTGTAGATAACGGCGGATGCCTTTTTGCTCCATTGATCATGTCAATCATCTGCCAGTTCTTTTTCCCGATACAGAATCCCCGGATGGCTCGTTCTGATGCATTATTATCTATAGGCACATCACCATCTGTAAGAAATACCCTCAGGTACCGTTCCTGATTTAAAGCGTA
The DNA here is from genome assembly GCA_959022495.1 of uncultured Lachnospiraceae bacterium. Classification (GTDB taxonomy): domain Bacteria; phylum Bacillota; class Clostridia; order Lachnospirales; family Lachnospiraceae; genus Mediterraneibacter. Next base: position 113,896 of record CAUEYX010000005.1, on the reverse strand, counting down.
ATGAACGGCATCGCCAATTTTATCTTTGTATACGGTATTAGCGTCGGGTTAAAATAACCATGTACCACTATCAGGCGGGCATACATAACAAGATTGAAAACCCTTGCTTTCAAGTTTTTCACCTAATCCTGTCATAAAAGAATCATTTACTATTTTTTTAATTTACTACTATTCTTCACTCAACCATCATTCCGTCTTTTATCTTCTCAATGTATTCCACCGCCGAATCCATATCAGTAAACACTCGATCGATAGCAGGCGACATCATTACTTCATTTTCTGGATCAGACGGTCTCTCATCACTCAAATTCAGAAAAATAATTGTTTTGTTTAACCCGATAAATTTCAGTATTGCAGCCGCTCCAAACTCAGAGGTAACACTAAAACGAAATGGATAAATAAATAAGATAACGTCACATTCTGAATAGATCTCTTGGAAACAGGTTTTATAAACTTTTTCTTTCTCCTCTGCAGTTTTAGCATCAATATCTATAGACTTAGGTAAAAATGCATCAATATTTTTGGAAGTTAACTTTAAATATATCTCATAGCTCTCAGGTATTTTATATCTTGACGCAATATAAACCTTCATAATTACACCTCTATTTTTATTTCATCTTTTTCTGTTTATGTAACTTCTGGACTGCGAAACAGCTGTGGTTCTTCTAGCATGCTTTTTTCGATTTTTCTTCCGTCTCCTTGATCTTTTTCGTCCCCTTCTCCGTCGTCCTCTATTGACTGATTTCCGATTCGAAAATCTTGGCAGTAAAATACAGAAAAGCATGACTGACGCTAAAATAATTATGATCATAAAACCAAGAGATATATTAATCTTAATAATCTCCCATGCTGACTTCTCTTCCAGAGCATCGAAATTTACCACCACCAAGGACAACACTGAAATAAACGCCCCCATAAACACAGTAAAAACGGTATAGATTCTTTCTTCAAAACTGTCAAGCCTCTTTTCCAATTCCATATTCTCTTCCACATGAGATGTAATTATTTCTTTCGGAATTCGGAAATTTTCTTCATCCTGATATTGGGTATTATCTACTCCTTCTCCTTGTCCATAAAGCAGAGTTGGTTTACGGCTAAGTTTTTCAAAACAAATCTGTGCAATTGAATCTCCCGACTTTAAAAGTATATCATTATCGCTGAAATTATATACCCGCAGATAAATTGTCGTATTATGTCCCGGCTGATATATAGGTCCAGACACAAAAATTCCGGCTCTCAGGAAACTATTTCTTTCCGCAATACGTCCAATTAAATTAGACGGCATCTTCAACTTTTCTTTTATTCGAACAAAAACCATCTCTTGAGGACGGAGCCTGTATTTTGCTCTATAAATAATTTCAACGTCCTTATCTTCCGCGTCATCCGCATTAGCTGCATTATCATCTTTTAGGCACCAAATCGTAATATCCTGTATTGTTAAATCGTAAGATATAGAATGAACTTTGTCTTCGTCATAGCCTGATATAATTAATTTATTATTTTCACATAACTCTTTTATCTGCCAGTCAACAAGAACTGAGCCTCCACTTTTAGACAATGTAGAATCTCTCATAACTATACCTGCTTCCTCACACCCACCACTAATAAGTTTACCACTAAAATTCTTGTATCTCAATAATAATCAATGGATATATGTCTATGGTCTAAAATGCATTTATATTTTTTTCTTTTCATGCAGCATTGTATGATATCTTTTATCGCATATCTGATCCAAGTTCACTCCCAAAGAAAGTAAAAATTCTCTTACTTTTTGTTCGGCAGACTCAATCTCCGAATCATTATGAACTATTTTCTCGACTTCAATAAAACAGCCCAGGCCCTTCACCTCATCAATACAGATCACAATATCTGCTATTTTTCCTTCCATACGGTTCTTCTCAATCTCCACGTACTTGCTAAACCCTATTTCTCTGAGCATTCTGGCTACTTCGTCAGAATTACCAATCATAGATTCAAACTCAATAACATTCGTTTTGCTTTGAATACGTTTCAGGGTTAGAAATTTCTCTTGCCCGGACTCTTCTCTAATACGTAAAAACACATCTCCTTTCAAATTAAGCGCTGTATCATCTGGTTTGTAAAAAATCCTGTCGTATTGGGTTTTCTCATCATCCCAGCAACAGCCCATCTCAGAAAGTTTGTTTAATAATCTCTCTTTTTCTTTTACATGCGCTTTTAATTCAACTTCGTACGACATATACTTACCCTTTCGACATTAACTAACTGCCATGAACGCATATTTTTTTATCTGTTACTTATTATAACTTAACTATTGTTATTTCTGTATTTCCAAATACTAACATATATCTTATATATTATATCACAAATAACTCATTACTTTTATTTTTAATGGATGTTTCATTTTTACCACTCTTTCTGCACATTCTATATATTTATCTGCATCTGCTACTCTTAAAAGATAAACGGCGAGCCAGCTTTCTTCCGTGTACCTGCCATCTGTTTTTCCTGCTGCTCGATCATTTCCGGTGTCTGGATCGATGAGCTGTGTCGATTCACCAGCCCAATCCACTTCGATTTGCTCACCCGGTTTCCGTGGGATGTGCATGGTCGCCCTGCGTTTTTCTCCATCCTTCTGGATGTAGTAGCAGAACTGGGAATACATGAGATGTTCTTCGCCATTCATACGGCATTCCTCACAGTATTCTACCCACAGGAGCCTCTTATCGACTCCTTTACGCAGGAGTTCTCTGCGGATATAGTCATAATCAGGCATCCGTTTATTGGTACTTCCAGAGTTTTCCCCTTGGTCAGGCGACCGGAAATCTGGGTCTCTTTTGCCCACGCAAAGAAAGCCTCTGCCATAGGTTTGAGGTTGATCTGCCGCTGCTTTTTACGGTCATCCGGTTTCAGGCTTGATCGCCTCGTAAGCGACCGTATCTATGGCTGCCGGATGATCTTTTTTTCGGCAATGCCTTCAGGGCATCGGCGAAATACCTTCTCGCATGGGTCCAGCACCCTGCGAAAATGATTGTCTCGCTTTCCCGGTCCATCTTCCGGCAGGCGGAGTATCCGTCACAGACAACGGTGCCTGTGAATCCTTTCAGGAATTCCCGCGGATGGTCTGCTTTCTGGTTTTTCTGGTATTCATACAGGATAATGGGGGTATCCCCATATCCCTTTCCCATCCGGTAGACCCACATGTAACTCTTGCTGTTTGCCGGGCGCCCATCCTTTGATACCTTGACCGGAGACTCATCGGCCTGCAGCACATGGAAACAGTACATCCTGTTATGCAGGTAGTCAAAGGGGCCCAAGATACCGGTCCGCACACTGGATCATCCAGTTTGCCATCACCTGCCGGGAGATATGGATGTCATTTCTCAGGAACTCCTGGCTGATCCGGTATAAGGGAAGTCCGTTGACATACTTGACATTCATAATACTTGCAGCCAGGGAAGGCGTCAGAATACTGTTACGGAGCAACCCCTTCGGCCGGTCTGCTTTCACGATGGTCGATAAACACTCTGAAAAGCCGAAAAACTATTCGTTTTTTCAGTTTTTCAGAGTACTTATCCACACAGCAGCTTATAGCTGTGAAGTACTCTTGATTGAATGAATGGTATGAGATTTGGCTGTGGATAACTTCTGCCGTGTCTGTAGTAGGAGATACAAAAAGATTTTTTATTTTCTCCGTTTTGCACAACCTTTCACAGAAGATCGCTGGGCTGCACTTCCTGGATTGGGTGTCTGGATACGATCTCCAGTCCCTGCATCAGTGCCTAGTATTGTTCCGGTGCGATCTCCAGTGCTTCTTCTTTTGTACGGGGCCAGCTGAATCCGCCAGGTTCCAGCCTTTTGTAAAGGAGACGGCAGGAAGTTTAATTTCAGCGAAAGTTACGGACTGCTGAACAGCAGACAATTGTTTTGTCTCTGCAACTGCAGGCAATAAAATTGGGCAACAGGTCCTTTTTTCACACACCCAACGCAATGGATTAACAAAATTATTCCTTTTACAGTGACCAAACATCCCCCTCTCCGCAGAATACAACTCTTCTTTTTTATTCGAAATAATTTTCTCATTATAGTCTTCCATTGATTTGTCTTATATAATCAGCAAATTCCCTGACGGCACCACAGCCGCCATTATAATGACATACGAAATCTACCTTCTGCTTTATCTCTGAATATGCATCGTCTGGGCATGCACTCACCCCGCAAAACTCCATACATTCCAAATCATTAATATCATCTCCTATATAAGCAGTTTCATCTGACGACAAACCATATTTTTTTATTACCTTTTGCAACAGTTCAAGCTTGTTATCAATTCCTTGATATAATTCCGTTATTTTTAATTCTCTGGCTCTTTCAGCCACGATCTCAGATTTTCTCCCGGTAATTATTACAGGAAGGACACCGTCCCGACTTAATTGCATAATTCCATATCCGTCTTTAACATTAAAAGCTTTCATAGCTTCTCCAGACGGTCCAATATAAATACGCCCATCTGTTAATGTTCCATCAACATCCATTACTAACATCTTTATTTTCATCTTACAATCCCTGCTTTAAAGATATCCTGCATTAATACAGATCCTACAACTGCCTTCTCTTGATTCAAAACAGGCATACAGGTAATCCTTAGATCACTCATTTTTTGAAGTGCATTAACAGCCATCTCACGGTAGTCGATCCATTTAGGCGTTTTCGTCATTACATTGGAAACAGTTTCATTGTAAACATCTACATCTTTCTCTAACATTCTCCGTAAATCGCCATCAGTAATAATCCCTTTAAGATGTCTTTTTTCATCAATTACCGTCACCATACTCAATCCCTTGCTGCTCATCTCGATAATCGCATTCCTTAATGAACTTCCCTCTAAAACTACTGCATTATCTTTACCAGAATGCATAACGTCCTTAACCTTAACCAAAATTTTCTTTCCTAAAGCTCCCGCCGGATGATGTAAGCCAAAATCTTTTTTTGTATAATTTCTTATTCTTGAAGATACTACTGCTAAGGCGTCTCCAAGTACCAGCAGAGCTGTGGTACTGGATGTGGGAGCCAGGTGCATATAGCATGCCTCTTCAAAGTCTGGAAAACAAAAACAGTACTGGCATTCCCTTGCCAGCGTTGATTTTACCTTCCCCGTTATTGCAACCGTTTGGCATCCTATTTCATGTAAGACTGGCATAAGTTCTGTTACTTCTGTACTCTCCCCACTGTAACTTAATAAAAGAACTACATCCTTCTTTTCTACCATTCCCAAATCTCCATGCATGGCTTCTCCCGGATGCATGAAAAACGCAGGTGTGCCTAGGCTTGCAAAAGTAGCCGCAATTTTGCTTCCAATATGCCCCGGTTTTCCCATACCAGTAATAACAACTTTGCCTTCGCATCTCAAAATAAGATTTAAAATCTCTTCAAAACTATATCCTATAGCATCTCTGGTTAATGTCAGTGCCGTAATTTCTTTATTAAAAACTCCTTTTGCTTCCTCTATAATATCAAACTTCTCTTCAGCTGAATTGTTATTCATCTTCAGTTAATCCTCTCTATTGAACCGCCTCATACACTCTTATCAATTTAGCCAATAATTCTTTCATTTCAGATAATGGCACCATATTAGGCCCATCTGATTTTGCTTTATCCGGCTCCTGATGAGTCTCCATAAACAAACCGTCAGCCCCTGAGGCAATAGCCGCCTTAGCCAGATACTCAACATACTTGCGGTTTCCTCCAGTACTTGTTCCGTTTCCACCTGGTTTTTGAACACTATGCGTTGCGTCAAAAATTACGGGCACGCCGAATTCTTTCATCACTCTCAGGCCCGTCATATCAACAACAAGTGTGTTATAGCCAAAACTTGTCCCTCGCTCACATAACATCACATTATCATTTCCTGACTGCCGTACTTTTTCAAGGCAGTTTTTCATATCCCACGGTGCAAGAAACTGTGCCTTTTTAATATTGATACATCTTCCCGTCTTAGCAGCCGCCACAAGAAGATCTGTCTGACGACAGAGAAAAGCCGGAATCTGAAGAATATCAGCCACCTGTGCTGCTTTTTCCGCCTGCCAGGGTTCATGGATATCTGTGCACACAGGAAGGCCATATATATCTTTCACTTTCTGAAGAATTTCCAGTCCTTTTTCAATCCCCGGACCCCTGAAACTATTAATTGAAGTACGGTTAGCCTTATCAAATGAGGCTTTAAAGGTATATGGTATCTTTAACTCATCTGCAATCTTCTTCATTTTCCCTGCAGTGAAAAGAACCATCTCTTCGGATTCAATCACACAAGGACCTGCAATTAACTGAAACATTTTTTCCCTCTTTTCTTCAATTAAACAAACTTTAATTCGATTACTTATCTGCGGAAGCTCTTTCTTAGCATTTAATCTAGACAATAATTAATCTGCCAGATTATTTGCGGCCATATACCTTTCCACCTGCGCTCGATCTTTCGGTGTATCCACTGAGAGAGTTTTACAGTGTGCATTGATATAATAGCAGTCTTTTCTATTTTCTATAAAACGGAATGAATCATTTTCCTCAATCTTTTCAATCGGTCCCCTGGGCGTATTATGATAATATTCCAGCGCCTCATGGGTAAATGCTCCTACGCCGACAAACTTTTGATACGCGTAATTCATCTCTCCCTTTGGAAAAGGAATGGGTGCCCTGGAAATAAAAAGGCATATCCCATCCTTATTCGTGACGATTTTCAAATTTGTAGGATCAACCACTTCTACAGGATTTGAAAAATCAGTCATAAGATTAGATACATAAAATCCATCTTCCGGCAATTTATCAGGAATACATTTTACAATATCCTCTGCTTGAACAAGCGGTTCATCTCCATTTATCATTACATACAGATCTGCCTCAACCATCTTTGAAACTTCATATAATCTCTCTGTTGCTGTTTCACAGTCTCTAGATGTCATAAGGACTTTTGCCCCAAACCCCTCCGCAACGTTTCTAATCTCTTCACTGTCCGTTGCTATATACACCTCTTCAAGGCACTCCGCTTCCTTGCTGTGTTTCCATACCCAGTAAACCATAGGCTTCCCACATATCAACGCCAGCGGTTTGTTATTAAATCTTGCCGATCCCTCACGGGCCGGAATCATACCAATAATCTTCATCTCTTAATTTCCTTTCCGTTTCTTTTTTAAATTATCATATCGCTGCTTTCCTAAAAAACTACGCAAAATCCTATTTGGAATATGAATTACATAATCAACCATTCTCTTAATATGATTTTTAAAATATCTTTTCACATGTTCCTGACGTGTTTCATTCGGATTCCACGTCCCATCACAATGGTGTATAGAATAGGTATTAGAGGTTTTTACTGTCTGTCTGGTCCAAGCATCTTTTGGAGAAAAATATTCAATCGGGTATATCACTGCCCCTGCAATTTCTTGATAGCTGTCATCATGTCTCAATCCATTTTCAAACATCCATTGGCTGTTTCGGTGGGGGCACGTCCAAAGATCCATTTCTCCGTTTGCTTTTATAAACGGAATATCCGTATAATCATCCATCATTCTTTTTATTATAGGATGACCTTTTACAGCTCCAAATCCAACCCCCGTATTAACCTGAAACCCAGGCTGACGCCCGAAAAAACACTCATGATGCAGTAACGGGTCCCAGGATTTAATAATTTCCACATCGGTATCAAGATAAATTCCTCCGTAATTGTAGATAATCCATAGTCTTGCATAGTCAGTCGCAAATGCCCACTTTTCTGCATCATATGCTTGTCTACAATACAAATTCTCATTAATCGGATAATTGTCCTCATTCCACTCAATAATTTGATATTCCGGGCAAAACTTTTTCCAGCTGCTTATACACTTTTGTACAGAAGCCGGTTTTGGATTCCTCCCAAACCAACAGTAGTGAATTACTTTTGGTATCATGTTTCATTTCTCCTCAACTTCATAAGCGTCCAGTACCAACGCATTATTCTGGGAAATAATGCATTATAACAATCTGGAGAATTCATTGGAGTAACTTTACATCGTTTCTTTTCTTTCCAAAAAAGCTCTTTTAAACGTTTTTTTATCACCTTGTCAGTCTCAATATCGGCTAAATTCTCATGGGCCAATCGCCCGTGGTATGCAAGTAAATATAAGTATTTTCTTACGCCTAATTCATATGCTTTCATATAACCGCATTCTCTGAAAAAAGAAATTTGTTCTTCCATTGCAGGCATAATATCCAATCTTTTTTTTGTATATTTCGATTTGGTTATACTAGAAGGATTATAATAATAATTATATAGTTCGCACTGTGTTACAGCAATATTTTTAGCATCATATAACACTCGATAGCAGCTACGTACATCTTCATATATAATCCCTTCTATAAATCTCCTATTTCTAAACAAGTCACTTTTATACAATTTAGGCATTACTAGACCAAACATATCATTTCCGGTTGTGAATAACGATTCCAGCGCCTCCTCTTGATTTAAAATCTTACTACTCTCAAGCGCATTAACTGTTAAATTTCCACTGACTCCTTCACCTTTATTTTTTACGTCTTTATAACTGCAAACACTCATATTAGCATTGTATTCAGTCAACAATCTATGTAAAATCTCATACATTTGTGGATGAATCCAGTCATCACTATCGACAAAGCCTATATACTCACATGATAAATTAGCAAAAATATAGTCTAATCCTTTATTTCTTGCTGCTGATACTCCTTTGCGATTTTGGTATAATACATAGATTCTATTGTCTTTCTTTGCATATTCTTGACATATTTTTTTACTATTATCTTTGCTCCCATCATCTACTACAATACATTTAAAATTACGGAATGTCTGTGCAAGTATACTATCCAAACATCGCCGTAACAATTCTCCTGAATTATAGACGGGTACAACTATACATAACTTCTCCATAATTCGCTCCTACTGAAAAAGGATTTGCAAATATCAAATTATCCTTTTTTCTTAATTTTAAATATAATATTTTTTAATGGGGACAGAAATAATTCTTTTTCATAATCGTTCATCACCAATAGCCCACTCAAGATAGTGAAGATTATACCATATATAATAATTCCAATTGCCAACGCCCATATATTATCCCAGTTTATGATAAAACCTGCTGTCATGAATACGACGGTCATAAAAAAGGGAAGGATAAACACTTGACCAATTTCTTTCCAAAACCTCGGTATGTCCAACCCTATTTTTTTCCAATAATACCAATTCAGCACTATCCCATTTCCTATGAGCACTGCTATCCCGGTCATTAATGCCGCGCCGACTACTCCCCATATATGTAGAAGTACCCACGTTCCTATTACATTTAATATAGTAATTCCCAGCAGAACGATTGAGCGAAATCTATGACGATTCTCGGCCACAGTAATACTTAAACACATACTTTGAACCAGAGGAATTGCTCCAGGAATCATCATAAAAACAGCAACCCAGTAAGACTCCTCATATCCTGTCCCTGCATAAAATTTAATAAATGGCTGCCCAAATGTAATAAACCCAAATACAATCAATGCCACAATATATGCTTGAATCCTGCCTATCTTAATTGTCATATCTGACAATTCTTCTCTGGACGCTCCCTCAAATACCATCAGATTTGCTCTAGGCGTTAATAAAGATGATACTCCCGTTGCAAGACTAGTTACTATTGTATTAAACGTCGCACCAATATTGTATACTGCTACGCCCGTCGTAGCTAATGCCGGAATCGCCCCAATCATTGCAATATCTGTCGCATTGCAAAGCTGCGATCCCACATTTGCCAAGAATATCCAAAAGGAAAAGAGAAGTATTTCCTTTATTAAATGTATTGGTAATCTTCTATATTGGGGTTTTAAACCAACACTTTTTTTTACAAATATAAAGTAAAAAATTCTGCTAAATATCCCTAACGCAAGGGATGACACTGCCATACCAACGGAGGCATATCCACAAAACAGAACTACCAAATTCAATATAGGCGCAACACAAGTTGACAAAATATTCATGCCTTGAAGAAATATAAATTCTTCATGGGCAGTCACTACTGACACGTATGGTGACATTGAGAATCCCAAGGCCATATTACATACCATTAGGAATACTAAAATTTGCATTCTTCTCAATTCAGATACTGATAACGAATTTTCATACCAAATATCCAAATTGAATACTAAAATAATCCCTACTAAAAGAGTAACAATAGCAATAACCTGAAAAATAGCCATAAAAAGGCCAAAAATCTTCTCTTCTCCGTCTTTTCCTTCTTCTGTTCTTGCCTTAATCAAATAGCGGGTAACAGCTGAGCCGATTCCCATAGAGATTAATGAAAGATAACTTGTCAAACTGCTTGATAATTTATATAGTCCATATTCATTTTGACCAAGTAACGCCAACATGATCGGAGTATAAAATATTGGAATGAGGTTTCCTAATCCCATATTTAAATAGTTTAGGATAATCCCTATTTTAAGCTGGCTCTTTTTTTCACTCATTTTTACATCCTTTAATCATTAAATAGACTATCAAATTCCACTCGTTGAAACACTTCCAACTTTCCTCCACGTGTGGCATTATAGACGCTTACATTCTGTTTATCACAATATTCTTTCATAGCAATATATGTGTAGGTACTTTTCTCTGTATTGGGAATATACAAACTATCTTTATCTTCATTATATTTATCAGAAAAATAATCTTTTACTTTATCATCAACGATTATTTCCCCATTATTATTTTGACTGATATGGAAATGGTGGTCTACTCCAATAAAATATATTTCTGTAAATCCCATATACACTGCCAGCTGTGCCGCTGTATACATTCCTGTACTGGCACAATAAATATCAGAAGCCGGCTTCTTACTCCATAAGAGTTTATCCATCGGATTTTCAAGTGGCTGCATTTTCATATTGAAATAAATCGCATTAGAAATATGTATATTATAATACCACTTTAGTTGAATGGGGATAAATTTATACGGTAGATCAAGATTATTAACTACATCTTTACATCCCGCAAGCATTTTTTCATCTTGAGAAATATAAAATGTAGGCCGCCACGGGGTCTTATCAAATATATTATAAATTCGATTAAAGGCAAAAGTCTGTTCATTATTTTTATATAAAATTGACAAATCTTCCACCTTCAAACTTGGTCCATTTCCCACAAAAAAGCACCGGTGCTTTTTATACTTATCCTTAAACTGTAGTATTTCTTTTCCACATTTTGTCAGTTCAAAATGTCTGGATATCCATGGCTGGACTAGCCTGGCATTTATCGATGCTTGAACTTTTTTTATAGGCAAATTTCTCTTTTCGTTCAAATAACTCATTGAAATTAATTCTCCTAAATGTATCTTATCTTTAAATAAACACTTAGTTCAAATATAGGTATTTGTATATTGTTAACACATACCAAACTCATTTTTTAATTTCTTTGTTAAAAAGTGTATTTTAAATATATTAATTTTACGCAAAAATGCAACGGGATGAAATCTTTTTTTTCCACTATCTACTTTTTTTACAATTGTTGTAGATATATTATCTCCTGTATTTATCCGATAAACAGTTGATCGAAAAGGCAGCATGGAAAATGGCCTGTCCATATTTTTGTATTTATCTACAATTATATTATGATCCCACCTGATAGGATAGCGGCAATTTAGCTTGGCTGCAGTTTCTCTATCATGACACAATTTTATGTCTGCCGGCATATTTTCCGGTAGATCTTCTCGATACATTTTTATAATATTGCAGCTGCCACAATATGTGTGCATCTCTTTATATGTTCTAAAATATGGTTTTCCCTTTTCCCATACATAACCGTCTTTCGATACAAATCCACTTTCATTTGGATATTTCTCACACCATTCAGCAATCTTACAATTTAATAGGTCGTCCGCATCAACTGGCATTACATAGATCCCTTTTTCTGGATCATCCTGCATTTCTAATATTGCTCGAATACGAACAGCAATTTCCGTTAACTTCCAAAATTTATCTCTTGCCATTTCTATCCATTCCGTTGGTATAGGCATATCCAATTCAATAAACTCCAAACGCTCATCATATTCAACATCGTTTTTTTCCGGAATTTCATTACAGGCAACAATTACTCGATATTCTCCTCCCTTTTGATTAAAGATTGATCTAATAGTATCCCAAAAATTTTTCTCAACTTCTTTCCAGTTTTTTGCTGTTTGTTTTGCCCTTAGCGGTATTGCAAATACAATCATCTTTTCTTTCGCCCTCATTTCTACTATTTAATTGAGTTCCAATATTTTATGGCCTAAACACATAACCGATTTTATGAAGCATCTTCATTACTGAAATCAAAAATCTCGGCACCATAATACATTTTGCAATTTTTTTACTATCATATAACTCAGATAGATCACAGGTAAATGTATAGTACATTTTTAACTTTTCTTTGATTGAAATATGCTCGAATTCTGCCTTTTCCTTAAGCCAAAGTCCATATCCTTGAGGATTATTCAGAAACATTTTACTTCCCGCTTTTGTAAGTCCATCGTCTTTGTATTCATAGACCCATATAATGTCATTATAAAAACGCATTTTATAACCATCGTTTGCCATCCGGTTCCATACTACTGCTTCAGTCATGAAATTCTCATTTTCAAATTCGGGATAAAGATATTTGCGATGGAAATCGGTATAAAATACGAATGCTCTTTCCCCATCAAATACTCTTTTGCCATGTCGTTTAAAGGAATAAATGTCTAACAAACTTTTATCTAAATAAGACTCAGGAAAACAATAATTTTTAGTATGCCCACAACTGTCCCCTCTATTAGCAACAATACCAGCAAGATGATTATCTCCTGCTATTTCTTTAAACCATCTATTTACTTTTATTAAAGCATCATCTGTCAAATAATCATCGGAATCTACTGTAAAAAACAGTTCTCCTTCCGCGAGATCAAGAGCGCGGTTAATAGCCCTGCATTTCCCGCCATTTTTTTGCTTATAATATCTAATAGTAAATTCTTTTTCTCTAGATTTCCACTGTTCAAAAAGAGTCTCTGTTTCATCTGTCGATCCATCATCTATAACAAGCCATTCAAAATCGCGAAAGATCTGTCTTTTTAAGGATAAATATAAATTTGAAATTATATAAGCCCGATTATATGTCGGAGTAAATACTGTAATTTTATATTTCATTTTCCTCATTTTTCTCCAAAATGCTTTATCTCATCTCCAAATTTCTTTTTAAGAAATATGAATATATGCTTTCTTTTTCCGCGCTTGTTTTAAGTGAATAGCTCTCTCTCCATGAGAGTTTATAAAGCACTGTATCTTTTTTTAATACTGCCTGAAACATTTCTGCTGGTTCCGCGCGGTTCATAGCCGCCTGCAAGTCATCTCTATGGAGATTATTTATTTTTACATTATCGATCTGTTGTTTAATTATAGGTATATTTCGATAACCTGTTTCAATAATATAATCTACGAGCAGATAATCAATGGCTTTTACTTCCTTTTTCCAATAACATTCAAATGCTTCTCTAAAAAAGCGGTAGAATATATTGTTCTTCCATCCTCCCAAACAAAAGGAAGTCCATCGGAATTTTGATATATATCCACATTCAACAGGCCTGCTTTTGCAAGTAAAAAAAGGATTATCAAAATATTCTTCCGGAATTTCATCAGAACAGAATATCGTAGCATCAAGCCATAATCCCCCGTATTTTTCTAGCAGTGCCACCCTCAGATAATCGCTGAAATTTGCAAGGCACATCTCATTGCTGTCAACCTTATCCAAAATAAATTGAGGAATATTCAAATATTTTTTGTATGTCGCTTTAGTAATAAGATTTACTTGATGGATTCCCGAATTATTTCGAATACTTTTTATACATTGTTTCACTAAATCCGGAGCACTCTCTTCACCACTCCACCAACATACCCAAATCGGCGCACTCTCTACTTGTTCTCCAATGTAATTATCGTCTTGATATTTATTGATTACCCCTTCTAAGACATTTTCCAGATAACGTAATATCCAAGCATCCTTTTTCTTGCAAGCCCAGTCTGACATCCTCAAAAAGTGTACTCGATGACTCCACTCTTCAATAATTCTCAGCATCCCTAATTTTTTAGAAAAATGGCAGTCTGATTCCCAGTTCTTTTTCGTTATACTATATCTGTTCTTTAACCTAAAAAATAAACCATTCATTTTAATTGCGTCTCCTCATCCTAAAAACACGGATTCGAGAAAATAATCCCATCATGAATTTGCATGATCCGATCACATAAATTTTATCTCTTAAAGAATACTGTAGCAGCTCATATATTGTAAATTGGATTTCTTTCCTTTTATTCTTAATTATTAATTTCGATTTGTAATTATCCTCAAATTTTTTCAATACTGCCTCGCAGTAATAATTCACACATGTAACACAAAATGTAACTTTATCTTGTTTATATAATTGTGGAAACATTAAACTTAAATAATTTAATCTATCCAAATAAGCATCCAATACGTCTAAATGGCGCATGGATAGCGTATTCATAATGCTGCCCTCTCGCTGCCGGTAATTATATAATGGGTTTTTGACATAACTTAACGTTTTGGCCTTTCCAATGATCCGATATGTAAAGAACTCGTCCTCATGCAAGATTCCGACTTTAAACTTCTCTTCTCGCAACAGATCTGCCTTATATAATTTATTACAAGCTATTGCTCTAAAGCCATTTCCTTTTAATACTGTCGTCAGTGCTTCTTCAGTAGTACACTTTACTTGCGACATTACTTCATTATTTAATTTCTCTGTTTTTTGTCCATCTATTACTGTTCTAATTTCACAGGCAGAAATCTCTGCTCCTGTTTCGTTGACCGCACGATATAGGTATTCAATATAATATTTTTCTATCCAATCATCACTATCTATAAATGCAATATAATCTCCTTTTGCCATCTTCAGTCCTGTATTCCTGGCATCAGACAGTCCTCCGTTTTCTTTATGTATAACTTTAATGCGCTTGTCTGTGCCCATCCATTTGTCACACATTGCTGAACTTTGATCTGTCGATCCATCATCAATGAGGAGTATTTCTAAATTGTTATATGTTTGGCTGATGATAGAGTTAATACAGTACTCTAAATATTTTTCAACATTATAAACAGGCACAATAATACTAATTAGAGCGTTATCTTTCATTTTTATTCCTTATTTATTTTCAAATTTGTAAAGTATCCAATTTTAATCCACTGAATATTTTTTATTTTTCCCAGTTACATGCGCATATATTTTATGAACCAAACCATAACTCCACGGCCAAATTGATACCCATAAGACAAGAATCTTATTTTTTGTACTGCAAACATGAGATTTCATGACTCTATAAAATCTATTTTTTAACATTTTTCTCGCTTCAAGTTGAACAGCAATAAGATCTTTCCGGTGCTGTATGTCAAAAGATGATAAGTTAATCAACTGTGATGTCATTCTCTGTAATACAATATGGTATAATTCCTCATTATCTTTTGTCTCTTCTTCCAAACGTTTTAATACTTTTATAGGATCTGTTAATTTCTGCACACTTAATGATGCGCTTGTTGCCGAATTGTTCCGTACTACATAATGATATGGACACCAGTCTTCATAAACCGACAGACTGCTTTCCTTAAAAAGGAAATAATTCATTAATAAATCTTCATTAATTTTAATTTTTAAATCAACCGGATTATCCTTTAACAAATTATCAAACAACGATCGATGAAAAAGTTTATTCCACAGACCCGGTTCAATAAACCAACCAGATAATAAATCTTTCAAACCTGTCAAATTGTTCTGATGTAACAAACGTCCAGTATTATAATAATAATCGACTCGATTGGGAAACTCCATCTGATATCCGCAGTGAGATATATCCGCATGATATTTTACCGCATTATTTAAAAGGTGTTCATACATGTCTGAATCTATCAGATCATCACCATCTACAAAACCGATATACTCCCCCGTAGCCGCTTGAACTCCTGCTAATCTAGCGGAAGTAACCCCGCCATTTTTCTTGCGGATTAGCCTAATCCTTTCATCCTGAGCAGCAAACACCGATACTTTTGAAGCAGTAGTATCTTGAGAGCCATCATCCACAACGATAATTTCTAATAATTTATATGTCTGGTTTATTATACTTTCAAGACATCTTTCAATATATGCTTCAATATTATAAGCAGGTACTATAACTGATATTAATATATTTTCCATTAATCAATATATCCTATGATATCTTTCAACTCTTTTTTCTGTTTTAATCGTTTCTCAAGCGATACCTTTTTACGCAATGTATATTCATCACCATAACAGGGGGAATATTCCATACGTTTTTTTTCCTTGCTCAAATATTCTGCTAAAGTACAAATAATTTTTGCGGGTGAACCGGCTACTACAGAATTATCTGGGATATCATGCACCACTGTACTATTCGCTCCTATAATTACATTGTCTCCTATAGTAACACCTGGCAGGATTACAGATTCTGAACCGATAAAAACATTATCGCCTATATTTACTCGTCCAATTTTTGTATACCCCAAGAATTGTTTTGTACTCGCATCATGACATAAAACATGTACGCGCGGAGCCATTGTTACATTATCGCCAATTTCAATCAGCCAGCAATGTGAGGGGTCAAGCACCACACCATGCAGCCTTCCAAAATTTTTCCCAACTTTCATTCCCATTCTCATCAATTTTTCTGTTGTATACTCTCCGCGCAGACGATATATAAATTCTTTTATATAATTCACTTTATCCACCCTTTATAAATCTACTGACAACCCTTCTTAAATAATATGCTACCCCTAATTCAAGTAAGTCATATACAAAAAAAGTATAATATTCAGTTACTTTTTTTCCAAAATATTTCTCTACAAAATCAAATCGTTTTGGATCTCTCAAAACTCTTTTGATAGATGTATCATGATATTCTTTTTGTTTCGGTCTTGCACCCTCAACCCATGTCGCAGTTCCATGATGTTTTGCTATTGCTGAATACTCCTGGCATGATATAATTAAAACATCTGATATCCTTTGGGTCTGGCCATTTCTGACAAAATCTTTGTATAATCCTTTAAAAGACTCTGTATTTCCCCTGGGGCAGGGATCTAATTTTTCTTTTCCGTTTTTTCCAATAAAATGTTTATTATCATAATATTTTTTCATTTCTTTAACGGCTTGATGATGCTTTTTTGCGCCAAATCCAAGCCCTGTTGCTATATATCTATTACTCTCAAATACAAAAAAAGCGTCTGTATCTATAATCTTTTCATTAAACGAAGTATATAATTCAACATCTGTATCCAAATATACTCCACCATAGTTATACACAATCAGCAGCCGTGCAACATCTGTAACGAATGCCTAATTTTTCTTTTCATAAGCTTCACGCATATATGAATGTTTAGAAAAGTCAAAATTTGTCTCATTCCATTCTATTATTTTCCAATCAGGACAATATTTTTTCCAAGAGTCAATACATTTTAGCACGATATTTGGTTTTGGCTGTTTTCCAAACCAACAATAATGAATTATTTTAGGTATCATTTCTTCTTTTCCTTTATAAATGCTGGATTTCCAACTACTGTAACTCCATCGGGAACATCCATATTCACAACAGCATTCGCTCCAATTTTAACGTTGTTACCTATTTTTATTCCACCTATAACTTTGGCTCCGGCTCCAATAAAAACGTTTTCCCCAATCCTTGGCGCATTTGTATTCCCAATATCTTTAATTCCAATTGTTACTTGCTGAAAAATAGTTGCGCCTCGCCCAATTTGAGCATTTCTCGATACCACAATTCCATTTAAGCCATGTGGAAGAAATGGAGGTGAATGAAATTGAGCCCCAAAAGGACAATCACGTCGTAATGTTATCATGAAATCACAATTATGCAGCGATGAAATTCTTTTTAATCTGTATATGTACAGAATCCTACGCAGCCCTTTTGCCTTTCCGGATTGACACCACATATACATTTTCCAAAATTTATCATGATTATATCGTGTAACCCACCAATTAATACGTTGTCTCAACATATTTTCCCTTTATTGTTAAATTAGTGTTTCTATTAGTCTTTCAACAGCCTTCACAGTACTACTCTTCTCAAACTTCCTGCCTCTAATCCTCGCCTTTTCCTTGTAATACTGCATTTCCTCCGAAGAATCTAAAAGTCTTTTCACTCCTGTATATAACACATTTTCTCCCGTACCATCTACAACAATTCCATATTCATTCTTCTCCCCCAGCATTTCCTCCATCCCAGACACTTTTGTAGTCACCACCGGAACGCCTAATATCAACGCTTCTGTCGCTGCTGTTGAAAATCCTTCTGCCATAGAAGCACAAACAAATACATCGCATTTTGCAATATACTTATAGGGGTTTGTCCGATAACCCAGTAACGTAAATGTATCAGTACATCCCTTCTCATCTACATATTTTTCTAATCTATTTCTTTCAGGACCTTCGCCTAAAATATATGTATGAACTTTATATCCTTCTTGTATAAGTCTTACATGAATTCCTGCCAATTTTTGAAAACCTTTGTTCGGCATAAGTTTTCCGACGCCAACCAGTTTTATCTCATCATTTTTTAAGTCTATGTCATCTACAGACTCTTTTGCTGACTCCCTTATCTGATCTGTCTCGTTTGTATTATACAGAACATAGACCGGATTCTCTACCGGAAATATCCTCCGAAAATCTCTTTTTACATACTCTGACACACATACTGTACAATCAAATTTCTGATAGCATTCCAAAGCTTCCGCATAATTTCTAAATGATCTGCATGCTGTTTCCTTATCATGCTGCTCTACATGAATCCATGAAATAAGTTTTGTATTTCTATCTCTGCATCCAGATACAATCCTTGCGCTCGGTCCCTCCAGATATGAGACAATAATATCATATTTTTCCTGTATATAATATCTGAACAAGAACTGTGGGGAGAAGAGCTTCATTATCCTCGAATTTCCCCGAAACACTTTCTTATGGCATATGATCAGCTTAATATCTTTCGCCAGGAACTGTTCATTTACTCCTCCCCCAAACAAAGCCATCACTGTAATATCAAATTTCTGTCTGTCAAAGTTATTTACAAGATTCACCAAAACCTTTTCTGCACCGCCATGATGAAGGTCATGGATTACAAATAATATTTTCTTCACTTCCGAAATTCCTTATATGTTCTCAACTTAAATTTTTAAGACTTATGTCTTGTTTTCATACAAATATAGCATGTAAGTACAATTCCCATAGGGACTGAAATAATAAGCAGAACCGGATTATATTTAGTAAGTCCACACCATCTGCCCGCCAGAAAACAAGACGACCAGTAATGAATATACTGCTTTACTTTAAACTTTAAAGGGGCTTCTTTAAAGGTAAGATACAATTTTCTAATCTCCGCAAAACTTCTCGGACTGTTCCTGTACTGCTTTAATATGGATGCCGTCATCCCTTCTGGCTGGTATTCTACATAACACAAATTTTCATTCATCACAAGGAAGTCATATTCCTTACTAATCAGCAGATGCATATAATGTGGATTAAAGTTCTTTTCTCCGGGGAAACTCTTCATTGGGGCTGCCGCTTTATATAATTCCGTTCTAACCACATTTTTTCTGTCACCATTATTAATGTGATACTTACCAATCAGAAGATCTATCAAATTTACACTCTTTTGATTAGGAAGTGGATCTCCGATAATCTCACCATGTATATTATAATCAAGACCAACTATTCCTGCATAATTTTCATCACCATATTTCTCCCAAAAATTTAATATCTTCTCAACAGCATCATTCGGCATAAAGTCATCTGAATCTACACATACACATAATTCTGTTTTAATATTTTTTATAGCCTCATTATATGCAGTATGCAGACCTCCATTGGCTTTGTAAAAATATTGAATTTCAAATCCATGAAAATTTTGCATCCATTTTTGAACAACTTCAGTTGTATTGTCTGTCGATCCATCATCTATAATCATCCAAATAAAGTTTTTATTCGTCTGACTTTTCATGCTTTTGAAACATCTGCCTAATAATTCAACTCTATTATAAGTCGGTGTAAATACAGTTATAGGTACCATTTGTTCCCCTCCGCTATTATCTTCGTATGGCAGATAATTTATATCCCATCCTTACCAATACACAGGTATTCTTATATCCTGCCAATTTGCAGACAATATTTAAAAACATCAATTTTTTATTATGACTATGATAGCCTAAAACCCATTTATATTTTTCCAACATAATAATGCTCTTTTTCTGAACTGATTCCGTCAAAGACTGGACAATAAAAAATGTCCCATATTGGTATGAAATATAGTTATACATAAATTTTCTCAGCTTAACATCTACTGTATGAGTTATCTTAAAGCACTCGATAATATTATTACATAAATCTTCACATTTTTTTGTGTCAATTGTATGTGATATTGAATTTTCCCTTTGTCTGTAGCAGTAGAAATTTTCACATACAAAATCCATAGATTGAGCTGCTGCCATTAATTTGGCGCACCATTCTATATCTTCTGAATAAACATTTTGACGAAAAAATAATGTTTCCGTAAAAAGGCTTCTCTTAACCATTTTGTTGCAAGCGGATGCTATATATAATCCTCTTTCTGTGAGAAATTTTAACTGATCACATAAACCATTTAGTTCCTCAGGCATTGCATCTATCCCAGAGAAATACAAAACTTTTTTATTCGTATCCTCATAGTATTTTTTATAAGAAAAATTTAAGACATCAGCCTTTGTCTTTGTAATTCTGTTTACCAGCTTAGAAACTGCATTACTATCATCCCAGAAATCATCACCATCTAAAAACAATATATAGTTACCTGTGGCTGCCTTAATTCCTGTATTGCGGGCATCAGATAATCCACCATTTTGTTTATGAATCGTAGTAATTTTATCTGACTTTTCCTTTAACTGATCGCAAATCAAAGGGGAGGAGTCCGTCGATCCATCATCGACCAAAATAATTTCTATATCTTTATAATCTTGAGCCAAAACACTGTCAACACATTCTTTCAGATAACTTTCTACATTATACACTGGAATAATAACACTTATCATTGGCATAAAATTATATTCTCCCTCTTAGATATAATCTCATCTAAAATACATTGGATAATAAGAACTCTCCTGGGAATCCATAGTCCTCATCTTATCAATTCATAAAATTGTCCACGAGAAATGCATTTGATAATAATAATAAAGCAGATATGCTCCCAGCATAATCAAATAAACTATTTGTGCAGATTTTTTTGTAAACATATGATCAACCTCCCACGGCAGCAGAATATAATTGTAAAGCGAAAAATACACAGGCAGCCTTCCTATCAATATTCCACTTGTAAACATTGATATTATATAAAAACCAGATGCAACAATAGACATGTTTGTACATATGTTAATAATTGGATCATTCTCATTTTTGATAAATCTAAGCCCTATCAAGGATAAAATTGTTGGTATAGAGTAAACTAAAACTCGCAGAATATTTGTTCCGTCATCTTCTATACTAGTCAGAGCATCTTCATATTGCGTATCTACCAATAATGTATCCAAAATATTAGTAAAACGATCAGCGAAGGCCACAATAGTAATAACAGCTAAAATAAAAAACAATGTCTTTTTATTCCATGCCTTCCCCTGCACAATAAACACAAATGGCACCAGGATTAATGCAGTTCCATGAATTAACGACGCCGCCAAAATTACGATTACTGTTCGAATGTATTTTTTTTCTAAAATCCACGGAAAACACGCAAATACGATTGTGGCTGCTGTAAACTGCCGCATACCATTAAACATCCACGAAACATAATCTGCCGAAGCTATAAATAAAAAGAAACTCATCAAAAATCTTGTAGAGTATCTTCTGTAAACTCGAAAAAGAAAATAGGCTTGAATTGCAGCAACAATCAAAAAGTATATCGTTTCTCTATTCCCAATTATACACTTTATAACAGCCGAGCAGAAATAAAACCCCCTGTCTTTTCCCACTGTATTTAAGTACTGTCCTATACCAGAAAAAGCCGTTGGCATTTTTTTGAAACTATCTAAATACGCATATGTATCCCCTACATCACCACGGTTGCTTGTCCAGATTACAAGAGGCAGAACAACAATGACTGCAAAAAACGGCGTTATCCTCTTCACTTGTTCCTGATTTAACTTTTCTGCGCGATATACTCCTGGAACCAAAAAAGCCACTCCGCCTGCAAGAGCGCACCAAAGTAGTATTAAAATATAATTACTAGTCAACATATTATCCTGCTGTCTCCTTTTTATGAATCAAATATTGCTTTCATGGTTTTTTCCACAACATAATCTTTATCAAATCTTTTTTTCATATAACTTCTTCCGTTTAGTCCCATTTCTTTTTTCTTTTCATAAGGAAGTTCGATAAATTCAATTATTTTTTCATACAGACTCTCCGCATTTTTTACTTTTGCAAGATACCCTGTCTTTCCATCCTCCACGGCTTCCATACATCCGTGAATATTGCTTGCTATTAAGGGGCGGCACATAGCGGCACCTTCCAGCAGGGTATTCGACATCCCCTCATGATAAGACGGTAATACAATACAGTGTGCTTTCCTTATAAAAGGCCTTACATCTGCCTGAAAACCATAAAATTTAATATATCCTTTATTCTGCAAATCTTCAACTATCGTTTTATAATCATCCTCATACCAGCCTATAAAATCAAAATATATGGCTCCATATCTTTCCCGAATCTTTTTGATAGCATAAAATAATTCATCTACGCCCTTTTCCTTCATTATCCTTCCAACAAATAAAAAACGTATGGCTTCTTTTTCCGGTGGATACTGGCATGCATTAAATTCCCGCAAATTCACGCCGGCTCCCGGCATTACCACTGTCTGATTGGATTTTACTATCCCGTCATTCACTAAAGTATCTCGATTTCCAGTGTTTTCAAAAAAAATACATTTTGTTTTATTTAAAGATATTTTATAAAGAGTCGAAACAAATTTTCTTGTAAATCCGTTATTCTGAAAAGTTGATCCCAACCCTGTTACATTTGCATAACTCGATATTTTTCTCCATTTACATACTACCGAACCATAAATATTACATTTTATAGTATAAGTAATAACCTTATCGGGATGTATTTTTTTTATTAGGGAATTATAATGCATTAAGAGAGCTGCATCCTTTAGCGGATTCATCCCCCGCCTTTCCATCTGTACAAATCGGACCTCTGCACCATATGATTGTAATATCTTTTTATTCTCATCATCACAGGGGGGAATAACTGCTGTCACCTCATTTTCCCTGCTCAACGCGCAAATCAGCTCTCTTCGAAATATCCGCAGTGTATTATAATGATTTGCCAAAATTAATATTTTAGCCATTGTCCACCTCATACAGTATTCTTTTAACAATTTTATCTGTACTGAATCCGTACTGATCTCTCAAATATTCCTGGGTGCCGACAATACTGCAATATTCATCATTAATTCCTATCCGTATCAGACGTGCTTTCGCCGGATTTTCTGCCATTACTTCCGCTACAGCACTGCCAAATCCACCCATTATATTATGTTCCTCAACAGTAATAATTTTGTCAAAGCGATTGGAACAATCTAAGACAGCGTCCTGATCCAGAGGTTTTACCGTAGGGAAGCTGTACTGCTCCACTGATATTCCATTTTTCTCAAGTTGTAATGTCGCATCTGTCACCTCACCTAAAATTGCTCCTGTCGAAAATACAGCAATTTT
This sequence comes from uncultured Lachnospiraceae bacterium, assembly GCA_959022495.1. GTDB lineage: Bacteria > Bacillota > Clostridia > Lachnospirales > Lachnospiraceae > Mediterraneibacter. Next base: position 90,093 of record CAUEYX010000005.1, on the reverse strand, counting down.
CTGCCCTTCTTTGATTCGGATTGCTTTTCCAATATGAAAATCCCGGATTTCTGTATGGACTTGCTTTTCTCCACCCCTGCCAAGACGAAGATAACATGTTCCCGGATATTCTGCAATTGCTTTTGTTGCTTCGGCAGCTTCTACTAAATCACCCGGGCAGACAACTGTTACTCCTGGAAGGCTGCGCATTACAGCAATATCTTCCGTCGCATGATGGCTCATCCCAAGAGACCCATAAACAAATCCCCCTCCTACACAGACAATATTTACATTCGCATTATGATATGCGCAGTCGTTCCGAATCTGCTCCAGACATCTAAGCGTTGGAAAATTTCCTATTGAATAAGTAAAAACTTTCTTTTTTTCCAATGCCATGCCTGCCGCTGCTGTTGTCATATTCTGTTCCGCGATTCCCGCATTTGTAAACTGATCTGGAAGTTTTTCCCAAAATGGCTTCAATACACCAAAACCCAAGTCACCAGTTATCAACTCAATATCTTTATCTTTCTCAGCAAGACTAATTAATGTTTTTACAAACGTATCTCTCATATAGTACCTCTTTAACTTCAAAAAAACTTGGGGTGATATCCTGCGCTCATTGTGTGGTCATTCCCAATATCTGCATTTTCATCGGGCAGACATGGATTTACAATTCCAGCAGGTGTATAAATATCTTCCACACCTTCAGGCTTACTTTTATGCAGTTCATTAACGGCACAATCATACTCCCATCCGTCATGTGGAAAACGATAATGCCATAAAATATCATTTTCCATGAATGATACTCCTTTACCTTTAACCGTATCTGCAATAACTACTGTCGGCCCATCACCTTTAGGTGAATTTACTGCCATTCTGATCTGTTCATGGTCATGTCCGTCAATTTCAAGTGCATTCCAGCCAAAAGATTCCCATTTTTCTTTAAGGCTTTCCAGTTTTAATGTTTTTTCACAGAAATCCAAACTTTGCATTTTGTTATGATCTATAATCGCGATGAGATTATTCAGGCTGAAATGATTTGCAAACAACGCAGCTTCCCATACCGAGCCTTCATCGCATTCACCATCACCCAAAATGGCGAATACCCTATGTGTCATATGATTCTTTTTCGCAGCCAGTGCCATTCCAGCTGCTGCTGAAAGTCCATGCCCTAATGAACCAGTAGAAAATTCAATTCCGGGAAGTTTATGTGACACATGTCCAGATAATCGGCTGTCATTTGCATAATGCGTTTTTAATTCCGCCACATCAAAAAAGCCTGCCTCTGCCAGAGCCGCATATATTGCCGCTCCAGCGTGGCCTTTGCTTAAAATCACTCTATCACGCCATTCAGCCCTTTCATCGCTGGCATCATATCTTAAGATATCTCCATATAATACTCCCAAAATATCCGCAACCGACAATACAGCACCTATATGTGATCCATGAGATAAATGCGTCATTTCAATTCCGTGACGTCTTATTTTCCATGCTAATTCCTTACTATTCATAACTCTTCCTCTTTGTTAGTTTCAGTCTGACTTTAGAGAACAATAATTTATCCACATAATGTACCAGACATGACAATATGATAATGCCCACTGTTACAACAATAAAATTCACCGGAAATCCCATTTTGTCTGCGCAAATATAATAGATTATATATTGCGTAAGATATATTTCCAGAGTCATCGCCCCTATAAAATTGACGAACGATTTAAAATGCTTCCCTGCATTCATAATTACGTCTTCATTCGCTTTGGCCACTTTAAATATTGCCTGTAATAATATATACAATATCACAACATTGAATATCTGGAATATACTTATCGTATTAATCCTTGAGAAAGCAACTTTACTGATTAAATACAGAAAGAACAGACCCGTGACCTGTATGTATTGTAAGATTCCCATTTTCTCATTAGTTGAATAGTTTCTATAGTATACCCCAAGCAACATTGCCGCCAAGAAAAGGAATCTCACCATACCTTCTTCAACCACATCTATATGGTAATAAGATTTATCATACATCAGTACATAAACAACTGTATAGACTCCTGTGAGACAGATCATTACTACTTTAAACCCGATTTTTCTCAGCAGATATCTAACTATAAAATAATAAATTATATACAATACCATGATTGATGCTATAAAGTGGAAATAGCTTGGGTATATAAATAACTCGATAAACGTTTTTACTGATGAAATTTTGAAGTATCCAATGCCGACACCAATGATATTCACTATCCATAAAATAGGGTAAATCCTTAATATTCTTTTTAAATACCATCTGGGGAAAGACTCTTTTATATCAGCCAGACAAAAACCTGATATAGCAAAATATAATACATCACCTAAAAGCCCGCCAAATGCCATAAAACTGTAGGGCCATATACTGGTATAATGTGAATTGGTGATTAATACAGCCGCTAAAACTTTAAGCACATTGATAAATTCAAACCTTGTTTTATCCTTCTTTTGCATATCTATACCCATCAACTATCTTCTGAATTTCCTTCGGCAGTCTGGACGATCTGGTTAATACTTTATAACCAGTCCATACTATACATCTAAAATCATCCATCAAATTATGATGATATCTATAATACAGTTGTAGTTCCAGCTTTAATGGCCGCACGACTTCCAGATAATATTTATCCGGATCATCAGCTTTTGTAAACCCTACAAATTGGTCAAAATTTGTAATAGATGCCCAATCTGTTATCCCTGGTTTTAAATCCAAAATAGGCTTTTCTCTTTCCGTGTACATATCAACATAATATTTCAATTCCGGTCTATAGCCAACCAGGCTCATATCCCCCTTAAAAACATTAATTAATTGAGGGATTTCGTCCAATTTGCTTTTTCTAAGGAAATGTCCCATTCTGGTAATTCTCGTATCATTATCCCCTACATTCCATTTTCCGCGCCCTTCTGCATCTTTAATCATAGAACGAAATTTGTATATATAAAATATTTTTCCATTCTGCCCTACCCGGGGTCCTCTGAAGAACACGCCCCCTGGTGAATCAATCATAATACAAAACGCCAAAATTAAACAGATCGGAGACAACAGGATTAACCCAATTCCCGAAACTATTATATCTATTACTCTCTTCATTCCTAATTCCTATTCCAGATATTTTCTACATGTTAGCGCCATCAACGGGTATATTAGCAGCCTGCATAAAACTTGACTTATCACTTGCCATAAACACAACCGCATTAGCGATTTCTTCTGGTGTGCCAAATCTATTCACAGCCTGATGGTGCCGTAGAAAATCGTCCACCCTAGGATGACCCTCCTGTACAAATTTATCCCAATAGCTTCCCGGAAACGAAACTGCACCGGGCATAACGGAACACAACAAAACACCTGTTGGTGCAAGCTGGCGCCCTGCTGTCGTCACATATGCATTTAAAAAAGCTTTTGCAGAGGCATATAATGGATTTCCCCTCAACATAACTGCTGATATGGATGAAATATGAATTACACGTCCATATCCTCTTTCAATCATAGGGGGGATCAATACACTATTCATATCTATAGACGCCAGCGCGTTAAACTTTAATGCATATTCCCATTCCTCAGCTCCTGCAAGATGATCTCTGCTTACTAATGACCCGCCCACATTATGAATCACCACATCAAAATTTCCATATATGCTAAGCAGTTCCTTTGCAAATGCTTTTGTGTCACAATTCATAATGTCTTTAACAATATATATACAAGACTCGGCTCCATTTTCGAGTGCTTCTTTTTGTACTTCCTGCAACAATTCTTCTGTTCTTGCAACGATTACCAAATTTGTATTCTCTTTAGCAAATCCCTTAACAATACCCCTTCCGATTCCTTTACTGGCCCCAATAATTAGAATCTTTTTATTCGTTAAGTTTAATTCCATTCGTTATTACACCTCAGCAGTAAATCTATATTTTATGATTTAGGAACATATTCCGGCACAAGCCCTTTAATTTCCTCCCTGATATCCCGTGCCTCCTCATAAGCATGCTTGATCAGTTCCCGTATTTTCGCTCCCGTCTCCTGGGCGTCAACCTTCCCCATCTGCGCCACAAATATCCTGTCATTCTCTGTCTTTACAAGATTCTTATCGTCAATGAGCAGTTCCTCGTACAGTTTCTCTCCGGGCCTCAATCCCGTAAACTCAATCTTAATATCCTCCCCCGGCACATGACCTGAAAGGCGGATCATTTTCTTCGCCATATCCAGTATCCGTACCGGCTCGCCCATATCCAGGATAAAGATCTCGCCGCCTTTTGCGTAAGCGCCGCACTGAAGGACCAGGTTCACCGCTTCAGGAATAGTCATGAAATACCGGATAATGTCCGGATGAGTTACTGTCACCGGTCCCCCCTCTTTGATCTGTCTGCGGAACAGCGGGATCACGCTTCCATTGCTTCCCAGCACATTGCCAAACCGGACCGCCGCGTATTCTGTCCTGGATATCTGGGAGAATGTCTGAATGACCATCTCACAGATCCGCTTGGATGCCCCCATCACATTGGTTGGTCGCACAGCCTTATCTGTAGAGATCAGCACCATCTTCTGAGCGTGGAATTTATCCGCGGCGCCCGCCACGTTATAGGTTCCCAGCACATTGTTTTTGATCGCCTCATCCGGGCTGTCCTCCATCAGCGGCACATGCTTGTGCGCAGCCGCATGATATACGATATCCGGTCGATAAGTCTCGAAAATGTCTTCAATCCTTTTCTGGTCGCGCACAGATGCGATCAGCGTCTCCAGCTTAAGCTCCGGATGTTTTTTCTGCAGCTCCAGCTGAATGGCATAGGCATTATTTTCGTAGATATCCACAATAATCAACAGCTTCGGATCATGCAGGGCGATCTGACGGCAGATTTCGCTTCCGATAGAGCCGCCCCCGCCTGTCACCAGAATCACTTTGCCGCCAATATAGTTCCCGATCTTTTCCATCTGAAGTTCTACCGGTTCTCTTCCAAGAAGATCCTCGATACTGACATCCTTCAACATAGAGATGTCGACTTCTTGATTCACCATTTGGTAAATGCCCGGGAGCATCTTGATCTTGCACGCCGTATTCTGACAGATCTCCAGCAGTTCTCTGCGCTTTTCCTCTTTCAAGGTCGGGATTGCTATAATAATCTCTTCTATATTGTATTTCCTTGCCATGTCCGGGATAGACTCTTTACCGCCCACAATCGGTATTCCGTGGAGGTAGGTTCCGATCTTCTGCTGGTCGTCGTCTATGATGCAGGGCACTTTTCTGTTCAGATGCTTGCTGTTCTTCATCTCCCGGACCAGCATGTATCCCGCCGCGCCTGCGCCGACGACCATGGTCACCACGGGTTTTGTCTGCCAGATCACTTCATGGTTTTTATAGGCAATCCGCAAAAAACGGTAGGAGAACCTGGGCACTATCACGCAGACCGATAGCAGCAGGATATAAATAAATATATAACTCCTCGGTACATCATATCCCATCAGGCGCATTCCGCAGTACTGCATAAAACTCGACAGAACAATGGCCGCAATCGCGTTCTTCAGCTCCTCCAGCCCGGCGAAGCGCCATAGGCTGGAATATAAGTGGCAGAATGCATTGACCAGCACCGTGCACACAATATTAATCCACATATAACTTGTTACGGAATTCCAGAAAACCGATTCAATATTCTGAAGGCTGAAATCAAATCTCAGCCATAATGCCCCGACCATACATGCAGCTGTCAGGATAATATCAAGCAAAAAAAGAGCCGCTCCTTTAATGACGGCTTCCCTGCTGCGATAAAATCTATGTAAATTAGCCTTCATAAAAACCCTCTGTAACTCTCAAATATTAGAATCATGTCTCAATTTTCGGTTTTAAATTATACCATAATCTGATAATGATATTGCTAAAAAAGTGTTAAATGTAAAATTTTGGTGATTTTTACCAGTTCCATATAGTACACTATTCTATTTTAGAAATAAAGACCGTTTATTCTGTCTTTCCCGCGCGCGACCTATATTCTATCTTAATACATCTGAAAAAACAAGGTGCCTCGCTGAATTATAAATAATTACCAGTTATACAGAAATCCCCGGATGCAGCACTGCCATTATCTTCATCGAGTACTGCTCCGGGGTCATTTTCTGCTGGTTAATACAGCAGTTCTTTTATATATTGTTTATTTGCTTCCAAATCAATTTCCACGACGGACAGCTCATCATATGTCCCGAACGTGTAAGTGCCGTCTTTGGGCACGGCCGCCTGCTGGGTCGTCAGGTGTTCAAGTCCAAGCACATCCGTGGCGATATCATAGATCTCTGTCACGCTCATATTCGTGGATACCTGCGTCATGCAGTAATTAATGAGGGATAGGATCACCGATGGGTCTTTTAATTCCATTACCCTATTATAAATACCATAGAGAACGGCTCTCTGGCGCCTTGTCCTGCCGAAATCATTATCCAGGCTCCTGTTTCTTGCGTGTGCCAGAGCCTGGGACCCGGTCAGCGTCACATACCCGGACTGGATATCCGGCATTCCGGTGGCACGGTAATATTCTGCCTCTTCTTCTGTGAGATTGACCTTGATTCCACCCAGCTGGTCGATGATACCCACCAGATTTTCAAAATTGATGACAATATAATCCTGAATATCCAGGTCAAACTGCTTATTCAGGGTGTTGATCGTAAGCCCAACACCTCCGTATGCGAAGGTATGTCCAAGCTTGCTCTGTCCGTATCCGTCAATTTCAATCAGGGTATCCCTCAGAAAAGAAATAACGGACGCTTTGTTCTTTGTTTTATTAAAGGATACGAGCATCATCGTGTCAGAACGCCCCATCTCCGCATTGGGATCACGGGAGTCCGACCCTACCAGCAGGACATTGACGACATCTTCATCCTTCGGATCTTCCCTGGCGATCTGGACGTCTTTTGCCTTCGGGTCTACCTCATCCGGTTCTACGATTCCTACCGAATCACCGTAAAGTCCCCACATGATCGACCCGATTACACCTCCCACTGTCAGCACGCAGACCAGAAACAGGCAGATGACAATGGACGCCGCTTTGTGTTTTTTCATCAGCTTCCATAAGCTTTTTTTCTTCTTCTTTTTCTTTTCGACTTTATTTTCATCCTTATTTTCGTCCATTTCTCTATCTCCTTATTCAATCCATCTCCCTGTCACTCTTTGATGATACGCCCTGATTCATCCTCTGTCTTACCCGTATCTTTCAGCCTGCCGTATCGGGAATACCTTCCATACCGGCCATATCTTCCATATCTGCCATACCGATTGTACCCATACCCATATCCGTACCGGCTGTCTTTGCGGCTGGTATCTCCGTTAAACACATAGCCTAAAAGATTCGCGTTCCGCATGGACAGTACCTCGATCCCTCGTCTGATCTTGCCCATTTTCGTATAGTCACAGCGTATCACATATAACACAGAATCCACATGCTTCACCAGGAGGGACGCGTCCACCAGCAGTTCGGCAGGCGCGGTGTCCAGTATGACGTAATCCGCGCGGTTTCTCAATTCTTTTATCACTTCGCCCATCCTTCTGGAACCCAGCAGGGCCGCGTCCTCTGTATTGGGTTCGCCTCCGTAAAGGATACTCAGCTCAGCGCCCGTCTCCGGCGCCGCGCTCAGCGCCTCTTCCAGAGAAAGCTTTCCCCTAAGCACAGCGCCGATCCCCTGGTGCTGCTCCTCGTGCTGCATGACTGTCTTTACCGATGGGTTGCGCGGATCGCAGTCAACAAGGATCGCGCTTTTCCCCTGCTTCGCGATCGCGATTGCCAGGTTCACCGCCACGGTCGTCTTTCCTTCTCCCGGGACAGAGCTGGTCACCATAATCACGCCGCCTTTCTGCTGCTCGCGCTCCCTCATAACCCGGATTCTGAGCCTTCGCACAGCCTCCTCATAGACCGGCGGAATCCGCTCATTCAGAATGTTGATATTATTATTTTCCTCTTTTTTCCGTTTCTTCTGCTTTACATAAGGCAGGCTTCCCAGATCTTTGATATTGATCCTTTTCTTAAGCTGGTCCTTGGAATGCACAGTGCGCTTGAAAAACACATAAAGGCAGAGAATGACTGCGCTTACAATCACACCCTGAAGCGCGCCCCTCTTATAGGACCCCCTTATCACGATCTCGCGCTGTGTATCTGACGGTATCCCGGTTTCATCCAGGATTTCCAGCCTTGTCTGTCCGAAAATATACTCCGCCACTTCCGGATATTTCTCGATCACAGACTGCAGGATATTGTACGCCATCTGCGGGTCATTGGAGGAAACAGAGATGGTCAGCATATTTACCCCTTCCTCCGCTTTTACACTGATCGACCCCGGTAAGTAATCTAATCCCAAGTCATTGATTACTACATCCCGAAGGACCCCGCTCGTCAGGACATAGGGAAAGATCTCCGCCATATCCTGGGCGGATTTGGTATCCGTGTAGCCGCCGCTGGGCGTGGTGACAGATACCGTCGCCGACGCCACATACTGCGGTGTGTAAGAAAAACTTGTGGAGAAATACGAACGCAGTGTACACGCAATGACAATCAGCGCCAGCAGTATCCAGAGCCTTCTAAATCCGTTCCAGAACGCGGCCACCAGATTCAGTATATCGATCTTTTCAATCTCTTCTGTCCTTGTGTTCTCAGTTACTTCTCTGTTCTCACTCATTTTTCGCTATTTTCACTTTCCTTATGTCTCTTCCCATACTTCCCATAGTTACCGTACTCGCCATAACGGCTGCTGTACCTTCCGAGTGTGGCACTGGCAACGCCTCCGAATGACTGTACTCCATTCATCACAACTCCCAGGACATTCGAGCGCTGTGACCGGAACTTATCAAGCATTGTATTGATTTCTTCTACATAAATGTAGTTCTGCTTTTCTACAAAAAGCACGGCATCCGCGTACTGGCCCCAGATCTCGGCGTCGCCAAGAGCCGCTGTGGGCGAAGAATCAATGATTACAAAGTCCGCTGATTCTTTACATCTTTTCAGGAACTTCCGCGTGATATCATTCTGGAGGATATCCGTTGAGGAAGAATAGCAGTTGCGCCCGCCGATTACATACAGCTTCGGAACATCTGTCTTCATAAGAAGCTCATAATTATTCTTCCGCTTTAAGAATTCTCCCAGCTCATTCTCTTCCTTCGGGTGAAGGCCAAAGATCAGGAACTGGGCCGGACGCCTCAGATCCCCATCCACAAGCACCACCCGGTAATCCATCTTGGCAAGGCTGATCGCTAAGTTCGCCGCAACAGTAGACTTCCCCTCGTTCTCAGACACACTGGTTACCACGAGGGTCTGCCAGCCTTCCTTTTCCATGCGGTATTCTACTTTCGACAACAATTTCCGGTAGCTCTCCACGAATCCGAACCCGGCCAGAGGATCTGTGATCAGCAGCCCTCTCTTCTTCCGGCGCAGCAGTTCCCGGAAAGATTTATACTTGGGTTCATACGCGATTGCCCCAAGGCTCCTTGCGTCCAGCTTATCCTCTACGTCTTCCTCCGTCTTTAAGGTATCCTTCATCACAGACAGAATGCCGAACAGAACGACAAATGCGGCTGCCGCAAGCAGGAACACCCGCCTCAGCATTCCGTTCATGTTAAGCGGGTTATCCGGTGAGAATGGAATGGCGGGATTCTGCAGCACATTCAGTACAATGTCCCCCAGCGTATAGAAAGAAATGCTGGAGTAATTTTCCAAAATCCCTTCCATAATATCAAATGATTCTCTGGAGGTCGGGGCTGTAACCCTCAGTTCAAGGAGGTTCGTCCCCTCCGCCACATTCGCCTGGATATCCCCTTCGATTTCATCGACTCCCAGCTTGCTGCAGAGAATATCCTGCATGGCATTGCTCTCAATGATCCTTTGAAATGTATCTGCCATCGTACTCGACGAGCTCAATGTGGAGTACGTTGCCGCCGTATTGCGGGAAGATACAACAAATGTAGCGCTGGTCGTATACTCAGGGACATAGCTGAGGTTCAGGAAAATATAGGAGAGCATCACCGCTGACAATGCCCCCAGCAGTATGACCCACCAGTTTACCACAATGTCATGCACAAGTGTAAACGGCTCTATTTTATAGTTTTCTAACGTCTGCCCAGTCGTTCTCTCCATCCGCGCTACCCCACTACTACTGTCAATTTTGTCACTGCCGTTACGCCGTCCTCTGTTGTGAACTGATAATTCACGATATAGCTCCCAGCGGCCTGGTAATCCACATCACCGGATACCCCGACACTCTCCCGGCCTGCCGGGAGCCGGTCCGCGTCCCGGTCAAAAAAGTACTCGCTCCCGTTTCTCTCCAGCCCTATAACGAAGGAACCCAGATCCAGCTCCTGTCCCACATCCGTATAAACAATGTACTGAGACAGGACCGGATAATATTTGTCACGTTCAAGTGGGTCATCCGGATCCGTCACGGTCACCGTCAAGGCGACAGAACAGGTATCCCCGGCGCTGTTGCTCACCTGCACCTGTACCGGGTAATCCCCCGCGCCGGAAATATAGGAGCTGTCACTGTAAGTGGCGCGGATCTGCTGCCGGATATCCCCGTCAAGGCAGTCCTCCACGGTCATGTTTTCTGTCAGGTTTACCTCGCCCATATCATCCAGACTGAAACGGAGCGGGGCTGACATCATAATCTTCGGCGATGTATAATCCGTATACTGCAGAGTCCTCGTATAGCTGGCCGCCTGGTTGGCACTGTCAAACACGACATAGTTAACCGTACGAGTCCCTGGTTCCGTAAAGTTCGACATGGATGAGACCCTGATCGAATCTGTCAGGTCTCCATCCCTGTTATCCTCCGCGGCCATTCCCTGCAGAAGCATGGATTCATCATCTGCCACGCTGACAGAAACCGTGTCATCCGCACAGGTGATAACCGGGGGTGTATGATCTTCTGTCAGTCTGTCGACGATATGAAATGCGGCAAATGCAATTAATGACAGCACAAAAAGCGCAGTCACCGCCGTTCTCAGCCTTCTCATTCTACCTTCTCCTTCCAGCCGTATGATTGTCGAAATGGAATCTCCTGAAACTGCACTGTCTTCTCTCCGTTACATATCCTCTGCGGATTCGTACGAAACAGTACATCCAGATATTCTCCGGGGTACTCATCCGAAAGAGCGTCATAGGCGTCTGCCATACACGTCGTCCGCTGGATCGGACTGTGGGCGTCACTGGCAGCCACCGTGACCAGATTGTGATTGAGCAGCTCATAGGCCGCGTCTCTGGCGCGCCGCCCGAATCTCCCCATGAAGCTCCCCTTATTGATCTGGATCTCATATCCCGCCTGTTTCCACCGGTACACGATCTCCGGGTCATCCTGGACAAACTCGTACCGCTCCGCGTGAGCCACCACCGGCACGGCCCTGACTTCCCGCACCCGTTTCAGCATCCTGTCGGCAAAAGCCGGGTCCTCACGGAAATCAAACTCCATAAGCACATATCTTGTGCGGTTAAGCGGGAATATCTTCCCCTCTGTCAGAAGCCGCGGCACTTCCTCTGTCGTAAATACTTCCATGCCCGCCAGCAGCGTAATCCCCGGCACCTCCCTTTTTAAGATATTCTTTGTTTCCTGGAAGATCCGGGTATATTCTTTTCCGAAATAGTTGCCGTACAGCCCGGGTATATTACAGTGGGGCGTCGCCACGATCACTTTTGTCCCGTTTTCGTATGCCAGCTCCGCCATCTCGATACTGTCATAAATATCCCGCGCGCCGTCGTCCAGTTCCGGAAGTATATGCGTATGTATATCGATCATTTATCTATCCTTTTCATGCAGGTTAAATGCAGGCTCCAATTACAAGGTGAGATTATACCACGTTTTCCTATCACTGTGAACACCTTATCCATGATTTCCACATATTTCACCGCCAAAGCTCAGCTCCGCCGCCTCTTTCCCGCGAAAATACCGTACAATGCTGTCACCGCTCCGCGCAGGGGCACGATCCTGATCCATACATGCTCGAAAAATTCCCACCAGAAATCTCCCGGACAGATCAGCTTCCCTTTCCGTTTCACCTGTATAATCAGAGCGAATATCTGGTTCCGGCGCAGGGGACCTTCAATCTGAGTCTGTCCATCCCCTACCATATAGAACCCGTCCGGCTTTACCTTATATACACGGTGCATCACATACTGTCCGCTGTCCCGCTGATAGAATACCATATCCCCCCTGCGCGGCTCTCTGTCCGGTTTTGTAAAATAAATATAGTCCCGGTTATGGCAGAGAAAAGGCGCCATGCTGCTTCCAGCGATCAGCATGGACACAACCTTCCCTTCCTCCGCGATATCCCGCAGGACGGACACATATTCTCTCGTATCAACCTGCTTTATCTGCATATTTCCTCCTGTCCGCCGGCCCGCGGCTGCCTTCCGGATATGGATGCCGGACTTTTCCTGTCAGAAATCCATAGCCATGCGGCTGGATTCTTCTTCGCCAAGCTCCGTCACATGCGTTTCCATAACCCGGTACACCCTCTGGCAGAGATTCAGCACACTGGGACGGTGGGTTGTGACAATGCATGTTTTATTGGGATGCTGCTTCACAATGCTGCGCAGCACCGTGCGCTCCGTAGTTACGTCAAGAGCTGAGGTCGCCTCGTCCAGAAGAAGGACCGGAGCGTCTCTCAATACCGCCCTGGCGATCGCGATTCGCTGTGCCTGCCCTTCTGAAAGCCCGCGGCCGCGCTCTCCCACATTGCTGTTGATGGTATCCGGCAGCCGCTCCACGAAATCCCACGCGCAGGCGGTCTTCAGAGCGTCGATGATCTCCTCGTCTGTGGCATCTTCTTTCACCATGCGCATGTTCTCCGCAATGGTGCCGGAGATGATGGTGTTCCCCTGCGGGACATAGGCAAACAGATGCCGCGTCTCCGCGTTCATCTCAATGCTCCTGCCGTCTGAGGCATACAGTTTCACACCGCCGTCCTGGGGGCGTACCAGCCCGAGAATCAGGCGGATCATTGTCGTCTTCCCCTCTCCGGAAGGTCCCACCAGCGCCACGATCTCTCCCGGGTCTGCCTGAAACGCGGACTCCGTAATCACCCGGTTCCCGTCCACATAAGAGAAGTTCACATCCTCCATCCGCACCCGGAATCCTTCTTCCGCGTACTTGTCCATCTCGCCGCTCTCCGGAATATGTACTTCCCTTGGCAGCTGGACCAGCTCCCGGATGCGGTGCGCGGACACGGAACTATTGAGAAAGGACGGAATAATAGAAACCACATTGCTGAACGCGGAGGACAGCTTGCTTCTCTGCTGAAGAAACAGAGTCATGGTCCCGTACGTAATATCGTTGCTCCACAGGCGGAACAAACAGTATCCGAATGCCAGGAACTGTACCAGGGTGCCCATAATGGACATCAAAATATTGGTCTTAATACTGAACAGGTTATATTTCAGGCTGATATCCCGGAACTTTTCCTGCCACCAGCGCATCTTTTTACTATAGTGGGGCGCGATACCGAAGGACTTAATGGTGTCGAAATTATAGATCGCCTCCACTTCAAAGGTCATCAGGTCAGAGCTCATTTCCCTCACCTTCTTGCTGTAATCCCTCTGCTTTCTGATCACGAAGCGGGACATGAGCAGCATAAATGGGGCGCTTGCCAGCGCGATCACCGCCATGATCCAGTCATAGTGCAGGATCACAAAGAATGTGGCGATAAAATTATACACCGCTATTATAATCGTAGGAAGCCAGCTGATGGCATTGCTGCTGACCGTTCCGATATCGCCGTTAAACCGGTTCAGGATGTCCCCGTTGGAATACTGGTTCAGGGACAGCCAGTCCGCGTCCACAATCTTATCGAAAATGTCCGCCTGAATGTCATTATTAATGTCGATACTCAGCTTGGCTGTGATCCGGCTGATAATGCTTCCAAACACAAGGCTGAACACCGTGCTCCCGATCATCACAGCCACCATAACCCACAGTCTGCTGGAATCATGTCCCGTAATAATATCAATCATATATTTGCCCGCCACACTGCTGACCAGCCCCATCGAGGTGCTGAAAATTCCCAGGATCACATAGAAGGCAATCGCGCCTTTGTAGCGCGCGCTGTAACTGAAGATCCATTTCCAGTCGTCTATGATCTCCGCGAAAGTGCCGTCCTTCCATCTGGATATGAGGATATCCAGAGATTCAAAGGCCGGATTTTTATTTTGGTTCTGATTTTCTTCGTCCATAATTTACGCTCCTTTCTCCTTGAATCTCTATCCTTTTTCCAGCAAATATTTCTTTTCAAAGTATTTCCCTGTTCTCAATCTCATTTGCAATAATCGGCATTTCCGGATACAGCCAGCTTGTATTGATACCGCATGCCAGCAGTTCGTATGCTATTTTTTGCGGAGAAGATAAGACAATTTTATGCAGGCATTTCTGCACGATTTCATTATGTTCCATTGCCTCCGGAGTTATCCCCATTTTCCTTAACTCCTTATCATTCTCGCGATCCATATAGTAAGGGTAAACTGTAAAAACACCCTTCTGGGCTTTTATCCTTTCTGAATGATACGCATTCACAATAGCCAGCGGAGGAAGCGTTCTGTCTTTCATAAGAAGCCCGTCCGAATATATCCTGGATAATACATAATAATAAGGGTTTAATGCTGTCCCTTCTTCTAGCAGCTTCCTGACACTTTCTCTCTCCCTCAGCAGCTCTTCATTTATTTTACTCAAATTTATAATATAGTCAATATGGCTGGTTCCATCTGTCTCCATATATTTGGCAAATTCTCCATATTCGCGAAAAAGTTTTTCTACCTCGTCTTTTTCCAGTTTGAAATCCGCTTTGAGCTGTTTATACAGCCCATCTTTTTTCTCTTCTCCTCCTGCCATTTTTTGTCGGATTTTCTCAAAAATCAGTCTGTTCATTTTTCCAGGGTTTAATACCCACACACAGGGGGTACACTGTTGTCTGTATGACGCATCATAATTCTTTCCGTCAAAGAAACTTTCCAGCGCAAACAGAAGAGAATGGACCGCTGATTCTGACCAGTCAAGAAGTCTTGTTTTTATCCCATGGTGCTGCATCACTTCCAGCCATTCTATTTTTGCCGACGGCTGCGCTTTTAGCAAGTGGAAATTTTTGGCCATATAGTGCTGCATCCGGATATCTCCGGCATAATGCAGCTTCGTATACGCTTCGTCATATTCCGGAGTCGTTTCTATCTGCGGCCCGCTCCGATACAAAGATGGGATCAGAGAATAGGTAACTTTGTTCTGGCCTCTGAACCACAGAACAGGCGGTCTCGTTTTCCACTGATCTGCACAATAGTCCCGGGCTATCTTTTCTACACAGTTTACATATTCTCCCAGGCTTCCCGCATTATACGTCTGTATTTTCATAGCCTTCCTCCTTAAGCACTTGCACACAGTTCATTTTATTCAAATAATACATTGACAGAAAAAAATCAATGCTTAATCTGTTAAATTCCTGTTTTCTATCTTTTTCTCCAATCTTATATGGGCTTTCCAACATCTCTTTTAGGGCATTGCAGTACTGTATAATCTTCTTGATCCAGATATTTTCATCCTCATCCATATTGTCCCGAAACTTTCCGATCCGTTCTCTGCCACGGAACATATCCTCTCTGAGTTCTGCATATGTATCCAGTTTCCCGATATGTTCGTCTGCGCTTTCGAAAATGGCCTGTATCATTCGAACGATCGTTATATATCTTGTTATGTATCTCTCCGCACGCCGGATACTCTCTTTTTTCTCCTTTTCGTCCGCTTCCCTGCGCTCCGAATTCAAAGCTCCCGCAAGATATTTGTTCAGATTCACCAGATACTCTGTAATATTTTCAATATTCTCCCAACATCTGATATTTCCATATTTCCAGGCAAATGAATCTTCCTCAGCAGCGAGTTTTCGCAAATCTTCAAAAGGGCTGTCCTGCGCGCAATGTTCTTCCAGTATATCACTGATATCTGCACATATCTTTCTCATCACCTGCGTGCAGACATCCCAGACTTTCTCCCGGCTGATCTCACAGCCCTTTTCTGTTTTTACCGTGCAATATAAAATGCAGATCACATATATAATACGCTCCTTATATTTTTCGAGAATCTCCTCATTGTTCGGAAGATTTTCTGCGAGGATATTCAGGTACCCGAAAGGGGACAGCCTCAGTACCCTGCTCATAAATATGTCGGCCGTCTCTTCCCTGTAGTAAAGCACCGCCCGCTCAATATCCTGGGCCACTGCGTCAGCGATCTTATTCATGCTTTTCAGAACAATCGACTCAAACCGCTTCTTATTCTCCTCCTGTTCCCAGTCGATCCCAAGATACCTGCCGGTCTCGGCCCACTGGATCAAAACATCATCTTCCAGGGTATCCGACTTCTCCTGCAAAGCAGCCGTCTGTTCCCTCCAGATGCCACACAGCTCCCGGAAGCTCCTTTCAAGAGCCGTTTCTCTAACCGTATTTTCCTCCAGAACCATATCCTCTGCCCCATACCTGTAGATCCAGTCAGCGAAATACGAATGCGCATCCCGCAGCTCATTTTTAGCTATGCAGCCGTTATATAATTCATTCCAGTCCTGTTCTTTTTGGCACCATTCTTCAATCTCTCCCTGATCCAGCTCCTCTATCCCGCTTTTCTCCGCCAAGCAGTAGTACACAACAGCAAAAGCACAGTTTGCAAGCTCTGCTTCTAACCGCCTGACCTCATCTTCTCCCTTCCTCCGGATCAGCGCCTCTATCCACTGTGCTTTCAGACTGTCTAGATACCGCAGTGCCTTAGCTGCCAATCTGTCTTCTGCATTTATGTACTCACGCACTTTTATGATAACCCTTCGAAACAGCCTGTCAATCTGCTGCCTTGTATTTCTTTCTCTTAAAATGGCCTTGAACTCATCTTTAAGGGATCGTAGAAAACTTTTCAGCGACTCTTCCCGAAATTTATAGTTCATCTTTCCGTCCGCCTTAAAAAAGCAGTCCAGAAAATTCTTTTTCAAACTGCCCCTTAACTGTTTATAGATAGAATCACAAGTATGCCTGTCCGTCTCCTTATCGACTGTATCCATTATGGACTGGGCGATTCTTCCACATTCTCTGCCGAGTATATATTTCACCAGGGTGTCATTTCTCTCCTCTCTGCTCTCATAACGGAACTGGTGGGCGATTTCGTGGAAAAGTGAGATAGAAAGATTCTGTGTATTATTCAGTTCATAAAGTGTAGGAGTTGTAATCACAAGCAGGTACTTCTTTCCGTTTTTACCTGCATCATTTCGTATCTTCTCTTCTTCTTTCCAAATGCTCCCATTCCCTTCTTGGAACATTACTTCTACAGAAACTTCTTTCGCCTGAAGGTCTGGGACAACGATTGGAAGATATGTGTTAAGAACAGTACCTTTTTCTTCGTCTTTTCTGTCTTGCAGATAAGCTTCAATAAACTGTTTTAAAAATTGACTGTATCCGATCAGTATCTTTTCCATGCTGACCTTTGATTCTATATTATAATTCGGTGTCTGGACTGTCTGGAGATTGTTATTTCTAATATAATTCGCATAGCAGTCCAATGTGTAAACGGATACTCTCAAATAATCGTTCATCAAATCCAGAATAGCGGCATCTTCAGCAACATCCCCGGCTTTATCCCGGCCTATTCTAAGAAGCTGGCAGTATACGTTTAATGAAGCCAGCACTGTATCCAGCTGTTCCAGCAGAACTACCGCATAAATACGGGTATCTGATGAGATGTTTATCGTCTGGCAGAGCCATATCATTTTGCCCAGCAGGGACATATAGTATCCCATGTTTTTCCGATACCCTTTGATATTCCCTATCTCCTTCCGCATTTGTTGGTATTTCCTGTCTATCGCCTTGCAGCCGCCGCTTATTTTTTCATCCAGGAATCGTTCATCCGCCCTGCGGACTATCGGTATAGAAGATATACTCCTCTCTTCTGTATCCTGTATATCATCCGCATCTAAAAGATACCGTTCATTCATATAGGACACGTAGTTGTTTTCCATTAAAAAGCATAAGTATTTCACCTTATCAGCGCAGTTTTCATTTAAAGGTTTCATATTTTTACTCTGACCTGGAAATTTATAATTTTTTAATCGCGGAAAGATATCACGAAATTCCTCCGCGTCCAACCGTACAGAAAAGTCATATCTGCCATTCAGTCCAAATATCTCGCTGTTATCCCAGCCGTTCCGGGCGATTTGTGCAATTACGGCGTTCTTCCTGCTCCAATACAGATTAGAATAGGTTCCACGGAGCACAAACTGCCCTTTTTGCGTCTCATCTCCCTCATTCTCATCAGAAAACACCTCTATAATACACCCATCGATTGTAAATAATGTGTATGTCTTATACAAAACAAGACTTGCGCTTCCATCTTGTATATTAACTGTCCGTTTACGGATACGCGTAGAGACAGCAAATGCATCCTTTGCCTGTTTACTCCTGACAACCACTGCAAAATCCCCAGCTGACAGCATCTGATAAACAGCGCAGGTAAAGTACTCTTTCTCTCCCGATACACGCTGGTAATCCTCTACGATCTGCTGAATATCCCCGGCAAAAATATCTGCCGGCTCCTCTCCCTCTTTCAGGTTCAGATGTACCAGAACTTCCGGCGTAATATGGATCTGGATCACACTGAGAAACGGCGCCTCTTTCTTCTTCTCTGAATCCACATCAAATGGATTCGTCCCCCGATTCTCACCAGACCCATCATATAATACAAAACTCTGGACAGATACTTCATCATGTTCTGTTTCTTCAGTCTGGCAGACACCCATAATCTCCGTAAAATCATCTGACATGCTTTTCTTCACAACCGTCATCATATCAAAGTAGTCTGTGGCAAAAAAATGCTGCCCCGGTTCTTTTGCGCTGCCGTCTGCCATACTGCTGTGCTTTCCGACATTCTTTCGTTTCAGCGTGACCAGACGGACATCTTCTTCGTTGTTCTTACTCATACTCTCTCCTCCTTGTTTTTTACAAAAATAAAAAGAAGTCCAATACCTGGCATATCAGACTTCTTTCAAACTTTCGAGCGTTTTCTTTTCGCGTGCATCCTTCGGCTGATCTCTAACTTGAACCCATCTTTTGCCGCCCTCTGTACCACTATCTCATCTGTACTTTTCTTCTCAGGCTGCAGATCCTGCGCAGCAAAAGTATCTATAATACGGGTTCTGTCTTCTTTTCCAATACCCATTCTCTTTCCTCCATGCTGAACTATCCGGCAATTTAATATATGCATTTTTACGAGAAATATTCTCAAACCCGAAATACTTTTGAAACAAATTATTATCAGGTAATTAATTTAAACGTAACACATGCTGTCTCAAATAATAGTTTATAACAAAGAGAGAATTTGTCAATATTTTTATAAAAATTTTATATTTTTTATGCACAATTCACAATAGTATAAGATATAACACGAGCTCTGTTTTATAACATGAAAACCTTCTCCAAACACTCCACAGCGCCCTCTGAAATCGTGCACCCCAGATGAAAGACCGGTACTGCCCCCAGGAAATCTTCTATCAGGTCCATGGTATGGATATGGTCCTGCATATTCCATTTATTCACTGTAATCTGGCTGTACAGCAGTGGAAAGGCGTGACCGGGCGTCAGTTTCTCCGCGTGATTCTCTTTCGCCTGGCTCAGCATCACTACAGCACGGATGGGCACTGCCTCATTGCGGCAGATCTCGGATGTACCGCACACCGGCCATCCCTGGGCGGTCCACCTGCCATTCTTTTTCCCCAGAAGCGCCCGGTCGCCGTTGACTGTCCGGCTGCCTCTGTGCTTCTCCCAGAGATTGGCCTGTGTGGTCTTCCCCGTCTCAGACGGCGCGGAAAACAAAAGCGCCTCCCCCTGGTATTCCACATAGGCACAGTGAAGCACCATATGATCCTTCTTTACAAGACGGCGCTCCAGCGCGAGCGGCGATGTGAAAATCGGGTCAATATGCAGCCCTTTGATCTGCTCCCGCACAAGCGCCACCTCAGCCCTGTCCGCCGCAGTTTCCCGATAGCAGGCATAAAAATCCTCACAGCCCTTCACGCCAATGAGCCGGCTCTCCCCCACCCCGCTTTGATAGACCGCAAGGTCCGGCCGCCGGGCGATCAGCTCTCCGTCCGGCTCCGGCAGATGATCCGTTACTTCTATATTATATGTATATTCTGGATTATAAGTAAGCTCCGGCGCAGTATTTGTCAGATTCTCTGCTTCTCCGCACTCGAATTGCATAAAGTTCTCCGGGGGGATTACCGCCTCCGGACAGCAGAGCCGAAATGTAAAATCACCGATCCGAAATATCTTGTCCATTCTCTAACTTCTCCTGTATCTGTTTCCACTCATCCCGAAGTATCCGCAGAGACTCCGCCGCGTCACGGCACAGGTAATCCGGCACGCCGTCGTAGCTCCCCGTCTCCAGCAGCGCGCCTGCCGCGCAGGTGCGGCAGAGATGCCTTAAGTTACATGTACTGCATTTCGCGTTCAGAAGGATTCTGTCCGTCTCCTCCACAAGATACTTCCAAGCCCCTTCAAATCCCATCTCAAACACAGACGCGCTTGGTTCGCTTAAAATCACGCAGGGGCGCATCTCCCCCTGCCAGTTAATGGTAAAAGAACACTTCCCCGCCATGCAGGCCATGTGCCCGGGTTTCTCCTCAGCAGGTTCCGGATGGTCCGCCCTGTCTACTGCCTGAAAAACAAACTGGGGGAACAGCTCTGGTCCCATCTCCCGCTTCAGAGCTTGAATCCTCGCCCTTGCAGCCTCCTCCGGGGCCAGACGGGACTGCATATTATAGGGCAGCTCCCTTTCCCTGGTCGCAGGCAGCATATAAGTATCCACACGCACAGGGACATTCAGCTGATCCTCCACATCCAGCAGCTGATCCAGGTCCTCCTTATTTGCCCGGGCCAGGCTCGCTCCCACCTTTACATCCACGTCATGCTCCCGGAGCAGGCGGATCGCGCGCATGGTTTTCCCATAACCGCCGGGATAGTGACACAGATTTGCGTATGTCTCTTCATCTGTCCCGTAGAGTGTAACATTCACTCTGCGCGGCTTATATTTGCCCAGGAACTCTGCCAGCTCCTTATCAACCAGCGTTCCATTGGTATTGATGGTGATGATCATCCC
Organism: uncultured Lachnospiraceae bacterium; assembly: GCA_959022495.1. Taxonomy (GTDB): domain Bacteria; phylum Bacillota; class Clostridia; order Lachnospirales; family Lachnospiraceae; genus Mediterraneibacter. Next base: position 68,972 of record CAUEYX010000005.1, on the reverse strand, counting down.
CATCTTACGCAGGCCAAGGTAGAGCCTCTTAAAATCAGGGTATAGAAATGGCTCTCCTCCTGTCAGCAGAAGGAAAAGCACACCCGCGTCTTTCATCTGCCTTCCGATCTCCAGCCACTCATCCGCCGTGCGAAGCCTCCCCTGCCGCTCCATCTCCTCGCGGCTTAAGCGCACATAGCACATGTCGCAGTTCATGTTGCACAGAGGGAGCAGTTCGATACTTCCGTTGGCAGGCGTGCGGGTGCGCTTCGCCTGCTCAAGGAGCATGCGCTCCACAGTTGTCGCGCCTTCTAACGGTTCCATGGGATACCTCCTTTCCGGATCATACTAAAATAGACCGGAGTGGTCATCCGGTCTATCGTGATTATGTACTTCTTTGTTATGATCTTGCTATCTCCCAGTCTTCCTGATTAAGTTTTGTAGTACAGTGAACATTATCATTATCCTCGCCCCGCCAAATAATTACATCCAAAGCATTACTACTACTTCCATAAGGAACGTAATATCCGTTCAAAAAATTATCCTCTGAATCAGCCTGGTGAGTAGTCTGACATGCATGATATCCGCCTAAAGACTCATCAGCCGCCTGCCAGTGTCCTCCCAAGCCACCTACCCATTCTCCAGTTGTCTGTAGTCCTTCAACGCCATTACTTTCAACATATACTTTACCACTCTTACCGCCGCCAGCATCACAAGTAAACAGATATGTAGTTCCATTTCCACAAGCCGCCACATATTCATTCGCCTCGAACTTCTGCACTTCCGTTCTCGGTCTTCTCCACACTTTCATATATTACTCCTCCTTCAATAACCCATACCTTAAATATTCATTCACAAAATCTATAATCCCCTGTTCCATCTCGCCATCCGGGTCAGAATACTCTTTCCCCGCCTCAGCGATCACCTCTTCCACTGACCTGGGCTCCTGGAACAGTTTCCACAGAAAACTGCAGGTTTCATTCAACGATATCATGCTGTTTTTAAATATACCCGCTTCACCCACAGGCACCAGCACGGCTTCGCCGGCCACTTCCCGCAGTAGAAAATTCGGGTTTGCTTTAAGCCGCCTGACAGCATCTTCTCCGGTTTTCCCCAAAAAATGTTTCTGAGAATTGGAGAACGCACCGGACAGTTGATTTTTCTTCTCCACTAGAATCCTCCCCGCAATCTGCTATATATTTTTTATGATAACATAATAAAGCAGATTGTCAATAGCTCAAATCCTTGTTTTAATATATAATTTTTACCATTTAAGCAATATTCCTGAATATTCGGAAATTTATAGGACAATAAACCTATGTTCCCTGTCTCAATTTCAAGTACATTGATGGAAATGCGAGAATATGATAGGTTCGCCTCCCGCAAAAAAAGGAGTAAACTGTACCCTAATAGTAAACACAGAAAAAAGAGGCTGTGTTGAACTATTAGGGTACAGTTTACTGCTTTTAGGAAAGGTTTATTAGAGTTATCCTTTTTGTCTTAGAAAATAAATTTATTTTTTTATATCACCTCTTGACATTTCTTAGCTGAACTTTGTCCAGTACATTATATATTATTTGGGACAAATCAAGCGCTCGGCAGGTAAATCCAGTCAGCATAAGGTCATACACTGGAAGCAGCCTGGTCCAGCAGAACTATTATCTGTTTAATTATCATGATGAGGTACGAAAGGATATTGTCAGAATTGTGGATATTTACTCCTCATCCGGGTTCTCTGTTATATCAGCCGCATAATCTTTCGGTGACATCCCTGTATATTTTTTAAAAAAGTATGAGAAGTATGTAGTGTTCTCAAACCCAAGTTTTTCCGCGATTTCATATATCTTCATATCTGTGTTCAGGAGGTAGTCTTTTGCTTTTTCAATCTTCTTTTCATTAATATAATTGATAATCGTATTCCCCGTAGACGCTTTAAAAATGCGGCTTAAATAACTCAGGCTCACACCGATATGCCTGGCAATCTCCGAGACAGTAAGGTATTCTTCATAGTGGTCATCTATATATTTCCTGCACTCATATATCAAAAGTGATTTCCTTCTCGACGCTACACGAATGTGGTCAGCAGTGTTCTCTATGATGACGCACAGGATTTTATAATATTCGTTCAGATGCCGGCAGCTGTAAATCCGCTGTGAAATGCTTCCGGTATACGGAACAATATCATGGATATTCTGGTCATGCTCTGCCAAAATCTTACGGCAGGACGCATAGATCCGCAGCCCGGTCTCAACGATTGAACTCACGGGGCCGCCGCTCGCCTCCTGGCAGTTAAGGATCGCCTCAAAAGCGGCCAGCGCATCTTCTTTGCTTCCCCTTTTCAGTCCGTGCGTAAGATTGCCCAGTTCCTTTTCAATACTGACCAGATCTTCATTCCTCTGCATAACTGCTCCCGTATAGAAATTGATCTTGCTCTTCTCGTTAAAGAAGCTTGCGCCTTCCGCATATTCCGCTTCATGGTATCTCTTTTTCAATTCGAACATATCCTCCGCGCGGCCGCTGACGCCGATATACACATACAGCTTCATGAAATTATCCATCATCTCGGATACTTCCGCGCATTTCGCCTCCATGAGCCCCTTGTAATCCTCCGGGATCTCATCCAGGATGACAGCCATCACGTCTCGGCTGATTACAGGGCTGTACACCAGCATGTCCTCAAATACCATCGAAAAAAAGTTTTTCAGGCTGCTATATGTATAATCCCGCTGCTTGTCCTCCCTTGGACGGAAATGCACCACAGCCACAAGATAGCCTCCCTCAAAGCTGATTCCTGCCTGCCGTGCGCGCGCCGCGATCTCTTCCTCTCGGTACAGAGAACCGTCAAAAACCGACTTAAAAAAATTCTCCCGCAGAACCTCCTGGTTCTCCAGATCACGCTCTTCCTCCGCCCTGCGCAGCTCTTCCCCCGCCTTTTCCACTGCTGCCACAAGACCGTCAAAAGCGCCTGTCTTTATCACATAGTCCACCACGTCATATTTAATCGCCTGCTGCGCATAGGAAAAATCTGCATAGGCTGTCAGCAGGATTACCCGGCAGGGCAGTTTATTTTCCCACACGTACTTTGCCAGGTCAATCCCGCTCATCCCGGGCATCTGGATATCCAGGATCAGGATATCCGGCGTCCCATTCTGCAGTTCTTCCATTACTTCCTGTCCGTTCGCGGCGAGGCGGGTCAGACGGCATCCCATCCCTTCCCAGTCAATCAGCGCTTCCATTGCTTTGCGCACGATCGGCTCGTCATCCGCGACCACTACTTTATATGCCACCACAAATCACCTCGTTTTTAATTCCTGCAAATTATAACATTCCAGATACCCACCCGCAAGCCTCCACATCTTTCCAGCCTCTATATTCTACCAGCCGCCACCTGCTTCCGGCCGCCTTCTTCATCCATCCCCGGCTGCTCGTCTTCGAGCGTCAGCTCAATTACATTATCCGGCGTGCTTTCGATGCTGAAGGAACAATAATCCGGTCTCCCGTAGTTCACGAACTCATATCCCGGAAATTCCTTTGCCACCCACGGAGTCATCAGCAGCATCTCGCTGCCGTCGCACAGTCTGCGCGCTTTTTTTACTCTGCCTTTCACTCCGGGAAGCGCGACCGCACCCACACATTCATCAAGAACATGCGCATAAAGCTTATTTCCTTTCTGCGTATAACGCCCCCACTCAGGCTTTTCAAACCGCGCCATACCGCACCCATAAATACTGTCGCTGTTCTCATGCATCCACGCTCCTACCTCTTCCAGGATATCCAACTGCCACCTGGGAATGTCTCCCCTTGCGGTAGGCGACACATTCAGGATCATATTCCCGTTTTTGCTCGTACACTCTACCAGCTTGCGCACAATCTGCGAAGCCGTCTTCTTATGCAGATCCATGGGCGTATATCCCCAGCAGTTGTTCATAGTAAAACATGCCTCCCACGGAACTTCTTTCCCTGACGGAGTCCTCAGCCCTTTCATAGGAATAATCATCTCCGGGCATGTAAAATCTCCCGCGGTGATCTTCGGCTCGTCTGTCATAATCGAACCATACGACTCTCCACTTCCCTCAAGCCTGGCGTTCATGATAATATCCGGCTGGAGTTCCCTGACCATTGTGACCAGCTCGGTTCCTCTCCAGTCCTCCGCAAAATGCCCCTCATAAGAAAAATCAAACCAAAGGATATCTATCTTCCCATAATTCGTGAGCAGCTCTCTCACCTGATTATGAAGATAGTCCAGATATTTATTAAAATCCCTTTTCTCATCTTTACGTCTCTCATTATTTCTGTCCGGATGGTACATATCGCCATAAGCCGGATAGTCCGGGTGGTGCCAGTCAAGGAGAGAGTAATAAAATCCCACTTTCAGCCCTTCGGCGCGGAACGCGTCCACATACTCTCTTACCAGATCCCGCCCGCACTTTGTATTTGTACTTTTATAGTCTGTGTACTGACTGTCAAACAGGCAGAATCCCTCATGGTGCTTTGTCGTGAGTACCGCATACTTCATGCCGGCATTTTTCGCGGCAGCCGCCCATTTCTTCGGGTCATAGTTTACGGGATTCCACTCTTCAAAATACTGCTCATAGTCCGAAAGGCTCATCTCCTCGTCTGATCTCACCCATGCGTCGCGCCCCGGGACCGCGTACAGCCCCCAGTGGACGAACATGCCAAAGCGCGCGTCCATAAACCATTCTGTCCGTTTTTTCCTCTCTTCAATAATTCCCATTTCTGTGTCCCTCCTGATATTATCCTTTCACCGCGCCCGCTGTCAGCGATTTAACAAACGTCTCTGACAGGAGGCAGAATACAATGATTGTCGGCACTACCGCCACGATGATCGCAGAGAACATGCCGTTTAGATTTCTTGAATACGCTGATGTGAACTGCCCCAGCAGTGCCGGTATCGTCATCTTTTCCGGGGATTTCAGCAGCAGCGACGCAAAATAAAATTCATTCCAGTTATTTAAAAAGGACATGATCGCCGCAGTTGCCAGCCCCGGCTTCGCGATCGGCAGGATGATCCTGATAAATGTTCCTACATAGCCGCATCCGTCTACCCTTGCCGCTTCCTCCATTTCCCGCGGAATCGACATAAAATAGCTCTGAAGGATAAAATACGTCACCGCGATTCCCAGCCCGGAATAGATAAAGATCACCCCGATCCTTGTATCCCGGAGTCCCAGGCCGCCCAGCAGCCTGTAGATTGGAAAGGAGATCGAGATTGCTGGAATAAAAAGGGTCGTTGAAAACATCAGCGTCACCAGACCTTTCCCGCGGAAATTCATCCTTGCGGCTACATATGCCGCCATCGCGACCACAGCTACGCTGATCAGCGTAGAAGAAAAGGTAATCACAATGCTGTTAAAGAAATATGTCTGTATGTCCAGTTCTGTAAATATGGTAATGTAACCGTCAAACACCCATTTTTCCGGCAGCCCGAGTCCCCCCGGCTTCTCTTTGAAGGATGAGAGCAGAACCCAGAGAATCGGATAAAGCGAGATGAATAATACAATCGCCATAATCACGTAGCGGAAAATCTTTGCCCCTATGCTTCCCCTCTCAGACCGCTCTTTATTTATTTTTTTCAGCCCGCGGTTATTCCTCATCACGCGTCCTCCTTTCCCCGGTGGTGGAAAAACCAGTTGATCATTCCGACGATGGCAATGCCCAGAAGCATCTGTACCACGCCCGCCGCGTTTCCTCTCGCAAAGTTCAGTTTCGTGCTTCCAAGAGCCGTCTTATAGACATAATAGCTCAGACTGTACGTCGCGTTGTCCGGTCCGCCTCCGCTGATCAGCGCTATCTCATTGTAAAGCAAAAGACCGTAATTCGCCGCAATGACGGCGACTGTCCCGATCATCGGCTTTAGCAGAGGGAGCTTAATTTTCAGGTCGATCTGAAGTCCGCTCGCGCCGTCCACCTTCGCCGCCTCATAAAGCGCGGGATCAATGGAGAAAATCTGTGTGAGCAGCAGCAGGCAGGACGATCCTCCAAAAAGAATAAATGAAAAGGTAACTCCCCAGAACGCCCATTTTTCATTCGCCAGTACGCTCACATCGCTTCCCGGCGCCATTATGCTGCAGATTTCTGTAATCACGCCGTGGGATGGACTGTACAGATTCAGGAAGATCAGTCCGATCGCTGCTGTGGAGATGATATTGGGTATTACAAACATATTGCGGGTGAACCGCCATCCACGCTCTTTCTTCGACAGTACCAGAGCCACAAGAACCGCCCATGGCACCTGGATCACCAGTGTCAGCGCCACCCATTTCAGGGAATTAATCAGCGCCATCTGAAAATTCTTATCCAGGGTGAACATCTTAATATAATTGTCAAACATATGATCCCAGCCTAAGAACTCCGGAGCCACAAAATTCTTTGAGTTCCACTCGCAGAACGATGTGACAATAATATTCACCAGCGGGTATGCATATATGACTGCGAACAAAAAGACCGCCGGAAGCAGGAACGCAATGATGAACAAGCTCCTTCTGCTCAGGATTTTCTTTTTTCTCGTCATATTTCATCCTCTCTTTCATAGAACCGGGGACTATCCTTGACAGTCCCCGGTCTTCCCATTATATTGCTGCCTTCGCCGCGTCTTTCTGAAAGACCCGCCTCCATGCATTTCTCTGTTTACTCTGCCGCCAGTACCTGATCCAGTTCGTCTGCAACGTCCTCCGGCGTCTTGGATCCGTCCTTGAGTCCCGCGTATTTATTCTGAATCTCACCTTCCATATCTCCAAAGGTGTTGCCCCAGCCAAGCACCTGGATGTCCGCGCTCTGAAGAGTCTGGCAGGCCTGTACGAGAAGCTTTCCTTCCGGGCTCTCTACTTCTTCTGCCGCTGTATCGTAGTCTACTGCCGTACTCGGCACCATGCCGATACCATTCTCTACGATCCTCGCTGCGATCTCCGGGCTGGTCATGTACTTGATAAACGCAATGCAGATTTCCTTCTGCTCGTCAGAGAGACTGTCTGAAACCACATATCCGCATCCGCCGGAGAGGAGCCCTGCCGTCTGCCCATCGTCCGTCGGGAATACAGCCGGTTTGATATTCTCAATACCTGCCTCACAGTCCGCAAAGTCGCCCGTCGCCCATACGCCATTGAAGAGCATCGCGGAGTCTCCACTTATGAAATCTTCTGTATACTGGTTGTCGTCGTCACCGCCAGGTCCAAAATGCGCCGCGTCGATCTTCTGGAGCACATTTGTCTGAAGAAATTCCATTGTTCCGATAAAGGACGGATCGTTGAAGCTCTCCACGGAACCACCGTTGGCATAGAACTCTCTCGACGCCTCGTCCCTCTGGGAATATCCTGCCGCCAGGATATTAGTGGGCCATCCGGCGTTCAGGCTGAACGGCGAGATCCCCGCCGCGGCCAGCTTATCCACGGCCTCGTCAAAATCAGCCCATGATGTCCACTGATCCGGTGTCGCTGCCCCTGCCTGCTCAAACAGCGCCTCGTTGTACCAGAAGCCTACGCCTTCGATCTGCTCTCTTACTGTATAGATCTTACCGTCCTCTGTCAGGTTCTGGTCATAGCAAACTCCGACGCCCGCTTTCAGGTCCTCATCCTCATCCAGATACGGTTTCAGATCCATGATCGCGTCCGCACTTGCCGCCGCTTCTGTAATGTCCCAGCCGCCGAAGTCAGCGATATCGTAAAATTCTCCGGCGCTCAGATCGTTGAGAGCCGTATTGTAGATCCCCTCTGCTCCGCCCTGGTCTGCCTTGATCACAAAGTTGAATTCGTCTTTGTGCGCTTCCGCGAACTCTTCATAGATCTTTCTCATCTCCGCCGCAGGTGCCCACTCTGACTCGTCCTGATAGTAGCCGTGTGTAAATGTTACAGTCGGGAGCCCATTATCGGCAGTATCTCCCCCTTCGCCTTCTCCGCTTCCGCATCCTGTAAGCGCCATAGAGCCGATAAGTGATGCTGCCAGAAGCAGACTGATCAGTTTTTTCTTCTTCATTTTTGTTTCCTCCTTGATCCGTTCAGATTCATCCTGTGAATTTATTGTAACCGCCGCATCGGGCAAAATGAATAAACAGAACTGTTTTGTTTTTATATATTTTTGTCAGTTTTAATAATGGATTTATATATTATTGCATTTTTTTGACCTGATGTTCCATTTTAGATCATCAGGTCAAAAATGTGAAAAATTAGCAAAATGTCTTACTTTGCTTTTTTCCGCTGTACCACAGTCACACCGAACACTGCCAGCGCCGTGATCATCAAAGCTATGATTCCCGTAACAGGTGCCGGGTCTCCTGTATCCACAGCTGTATCGCATCCGCTGTCTGTTCCGTCCGGCGTCCTGCCTGAATTATCTGAACCGCCAACGGTGCCCTGGCCTGCCGGATCTTTTGTATCATCAGGATCTTTTGGCGTATCCGGGTCTTCTTTGCCTCCCGGTTCTTCTTCGTCTGTCTTCTCTTCGCTAAATTCTGGTATCAGCCTCATTCCTTCCTGCACGATTGTCTCTGCCGTAACAGTGTTTCCATCCTGGTCCTTCCAGCCGACAAACTCGTATCCCTCAGGGATCTCGACCTGCGGAAGTGTCCCAAACGGCTTTCCGGCTTCATAGATCATTTCTGTCACATTGCCGTCAAAATCCTCTACCTCAATGACGGTAGTTTTACCCGTAGATATCGTACACTCAACAAAACCATTATGCCGTACTGTCACCGTCCAGCGTCCAGGCGCGCCCGTCACCTCAGAATACTTAAACGGGCGGGTATAGTTGTCATATTCATACAAGTTTTCGCCTTCATATTTGAAGGTAACCTCCGGCTTTTCTTCACTGTCCACCGTAATCACAGTCTCCCTGAGTTCTGTGTCAAGCCCTTCATTATTCTGCATCCTTCTGGACATTTCCCAGATATACTGATATACCAGGCTCATATTTTCCGCCGGATTCGTTCCGTTCCAGAGTTCAGATTTATCCAGACGGTAATTGCTTAAAATAAGTTCGACCATACTGTCTGACCGCGACACTGCCACAGCATATGTATGCGGCGTCATATCCACAGTGAGATCTCCGATCTTTGTCTCAACTGTCGCGCTCTGGCGGACGTCTTTGTCCTCCGAGGAGTTCATCATGTACCATGTGTCTCCCCAGTTCTCCGCCCACGCTGTTCCGCTGTACTTCTCATCAGGATACGCTTCTTTTAACATATCCTCTGTCAGCGGTTCTTCTACAATATACTCAAATCCCAGTTCTTTCAATGTCTCATCGTCCACTGTGTTCGGCACCAGAGGCACGATCCCGTACTGCCCCGTCTTAGGATATAACTGGGAATATGTCTCATCGTATATCACAGAACGGAAGTTCTCAGTACCCTTTACGACCAGTTTCGTACGCTCAAGAACCTCTTCCTTTGTCGGAATGTCAATCTCGCCGCTGCCAAGCTTCTGCAGGGTCGGTATCAGGGAATACTGGTACGCAGGGGTCCTGTTTCCATTTGACGCGACAGAATACCACTGCGGCTCACTCTTGTACGAGGCTGCCCCCATACTTGCTACGCGGATGATATCCTGGGAGTACATATTTTCCGGCCATACAAGAGTCTGTCCCCAGGCTCCGATGCTGCCCGCTTCGTCAAACATCGTACCGTTCCAATCCAGCTCCCAGTGCCACCAGTCGGACGCCACGCCCCAGTTATCGCAGTATCCTGTGAGCCACAGCCCCAGATAGAGCGCGTCCGTGGATGGGTTTCCATAAGATTCTTTGTACATCATGGAGACATATTCATGGTTGTCTTTCATAGCGTTCCCCAGTACGCTGTCCTCTTCCTCCAGCCAGTCCATAAGGACTCCGTGGTTTCCGAATACATTCGTATCTGTCCACATCATGCTGACTCCCATGGACGAACCCATCCTGATCAGATCGGCCACATACTCGTCGCCATTGTTGGCAGCTCCACCGTTAAACCGGTTATACAGCTCCGCGCCGTTAAATCCGACGAGATATTCATTTTCCTCCGCCAGCTCTTTCCAGAAGCTCAGCGGAATCCTGTCGTATGTGCTGGTCTCGCCATTTATATTCTGCACGGCGCAGGGAATCTGGTTCGCATTACAGAATTCTACCTGTTTTTTGTACCATGTACGGATCGCGTTTCCATCTTCCGTACCTTCCTCAATCACATTGTCCTTTATGCTGCGCTCAGCGATCAGCAGGATTACTGTATTGTCTTTCAGGTCGTCCGGTATCGTATTCCACAGCTTCAGAGGGTCATCCCTGTCTGTCCGGGTTCCGTCTCCATTCAGAGTATCTGAAATATAATTTCTCTCCGGGTACTGACCGGCGTCACAATTGCTGATATACTCTGCCGGGGCCCCGTCTGACCAATAGTAGTTGGCAATATACAACGGTTTCTCTGCGCTGATCTCCTGCCTTGGCTCAACATCCTCAGGATTTCCGACCTCGATCAGGATCTCCGTCTCTGAACCTTCCATCGTCGTTCCCGAAATAATCGCCTGTCCTTCCCCACGCGCCGTAATCCTTCCCCACGGATCCACTGTGGCAGCCTGCTCATTGTCTGAGCTGTAGCGGATGTTCCTATCCGTCACCGTATTGTCGGGCGCAGCGTCTCCGCCGCCTCCCCAGCCGCCCTCTACGGACCACTGTGTCGTGACGTCTGTCGTTTCACCCGCTTCCAGAACCGGATCATCCGCGGTAAGCATAAATCCTCTGGAGGCAGTCTCTTCCGGCTCTTCATAAAATTCATTCTGCGTGAGGGCTTTCATCACTTCGGACATCTTGTTGGATGTATGTCCGATCCTCCAGATCCTGCTGTCGTCCGTGCCGGCCTGAATCGTGAGGTTTCCTTCCGAATCAGCCACCATGCGGTCTGACGGAGTCGTCTGGAGAGCGGAATACCAGATATCCATAGTGTCTGTCCCAGGATCATACAGGAAAGTAGAGCGGTAAATCTGGAAATCATTCCAGAACGGCGCGTCGTTCGGCGTCAGTACCGGCTGGTTCCCGATCTGCTCCCAGTGCAGGCCGTCTTTTGATTTCGTCATATAGAGCACGGAGTTATCCGGCGAATTTCCTGCAAAACACTGAGATAACGCCCAATATTCATTTTTTGACGGGATATACTGTACGTCCTGATGCCAGGGCGCCAGCTGCTCGCCGTACTCGTCTTTGCCTAAAAAGTTCTCTACATCGCGCACTTCCTCTGACCAGTTGATTCCGTCTTCTGACCAGCGGACCTGGACTTTATTATTCTGTCCGTTCGTGTAGCCGACATCTCCCGAGTTATTATAATACATGAAGTACATATCTTTATAACTGTCGTATGTAACGCTCGGGGAGAGCAGATTGTATCGTGTCTCTGTATCCCGGACCGCGATTAAGTACTCTCCTTCCTTAACTTCCTGCCCGTCCCCTGTCGGAGCGCCCCAGTGAACTCCGTCGTAGGATACCATCATACGGACCTGGCAGTCGTCGGCCCCCACATCGTTGGTCCAGTTCCAGTATGCCAGCATCCTCTTGTTTTTGCTGTCATATACAAGGTCTGTGTCGCAGTTGTGGGAATCAGCCTCTGTAGGTCCTGTCACCCGCGCCGCAATCGGATTTACAGTGTCTCCATCGTCTCCTATAGGCTCTTCCCAGTTAATCCCGTCGTCAGAGTACACAATATACGGATTCTCGAACTGGGAAGTCATCATCACGTTTGGCGTATAGAACATCCAGTATTGGTGTCCTCCGAACCCTTCTTCCACCTTCACTACGTCAGGGTGCGTAACCTGTCCTGAAATATGTTTCTCTGCCGCCGCGTTGGGATCGTCAGGATAATACCGGTCATAGTGGGTCGGGAGATCAATATAGTTCCCTGTATTGTCGAACGCGTCCGCCTCATACGGTTTCTCTCCGAAATCATATCCCATGACCTGGCACTCTACAATGTGATTTGTAGATCCCGCGCTGCTCCCGTGCATATAGATTCTGATATACCGCGCCTCAATCCTTTCATCCGGGAATCTTTCCTTAAGACCGATCTTGTATCCGGCCTCTGTCTCTACATAAGTCTCGTCAGATCCTTCGCCGAACCCATGATAGTTCTCCTTATCCGAATTGTACAGTATTTTACAGTTTCCATTCTTAAAGTCATCTTCTGTCATCCCGGACGCTATCACAGTTCCTTCATAAGTCCTGCCATCATTCCAGTATCTGTACAGATTGATCTGAGCCAGCTCAAAGCGTCCTTCCATATCTATCTGAAGATATGCGGAATACTCTTCCTCTGGATTCCTTGTATCTTTTCCGAAATCACAATAATTCGAATCCGCCGTTCCCGCCGGAATGATCCCGTCTACCGCCATCTTCTCTGTTCTGTCCTTATTCTTATCAGCTTCTGAGTCATCGGAAGTCTTATGCACTGTGACAGTTTTCCTAAGAGCCAGATTTTCCATATCAGGATACGGCAGAACCCGGATATCCAGGTACTGGTCTGCCTGTACGTCCTTGATTGTGTACACATTATCCTGCACCTCCAGCTCCATTCCATTCGCAGTTACAGACGATACATAATATCCGTCCGCCGCTTTCACCCGGAAGGAATAGCTGCTGCCAAACTCCATCGGAGACTCTGAACCGTCTTCGGCAGTCACTTCGTAATTCCCTTCCGGAACTATAATGCTTGCCTTTCCTGCCACCTGTGTGTGTACGCTTCCGTAGACTTCAAACTCTACGAGGTGGTTTCCGCTGTTTACATTGCTCCCCAGTGAATATACCCTTACAAACCGCCCAGTCACAGTCTCCTCACAGATAAACTCTTTTCCTTCAGCTGTCTCCGCATATCCTTCGTCTGAGCCTTCGCCAAGCCCAAATACACCTTCCACGTCAGAATTATAGATCACATCCACATTTCCTTCCGACCAGTCGTCCGAGGTTTCAGACACCGCGATCGCCGTCGGGGTGTATTCCCTGCCGTCGTCGTAATACCGCCACATCTTTATGGATGAAATATCATAGTTCTGTCCCAGGTCAAACTGGGCGTAGCTCGGTTTTGCCTCCGCTCCTTCCGACATACTCTCTCCATACCGATAAAAATCCGTATAGACCCCGTTCGTCGCCCGAGGCGCGGAATTGCTGTCCTTCTCTCCGTCTGGGCCGTCTGTCATCTCGCTTCCGTCCAGCCATCCGGCTGTGGGAACAATCCCGGAAGCCACGTTTGTGTCTGTCCGTTCCTCTGCCTGCGCGCTTCCGCCCCATACGCCCATCATGGAAATTCCCATCACAGCCGCCAATGACACCGCACAGAGCTGTTTCATTAATTTTCTGTTCTTTCTCATCTGTTGTCCTCCTTTATCTCTCACCGAATCTGTTCTCTCAGAAATAGATGGAATCTCTCTGTTCCTCCGCCTGTACGCTTCACCTCCTCTGGTCTTTTCCCTTCTATATCTGATACATCGTAAAAATCTGCCCCTTTCGTCTTCTCCGTGATCATACAGGCGTCGCTTCCCGGAATCCCTTCATCCAGGTACATGTATTCATCTCCCCAGAAGCAGCACTCCGCTATATTGATCCCCTCCTCGGTAAGTACATGCTCTGTAAAATAATCCACGTTATCGCTTTTGGTTGTCAGACCGACCTCCAGATACTTCGCGTCCGTGGTAGCCTTTACTGTAATCCCTGTCTCCTCCCCTGTCTTTTCTGCCATGCCCGTGATCTCAGTAAGCCCGCCCGCGATCCCATGCCCGCGCAGCATCTTCTGCACCATCTCGGTTTCCCCTTCCTGGAGGAAAAGACTGCCGCTGCGGTCATGCTCCACCATCAGGTCTAGTTTACAGTAGTTCGGCCGTGTAAACACAATATCCGACTCAAGCCCATGCTCCATAAGAAGCTGCCTGTGCATCCGGTAGCCGACGTCATGAATCTTTATTTTTTCCTCCATCGCCGGAAGAAACTCCTCATGAAGCACAGGCATCCCGGCTTCGAATGAGTAATTGTGCGCCCCGCGCGAAAGCCCCAGATACAGATGCTCCAGCTCTGTCTCCGTAAAATATTCATGAAGCCTTCCGTCCGCAATCCTGTCGTAGGTCGTACCACTGATGATAATCAGCTTCACTCCCTTTCCAAGAAGCGGCTTCATCAGCGCCGTTATCCCATCCACAGGTTCTTCCCTTGTCTTAACCGCCGTTCCGTCCCAGTCAAAAAATATAGCCTTATATCTCTTATCTTCCTTACCCATATCGTGTTCTCCATCTATCAATAAGCCACCCGCAGTGTCTCTCCCGGTACACAGGGGTATTCATTTCCACCGCAGATCACTTTCAGTTCAGAACTTTCAGATTCTTCACACCGGATCTCTATCTCGCTTTTTGTGACAGCGGCATGGTACCTGCCTCCCGCGTATCCGAAGCCAAATTCTATTTCTTCCCACTTTTCCGGCAGATGGGGATCGAGCCTGATCCCGCCGTCCTTTGTATCCAGCCCGGCGAATCCCTGTATGACCACCATCCATGTGCCGCCGTTTGCCGCCGGATGAGTGCCGCCAATGTAGAGATCTCCAAGATACAGTTTATAATCGCCATCCAGGTCGATTCTCGCCGCTTTCATCAGATATTGATACGCCCATTCTGTTTTCCCGATCTGTGCCGCAAGAAGGGCGTAGATACATGTGCTCAAACTAGAACCATGTCCCTTCTCGGTTCATAATACTCCCAGTTTTTCTCTTTCTCCTCCCGGGTAAACACATCCCCGAGCAGGCTCATCAGCAGTACAACATCCGCCTGTTTAATGATCTGGGTATTCACAGTCAGTCCTGTCGGGCTGCCCAGATATTCATTCGGCTTTATAATCCTGGAATACAGTTCTTCCAGCGACAGATCCTCCCCTTTGAGATACCCGTCAAACTGCTCGATGACCATATCCTTTCCCGGTTTCGGCAGATAGATCTTTTCAAATAAATCCCTGATATTTTTCTCCTCTTCCCAGTAGTCGAGTTCTGTCATCACTCTCTCATACTCTTCCGGGTACTCTCTTCTCAACAGAGCGATGACATCCAGAGCCGCTTTTGCCGTGAGCCAGATCATATAGTTTGTATAAGCGTCATTGTTTACTCTCTCATGGTATTCGTCCGCCCCTGTCACATCCAGGAATTCATACCTCTCTTTGTCCTTTTTATAGTAGGCATACGAATAGAAAAACCTCGCGCACTCAAGTATCACATCTGCGGCGCCTTCCAGCAGGATCTCCTTGTCTCCGGTCACCTCCATATATTTCCAGAGTCCATACGCCACATCCGCGCTGATGTGTATCTGCTTGTCCCTGAAATACGTGCGTATCTTTCTACCCGTAAAAATATCTGTCAAATTGTAAAGCGTACACCCGTCTTGTCCGTTTTCCTGGCTCTCCCAAGGATAGAACGCTCCTCTGTATCCGTATTCCAACGCTTTTTCCCTCGCCCCTGTCAGGTTTCTCACCCGGTACATAACCAGATTGCGCGCTGTCTCCGGCTCGCAGAAAGTAAACATCGGAAGCATATAAATCTCTGTATCCCAGAACATCGCGCCTTTATATACCTGACCGGACAGTCCCCGCGCCGGGATCGCCACCCGGTCTGTATATGTGGGGGCAGAACTATAAAGAAGATACGCGCTGTACAGAAGAGCCTGACGCGCCTCCTCGTCCCCTCTGATCTCTATCCCCAGGCGCCTGTATCTCTGCCCCCAGATTCTCTGCTGTTCGTCTTTCAGCAGACTGACCCCCTTCTTAGCTCCTTCTTCACAGCAGCAGACCGCTGACTCCCACACATCACAGCAGCCTGTGTCCTTGCAGACGGCGACATATTTTTTCACCGCAAAGGGGACATCTTTCTTCAAAGATACATGTATCACTGTGGTTTTTCCTCTTTTCTCCGGTTTCTCCATCGCGTCCGGAATACAAATCTTTGCCGCCACCGCGACAGTCCTTCCATTCTGTATGGTCGTACATATGATCCCGTCTGTACCATCTTTTTCCCGGGTTTCCACCGCTGAGAAATGCCATCCGCTGATATTCCAGATATCATCGTCTATCTCCGTACAGATGCTCAGATCCAGATCCCGGTCCGCCGTCAACTGGTACCGCATGACCAGCAGATGCAGATCCGAAAGGCTGGCAAAACGCTCCGCCTCCACAGTAATCCTGCTTCCATCTCCCGCGGCGAATACAGTCTCTCTTCTATGCGTTCCTGTATCGATATATAATTCCTGGACGTGGCTTTCCACCTGCGAGTCCAGTACGCTCAGCCTCTCTCCTCCATATTCTGTCCAGACAGATAAGCCGTTCGGAACATTTACCGGCTCCCGCCAGCCATTTCCGTTATCGTCATATATTTCCGACACTGTACAGGCGGCAGACTGGTCCTTTCCGTACTCTTCGAGTGTTCCGCGGTATCCGAAATAGCCGTTCCCGATGCACATCTTATTGCCCAGAAACTCAATTTTCTTTTCGTCAAATCCCTCTTCCCTGATACACCAGCTCATCCGCATATTTCCTCCACTTTAGACTTTATTTTTTATATTTTAAATCTAGGTCCGGCAAATTAGAATAAACTTTTTTTCTCTGTTTTTTCACATTTTTTTCACTTAATACAAAAATGACACTAATTTTACCAATCAGTGCCATTCTGTAAAAAATATTAAACTTTTTCTATGCCCGTCCGCATGTCAGCCCGCTCTGTCCGGTCTGTTCCCCTGTCTGGTCTGTCCAGCGGGATCGTGATTATCACTCTCGTCCCCTCTCCATATTTCGAATAGATATGGATGCCATACTCATTCCCGTACATTAATTTAATAATGCTGTCCGCATTGTTAATCCCCACATGGTTATGGCTTTTATCCCCGGCTTCCATCTTCAGCGGCAGCCTGATTTCTCCGTCTGTGCCGAATCCTACACCGTTGTCAGCAACGGTAATCTGTATCTTTCCGTCTTTTTGCTCCGCGGCAATGTCCACCCTGCCGCCGCCCATCTTCGGCTCCAGTCCATGGACCACGGCATTTTCAGCCGCAAGCTGTATGCACAGTTTCGGGATATAACACTCTTCCACTCCCTCTTCCACATGTACAGAATATGTAAGCTGGTCCCCATAGCGAAATTTCTGGATCTCCAGATAATACCGGACATACTCCATCTCCTGCCTGATCTGGACCTTCTCGCTTTCACTCCGATAGATCTTCGCCTGGATCAGCTGGGAAAATACGGATATCTTGCTGCTCAGCTCATCGTTTCCGTCGATCTTCGCCTGCAGCGCCAGCGCATTTAAGACATTAAACATAAAATGCGGATTCATCTGCATCTGGAGAAATTTTAGTTCCATATCCCGGACCAAAATCTGCTTTTCATACACTTCATTCACCAGGTGGTCAATCTCTTTTGTCATCCGGTTAAACCCCCGGCTGATCTCTGAAAACTCCTGGCTGTCATACTCGGGCAGCTTGGCGTGGAAATCTCCCTTACGGACTTCCCTGATCTTTTCTTTGACCTCCTCAATAGGTTTTGTGATCCGAAAAGTAAAAATTCCAAAGCTGATTATCCCTGCCATAAGTATACACACAATTCCCACTACATAAATATCAACGGAATCATAGAGCAGCCGGGAAGCATGATTCTCCGGAATCCCCATCGAAACACGCAGACCCATGCTCATCTTTGCGCCATAAATCCGATAGTCCTCAGCCCCTGACCGCGCAATATACGGCTCAGTCTGGAATCTGTCCTTCCATTCACTGCCTTCCGGTATGGAGTCTTCCGGATATGTATCAATCACCTGTCCGTCCCGCGTGTACAGCACCCAGAACGAATCCTCATAGCTGCCCATCTGCGCCATGATCTGACGGATCGTTTCCAGGTCGATGGCAAAGATCAGCGTTCCCTGCTCATCCATGTTATCATCAAGTACAGGGCAGGCGACGTACAGTGTCTTCTCCTTCACATAATAATATGGATTGACGCCTTCCCCTTCCGAGCAGGCTTCCTGGTATACACTCCATACATTCTTCATAATGCGTATATTTTCTTCTTCCTCGCCTGACACCAGAGCATAATAGGATGCCTGCTGGTACTCTGTTTCGCCGCGCAGAAGATAAATCCTGTCCACCACCGGGACTCCCTCGTCCCCCTGATTTGGGGAATCATTAATATCCGCAGTCTGCTGGAACGTCTGATGTACCTGCTCCGCTCCGTTTCCGTCTGTCCCGTTTTTCAGATAGTCCATCAGAATATCGGACTCCCTGATTCCGGTCACGGTATTTTCAATATATTCCAGTCCTTTTTCCAGATTTTCCGCTGTCTCGGTGAGAAAAAAATTGATGTCATTGTTGATGTATGTCCTGACAAGAAAACTGACGGAAAAAATAAACAGAAACCCGCACAGGAGAAAGCTTATGATAGCGATTCCCACATTAATCTCCATCATCCTCATGCGCAGAGAATATTTCTTTTTCTGTCTTTTTTTATCTGACATATCTCCGCTCCTTCTAATCTGCTCCGAGTTTTTCCGCCATCTCAGCCATAACCACCGGATCATCCAGACTTGAGATAAGGTATTCGTTTAGAACGTCTCTCTTCCCAGCGTCCCACACACATACAAGCGACTTGATCTGATGTTCGGCGCTTTGAACCGCCTCCACAGACCTTCCGAACAGAGTTCCGCTATCCCCGAATACCTCTACACCCACTTTCGGACTGCAGGGCACCTGACCTGTCTCCATGGCAAGCCTCTTCTGGACTTCATCGCTGAGCATATATTTCAAAAAGCGGATACATGCCTCTTCTTTTTGTTTGTCTTCCTGCCTGGCCAGCAGATATCCTGACGGAGGGGAAACATAACTGACGCCTCCTCCGTCTGCCGACGGATAAACAGCATAACCAAACGAATCCTTAATACTGCTCTCTTCGAGCGCCTCAGATTCCCACACCCCGTTGAAATAAATGACTGTCTGTCCTTTGCTGAACCGCTGCCTGGCGCTCTCTATATTGTCCACTTTCCGGGAATAGGTGTTCAGCGTCCGCAAATCAGATACCGTATTCTCCAGGGCAGTTCTGCTGATCCCCTCTTCCGGATGCTGAGCCGATGTCATTCCTGCTTCCCCATCGCCCGCCAGCCTTGCCAGGAAAAGAAATTCCATAAGCTGGTCATCCTCCAGGGAGAAAACGGAAAGCTCCATCCCGCTGCTGTCGATCCACTCCTGCAGCCTGGCGGCAGTATCCATGAATTCTTCCCATGTTTCAGGAATGTCCGCCTCACCACTCTCATTGACAATCCCCGCTGCCTTCATATAATCTTCATTGTACCAGTAGCCGATCAGCTCCAGCGCGTCTGGGATCGTGTATAGATGCCCTTGTTCATCTTCCCATGTCTCAAACACACTGGGGTGGATCTGCTCTCTCCATTCCTCATCGGCTTCAATGTACGGCATAAGATCAAGCGCCATCCCGGTTTTCACCGCATTATCAATGATATATGACAGGCTGTTTGTACTCAGGATATCCGGGAATTCTCCCACTGCCAGCATGTCATTTGCTTTTTCTACAGCCACATCGTTATTGATATATTCGATCGTCTTCAGTCTAATATCCGGGTTCTGGTCAGAAAAATCATCATAGATTTCCTGCATGATCTCATAACTCTCCAGCGTCCCGCCATAACCATGCATGAGAGTGATCTCCACCGGGACTTCTTCTGTCTCCTGCCGGCATCCTGTTTCTGTCATTATACATATGCCTGCTATACACACTGCTGTTAATTGTCTGAATACCGCTCTCTTCTGCATAATCGATCTTTGTCTCCTCTACAGCTCTATTTCTCCCTGCCACTTCTTTAAATAGGACACCATCGTTTCCCCGACAGGCGCACCACACATCCCGCAGGCGAGAATAATCCCTCCCGCCGCCGGGACAAGCTGCGGTGGAATTACTTCATGGGCAATCCCGTCAAGTTCTTTTTCAAAAGCTTCCATAATATATTCTTTTGACCGAAAGACGCCGCCTGAATAAGAAATATGTACCGGACTGTCGAACCAGCCTCTTTCCCACACTGCTCTGACGATCTGCGCCAGTTCTTTCCCCGCCTGGCGGAAAATATACAGGGCAGCCCTGTCTCCTATTCCCGCCAGCGCTGCCGCGTCTTTGGCCAGGGCGGCAATCTTGTCCCGTTCCCCGCCCCACTGGTTCACGGTCAGGGTCAGGATGTCCTCCGGCGACCCCAGACAATACTTATCCATCATGTATTCATACAGCCTGCTCTTTTCCTCTCTTCCGTCTGCCTGCATGGTAAAATGGCGGAGCAGCCGGCAGCCGATCCAGTGCCCGCTCCCTTCATCGCCGCCAAACAGATGGTGCCATCCTCCGCTTCTGATATAATTTCCGGTCTTGTCATACCCAAGTCCGATGGAACCTGTACCGGCTATGATATGTATCCCGGGGTTTCCCAGAAGGGACCCGGCAAGCGCGTTCTCCGTATCGTTCCCCAGCGTGACAAACATACCGGGAAAACGCTCCCTCACCATCCTGCTGATTTCCGGCATATCGCCGGGAACATCACCGTATCCCGCCATTGCGATAAACGCGCTCGTTATATCTTCCCGGCAGATACCGGCGCGGCTGCAGACCGTTCCGACACCTTCTTCGAGAAGGGAGAGAACCGGTCCGATCCCATTTACCATATAATTTGCAGGCCCAAGGACACAATCAGCTTCCGGTTCCCCGTTCTCACTGCACAGCAGAAATGCTGTCTTTGTCCCCCCGCAGTCAACGCTGAGATAGCTTTTCTTTTTCATCCACCCTCTCCTTTAATCATATCATTTTTCAAGTTCGCCTGCACATATTTTCAATGACTTTAAATATCCGAGATATTCTGCGTTTTTATCAAACATTTCCTGTACCATGCTCCTGATCTCTTCCATGCTGCACACCGCGCTTGTCAGCGGATCAAAAAGGACCGCGTAAAAAACTTTGTCCGGGTCCCCCTCTATCGCCGCTTTTACCGCTAAATCCTCGATCATGGCAGAATGATTCACCATGACGGCAAGATGTTCGGGCATCGTAATCTGCCGGATAGGGACGATCCCTGCCTCCGTCGCGACAGAAGGCACTTCCACACAGACATTCTGTCTGATGTTTTTGATATAACCCTTATTTTTCAGATTGCCGTTGAAGAAAAAAGGAGTGTGATCCCCAAACACCGCGTTAAAAATATTGGAGGCATATTCATGTCCCTTTTCAAGATCCACTTCCCCATTTTCCAGCCAGTCCTGGTATTCTGCCTCCCACGTATTCTCTCTGTCCAGATATTTATCCAGAATAAAAGCGTGCGCCCCCGGATTCCACCCTGTTCCATACGTACAATATTTCTCGATCAGATCCGGACGCTTTCTGAACCATGCGACATACTCCGAATTATGCCCCGATGATTCCGTATTAAAATACCCTAAATGTTTAAACATCTCGATCCTCACCGGCTCTTCAGCGGCGATCTCGGATTTCTCCACTGCCTTTCGGATTTCTGGATACGCGTCTTTCCCGTCCGCCTTGAACTCAAGATAAAATGCCTGATGATTGATTCCAGCGCATGTGTAATCAATTTTTTTGTCCTCTGCCCCAATCCATCCTGCCAGCATGGCAGCAGTCTCCTGCACGCTGTGGCACAGACCGGTGATTCTCATGTCAGACATAGACTGTAGATAACTTACGAGCATAGCCATTGGATTTGTATAGTTCAGCACAACCGCGTCCGGGCACACATCTTCACAGTCGCGGATGATCTCCAGCATGGCCGGCGCTGTCCTCAGGAAACGGAATATTCCAGATGGTCCCCTCGTATCCCCCACACAGATATCCACACCGTATTTCTGAGGTATCTCAATATCTGACCGCCACACCTCAACTCCGCCCTGAAGGATCGTAATCAGCACGCCGTCCGCGCCGGCAAGGGCTTCCCTTCGGTCCAGAGTACTCTTTACAACTGCCGGATAACTCCCCGCATCAATAATTTTCTGTACTCCCCTGACAGCATATTCAAGCCGCTTTGGGTCAATGTCCATCAGCATCAGCTCCGCGTCTCTAAACGCATCAAATGTCAAAATATCTCTTGCGAGATCTTTCGTAAAATCCAGAGATCCCGCGCCGATAAATGTGATCTTTTTCATATGAATAAATCCCCTTTCCCGAAAATGATATTAATCCGCATTCATATTATGGCATCCGATTTTTTAAGTTTCCATCCGATTATTTGTCCATATTTTACACATTTTTGAACAGAGTCAGCCCCTTGGGGAGAAATTATCACAATTATCGACCATACTATATTTTCTTGACCATATGTTATAAAAAAAGAGAACCGTGTTAATTCGGTTCTCTAAAATTACTATGTAAGCAGAATTATGATCGGTTAGGATGCCCCGGTACAGTCGCTGTCACATATCCCCTATGATTCCATGTTCTGTTTCCAGAACTTGTCGTCCAATATATCAGATTTCCGATCGCTACGTCTGAAATATCTCTTTTCTGGTTATATCTCTCGTCTGTATAGATTACACACTCTAAATTTCCCAGGCCGTCGGTTTTTATCTCTATCATTTCATCGGCAACACCGTCATTATCCCGATCAATAATTACCTGATTAGAAGAATTTCCACAATGTGCCGCGTCATGTGTAATCCCGTTAGAATGATCCCCCTGCCAGCGTTCATATTCATTGGCCCAATCCACATCGCACGCCACACCCCAGCACGCCGCCACATATTCATTCGCTTCAAATCTCTCCACCAAAACACGCGGTGTCTCCCACATTTCTTTCATTATTAATCCTCTGCCTCCTCCAATATCTTAAGTCCCAGCGATTCCTCAGCAAAGCGGTGTACATCTCCCCGGATCTTGTCAAGATTCCCATCGAACTCCAGGGCGCTTCGGATCACCACGTCTTCCACTGTACTCGCTTTCTCAAATGCATTCCAGATAAACGCTGCTGATCGGTTTGGCGCCATCACCGCGTTTGAAAAAGATGCTTCCGTCCCTACGGGGATAATGGCATACTCTCCCCCGACCTTTCTCATCATATAATCACTGCTGATTCTATATTTCTTCTTCTGCTCCTCATAGCGGCATTGATCCAGGTACTCTTTGAATTCATCGTCAGGCAGATACGCGGATATACTGCCGGGTATCCCGCCGCTATTATATATGAAGTGAAACTCTGTTTTTACATATTTCTTCACATAGCCCCTCCTCCGCATAAAGCATATTCCATATAGATCCTCTTGAGGAATATCGATGCAAAGACTGTAAAGTTTACTATTTGGTACATTTTACCTTTGCTGAGTACTGCCAGTAAAATTTGACAATAGCAGCTTTTTTTCTGATACTTTCAGTGCTAATATATGTAAATCAGCAAATTCTATTGACGCTCTCTGATCAACGTGGTATAATGATCTGCGTTAAAGAGGAATTTGTTATTTACCAAATAGTAAACTTTTTGGTCATTGCGTCAGGTCATAAACACCTGATTTTTTTGTGCGCTTTTTGCCTTTCTGCGGAACGTTGTCAATGGCATCCCGCACGCCGCGGCCGCGGCTGTACCTGTGATTTCTCCACGCAGCCACCTTCCGCATACTATCTCAAAGTTGTCCGGCGTGGGCTTCACAGGCCGTCCGAACTGTACGCCCCTCGCCTTTGCCGCCGCGATCCCTTCCGCCTGACGCTGGCGGATATTGGCCCTCTCATTCTCCGCGACAAAAGAAAGCACCTGAAGCACAATGTCGCTGAGAAAGGTCCCCATCAGGTCCTTTCCCCTGCGGGTGTCCAGAAGGGGCATGTCAATGACCACAATATCAATCTTCTTGACCTTTGTCAGAAGCCGCCACTGCTCCTGAATCTCCTCATAATTTCTCCCAAGACGGTCGATGCTCTTAATATAAAGGAGATCATCCGCTCTCATCCTGCGGACCATCTTTTTGTAATATGTTCGGTTAAAGTCTTTCCCGGACTGTTTATCTATATAGATATTTTTCTCCGGCACCTCCGCCTGGGACAGCGCTATCATCTGTCTGTCTTCATTCTGTTCCTGAGTGCTGACACGCACATACCCGTATCTCATCACGATACACTCCTTTCCTACTGTAAAAATAGACTTTTAAACATCCTATCATTCAGTCTTTTTCACCAGAAAAGAGTTTATTCATTGTTTTTGCGAATAGAAAAAAGACAGTTTCCAATTTTATGAAAATCTGCCTTTTCTATTAACGCTGTTACGTTATCAGCCTTTTACTGTATAATCTTATACTTTTTCATCAGGTCCACTCTGCGGCTCCCGATTTCTATACTCTCCATCGCGTCATTCCCGCCCTGTTTCGCAGTTTCTTTCAGGTATTTTTTCATTCGCAGCACCCACGCTGCCGGAAGGAGGAAAGGATACTTCTTCACCCACGGATATGTACGCTCCATATATCTTCGTCCGGGGAAAAGAGAACTCAGCACATGTGCCCCTGCCTTCTTTCCCTGCCGGTCCTCACTCACCGCCCGGAGGGTAATATTGCTGCTGTGTTTCCTGCTCATGCTGGAATCCCCGAACACGCCGCCGTCGATCAAATCTTCCAGCATATCTGAACCATCCGCCTCTATAACCTTCCAGCTCTCCGGGTAACAAGCTTTCTCCGCGTCGAAAAGCAGATGTTTTCTTCCTATGTCGAAAAGCGACGCCGCGAACACGTGGGCATGAATTTCTCTGCATTTCTCCTGAATATATTCCCAGTCTATCTCAGCTCCGTGAGCCTGCGCGTACCGCACGATGTCACACACCTGCCGTATGCCGAACCCGCTGTGAAGAAAATGCTTGAACGCGTGGAGGATCAGATAAAGCAGATGATCGGTATGGCACATGGTATAGACCGGCACTCCGTGTATCTCGGTCTGTATCTTCTTCTGAAACGCATATGTAAACATATTGTTTAATTCTCCATATGCCTCCGATTCCGAGGAAAACAGCTCTTTGTGCAATTCAATATGCAGCATGCCGCCCACCTTATAATACGGCACTTCCCCTTCTTCATCCGGGTCCATATCAGGCACCAGCATATCCATCCCGCCTTTGCGGAAGACTTCGTCACACTTCTTAAACTGCTCCTTTGGTATCAGTACGTCCTCATCTCCCGAGCAGCGGTAGTCCGGCTCACGGTAAAGTTCCCTGCACACCAGCCCTTTGACAACCAGCGGAGTCAGCCCGTTCTCCAGCAGGGTTCTGTACAGTTTCAAGAATTCTTCTGTCTTCCTTCCCTGGACCATGACCTGGCGGATCACCTGCCCTTTTACCATCTGTGCCAGTTCCGGCGGGCACGCGGCGAATGCCGGGCAGCCGTACACCGCCTCGTAGATCATCGGGAGAATCTGGTGATGCTGCCCCAGCTGGAACAGCTCTTCCCATTCCCCCGCGGATACGCCGTCTTTCCACGTTACGTTTTCACCATTCAGGAAGCAGCGGAACGCTTCCAGCATCTTTTCACTTATTTCCTTCATTTTCCAGTGATTTCTCCCCAAAAATTCTTTACGCTGTCCGGATATCTGCCGGACAGCGCTCTGCATT
This sequence comes from uncultured Lachnospiraceae bacterium, assembly GCA_959022495.1. Lineage (GTDB taxonomy): Bacteria > Bacillota > Clostridia > Lachnospirales > Lachnospiraceae > Mediterraneibacter. Next base: position 43,405 of record CAUEYX010000005.1, on the reverse strand, counting down.
TCCAAATCTGTGCTCTGAAATTGGGGTTATTTTAGCACCAAAAAAAGGAAATCACCTCATACCTTAGTATGAGATAATTTCCTTCATTTTCGCATTTTCCATCATATGGTTTTCGTATTTCCGTTCACAGCAGTCCGCACTCTCTTGCCTTCTCCACTGCCTGGATACGGGTGGCGGCTCCCAGCTTCTTATAGATGTTATAGACATGACTCTTCACCGTAGGCAGTTTAATATTCATCGCGCTGCTGATCTGGGCGTTGGCATATCCTTTTGCCAGATATTGGAGTACCATGTTCTCTGTAACAGTCAGTTTTTCTACATGGTAAATGTTCTGCTGTTCACTCTGAAGATCAACAGAATATTTTTTCTGCCGTGCGGCCCTGCGCAAAGTATAGTCGACCCAGTCCGGCATGGACATCTTCAGAACGTCTCCGTATTGGTACTTTTTCTTCCTCTGAGCTCCGTCCGCGGCTGTCCTGCTAAGCCAGCTGTGGTATTCTTTCAGAATCTCTGTTCCCGTCTTACCATAACCGGTATAGATCTTCACATATCGGTAGGGATTGGCCGTCATCATAGACTCCGCCGTTGTCTGAACTGCCTGCACGCGCTCTCCTTTTTCCCATTCCACCACCGCCCGCTGGAACAGCGCCTCCGACAGCCAGCGCCAGCTCCGCCTTGCCCGGAACAGAGGGATCAAGACACTGAGTATCTGTTCCGCGTGGGTATAGTTCCCAAGGCAGAGGGCAATCTTCACTTCCGCGGTCAGATAAAATTTCGTCTTCCCGTAAACATTACTGATATCTCCGTCTGTCTCCCTGATCCATTTCATCAGATCTTCTTTTTCTCCCCATCTTGCCCTGGCAAGATACAGAAGAGCCCTTGTATTCCACTGACACACATAAGCACTTTCCTTCTCAAGAGAGACCGCCGCCCCGGTTATAAACTGCTTCATCCGGTAACTGAACCCTTCATTATCCATGGCAAGATAGGCGATGTACATCAGGCCGAGCCGGATCTGCCAGGGAGTACTTTCATCCGTCTCCGGAAGCAGTCCGAGACCGCCGCCCTTTCTCACAGATGCCGCGTCTGTCTGCAGGTCATACTCCAATTCCGCAAGCCGGTAAGCAGTCCGGTTCATGGGCGCCAGCCGTTCCTGCCAGAGTTCCTTATACTGCCTCCGTGTCGTCCTGCCGCAGGCAAATAATTCAGACAGGTCCCGCAGCCCGCTCAGATAAGACACAGACTCCCCCAGCATAAAATACAGGCGCAGGGGATATCCCGGCCTGGAATACTGCCGGAGCAGTTCCATCCAATCTGCCGTGGACAGATCCGGATCTGTGTATGCAATGTTCAAAAAGATTTCCGCCAGCTTATCCCGCTCCGGATTATTATCCCTGATACGACCGGCTAAAGCCGCCGTACTCTCTCTCAGCGCCGCCATCCTGCCGGTATCCCCCCGGAGACTGCATTCCATCCACTCCAGATACAGGATTTCCGGTGACCGGGAACGCGCTCCGCTCCCCGTCCACACGATTTTTTCATAATTCAGGAAAGGAACTTTGTCATAATTTCTCAGCAGACACTCCCGATATCCCTTCCGGTCCCCAAAATACCAGCAGCACACCAGCGCTTCCTGTATATTTCCCTGCTCTTCATACCATGCCGCTGCCCGCCGGCAGAGTTCTGGAGACGCGGATGTTTCCACCGCCATTCTGAGCGCCGGATGTACATACCAGCACCCTTTCTCCGGGACATAGATCATAGCACCCCTGAGAAGGAGCCTTTCCTCTGTCTCCCGCTCCGGGGCCTTCCACAATCGGGATACCAGCTCCTCATTCAGATAAGGGAATGGGGACCTTTCTTTTAACAGATTAAAGTCTTCTTCCGGAAGGGATGAGAGAATCTCCCTCTGTATATATCTATGAATCTCATAGCGGCTGCACAGCTGCCACACCGACCATTCCCCACCAAGCTGCTTCTCCATCCGTACCAGCATGGCAATGCAGCCGGCATATCCGCCGGTAAGATAATACACATCCCTGTATCTCAGACTGCTTTTGCTGTTCTTTAGATAACGGTATGTCTCCGCTTCTGTGAACCGGAATGACTCCGGCATCATCACGCCCATAATCCCGTTCCAGACAAACGTAAGAATACTGTCCGGTATGAGCCCGTCAGCAGCCAGAAAGATCCGGTCCCGGCTGGGCATCCGTCGGATAAATCGCCACAGTCCTTCGTCTGATTCAGGATATCGGCACTGCCTGGGTTTGTGGAGCAGATACCAGTTGGCCCGTTCCGCGTCAGCCCTGTCAAGCGCGGACCCGTCCTCAATCTCCTCCACAGAACAAAAGACGGCGTGAACCTCAGGATGTTTCTCAAGAAGCATCCTGACCGCCGTCTTTTTTCCCGAACCGGGCATGCTGTTTAAACAGATCATCATGTGCTCTTCCAGCATCGCTTCAATCTCTGCTGTTTTATCAATTTGTACGTCTCTAAGATTCATATATGCCAAACCTCATTCAAAAATCTGCCGGTCCTCCCGGGTGCCGGCCCTCCCAGGCATACTTCTATCCACCTGCCACAGCGTCACTATCGGATTGTTAATACTGCCGCCTCAGGCGGATTATTGAATCTCGGGAGCTTCTGCCTGTTGCTTCCAAGACCGCTGGTAACAAACATCTGGAATTTTCCTTTCTCATAGACACCATGCGCGTATTCCGGGAACCAGCCCTGGTCCCCGCCGTACAAACCGCCCAGGAACGGGATCACGACCTGTCCCCCATGGTTGTGGCCGCTGATGACAAGGTCCACGTCCCACACTTCGCTGGCATCCCCGAATATAAAGCTGTCCGGGCGGTGTGAAAGCATGATCTTAAGCCGGTCTGTATCCTGATACTCCATAAGAAAATCAAAAATGTCCTGTGGCGCGTTCTGCGCGGTATTATTCCCGTCAAGACCGAAGGCATAGTCATACAAGCCGCCCAGCCGGATGGGAACGCCGTTGATGTCAATATCCTCATACCTTTCATCCAGGACGGACGCCCCCGCCGCTTCCAGCTGTTCTGTCAGTTCCGGATGTCCGTTATTGATATATTCCAGCTCATGGTTCCCCATGGCGTAATAGATGGGGATCTCCCGGTCCGCTTCCTCTGACAGTCGCTCGATCAGCTCCACCGGAACCGCCGCGTCTTCTGACGTATTATTCAGCATATCCCCGTCCATAATGATCAGATCCGGTTCTGCCTCAAGAATCTTCTCGGCCAGGGCAGCATTCCCCTTACCAAACTCATGGTCATGCAGATCGGAGATCACAGCCGCGCGGACAGGGATGTCACATTTCCCGGTGTCCACCTCGAATTCCCGCGTCACAATATAATTGGCGGATATCCACAGACTGATCAAAATATAGGCCAAAAACACCCCCATCACGATCAATATCACAAGCATCCATTTTTTCCTTTTTATCATGAAAAAGGTCACTCCTTATACGCGGCGGCAATCTTTCCCACCTTCTCTGTCACATAATTGCTGCCGCCTTTTCCTTTTACATCCTCGATCATGCCCGCAACCGCCAGCGGTTTCGCGGCCGCCGCGTCCGCGGTCTCACAGATAAACCAGCCTCTCTCGATCCCATCCGTGTCGTCCTGGCTCTCCTTGATCTCTGCCGTCCCTGTTTTACCCAGCATGGTGATCCCCTCTATCCTTGCGACGGCACCTGTCCCGGACGGATTCTCAATCACCTGGATCAAGTCATTTTTTACGGTCTGGGCAGTCTCCGGAGAAATCACATTCTCTTTCCACATTTTACCCACATATCCTTCTTCCCATACAAGAACAGGCTGAACCATGCTGCCCCCGTTTACAAACATAGAGTACATGGACAGCATATGGATCGGATTTACCAGGAGCTGTCCCTGGCCGTAGCCTGTATCCGCGAGCTGGATATCAGAATCGATGTTCCCGTCGTCATCGTAAGTTGACTTGTCAAGACTCATCTCAAATGGGATCTCCTCATCAAATCCCATTTTCCTGAAATACTCTGTCATCACGTCCGCCCCGATATTTAACGCGGCTCTCGCGAAGTAAATATTGTCAGAATATACAAGCGCGTTTTCCAGATTTACATTCTCTCCGTAATCGGTCAGTGTGGTGACATGATAATCGCCCCAGCTCTCGTCTTTCTGCCAGCTCAAGCCCACATACCCAAGATTCGCCGCCGGATCAAGCTTTCCGCTGTCAACGCCTACAGCCGCTGTGATTCCTTTGAATGTAGACCCCGGAACCCACGCGCTCTGGAAACGGTTCTGAAGGGGTTTCTTCTCCGGATCGTTCAGCTCCTCCCAGCGGGAATCCGTGATCCCCAGAATGAATTCGTTGGGGTCATACCCGGGTGTGCTCACAAGTGCCAGCACTTCTCCCGTTGTCGGGTCCATCGCCGCCACTGCGCCACACTCATCCTGAAACTGACTGTAGGCCAGCTGCTGTAAGGAAGAATCAATTGTCACGCGGATATCCTGGCCGTCCTCCGCTTCCTGGGATGCCAGCGTCTCAACCACATTCCCGTTCTCATCCACAATATTGATCTTCACGCCATCCCGCGCCCGCAGCTCTTCCTCAAATGCCGCCTCAAGCCCCGCTTTCCCGATGACGCTGTTCATATGGTATCCCTCGCCCGACTTCTCCTCCAGCTCTTCCGCGGTGACTGCCTGCACATAGCCGGTCAGGTTCCCCGCCGCCTCTCCCAGGGGATAGACCCGCGCTTCCGCGTCGTTAATCAGGACACCCGGTATCTGGAGAAGCTGTTCCTCTTTTTCCGTATCCGTTCTGGCAATCTGCTTCAATGGGACAAAGGAGTCGTCCTGCACCCAGGAGGCGCTGAGTTCCCCATTGACGCTCTCTGCCGTAATCCCCAGAATGTCCGCGATTTTCTGAATATCCGCGGCGGGGTCTTCACTCATCTTTCCCGGCACCAGTCCCACTTCCGAAGCCATCCCCTGGTCAGCGAGGACTGTCCCGTTCCTGTCGTATATCGCCCCGCGCACAGCTGGTATGGTATCCACTGACACCCGGCAGTCATCTGAAAGGGACGGGAAAATCAGTGTCGAATCCCAGTCAATCCGATACTCTCCGCCATCACTTTTTACAAGGGTCATCTGGTTGTCAAACGCAAGGCTGCCTGCTGCCGTGTCCATGGACGTATGATATGTGACAGTCTCTGTGTCCTCCCTCGTTATGCCGCCCGCCTGATCTCCATCTTCAGGCAGCGTAACTTTGATATCCGCCGCCTCGATGCCCTCATAGATATTCTGATTCCTCTCGACGAAATCTTCCTCTGAGATCTTCTTCTTTGTCTCATCCGAGAGGAGTCCATACATCTTCTTATATTCTCCTTTATGCAGCAGGGAGAAATATTCTTTCACCGTGTCTGCCGCTGCCGGCCTGCTGCTGAGGACCTTCCATATGATGAGTCCTGCCGCTGCGCAGATCACCACTGCCAGAATGATCCCACAGGCAATCATCACCGGTTTCCTGCCGCGCCGTCTGCCTCTGCGCTTTCTGCTGCCGTGCGCTTTTCTGCTCTTCCTGCTCTCCACTTTCAGATAATTCTTCTCTTTTTCCATAGCGGCCTCCATTCTGCCGGTTATTCCGGACTATGATCTATTCCTTTCTTTACTCTGCCCTGTCAGCTGCTGCGGCTGATCGATTGTTTCTCTTAAGTAGTTCCATTATAGCGAACACGGTCATAAAAGTAAACTTCTATAAAAAGCGAAGCTTTTCACAGCCTCGCCTTAAAATCCTCGTATCCAAATGACCTGACCACCCGGCATGTCCCGTCCTCTCTCTCAAAGACGATATCCGGCAGTTTCATGCCATTAAAGGTATTTGTCTTAACCATTGTGTAGATTGCCATATCTTCAAATTCCAGCCGGTCCCCGGCCTTTAAGGGCCGCGTGAAGGCATAATCCCCAATCACGTCCCCCGCGAGGCAGGTTGGCCCGGACAGCCTGCAGACATAAGGGTGCCCCTCATCCGCCTCCGGTCCCTCCGCGTCTTTCAGCGGCGGCCGGTAAGGCATCTCCAGGACGTCCGGCATATGGCAGGCCGCGGACGCGTCCAGGATCGCGATGGACATCCCATTCTCCACGATCTCCAGAACCTCTGTGATCAGCTCCCCCGCGTTCAGCGCCACAGCTTCCCCGGGCTCCAGATAGACTTCTACACAGTACGTCTCCTTCAGATGACGGATGCAGCGCTTCAGCAGATCTCTGTCATAGTCCGCCCTTGTAATATGATGCCCGCCTCCCAGGTTCACCCACTTCATCTGATGGAGATACTTTCCGAACTTCTTCTCCACCGCTTCCAGCGTTTTCTCCAGAGCATCCGCGTTCTGCTCGCAGAGCGTATGGAAATGAAGGCCGTCCAGCAAGGCTGTGTCTGCCCCTGTCATCTCTTTTTCAAACTGCTCCAGCGTCGTCCCAAGTCTGGAGAACGGCGCGCACGGGTCATAAATGGCATGTCCCTCCTGGGTGGAGCACTCCGGGTTCACGCGAAGTCCTATGCTCCTCCCCGCCCGTTTTACCCGGTCTCCATACTTTTTGACCTGACCGGGAGAATTGAAAACAATATGGTCGCACAGCCGAAGGATCTCCGGCATTTCTTCTTCCCGGTACGCCGGCGAGAAAATGTGGTTCTCCTTCCCCATCTCCTCATACCCGAGCCTGGCCTCGTACAGGCCGCTGGCAGTGGTGCCGTACAGATACTTCCCGATCAGCGGGTAAACACTGTACATGGAAAATGCCTTCTGCGCCAGAAGGATCTTACATCCTGCCTCATCGCAGACCGCTTTTAAGATCTCCAGATTCTCCTTAAGCTTCTTCTCCCGCACCACATAGCAGGGTGTGCGCAGTTCCTCTCTTTTCATACAGTCCTTCTCCCATCTGTAAATGTCCCAGTCAGTCCACCAGCTCGGGAGATTCGCTGATCTTCCACGGCAGTCCCCACTGATTGAGGGCATCCATGAACGGATCTGGATCGAATTCTTCCATATTATATACGCCGGGCCTGCTCCACGTTCCGGTCATTACCATCATCGCCCCGATCATAGCCGGAACACCTGTCGTGTAGGCCACTGCCTGTGATCCCACTTCTTGATAGCACTCCTGGTGGTCGCATGTATTATAGATATAGAGTTTCTTCTCCTGTCCGTCCTTCTTCCCAATGAAGATACAGCCGATATTGGTCTTGCCCTTTGTGCGCGGCCCTAAGGACGACGGGTCGGGCAGCACTGCTTTTAAGAACTGAAGCGGTACGATTTCTTTTCCTTCGTACAGGATCGGCTCTATGGACGTCATGCCTACATTCTCCAGGCATCTTAAATGATTCAGGTAACTCTCCCCGAATGTCATGAAGAATCGGATTCTCTTGATTCCCGGGATATTAAGCGCAAGGGACTCGATCTCCTCGTGGTGAAGCAGGTACATATCTTTCTTCCCAATCTCCGGGAAATCATATACCCGCTTAATCTCCATGGGTTCTGTCTCTACCCAGTCCCCGTCCTCCCAGTAGGAGCCTTTCGCGGACACTTCCCGGATATTGATCTCGGGATTAAAATTCGTGGCAAATGGATAACCGTGATCCCCGGCATTGCAGTCCAGGATATCAATATAGTTGATTTCGTCAAAATAATGTTTCAGAGCGTAAGCTGAGAACACACTGGTCACGCCCGGATCAAATCCGCTTCCAAGAAGCGCGGTCAGCCCGGCTTTCTCAAATCTCTCCCGGTAAGCCCACTGCCATTTATATTCAAATTTCGCTGTGTCCTCCGGCTCATAGTTGGCGGTATCTATATAGTGCGCCCCTGCCGCCAGGCACGCGTCCATAATTGTGAGATCCTGGTACGGGAGCGCCAGGTTCAGCACCACCTCCGGCTGTTCCTTCTGAATGAGAGCGGTCAGGGCCTCCACGTCATCCGCGTCCACCTGCGCGGTAGTAATTTTTGTTTTGGTCGTTCCCTCCAGTTTCTCTTTCAGGGCGTCACATTTTGACACCGTCCTGCTGGCAATGCACAGTTCGGTAAATACCTCGTCATTCTGGCAGATCTTATGGATTGCCACACCCGCTACGCCTCCGCAGCCAATCACCATTACTTTTCCCATTTTCCTTCTCCTCTCCGCCCGGGTATTCTCCGGGAATATCTGATCTGAATTTCCGTTTATTTCTCTTTATTTACAGCCGCAATCAACATTTCCCTGATGATCTTGCACGCCACAGCCGTGGACGCCCCGGACTGATCGCAGGGAGGACATAGCTCATTTACGTCGCAGCCGATCAAATTCACTTTCTCACAGACTTCGGTCACGCCTCTCATGGCAGTCAGGAAGTCCACGCCTCCCGGCTCCGGCGTCCCTGTCCCCGGAAATACTGACGGGTCCATCACGTCCAGATCCACTGTGAAATACACCGGCGCGCTGCCGATCTCCGCCAATGTCTCCTCCAGTCCCTCCAGGCTGAAGGGATGGAAGTCCGTGTGGCCGCTCTTCGCCCAATCGAACTCCTGCTTTTCTCCGGACCGGATGCCGAACTGGTGTATCCGCCCATCTCCCAGCAGCTCCCAGCACCTGCGGATGACACAGGCATGGGACAGTTCCACACCCAGATAATCCTCCCGCAGGTCTGTGTGCGCGTCAAAATGAATGATATGCATATCCAGATGCTTCTTCACCGCCGCGCGGACACTTCCCAGGGTAACCAGGTGTTCCCCGCCGATCAGAAAGGGCAGTTTCCCATCCGCAATTATCTCTTCCGCGCACGCCTCAATCTGTTCCAGCACACGCTCCGCGCTGCCGATGGCCAGCTCCAGATCGCCGCAGTCATACACTTTATTTTCCACCAGCTCTTTATCCTGATAGGGGCTGTATATCTCCAGACCGTAGGAATCATTGCGCACCGCTGCCCCCGCGAACCGGGTCCCCGGCCGGAAGGACGTGGTTGAGTCAAACGGCGCGCCGAAAAGCACGATCTCCGCCTCTTCATACGCAGCGTCACATCCTATGAAATTCACAATATTTTTCTCTAATCTCATCTCTCCACATCCTCCAGGAGCTCTTCTACATACGCCGGCAGCGCGAAGACACCCGCGTGAAGCCTTGGTTCATAATACTTTGTATGAATCCCTTTCAGCTTCCACGCCACCTTGTCCAGGTCCTCCAGCGGGTGATATTTCTTGGACGCAAATCCGAACAGCCAGTGCCCCGACGGGTAAGACGGGATATGCGCCTGATACACCCGGCAGATCGGAAATGTCTCCACAATCCGTTTATGCATCCTCTGACACTGGAACGCTTCTTCTGTGTAGAAGGGACTCTCATTCTGGTTGATCATAACACCGTCCTCGTGAAGCGCGTTATAACAGTTTCCGTAGAATTCTTTCGTAAACAGACCTTCGCCGGCCCCGAACGGATTAGGGGAATCAATGATAATCAAATCATACGCGTCCCCCTTTGAGCGGATAAAGCGCAGCCCGTCCTCGTGAAAAATATGGACCCGCTCGTCTGTCAGGCTGTTGGCAATCTCGGGAATGTATTTGCGGCACACTTCCACAAGAAGGGGGTCCGGTTCCACCACGTCAATCTTCTCGACGCTCTCGTATTTGATCAGCTCCCGGACCACGCCGCCGTCTCCCCCGCCCACGACGAGCACTTCTTTTACGTCCGGGTGCACCGCCATCGGCACATGGGTGATCATCTCATGATAGATAAACTCGTCTCTCTCGGTCAGCATCAGATCCCCGTCCACCACCAGGATTTTTCCGAAATCTTTTGATTCCAGCACGTCGATCCTCTGCACCTCACTCTGGGCGCTGAACAGCTGCTCCTCGATGCGGATCGACAACTTTACGCCATCTGTATGAATGTCTGAAAACCACATTTCCATATGTATATCATCTCCCTTTATTATATCAGCACATTGAGCCGTTCGATCTTCTCATCCTCGGGTCCCGTCATGGAACAGCCCTTTTCTTTCGCGTATACAATATAATCGATGATCTCATCCGTGATCTCCTCCCCCGGCGCCAGCACGGGAATCCCCGGCGGATAACACATCACGAATTCTGAGCAGATCCGCCCCTTCGTCTCCTCAAGAGGCAGGGATTCCTTCTCCGCGTAGAAAGAATCCTGGGGCGTCATAACCACCTTGGGGGCAATATACTCCTGGGAGAGCATTCCCGCTTTATCCTTTTTATACCGCCTTCTCAGATCCGCCAGCGCGGTCACCAGCCGCTCCACTTCGCGGATGCGGTCTCCGATGGATAAATAGGCAAGAATATTTCCTAGGTCGCCGAACTCAATCTGGATATCATATTCATCTCTTAAGATGTCATAGACCTCAATCCCCGCGAGCCCGATATCCAGAGTGTGGATAGAAAGCTTTGTTGGATCAAAGTCAAAAATGCTGTCCCCGTTGACCATCTCTCGTCCGAACGCATAGTAATCACCGATCTTATTAATCTCTTCCCTTGCGTAATCTGCCAGACCCGTCACCATTTTAAATGATGCCTCTCCTCTCAGCGCCAGATTTCTTCTGGAAATGTCCAGACTTGAGAGAAGCAGGTAAGACGCGCTTGTGGTCTGTGTGAGGTTAATGATCTGCCGGATATAGCCCGGGTTCATGTCCTTTCCCGTCAGAAGGAAAGAGCTCTGAGTCAGGCTCCCGCCCGATTTGTGCATGCTCACAGAAGCAAGATCAGCCCCTGCTTCCATAGCGGACACCGGCAGGCCTTTTCCGAAATAGAAATGTGTACCGTGGGCCTCATCCGCCAGCACTTTCATCCCTTTTTCATGGGCCAGTTTCACAATGGCCCTGAGATCAGAACAAATGCCATAATACGTCGGGTTGTTTACGAATACCGCGACCGCGTCCGGATTCTGCCGGATCGCGTCTTCCACGTCGCTTCGCCTCATTCCCAGGGATATCCCCAGCGGCTGGTCCACGTCCGGATTCACATAGATCGGCTTCGCCCCGCAGAGCACCATAGCGTTAATCACACTCCGGTGGACATTTCTCGGCAGGATGATTTTATCTCCCTTCTTGCAGCATGCCAGCACCATGGTCTGCACCGCGGAGGTGGTGCCTCCTACCATAAGAAACGCATGCTCCGCGCCGAACGCTTCCGCCGCCAGTTCCTCCGCCTCTTTGATCACAGACACCGGATGACAGAGGTTATCCAGGGGCTTCATGGAATTGACGTCAATACTGACGCACCGTTCGCCCAGCAGCTCCACCAGCTCCGGGTTGCCTCTCCCATGCTTGTGTCCCGGCACGTCAAAGGGCACGACACGGTTCCTCCTGAAACGTTCCAGAGCCTCATAAATCGGCGCCCTGGTCTGCGATAATTGATTCATAGTATATACCTCTTCCGATAGATTTTCCTTTCACTTTATCCGGAATCCCGTCCGGGCTTCCCCCCTGCTTCTGGTAATAAAAAACACAGGCTCCAGCGCGCTCTGCACCCAGCCTGTGTCCTGTCGTCATTATATGTTCATATACCGCGTTATCTTCTGCCCCGTTTTGGGACCGTATACTTACGTATCTCAGATATAACAGATATTGGACTAGAGTCTATATAGCAAATATTTTTACTTTTACTACTCTTATTGACCGTTTCACAAGTTGTGTATGCGTACATGCACACCGGGTTATAAAGTAACCAACTTATAAAATTTGAGCTTCTAACTCAATCAATAATGCAGCCTCATGCTGCGTAAAATATTTGCATGGAGAACGTTCCAAATATCTGCTTTCCATACATGGGGTATGTTAACACAGAACAGAACGGAATTCAAGAGGTTTCCATATACAAAAATCTATCCTCATTTTAGAAAATCTTGCTGCCGCACCCTTGGGAACCGGATATTTACCCGGAAAAGGTCCCCGTCCAGATACAGTTCAAAGTTTCCGCCCTGCATGGTGGTAAGACTCTTGGCAATGGACAGCCCAAGCCCGCTGCCCTCGGTGCTCCTGGACAGATCCCCGCGGATGAAGCGCTCTGTCAGCTCATCAGCTGAGAAGTTGAGCTGCTGCTCTGATACATTTTTCAGTGAGAACAGCACCTGCTCCTCCTCCAGCGTAAGGTCCGCATAAACTCTTGTCCCGGGCATCGCGTATTTTGCCGCATTGCCAAAGACATTTTCAAGCACGCGCCACATACGCCTTCCATCCACATGGATTACTGCCGGTTCTTCCGGCATATTAATCACTACTGTCAGATTTCGCGCAGCGAACTTCTCCGTCAGCTCCCCCTCTGTCTGCTGGATGAGTTCTTTCAAATCCATATCCATACATTCCAGAGTAATATTGCCGCTGCTGACTTTGGATGCCTCCACCACATCCTCTGTCAGCGTTTTCAGACGCTGTGCTTTTTCTTCAAGAATGTTCAGATAGCCCTGTATTTTTTCATCTGAGATACTGGACCTCTTCAAAATATCTACGTAATTTATAATAGAAGTAAGTGGCGTCTTAATATCATGGGATACATTTGTAATTAGGTCCGTCTTCAGACGCTCGTTCCGCATGGCCTCATCTACCGCCCGGTTCAGCCCGCTCCCGATATCGTTAACTTTCTCTGCAAGCTCCCGGTCCGCGCCCCGCAGGCCGCCGGTCTCGATGCGGTGCTCCAGATTCCCGCCCGCGATCTCCTCGATCCCCTTTCTGATCCTGCTCTTCGCCATCGCGCTGTTCAGCACAAACCACACTGCCGCAATATCCACCGCCGCGGCCAGCAGTACAGCCACGCCGGACCGCACCAGTACCGCGGCCCACTGCGCGGCCAGGAATCCCAGGAAGATCAAGGCAGCCCGTACTGTCACAGAGCGGCTGTCCAGCACACGCCTGACAAAACGCGTAACCGCATAGACAAGGCTTCCCCGCCATAGGCTCTTCGCCTTGATTCTGCGAAACAGGCTGGTCCATCCCCAAAAGAAACACAGGAAAGTAAACACGCCATATAAAAAGACGGCTGCTACGTCCGCCAGACCCAAAGCCGTAGTAAACAGCGCGGAATAGAGCTGGGGCACGCCTCCGAATTCATCCAGATAATAAGACACAGCACTGTTCAGAGCCTGCCAGTCACCTGCTACATAGCCTCCGCCTATGACGACCCATGTCACCCCTGTCCATACAAAGATCACTGCCGCAGCCGCCAGCTCTGTCTTCCACCTGTCAAACGCCACCAGGTGCAGCTCCTCATCTTCCGGTCTTTTCCCGGAGACAAACGCTGTCCATACCGCGGAGATGAGGAAAAGCAGCACGCCGGCTATGAGCGAAATTATAGAGTATTTAAGATACGGCATGTTTTTGGCATAAGCCGCCCTGCCCTCATAAAACTGGTCCTGTACAGGGTAAGCAGTATCCACTGACGCCGCAAAAATAACACCGGATTTCTTATCGTCAGTCTCCTGGCTTTTCACGGCTTCCCATTCGCCTGCCGCGGACACGTTCATATTTGTCTCAAAATCCTTCAGTTTCGGATATACGAACATATATTTCACGTGTTCCCCGGATTTCATCTCCTCCAGGCTCTTCTCCACATCTTCATAATTTCTGTATTCGCTTTTATTTGATTCTGCCTTTTTTGTGTCCATATTGACGTAAAGATACGTCAGATTCGTATTTCCTTCCTCCAGGTAATCCCAGCCGGACTGATACAATGTATAATCATCATATATATTGGCAAGAAGCATTTCCAGCGCGTTATAGACAGATGACAGCCTCCCGTTAAGCCCCGGTGAGCTGTTGATAACCTGAAGCAGATTCTCCGCTCCCTGAGGCGCGAATTTTTCCTGAACGCTCTGTCCGAAATTCCAGCAGTCCGTATACATTAAGTTTCCGTCCGGTCCGTAGATCTTCCCGCCCCCGCCCAACGCGGTATAATACCCATTCTGCAGACCCTGGAGATAAAGCTCCTGACTCATACTGGGATCATTAAATTCCATGATAAATTCTCCGCTGCTGAAATACTGCTGAAAATCTTCAAAGTAGTAATAGTAGTATCCACCGTCCGGTTTCTGGCACACAATTACTTCATTATTATTGTAGGCATCACCGCTGTCGCTGGCAAAGTCCTCCCCCCAGTTTATCAGTTCTTCCAGCGTATATGCTATGCCTGAAACATTCTCGCCGCCGCTTCTGCCGTCCCGGTAATACTCCAGGACATCAATCACTTTATCCGGGTTATACGCTCCATCCATTTCAAAAAATTTTTCCAGCTGGGACTTGCGAAAAATCTGGGACATCGCGTCACTGACCGCCGCCTTAAAATCCACAGACTCTTCATAAGGCTCGTTCACAATCTCCATGATCTCCGCCGGATTTACTGTCCCCGCGAAAGTCGTCCCCACGGCAAAGGATGTAAGAAATGCCGCCCCGCTTAAAACTCCGGCGATCAGGACCCCGGCCTTGACAGCAGATTTTCTGTACCATTTATTCATAAACTTTCCTTTCACATGATCTGTCACTGCATCTTCTCAATCTTATAGCCCACACCCCATACCACCTTCAAATAGCGTGGTTCTTTGGGATTGATCTCAATCTTTTCCCTGATATGCCGGATATGCACTGCCACGGTATTGTCAGCACCGATGGCCTCTTCATTCCAGATAGACTCATAGATCTGACTGATAGAGAATACCCGTCCCTGATTCTTCATAAGCAGACGCAGGATGTTGTACTCAATGGGTGTTAATTTCACCAGCTCACCGTCCACGCTCACTTCTTTCAGATCATCGTTCATCCTAAGTCCGCCGGCCTCATAAATGGTATCCTGTTCTTCTTTAACAGATCCGCCGAGCTGATTGTACCTCCGGAGCTGTGATTTCACTCTTGCCACCAGTTCCAGAGGATTAAACGGCTTTGTCACATAATCGTCAGCACCTACGTTCAATCCGAGAATTTTATCCGCGTCCTCTGATTTTGCCGAAAGAATTATAATGGGAATGCTGTTCTTTTCCCGTATTTTCAATGTGGCACGTATGCCATCCATGCGCGGCATCATCACATCCAGAATCAGGAGGTTTACCGTCTCTTTCTCCAGGATATCAAGTGCCTCCAGTCCATCATAAGCTTTCAGGATATGGTACCCCTCCTGGCTCAGATATATCTCAATCGCTTCCGCGATTTCTTTGTCGTCATCACATACAAGTATATTGTACATTTTCATCACCTCCCTTACAGTATACATGATAGGAGGGATTTTTTAAAAGGAAGGAGGGAAAATCTTATGAAATTCTTAAAGATTGGATGAAACCCCAGGAAATGGCGGTGTGACGCAAAACAAAAACAGCGTATTTACACTTTTCTGCATAGTGTAACCCCCTTCTGACAGCCCTGATTTTTTCTACTGGCACCACACCAGTATCACTGGAACGGTTTTTACTAGTATCATTTTAAGTGCTGTACTCCTACATGGTGGATTGGCGCCGCAGAAATATATTCCTCAAAGTATGCTCGGAACTTCCTGCACCTGTGAGGCTGTCTCAGAATTCGCATCGCTTTGCTCCTGTGGATTCTTATTTCTTCACCTCTCTTCAAAATAAATGGTTTTCTACTTTCATTCTGCATTTTTATAAAAATAGTTTTCCATTTATCAATACAGATATAAATACTTTTCTATTTACCCATTCATATAAGTTGTGTTATGATACCAAAAACTATAGAAGGTGAACGCTATGAAAATATCAGAAAATATTAAACATTACTGAAAAACGCGCGGTATCGTTGCGATTCTGAATTTGAAAAATAAGTAAGCCGCCCTGTCCCGGAAAAGATAGGCGGCTTGCATATGTGTCAAACATATCTTCCTTTGACACCATAACTTCTCTGAGGTATACTATGAACCTTCCTTTTGAATATGAAATTATATACAGCGCGCGCCGGACCACCGCCATTCAGGTAACCCCTGACGGCAGAGTCATTGTCCGCGCCCCAAAAGGCTGCTCCCGCAGCGTGATTGATGCCTTTGTCTGGCAGAAGAAAGACTGGATACAGAACCATCTGTCCCGATTCGCGCAGCAAAGAGAACAGCATCCCACTCCCGGCCGTCCGCCGCTTTCCGACAAAGAACGCGCCCGATACATTTCCATCGCAAGGGATATTTTCACCAAAAAGACTGATTATTACGCCCGTATTATGGGCGTCTCTTACAGCCGCATCTCCATCCGCGAGCAGAAAACCCGCTGGGGCAGCTGCAGCAGCAGTGGAGGATTGAATTTTAACTGGAGGCTGATCTTTGCCCCGGAAGAAGTACTGGACTATGTGGTAGTCCACGAGCTGGCTCACCGGATGGAAATGAATCATTCAAAAGCATTTTATACCATTGTCGAATCCGTTCTGCCCGATTACCGTCAGGCCCGCAGATGGCTCAGGGAAAACGGGGATTCTCTCTGGACCGCAGTATAAACTGTTCTCTCCTCCCCCACGCTGTCGTATACCTCACAGCACTTCCATCGTCTTGAGCGTCTGATACACAACGGAAACCGGAAGTCCAACTACATTGTAATAATCTCCGTCAATACGGTCGATATATTTTGCAAATGCTCCCTGTATCCCATATGCCCCCGCTTTATCCGCAGGCTCTCCGGTCCCCGTGTAGGCGCGGATCTCCTCCTCTGACATCCCATGCACATATACCGTTGTTCTCACTGCCTGGTTCTCTACACGCCGTACGCCGGCTCCATCATAATCGATCACCGCCACTCCGGTGTACACATCATGTCCTCTCCCCCGAAGCAGCTTCAGCATACGGACCGCGTCTTCCTCATCCCTGGGTTTTCCCAGGATCTTCTCATCCAGCACAACAACCGTATCCGCTCCGATCACTGTAATATTCCTCTTCTCTTCCATAAGTTCCTGGACCACATTTTCCGCTTTCATAAGCGCCAGTTCTTTTACAATCTCTTCCGGTGTACTGCTGTGGTACACCTCTTCTTTCTCACTGGCCTTTACTGTGAATTCTACTCCAATCTGGCTCAAAAGCTCCCGCCTGCGGGGTGACGCAGACCCCAAAATAATTTTCCTGCGCATTTCTTTCTCCTTCTCCCTTTTTGTCTTTTCTTCCGCCCTGGCTGTATCCGCCGCGGCTTTGAAGCTGTACTCTATGAAACAATGCTGTATTGCCCATCTCCTGCCTGCTGTGTTATACTACCCGGTACATAGTAGAAACCAGGAGACACACACCATGCTGAAGATTATAATTTCCCCCGCAAAAAAAATGAACGTTATCGAAGATTCCCCCTGTGAGCTGACCTCCCCCGCGTTCCTGGACCGCGCGCTTAAACTGCACGCCGCGCTCAGAGAGATGGATCTCCCGGCGCTGAAAAATCTCTGGAAATGCAGTCCCCGCCTCGCCGCGCAGAACTGGGAGCGTCTCCACACCTATTCCCCGGAGCAGGCGCTCACCCCGGCGCTGCTGGCCTATGAAGGGCTCCAGTATCAGCATATGGCACCCGGCATATTCACGGACACCCAGTGGGCGTATGCCGTATCTCACCTGCGCATCCTCTCGGGCTTTTATGGTATTCTCCACCCCACAGACAAAGTGATCCCCTACCGCCTGGAAATGCAGGCCAAACTGAAAACAGCCAAAGGACCAGACCTGTACAGCTGGTGGGGAGATTCCCTGTACCGGGAACTCCTGCGGGAGGGAACCACAGAACTTGTCAACCTGGCTTCCGCGGAATACAGCAGAGCCGTACTGCCATATATGGCGCCCCATTCCGCCGGCGGACCGGACGGTCATGATTCCTCCTTCTTCCCCATATCCTGTGTCACATGTATTTTCGGAGAATTATCCGGCGGCAGAGTCAAGATGAAAGGAACACAGGCGAAAGCCGCCCGGGGCGAGATGGTCCGCTGGATGGCGGAAAGTGAGATTAAACACACTGCCGACATTCGGTATTTCCACGGTCTTGGCTATAAATTCCTGGAAAAACTGTCCACTGAAGAAACGTATGTGTTCGCGAAAACCTCCTGATTCATTCCATCTCTTCCCACGCCTTTTCCAGAAGTTCCGGCGCCTTTAACAGACGGTATGCCCCGGCATACATACATTCCGCCGCATAGAGCATTCCCTTCCAGCCGATGCTCATCCCTGCCTGCGCGGCAGCGGCCCAGTGGTGAAGCGGGGTGCCCCTGCACATGCACGCTGCGCTGAGCATAACGGTTGGTACTGTGTGGCTGACATCTGAAACATCTGTACCAATTGCCAGTGGAACCGGCTCATCTTCAAGCGGCTCCAGCCCGGTGAACATTTCCTGCGGGGTGGCTCCGTTAAGTCCGGCACTTTTCCCGATCTCCGCCGCGAATCCTAATTCATCCTCCGTATATCGGGGCACCGGGATCTTTTCCATTTCCTCGTAAAAAATTTCTGCCAGCGTCCGGTTCACCTTCATTTCTTTGTTACATGTCACGCGCTCAATCTCAACTCTTGTGCCCGTCATAAGCGCCGCGCCTTTTGCGCAGTTATCCACTCTCTCTGATGCGTCCTGTGTCCGCTCCCATTTATTAGAACGGATAAAATAGTTCGTCTCCGCATAGGGCGGCACAATATTCGCGGGACCGTCTGTATTGGTGTATGTATAGTGCATTCTTACATCATCCGCCACGTGCTCCCGCAGATAATTCACCCCCACATTCATCAGCTCCGCCGCATCCAGGGCGCTGCGGCCCATCTCTGGGTGTTTGGAGGCATGTGCCGCCTTTCCGTAAAACTTATAATTTTTAATCTCCTGAGCCTGCCAGATGTCATAGCTGACTCTGCTGCGGCAAAAGGATGCCACGTTACCGCCGCAGACAAGTCATCAAATACTCCCCGCTCATTCATCCGGATTTTCCCGATTACGATCTCTTCCGCCGGGCAGCCATACACCCGGACTGTCCCGGAAAGCCCTTCCCGTTCCATCCTTTCTTTCAACGCGCATGCGGCCCCAGCGCAGGCGCTGCCAAGAAGATTATGCCCGCAGCCATGTCCCGGTCCGCCATTGCCCTTCTGTTCAGGCACGCATTCCTGATGCAGGCCGGGGAGCGCGTCATACTCCGCGAGGAAACCGATGACCGGCTTCCCGCTGCCCCATTCCGCAGTAAATGCAGTATTAAATCCCGCCGTTCCCCAGATCAGCCGAAAGCCTTCCCTTTCCAGAAATTCTGCCAGTCTGCGGGATGAGTATTCTTCCTTTAAAGAAAGCTCGGGATGCCTGAAAATATCATCCGCCGCCTCAATCATTTTTAGTTCAAGTTCCTTTTTCATCTACCCACGCTCCATTTCCCTCTGCATTCTGAGAACATCCTCCGCCCCGATCTCCCAGAGTCCGTGCCGGCAGTCATACCATGCCCCTGCGTTTTTGCAGTTCCATTATACCATTCGTCCGCTCTGTGTCTACACTGCTTTTCCTTCACCAGTATACGGTTTATCTTATTCTTCTTTATTTCGTGTGGCTTTATGTGGTTTTTATTTTTATCCGTTGTGGTTTTTTGCCACATTTTCTGATTCTTATATTGCTATTCTCCTGTGGTTATAGTATAATTACTTTTAGAAATGTCTGTCCGTACTTCTAGAGCACAGACGAACGAAATTATACCAATATCACGTTTTCCGCAGGGAGAGAAAATACTATGAAACGTTCAAAAAGAATTGAAACGCTGGACGCCCGTCCGGTCAACCTGGACGGCTACATTAATGAATGGCCCGAGATGGGATTTGTGGCTATGAGCAGCCCATATGACCCGGAACCTTCCGTCAGGGTAGAGGAAGGCAGGATCGTAGAGCTGGACGGAAAGTACCGTGAAGACTTTGACTTTATTGATCAGTTCATTGCAGATTATGCCATCAATATTGAAAGAACGGAGAAATCCATGTCCATATCCTCTCTGGACATCGCGAGAATGATCGTGGATATCAACGTCTCCAGAAAAGAAATCCTGGAGATCATCTCCGGCATCACACCCGCAAAGATGACAGAAGTCATGAATCACCTGAATGTGGTGGAGCTTATGATGGGCATGCAGAAAATCCGGGCCAGAAGGACACCCGGAAATCAGGCACATATCACAAACTTAAAGGATGACCCGGTACAGATTGCCGCGGATGCCGCCGAAGGCGCGCTCAGAGGCTTTGCCGAGGAAGAGACAACCATGGGTGTGGCACGCTATGCCCCCTTAAGCGCCATGGCGCTCCTGATCGGTTCACAGGTGGGACGCCCCGGCGTCCTGACGCAGTGCTCCGCTGAGGAAGCGACGGAACTGGAACTTGGCATCCGCGGACTGACCACCTATGCGGAGACGCTCTCCGTCTATGGTACAGAGAACGTATTTATCGATGGGGATGACACACCCTATTCAAAGGCATTCCTGAATTCCGCTTACGCTTCCAGAGGGCTGAAAGTCCGCTTTACTTCCGGCTCTGGTTCAGAGGTCCTGATGGGAAGCAGCGAGAAGAAGTCCATGCTTTACCTGGAATGCCGCTGCCTCTTTGTGACCAAAGGCGCCGGAAGCCAGGGCATCCAGAACGGTTCCGTAAGCTGTATCGGCGTGACAGGCTCTGTCCCTGCCGGCATCCGGGAAGTGCTTGCTGAGAATCTTGTCGCCGCTCTCCTCGGCCTGGAATGCGCGTCGTCCAATGACCAGAGTTTCTCCAACTCGGATATGAGACGGACGGCAAGGACTATGCTGGAGTTTCTTCCCGGAACAGATTTTATTTTCTCAGGCTACGCGGCAGAACCGAATTACGACAATATGTTTGCCGGATCGAACTTCGACGCGGAAGACTTTGACGATTACAATGTACTCCAAAGAGACATGCAGGTTGACGGCGGCTTAAAGCCGGTAACCGAAGCGCAGGTAATACATGTACGGAACAAAGCAGCCCGGGCTGTGCAGGCTGTTTTCCGAAGCCTGGGGCTTTCACCGGTATCGGACGAGCAGGTGGAGGCTGTGACTTACGCCCATGGCAGCAAAGATACACCTCCCCGGGATGTAACCGCTGACCTGGCCGCTGCAGAGGACGTATTAAAACGCGGCATCACCGGCATTGACGTCGTAAAAGCCCTTGCCGAGACAGGGTTTGAGGATGTAGCGTCAAGTGTGCTCAATATGCTGAAACAGCGCGTCGCAGGAGATTATATGCAGACAGCCGCAATCCTGGACAAAGATTTCCACGTTCTCTCCGGCATCAATACGCCCAATGATTATATGGGACCCGGAACCGGCTACCGTGTAGACGGCGAACGCTGGGAAGAGATCAAGAGAATCCCGCACATTATCAATCCGAAAGATATATAGGAAAGGAGGAGAACACACATGCAGATCAGCGAAGAATTAGTCAAACAGATTACCAATGCGGTCTTAAGCCAGATGTCCGGCGCAGGCAGCTCCTCCGTCACGGAAGACACACTTTCTGCCGCATCTTCAGAGATTCCCTCCATGGCAGGGAGAGACCGGATTAATGAAGAAAGATCCGACTATTCCGGTTATCCGCGCGCAAAGAAAGGGACCGACCCCAAAGAGGTCGTGATCGGCGTGGGCGCCGCATTTCAGAGGGAGATCACAAGGACGATCTGTGACATTCCCCTGGATGAGGTGCTGCGAAATGTAAAAGCAGGCATCGAGGAGGAGGGCATGATTCCAAGAGTCGTCAAAATCCTTGATACATCCGATGTATGTTTCATGGCGCTGGAGGCGGCAAAGCTCTCCGGTTCCGGCATCGGGGTAGGCATCCAGTCAAAGGGAACCACTGTCATCCACCAGAAAGACCTGTATCCCCTCTCCAACCTGGAGCTCTTTCCGCAGGCTCCGCTCATGACTCTGGAGACCTACCGGCAGATCGGACAGAACGCGGCAAAATATGTAAAAGGCGAACAGGTCGTACCGATCCCGTGTACGAACGATCCGATGTGCAGACCAAAGTACCAGGTAAAAGCAGCCATCATGCACATCGCGGAGACGGAACAGCTCGATCCTGAGACCGGCGCTGTTGAATGGGAGGGAAAGTAAATGAGATATCCTTTAGCAGAACATGAAAAAGAGTCTATTACATCTAAAACCGGAAAGAAGTTCACTGATATTACGCTGGATGAAGCTATGAAAGACCATATCGCCCCGGATGACATCAAAATCTCCCGGGAAATCCTGAAGGCCCAGGGTCAGGTGGCACTCGCCGCTGACAATCAGCCTATGGAAAAGAATTTCGAACGCGCCGCAGAGCTGGTGGATGTGCCGGACGACGTTATCCTGAAAATGTATGACAAGCTCCGTCCCAACCGTTCCACAAAGCTGGAACTGGTAATGATGGCCCAGGAGCTTCTTGAAAAATACAATGCAAAAAATTGTGCGCGTCTCGTAATGGAGGCCGCGGAAGTGTATGAAAAGAGAGGAATCTTACTTTGAGTTATATCGCAGGAGTTGATATCGGGAATTCTACAACGGAAGTCTGCGTGGGAGAAGTCACAGGAAACGGAAACCTCACTTTTCTCACCAGCGCCTCCTGCCCTACAACGGGTACAAAAGGCACATTAGAAAATGTCCATTCCGTCAAGAACGCCCTGAAACTGGCCATGAGCCGGATCGGGCGCGAGACATCCGACATTGATTTGGTGCGCCTCAACGAAGCTGCGCCCGTCATCGGCGATACAGCGATGGAGACATTGACCGAAACTGTAATCACAGACTCTTCTATGATCGGGCACAATCCGTCCACTCCGGCAGGAGCCGGACAGGCTGTGGGAGAAATTCTGCTGATTGAAAACATCTCCCGCGCTGTCCCCGGGACGCCCTATATCCTGGCCGCTTCTGCGGAACACAGTTATGAGGAGATTGCGGCCGTGGTCAATCAGTACGGCACTGCCCCATACATGGACGGCAGTGTATCCGATGCATCCGGCGTGCCCGGGCAGGGTATCGATATTGCGGGCATCATCCTCCAGGCTGACGAGGCCGTCCTTGTAGAGAATCGAATCCGCAGAAAGGTCCCGATCATTGACGAAGTGAAACGGATCGACCGGCTGCCGGACGGGGTGCCTGCCGCTATTGAGGTGGCGCTTCCCGGACAGACGATCCGTATGTTATCCAATCCATACGGCATCGCCACGCTTCTTGGACTGAGCGCTGAGGAAACCCGCACCGTAACCCCCATCGCCAAGAGTCTGATCGGGAAACGCAGCGCCGTTGTTCTCAAAACACCGGGCGGGAACGTCCACGAGAATGTGCTCCCCGCAGGAGAGATTTATTTTTACGGGGACAGGAATATTACCATCAGTTTGGACGAAGGTGCCGCTAAGATTATGGATTCCGCAGAAGAAGCGGGCGACATCCGCGATATCAGCGGCCAGCCGGATACAAATGTGGGGAACATGCTCTCCCGCATCCGCACCGGCATGAACCAGCTGGACAAGAGTTCAGAGGCAGATATCCGCATTACGGATATCCTGGCCGTGGACACCCTTGCCCCGGTGCTTATTTCAGGGGCGCTTGCAGGGGAAACCTGCCTCGAAAAAGCTGTGGGAATCGCAGCCATGGTCAAAACTCAGAAACTGCCCATGCAGGAGATCGCGGATCAGCTTAAGAAAGATCTTTCTGTGGAAGTGAGTGTGGCCGGCGTGGAAGCAATTATGGCGAGCCTCGGGGCGCTGACTACCCCGGGCACAAAACTGCCTCTTGCCATTCTGGATATGGGCGGAGGCTCCACAGATGCCGCCATCATTTCCGACGACGGTCATGTAACCATGACACACCAGGCGGGGGCCGGAGAACTGGTATCCATGCTGATTCAGACAGAGCTTGGTTTAAGCAGCCGCCACATTGCGGAACAGATAAAAAGATATCCCCTCGCAAAGGTTGAAAGCCTTTTCCACATGCGCATGGAAAACGGACAAATGACCTTTGTCGATGAATCCATTGATCCCCGGTTCTTCGGAAGAGTTGTTCTTCTGACAGAAAACGGTTTTGTCCGCATAGAGGAAGAGATCCCTATGGAAAAGATCGTACAGGTCCGCAGGGAAGCGAAACGCAAAGTTTTTGTGACCAATGCGTTCCGAGCCCTCAAAAAAGTTGTCCCGGGCAGCAATCTGAAAAACATTTCCACAGTTGTCCTTGTAGGAGGCTCCGCAGAGGATTTTGAAATACCGGAAATGCTTATGGAGGCATTCGCGGATTACCGCATCGTATGCGGCCGCGGGAATATCCGGGGAAGCGAAGGCCCGCGAAACGCCGTGGCCACCGGACTTGTACTCTCTTATATAGGAGAACAGCAATGATTATCAAAAGACCATCTATATTTATCTACACCCACCAGGCCGATGCAGCTGTTTTAAAAGAAGTATGCGCAGGAATTGAAGAAGAAGGCGTATTCTACGATATCGCAGAATTTCCTGATGAGTGTATGGAGAAACTGGCATATAAGGCTGCCCGCGATTCCATGCTCGGTTCCGGGATCGGTATTTTCGGCACAGCCGTGTGCCTGAAGATACGCGGGCTGGAAAAAGGGCGCAATATTGAAAGCTGCCCTGCCCCCAGCCGGATACAGTGCAGGAATATCGGCGCCAACAGCGCCCGCGCGATTAAAAAGCTGCCTTTTAAGGAGGAATATGGCATATGAGTATCTATACGAAAGCCGGAGACCGGGGAACAACTTCCCTGATGAACGGAATCAGTGTTTCCAAGTCAGATGACAGGATTGAGCTGCTGGGGACCATTGACGAGCTGAACAGCTATATCGGTCTTGCCAAAGTGCTGGCAGATTCTCTTCTGAAAAATCAGCTTTCCCATATCCAAAAAAATCTTATGCAGATCATGGCAGGCGTCGCTGACCCGCGCTGCATGGATTACCGTTTTTCCGCTGATGAGACAGCTTCGCTGGAGCAGGAGATCGACCGGATCGAAAATTCTTTTCCACGCGCCAAAGAGTTCGTTCTCTACGGCGGCTGTGAACAGTCAGCAAGGCTGGACGTGGCAAGAGCTGTAACCCGGCGTGCGGAAAGACGGTTCCGCAGAGTAGAACAGAACTATGGCGCTGACGCTAAAGCGATCCAGTATATAAACCGCCTGTCTGATTACCTGTATATGTGCGCAAGATATGCCGATTACAAAGTCAGCCATGAGAAAGCGGACAGCATCCAGGACCAAGTTGTTAGAAATATCATGAAAGAGCTGTGATTTTACAGTGATTTCCGGCTTCTTCCAGAAAGCCAAAAATTTACACTTCACTTAATACCCCCTCCTAAAGAAAAAAGAAGGCTGCTGTACCGGAATTCCCAGTATACGGCAGCCTTTTCCACGCTTCTGCTTCTCTCTCCCCTTTTTTCGTATCACATTAATCAGTACTCCCCGACCACTGTCGTCTTAATCAGGTTCGTATTTCCCGGACGTCCCAGAGGCACACCTGCGGTAAGAACCACGATGTCCCCCTGCTCAACATACCCTTCACGCTCTGCCGCCTCCGTCGCATGCAGAAACAGAATTTCCATGCTGTACTCCTCCCGGATATGGACCGGGATAACTCCCCATGACATATTAAGCTGACGGCATGTACATTCATCAGGTGAACAGCCCACGATCTGGCATCCCGGCCTGTACTTTGAGATCATCCTTGCCGTATGCCCCGATTTACTGACCGTGATGATGGCTTTTGCGTCAAGGTCAATGGCTGTCATACACGTAGCGTGAGAGATCGCGGTAGTCACATCCGGCTTTTCCTCCTTCTGGCGCACACTGAAATGACGGCTGTACGGGATATCGCTCTCCGTCCGCACTGCTATTTTAACCATCGTGCGCAGGGCCTCCACGGGGTATTTCCCCGCCGCCGTCTCACCAGACAACATGATCGCGCTTGTCCCCTGGTAAATGGCATTCGCCACATCCGTCGTCTCAGCGCGGGTCGGTCTTGGATTTTTCATCATGGAATCCAGCATCTGTGTGGCTGTGATCACCTGCTTGCCCGCATTGTAAACTTTTGTTATGAGTTTCTTCTGGATAACCGGCACCTCTTCCAGGGGAATTTCCACTCCCATGTCCCCGCGCGCAACCATAATCCCGTCTGCCGCCTCAATAATACTGTCAATATTGTTGACACCCTGCTGGTTCTCTATTTTTGCAATAATGTTAATCTGAGCGCCTCCATTTTCACGCAGGAGCTTTCTGATCTCTTCCACATCATCCGCTGTCCGGGTAAATGACGCCGCGATAAAATCAAATCCTTCCCGGATGCCGAACAAGATATCTTCCCTGTCTTTCTCACTGATAAAAGGCATGCTGACATCATTGCCCGGAAGGTTGATTCCTTTGCGGTTAGAAACCGTACCACCATTCTTTACGATACAGTTTACATCCCTTCCTTCAATACTCACAACCTCCAGGCCGATCAGCCCGTCATCAATAAGCACGCTGTCTCCCGGTTTCACGTCTTTATAAAGATCCTCATATGTGACAGACACTTTCTCCGGCGTGCCCTCAACATCATCCGGCGTGAGGGTAAATATCTGTCCCTCATCCAGCTCCGCTCTGCCTTCTGCAAATGTTTTAATCCGGATCTCCGGCCCTTTTGTGTCCAGCAGGGCCGCCACGTATTTCCCCTGACGCGATCTGATTTCCTTTAATTTATCAAGACGCTCTTTCTGCTCCGAATGGGTGCCATGTGAAAAATTAAACCTTGCCACATCCATGCCTTCACTGACCAAAGTTTCCAGTACATCCCCCTGATCAGTGGACGGGCCAAGCGTACATATAATTTTCGTCCTCCGCATGATTTCTTTCCTCCTGTAAGCGCTTTACTACTCTCCCATTTATTGTATCACACGGAAGCATTTCCTGCATTTAGAATCCGGTTTCTTTTCACTTTTTTTACACGTTCCTCCGTCTCACTCTCCTGCCGGCTCCAGGACCGCCGCTATGACCTCTTCCGGAAATCCTGCAGCATGAAAAGAAACAGATCACTGCCAGCCAGACAAGAATGCCCAAAACTTGCGGACAGCTTTTTAAATTACTTGCGGACAGCAGAAATTTCTCTTATAATAGAGAACAGCTGTGCCGCCACGCGCGGGCAGGCCTTTCCAGCGCGCGGCGGCGTTTCAAAACCGTCATGTCTATATGATCTGACAACACGATAGAAATACGAAAGAAAGAAGTGATTCCTTTGCAGCAGACTCAGACACAGCAAAATCCGTTGGGCTGTCAGAGCATTCCTTCCCTTTTGAAAGGATTTGCCATCCCCAGCATCATTGCCATGCTGGTCAGCTCCCTGTACAATATTGTCGACCAGATCTTTATCGGCCAGGGTGTGGGATATCTCGGAAACGCGGCCACCAACGTGGCGTATCCTTTGACAACCATCTGTCTGGCTATCGCGCTCCTGATCGGAATCGGAAGCGCGTCAAGATTCTCTCTCTATCTGGGAGCCGGCGAAAAAGAAAAGGCAGAAAAGGTTGTAGGAAACGGCATCTGCATGATGATTGTCTCTGGACTCATCTACGCAGCCGCGGTAGAACTTTTCCTGGCGCCCCTGCTCACTGCCTTCGGCGCCACATCTGAAATCATGCCCTATGCGGAGACTTATTCCCGCATCGTGGCCATCGGCATGCCTTTCCTCATTATAACGAACGGCATGAGCAATCTGGCGCGCGCGGACGGGAGCCCGAAATACTCCATGATATCCATGCTGATCGGAGCGGTTATCAATACCATACTTGATCCGGTCTTTATCTTTGTATTTGATCTAGGCGTTGCCGGAGCAGCTTGGGCGACCATCATCGGCCAGTTTTTTTCCTTTCTCTTCGCGGCACTGTATATCCGGAAATTCAAAAATATCCGGCTTTCCCGCAGAGACATCGGAATTTCTTTCAAAGAATGCGCCCAGACCGCTTCCCTTGGGATGAGCAACAGCCTGAACCAGGTGGCCATTACTTTTGTCCAGATCGTGCTGAACAATTCACTCACCTACTACGGAGCAATGTCCATATACGGAAAAGAAATCCCTCTGGCTGCATGTGGGATCGTAATGAAAACCAACGCCATCCTGCTGGCGGTCATCATCGGAATCTCACAGGGCTCTCAGCCAATCATCGGCTTTAACTACGGAGCGCGGCAGTATGACAGAGTACGGCAGACTTACAAACTTGCCATTACGGCAAATCTTGTCGTCTCAGCTGTGGGATTTGTCCTGTTTCAGTTCTTTCCGTATCAGATCATCTCCCTCTTCGGCACAGGGGAACCGGCTTATTTTGAGTTCGCTGCCCACTTTATGAGGATTTTCTTATTTATGGTGCTGGTTAACGGCGTCCAGCTCATCTCCTCGAATTTCTTCGCGGCGATCGGCAAGCCGCTGAAAGGGCTGGTTCTCTCCATGACAAGGCAGGTTCTCTTTTTGATCCCGCTGGTGCTGATCCTCCCGCTCTTCTTTGGGCTTGACGGCATCCTGTATGCCGGTCCCGCGGCGGACACCATTGCGTTCATCGTAACTGTAACACTCATCGCGCTGGAGCTTCGCAAAATGGAAAACATGTGAAAGAGGGCTGCCCGCCTAAACGGACAGCCCTCTTAAAATTTCAGACATGCTTTGAATTGATCGCAGTCAATCTTAATGTCAAATGAGCCGCCCAGCGCTTTGGCATAAGTGCTCACGATGGCCAGTCCCAGGCCGTTCCCCTCTCCCGCTCGGGCCTTATCCCCCCGCGCAAACCGCTCAATAATATCCTCTTTTGTAAAATCCATCGGATATCCCGAGGTATTTGTAATCTCTACGCAGATCCCGCTTTGCCGCGGCACCGGCTGCCGCTGCCCGTTTCCCTCTGTCTTGGATACTATACGGTGAGAATCGTCTGGCTTTTTATCAAGAAAAGTCTTCACAAACACCCGTGTGCCTTCTGCTGAATATTTGAGCGCATTCTCAACCAGATTCTGACAGATCCGATAAAAATAGCTGTTATCCGCGTACAGCTCTGTATCCTCTTCTGTCAGCTGTACCACGAATTCAAGCCCGCTCTCCCTGACCCGGTCTTCCATATCCGCAAAGATCTGTTCAATCAGCCGGTTCACCTCGAACTTTTCAGGATGAAGTTCTATATTCCCGCTGCTTGCTTTGGCAAGATTGAAAAGACTGTTGATCATTTCCTTGAGTTTTTCCGCGCGCTCTGAGATCACATCCACATAATCCCGGACAATATCCGTCAACTCCTCCTTCTTGATCAGCTCAATATAACCGATCATAGAGGTCAGGGGCGTCTTGAGATCATGGGATACATTGGTGATAAGATCTACCCTGAGCTGGTCGCTGTGAGACACTTTTTCCATGCTTTTTCTCTCAATCTCCAAAGCTTCCTCCAGGCGCTTCTGTCCCTGTTCTGCCACTTCTTCAATCCGCCGGCGGATATCCACCTCTCTCTGCTCCTCAAGAAGGTCCAGCTCCTTCCTTTCGAATCTAAGGAACACAGTATAAGAAAGGATAAATTGGATCAGCACGGTAAAGATCATGATATATCCCGACGCATAATTGTAATACCAGCCGCCGCCCGCCCACGCGCCGCCATTCATAAGATGCCACATGTACCACAGGACGCAGAGGAACGCCGCCGCGCCCGCCTGACAAATCTTCTTTTCCACACTGCCGTTTACCCGCTTCCACTCCGCGTAGGTATCTTCTTCCGGCATCCACATACCACCGCACAGCCTTTTGAGCACCCCTTTTAGAATCATCATCATTCCCGCGCCAAAGAAAAGATTTCCCATAATGCCGAAAAAGACCGCCTCTTCCGTAGGGTGCCAAGAACGGTACACAATGAGCGTATAGAAAAAAACCACTCCCACAATTACAAATATGGCCCCCAGTATATAGGTCACGTACGCCCAGTGAAGTTTCAAAAACGCCGGAATCTTTTTAACTGTATCTTTCCATTTTGTATCCAATTCCCCACACCACCTTTACATACCTTGGTTTCTTTGTATCAATCTCGATCTTCTCGCGAATGTGCCTGATATGTACCATAACCGTGTTTTCCACAGTATAGTCCGCGGATTCCTGCCACACATTTTCATAGATCTGCTCCGCTGAAAATACCTGGCCCGGATGTTCCATCAGAAGTTCCAGTATCTTATATTCGGTGGCTGTCAGGCGGACTTCCCCGCCCTCGACTATGACAATCCGCTGTTTCTTATCAAGCATAAGCCCGCCATTGACAATCTGGTCCTGATCTGCCTTCGGAGCTCCCCCTCCCCAGGCACGGTATCTCCGCAGATGCGCCTTCACCCGCGCGATCAGTTCCGCGGCATTGTACGGTTTCTCCACATAATCATCCGCTCCCAGCACCAGACCGGATACTTTGTCGCTCTCTTCTGTCTTTGCCGACAGGATAATTACCGGTATCCGTGACTTCTCCCTCAGCTTCATGAGCGCTGACAGGCCGTTCAGCCTGGGCATCATCACATCCAGCAGGATCAGATCAACAGCGTGTTCCTCCAAGGCGCTGAGGGCCTGCATTCCATCGTATGCTTTCACTACCTCATATCCTTCATACTTTAAAAGTTCACTGATCGAGTAGACAATCTCCTGATTGTCATCCACCACAAGAATGACCTCCCGGCTTTCTTTCTCTTCTGTCTCATTCCTTTTCACTTTATTGTCACCGCCTCTGTTCCTATTCCCCTCCTGCGTCCGGCCGCATTGCTGACCCGGACGGAACTTTCTTCCTTACCTATCCGACTATACCCGCGCGCAGTTAAAAAAAACTTGATATAAATCTTAAAAATTTCTTAGGACATTTCAATCTGCCGTCTGTTTCACCCGGCCCAGCCCTTTTGCCACTGACGGAATCGAAATGATGATCACTGTAATCACTGCCTCCGCCAGGATATAGCTGTAATTGTATACAATGGGATAGATGCTTTTCAGCGACTGCGGGAATCCATCCGGCATATAGTCCATCCAGTACAGGTATCCGCCCAGGGCATGGAAAGCGCCTCTTGCAATCACTGCCGCAATGTATCCTTTCAGCAGCCCATGCCTGCTCTTTGCAAAGAATCCCGCAATCCCCAGAGCCGCAAACGCCAGTATGTAGTCACAGCACACCTGAAAGAATGAAAGTACATACGGCTCCTGAATAAACTGAAGTATCCC
This sequence comes from uncultured Lachnospiraceae bacterium, assembly GCA_959022495.1. Classification (GTDB taxonomy): domain Bacteria; phylum Bacillota; class Clostridia; order Lachnospirales; family Lachnospiraceae; genus Mediterraneibacter. Next base: position 12,264 of record CAUEYX010000005.1, on the reverse strand, counting down.
GTATGACAGACCGACGAAGATGCCTGTACCCGGACCATACCAGTTGGCTGCGAGAACAATAAAAAGCATGCTGCACAGTGTCACACTGCCTCCCCATGGCATTTCCCATACCTTGATATAAGATGTAATAAACGCCAGCGCCATTGCTGCCGCGCAGAATACCAGCTGCTTTGTAGTAAGTTTCTTCTTCGTGGAATGTTTTCCTGCTAAATAGGCTGCCACCAGAAATAATCCGATCCCCGCGGCAATGGTGAGCGCATACCCGGCGGCAGTAAGCCCGCCCTCTGCATTGACAAATAATCCTGACATAATAAAACCCTCCTGTTCTCAGATTGAAAACAAAAGGGCACAAAAAAGCACACTTATAACGCATCCCTGCGCTGGCATTATCCAGATCAGGTTATGGGTCGAAGTTCATAACTTCCTCTCAGCCTGTCATACAAGCTCCCCTTGTTATCAATCCTATGAAATTGTAATTTGTAACGGATTCTATTGTAAATGCATCCCTCTGGAAAGTCAAGGACGATCATCCCCTCCAAAACTGATCTCCAGATGGTCCAGTCACGGCCTTCCCGCTGTACAGTGCGTGGCTGTAAGAAAAAACAATACGCAGGCGGAAATTATGTTATACTAAAGAGCAGATGTAACTAAGGAGGATTTTAATCATGAAAATTGTTTTTTTAGACGCCAGTACGCTTGGCGACGACATTGACTACACACAGTTTGAACAGATGGGCGAAGTGGTAAAGTATCCTTTCACCTCTCCCTCAGAAGTTCCGGAACGCGCGGCAGGCGCGGATGTCCTGGTGGTAAACAAAGTCCCGGTCAATGAACAGACGATCTCAGAGGCTGAAAAACTGAAACTCGTGTGCGTAACTGCTACCGGAACAAATAACCTCGACAAAGATTATCTTGCCGCGCGGGGAATCGAATGGCGCAACGTTGCCGGATACTCGACCGAATCTGTAGCTCAGCATACATTTGCCATGCTGTTTTATCTGATGGAAAACCTGCGCTATTATGATGACTATGTAAAAAACGGCAGCTACATAAACGACCGTATTTTTACCCATTTCGCCCGCACCTTCCGGGAACTTAACGGCATGACCTGGGGAATCCTGGGGCTTGGGGCGATCGGCCGCAGGGTTGCTGACATCGCCGGGCTGTTCGGAGCGCGTGTGATCTATTACTCTGCGTCAGGAGCGCCCGCGCAGGAAGGATATCACCAGGTGGACTTTGACACTCTGCTGGCTGAATCCGATATCCTGTCCATACATGCTCCACTGAACGAATATACCCAGGGTCTGATGAACGCGGACGCGTTCCGCAAAATGAAGCCGGACGCGATTCTGCTGAATCTGGGGAGAGGGCCGATTATTAACGAAGCGGATCTTGCCGATGCCCTGAACGCAGGTGAAATCAAGGCGGCTGGCCTGGATGTCCTCTCTGTGGAACCCATGGCAAAGGACACCCCGCTTTTAAACATCCGTGAGAAAGACCGGATCTTTATTACCCCTCATATCGCCTGGGCAGCTGTAGAGGCTCGTCAGAGGCTGATGAAGATCATTGCCGGGCAGATACAAGAATTTATTGAAACGATGTAAGACCGGGCCGCATTGCGCAGCGCACCTCGATTCCGCTTCGCTCCATCCCGGTCGTGGCTTTCGCCACATGAGAATAAGGGAAGGGACCTCGGGAGAAATGCAAGCACTTCTCCCGAGGTCCCTTCCCTTATTCTCGCGCTGCTCAATGCTTCACGGAAAAAATCGCCGTCCCCACGGCTCCAGCGTCCGCAAAAACAGCGATTTCCAAGTGCGCGATCAGGGGTTCGAACCCTGGACACCCTGATTAAGAGTCAGGTGCTCTACCAACTGAGCTAATCGCGCTTTCTCACTTTTGTTATCCTTAACGGATAACGCAAGTGATATTATATATGACACTTTTCAAAAATGCAAGCATTTTTTTACATTTTTTTAAGAATCTCGTCTATTTTTTCTGCAGTCGTCACGACAGAACCCGGAATTGAGGATTTTACATACTTCCTGCATGGATCTCCTGATACACAAAATGTGCCTGTTCAGGCACGGCCTGCAGTAGAACATTTCTTTTACACATGTCTTCCAGCATTTTCTTTTCATCGACATTTCCCGCCCTGTGATAAGACTATACTTTATTATATGCCTTACGCGGGGAGATGGTGTGAATTTCTTTTTAATTCCTCTGTCTGCGTACCGCGATTAACTTATTGATGGGATTCCCCCTCTGAGAGAACTTCTCTTCATACTCTGTCATAATATTATCCTTGTTCATATCTTCGTTGTGATGCAGGTCATAAGTGAACGCGCGTACTGTCCACGCCGCCTCTTTAATCTGCTCCAGCGAGAAATTAAACAGCGCTGTATTGTCTGTCTTAAACTCCACGGTTCCACCCTGGGGCAGCACCCGCTCGTACCGTTCCAGAAATTCTACGGAGGTGAGCCTGCGTTTTGCATGCCGTGCCTTCGGCCAGGGATCTGAGAAATTCAAGTAGACTTTCCTCACTTCCCCCTCCGCAAATACGTCTGCTATATTTCTTGCGTCCATGCACACAAACCTGACATTCTTCAGTTCCCGGAATTCTTCAGTGTCAAATTTCTCCACCGCCCGCAACAATACACTGGAATAGCGCTCAATGCCGATAAAATTGATCTCTGGATGGATTTTTGCCATGTTAAGGATAAAACGCCCTTTTCCCATTCCGATTTCGATATGGATCTCATTTTTATTTCCAAAGACCTGTCTCCAGCATCCCCGCTGGTCTTCCGGCCTCTTTATAACAACAGGGTGAGCCTGGATCGTTCCCTCGGCTCTCGGTATATTTCTCAGTCTCATGAATAGTCCTCCCCTTAATTAACAAAACTAGAAACACGTTCCTATCCGAACGTTATCATAATAGCACGAAAACTGCTTAAATGTGAACCATAATAACAATTTCTTTACTTGCTTTTTTTAAGAAAAGGTGTATGATAATGTGTGTTATCATTTTCTCACAAAGAGGGGGCTTTATATGGACTCTATTGTAAACAAATTGACGGAAATCGAAGACGCCGCATCAGCCATCGTCACACATGCCGAAACGCAGAAAGAAGTCCTCGAGAAGGAATATGAAGAGAAGCGCAGGGCATTTGACGAAGAGCTGGAGAACAGGACACAGGCGCGTATCAATTCTATCCGGGAGGAACTGGAGAAAAATACGACCGGCCTGCTCGACAGCCAGAACGGCGAGAGCACCGAGACCATCCAGGCGCTCCATAAAGAATATGAGCAGAAGCATACGGAATACGCCCATGAGATCCTGCGAAGGATTACCGAGGTGTAGCCTATGGGGAATTTACTTGAATACAGCGGGATCGTGACGAAGATCCGCGCGATGGAGGCGAAACTGCTGACGCCGGAACAATTCTCGGAGATTGCGAATATGGGGAATGTCCCCGACATTGCCGATTATCTCAAGAAGAACACCGCGTACGCGGATGTGCTGTCCACACTGGAAGATGAACAGATCCACAGAGGAAATATTGAAAAGGTGCTGGTCCAGTCGCTCTACCATGACTACACGAAGATTTACCGGTTCTGCGGACAGAAACAGCGGCAGTTCATGAAGCTGATTCTGAAGAACTATGAGATCGACCTGATCAACTACTGCCTGCGCATCGTCATCAACCGGTACAGGCAGCCATTTGACCTGAATTATAAAAAGGCATTCTTTGACAGGTACTCACAGATCTCCATTGAAAAGCTGATCACATCCCGCACGACGGATGAGCTGGTGGAGAACTTAAAAGGCACAGAATATTATATTCCACTCAGGAAATTAAAGGATTCACAGAATGTTACCCTGTATGACTACAACCTGACACTGGATCTTTATTTCTATACCTCTACATGGAGAGAGCAGAAAAAAGTCCTGAAGAAACAGGATCTTGAACTTTTCATGCGGGATCGCGGTTCAAAGATTGATCTTCTGAACCTGCAGTGGATATACCGGGCGAAAAAATATTATAATATGAAGCCCGCTGACATTTACCTGATGCTCATCCCGATCCATTATAAACTTTCAACCGATCTGGTCAAGGAATTGGTGGAAGCGGCGGGACTTGAGGAATTCGAGGCAGCGGTGTCGAAGACGAATTATGCCCGCCACTATAATTTTCATCAAAATCTGACCATTGAACAGATGTATGCGGACTGCCTGCATCATCTATACACCGTAGACCGCAGGCGCGATCCCTATTCTGTCGCCGCGATCAACACTTATCTCTTCCTTAAGGAAGAGGAAATCAAAAAGCTGACGACCGCCATGGAATGTGTACGCTACGGCTTAAGTCCCGGCGAGACGCTGGCATACGTTGGAGGTAAGACCCAATGATTGTAAAAATGAAATTCATTAATATATCCGGTCCAAGGAATGACATCGACCGTGTCACCGATCTGTATCTCTCCCGCTATGAGATCCAGCTCGAATCCGCTCTGTCAGAGCTTAAGACCGTAGACAACTTAAGGCCTTTCGTTGAACTCAATCCCTACCGGGACGCACTTGCGAAAGCAGTCCAGTTTGTCGGATATCTGCCCAACGCGGAAGACGTGGTCCCGGATGAAAAATTAGGCCTGGACGATATGTTTGAGGTCGTCAGGAAGGCTAATGAGGACTATCAGGACCTTCAGGAGAAGAAGGAAAAATTAAAAAAGAAGATTGAAGAGCTTCGTGCGAAACAACAGGTAATCGCGCCATTTCGGCCGCTGGACTGTGATCTGCACAAGGTACTGCATTACCGGTACATCACATATCGTTTCGGCCGCATTGCGGTAGAATTTTATCACAAGATGCAGAAATACCTTATGGATGACTTAAAGGCAGTCTTTGTGGAAGGCGAGAGGGATGAGAGTTTCGTGTACGGGGCTTATTTTGTTGCCCCGGCGGAGGCGCAGAAGGTGGATGCCGTATTCCGTTCACTCCATTTTGAACGGATCGAATTAAAAGATGAATTCGAGGGCACCCCTGCATACGCCTGCCAGTCCCTGGAGCGCGAGGTCGCCCGGATCAATCTGGAGATTGACGATCTGGACAAAGAGGCCGGCGAGATGCTCTCTGACCGCGCCCCGCAGCTGGTCGCTGCACGGAACCGCTTAGAAGAGCTTTCGAACAACTTCGATGTCCGGAAGCTTGCGGCGCGCATGGAAGATAACAAAGAAGATTATTATATTCTCTGCGGCTGGATGGCAGAGGACGATGTAGAGAAATTCGTAGAAGAAGTCAAAGACGATGATAAAGTTTTCGTTGTAGTTGAGGATGACCATGACGCCTACTTCGGAGAACCTCCAACCAAGCTGGAAAACCCGAAGATCTTCAAACCTTTTGAAATGTTTGTACAGATGTACGGACTGCCGGCACACAATGAAATGGACCCCACCGTTTTCGTGGGCCTGACCTATTCCTTCATTTTCGGAGTCATGTTCGGGGATGTCGGACAGGGGCTTCTCCTCCTGATCGGAGGCGCCCTTATTTATCACTTTAAGAAGTCAGCCCTTGCGGGAATCATCGCCACGGCAGGTGTGTTCTCCACGATCTTCGGATTTCTGTTTGGAAGTATCTTTGGATTCGAGGATGTGATACCGGCGCTTTGGATGAGACCCATTGACCATATGACCACACTCCCCTTCCTGGGAAAGCTGAACACAGTGTTCATCGTGGCAGTGGCTTTCGGTATGTTCCTCATTATTGTGGCAATGGTGCTCCATATCATCAATGCCTTAAAGAGCCGAGATATTGAGGGCGCCTGGTTTGATCCCAACGGCGCGGCGGGGCTTGTATTTTACATCGCAGTGGCAGCAGTGATTGTGCTTTTTATGACAGGGAATCCGCTTCCTGGAGGCATTGTAATGGCCATTATGTTCGGTGTGCCGCTGCTGCTGATGCTTTTCCGGGAGCCGATCACAAGAGCGATTCAGAAGCGGGCCGACAAAATGGAAACGGGGAAGGCCATGTTCCTTGTACAGGGATTTTTCGAGATGTTCGAGACACTGTTAAGCTACTTCTCCAACACGATCTCATTCATCCGTATCGGCGCTTTCGCCGTCAGCCACGCCGCAATCATGGAAGTGGTCCTGCAGCTGGCAGGCGCGGAGAGCGGACATCCGAACTGGCTGGGAGTGATTGCCGGCAACCTGTTCGTGTGCGGGTTCGAGGGATTGATTGTGGGCATCCAGGTGCTCCGTCTGGAATACTATGAAATGTTCAGCCGCTTCTACAAAGGCAGCGGCCATGCATTTGATCCATATACCAAAAAGAATACAAAGAAAAAGGCGTAGTTCCACATCTTCTGCGCCAGGCAGACAACACCCCGCACTGAGGCGGGAAATAAAAATCAGGAGGATTTTACCATGAATTTAGCAACCAAAATCATATTTATCACGGCACTGGTCTTGAGCATCATCCTTCCGTTCGGATATTACCTGCTCGGAAAGAACAAGTCACGCAGACGTTATAAACGCGCCATTGGCACGAATGCCTTTTTCTTCTTCGGCGCCTTCGTGATCGCGTCAATCATGCTCCTGGGCGGACCGAATGTGCAGGCCGCTGAGTCTGTCACCTCTGATCCCGGCTTTGCCACGGGACTTGGATATCTGGCGGCAGCGCTTGTTACCGGGCTTTCCTGTATCGGAGGCGGTATCGCTGTCGCAAGCGCGGCAAGCGCGGCTCTCGGCGCAATCAGCGAGGACTCCAGCGTACTTGGTAAGTCACTTATCTTTGTCGGTCTTGCCGAAGGTGTCTGCCTGTATGGTCTGATCATCTCCTTCATGATATTAGGAAATCTGTAATACCCATCAGCCGAGCGGCAGATCCGGGCTGACAGACGAAGGAGGCAGACATATATGAAAATGTATCTCATCAGTGATAATGTAGATACTTACACAGGCATGCGCCTGGCCGGCGTTGACGGCATCGTCGTCCATGAGCGGGATGAGCTGAAAAAGGCCCTGGAGGACGTGCTCACTGACAAGACCGTGGGCATTGTGCTCCTGACCGAGAAGTTTGGCCGGGAATTTCCCGATATTATTGATACATTCCGCCTGGAACGGAAAATGCCGCTCCTCGTGGAGATCCCCGACCGGCACGGCACGGGACGCCAGAAAGACTTTATCACATCATATATTACCGAAGCGATCGGCTTAAAACTGTAAAAGGAGGAATCCTCTTGACATTAGAAGAAAAGATTGCACACCTGCAGGCCACATCTATGGAACAGGCACGCGCGGAGGGCAACGCCATCATCGACTCCCACAAAGAAGCTCTCGAGAAACTGTTCGAGGACCATAAAACGGAGGTTATGCGCCAGTCCGAACTGCGCATAAAGGCGGAGACTACCAACGCGCGTCTTTCCCTCAACCAGGCAGCGGCCAAGTCCCAGATTGAGATCAAGCGCCGCCTGGGGAAAGTTCAGCAGGAGTTAAAGGATAAAATATTTGAAGAAGTCATGGGACTTGTAAATGATTATATGAAGACGGAAGCTTACGGCGATTTCCTCATAAAATGCATTCAGCAGGCCGTACATTTCGCGGGCCGGGACCCGGTGACTCTCTATATCAACCCGTCTGACGAGTCAAAGCGTTCTGACCTGGAAGACGCGACAGGCGTCCATCTGACAATCAGCGCGGAGGATTTCATCGGAGGCGTGCGCGCGGTGATCCGCAGCCGCAATATCCTGATTGACAACTCGTTTAAGACACAGCTGCGCAATGAATATGACAAATTTATTTTCCTAGGAGGTGACGGCAATGCTTAAGACCGGAACGATCTACGGGATCAATGGTCCCGTCATCTACTTAAAGGGCAATACCGGCTTCCGCATGTCGGAGATGGTCTATGTCGGCGCCCAGAAACTGGTGGGGGAAGTAATCGCCCTGGACAAAGACATGACCACGGTCCAGGTATACGAGGAAACCACCGGACTGCGCCCCGGCGAAGAAGTTGCAGCCAGCGGAAGCGCTGTATCCGTAACCCTTGCCCCGGGAATCCTAAATAATATTTTTGACGGAATTGAGCGTCCTCTGGAACGGATCGCGGATTCTTCCGGCGGCGCTTTCATCACAAGGGGGGTCAGCGTGGATTCGCTTGACCGGCAGAAAAAATGGCAGACGCATATTACTGTGGCAGAGGGGCAGTATGTCCACGGAGGCGACATTATCGCGGAAGTCCCTGAAACACGGGCCATTATGCACAAGTGCATGGTCCCGCCCGGGATCGAGGGTACCGTGACCGCCACAGTGTGTGACGGGGAGTATACCATTGACGAACCCCTGGTCACCCTGGAGCTGTCCGACGGGTCCCAAAAGGATCTGACCATGACACAGCAGTGGCCTATCCGCGTCCCCAGGCCGACCCATCACCGTTTCCCCGCCTCTGTCCCCCTCATCACGGGACAGCGTATCATTGATACCATGTTCCCCATCGCCAAGGGCGGCACTGCCGCCATCCCCGGCGGATTCGGGACCGGAAAGACGATGACACAGCATCAGATCGCCAAATGGGCGGACGCTGACATCATTATCTATATCGGATGCGGCGAGCGCGGAAATGAGATGACACAGGTGCTCGAAGAGTTCGGGGAGCTCACAGACCCAAGGACAGGCAATCCGCTGATGGACCGCACCACTCTGATCGCGAACACATCCAACATGCCGGTCGCGGCCCGTGAGGCAAGTATTTACACCGGCCTTACACTGGCGGAATATTATAGGGATATGGGATATGACGTGGCAATCATGGCTGACTCTACCTCAAGATGGGCGGAGGCCCTGCGTGAGCTGTCAGGGCGCCTGGAGGAGATGCCCGCGGAGGAAGGGTTCCCCGCGTATCTGGCTTCCCGCCTCTCCGCTTTCTATGAGCGGGCAGGCATGATGCACAATTTAAACGGAACGGACGGTTCTGTGACCATCATCGGCGCGGTGTCTCCCCAGGGCGGTGACTTCTCTGAGCCCGTCACGCAGAATACGAAGCGGTTTGTGCGCTGTTTCTGGGGACTGGATAAAAGTCTCGCGTACTCCAGGCATTTCCCCGCCATTCACTGGCTGACCAGTTACAGCGAGTATTTAAATGATCTGAGTCACTGGTACCAGGACAATGTCTCACAGCAGTTCGTGGACTACCGCAACCGCCTCATGGCGCTCTTAAACCAGGAGAGCAGCCTGCTTGAGATCGTAAAGCTGATCGGAAGCGACGTCCTTCCGGATGACCAGAAACTGGTGCTGGAGATTGCCCGCGTCATCCGCCTGGGATTCCTCCAGCAGAACGCGTTCCACAAGGACGATACCTGCGTATCCCTGGAGAAACAGTATCTTATGATGGACACCATCCTGTATCTTTACAAACAGGCACGGACTCTTGTGACCATGGGACATCCCATGTCCGTATTAAAGGCGGAAAATATTTTTGACAGGGTCATTTCCATCAAATATGATGTTCCCAACGACCGCCTGGAAATGTTTGCCCAGTATCACAGAGACATTGACGCATTCTATCAGAGAGTGCTTGAGAAAAACGCGTAAGGAGGTCCGCATATTATGTCAATTGAATATTTAGGCTTAAGCAGCATCAACGGTCCTCTCATCGCTCTGGAGGGCGTGCAGGACGCTTTCTTTGACGAGATCGTAGAATTTGTTGTAGACGGACAGGAGCGTAAGATCGGGCGTATTGTAGAGATCTACGAGGACAAAGCCGTGATCCAGGTGTTTGAAGGTTCAGAAAATATGTCCCTTAAAAACACCCACACAAAACTCACCGGCCACCCCATGGAGATTGCCCTCTCCCCGGATATGCTGGGCCGAACATTTAACGGGATCGGCCAGCCCATCGATGATCTTGGCCCCATTATCTCCACGTTGAAAAGAGATGTAAACGGCCTGCCCTTAAACCCGGTGCGCCGGGAATATCCCAGGAACTATATCCACACTGGGATCTCCGCTATCGACGGCCTGACTACCCTGATCCGGGGCCAGAAGCTGCCAATTTTCTCAGGGAATGGACTGCCCCATGACCAGCTTGCCGCCCAAATCGTAAAGCAGGCATCGCTGGGGGAAAACTCAGACGAGAAATTTGCCATTGTCTTCGCGGCCATGGGTGTGAAACACGACGTGGCTGATTTCTTCCGCAATACATTCGAGGAGAGCGGCGTCGCGGACCATGTGGCCATGTTCCTCAACCTGGCGAATGATCCTGTAGTTGAACGTCTGATCACGCCGAAAGTGGCCCTGACCGTGGCGGAATACCTTGCTTTTGAGCAGAACATGCATATCCTGGTCATCTTGACAGACATGACCTCATTTGCGGAGGCCATGAGAGAAGTCTCCTCCTCGAAGGGAGAAATCCCCAGCAGGAAAGGATATCCCGGATATCTGTACAGTGAGCTCGCAACCATTTACGAGCGGGCGGGCATTGTGCGGGGAGTGAATGGTTCTGTGACACAGCTCCCGATCCTGACCATGCCCAATGATGACATCACGCACCCAATCCCGGACCTGACCGGATATATCACGGAGGGGCAGATTGTACTTGACCGCCCGCTGCATGGGCAGTCCATCTATCCTCCCATCAATATTCTTCCTTCTCTGTCCCGTCTGATGAAGGACGGCATCGGAGAGGGCTATACAAGGGAAGACCATCAAGATCTGGCCAACCAGCTCTTTTCTGCCTATGCGAAGGTGGGGGATGCCCGGAATCTGGCCTCTGTCATCGGCGAGGACGAACTGTCCCCCATTGATAAGAAATACCTGGAATTCGGAAAAGAATTCGAGGAGCGCTATATCGGACAGGGACAGGAAGAAAACAGAAGCATGGAAGAAACTTTGGATCTGGGCTGGGAACTTCTCGGACGGCTGCCTAAAGAAGAGCTTGACCGGGTGGACACAAGGATACTTGAGAAATATTATAAGCCAATGGAAGAAGAGGAATAAATTCCTTATGAAATGAAAAATCATAGCAGGCGGAAGGGATAATTGCTTATTTTAAGGAGGGATTCTATGGACCCGCGTACATTTCCCACAAAAGGAAATTTAATGCTGGCAAAAAACTCGCTGGCACTCGCAAAACAGGGCTATGATCTGATGGATAAGAAGCGCAATATTCTGATCCGGGAACTGATGGACCTGATCGATGAGGCGCGAACCATCCAGGAGGAAATTGACACCACATTTACCTATGCCTACCAGTGCCTGCAGCGCGCCAATATCGAAAACGGAATCAGCAGCGTAGAGCTTCTCGCTTACACCGTACCGATCGAGAATTCGATTACGATCCAGACCCGGAGCATTATGGGGACCGAGATTCCCCATGTGAAATATGTGCCGGATGCAGGCAGGCCGACTTACACTTTCAGCACCACGCATGAGTCTATTGACAAGGCTAGAGAAGCTTTCCGGAAAGTAAAAGACCTGACGGTGAAACTTTCGATGGTAGAAAATGCCGCTTACCGTCTGGCAGGCAATATCAAAAAAACACAGAAACGCGCGAATGCGCTGCAAAATATTACAATTCCGATGTACTCTTCTCTCGTGTATACAATCACCAACGCGCTGGAAGAAAAAGAACGGGAAGAGTTCACAAGACTGAAAGTAATCAAACGGATGAAAATGAAAAAGGCATAGCATAGGAATGTCTGGAAACAAAGCTCTCCTATGCAGGCAGGGAGCAGGACGCTGTAAGGCACCTGCTCCCTGCTTTTTTGTTTCTCAGCATCCTCTTTCTCTGCTTCTCTTCATCCTCATAATGAGGAAGAGGGAAGTTCCTGCCCGGCCTCTTCCCCCAGATAGAACACTCGATAGAATAATTCCAGTGACTCAAACAGCTCCCGTTTCGTCTGCTGCAGCTGCTTGATCTTCAGCACGCTGCCAATCTCATCAAACGCAAAATCATTCTCCGCATGGTCCACCTTCAACTCCAGGCTGCCTTCCTCGTCAAACACAAGCATCAGAATCCCGCCCACATCCTCTGTGTACAGGACACACATGATCTGAAGTTCCTCCTTGATCCCCTCCGGCAGCGCGTCAAACTGCGGGTTGAGATAAAATTTCTGCTCGTATGCACTTGCCGCGCATAATACCAATTCCTCGCCCATATTGTTCCTTTCTATCAAAATATTCTGAATGTTTCGGTGAAAGGGGCCTGACCCCTCCCGTGGAAAAGCTGGCTAACGATACAGCCAACTGGCAGCGTTCCCTCGGTACGGCAAA
>CAUEYX010000004.1 GCA_959022495.1 uncultured Lachnospiraceae bacterium | reverse complement strand
AGATGCCCTTTCACCTACACCTTCTTCGATTCTTTCCTTAACGATTTATAGAACTGAGAAAATTTGAAGTTAGAGGGATAATTGATTATGAATAAATTATCAAGAACGTATCAATTCGCCTATAATTACAACAGGAAATGAACTGGTAAAAGAACAGACAAGATACATTCATAAGTTCAAATCCCCAGTTTCGTGGAACTACTTTCATATTATCCCCAGGTAATAATCCCGGAAGCCTCACGCCTCCGGGATTACAAACTTATATCCAATTCCCCATACGGTCTGAATATATTCTTTATCTGTATATTGCTTCAGCTTTTTTCTCAGACCGGGGATAACACACCTCGTTGCATTGTCTGGTTTCCCACTTTCCTTTTCCCCTTTTCAGTTCAGCATCCCAAAGCCTTCAAAGCTTCCAGCGTTGCATCCAGATTCGCACGATGCCAGTTGTCTTTCTTGGTAATTCCCTCACCGGTGACGCCCGAGCCGCAGCCGCTCATGCCCACAGACAGTGTGCCGGAGTGGCGCAGACCATTGAAATCCTTTTGCTGGGCAGAAAGTGCGATAAGGCCATCATCGGTATCCAGTTCTATGCGGTAATTGAGCATATCTTCCCGCACGTCCACTTTTCGGATGCGGTCGTAGGGGATCTCCAGCACCACATCCTTTTTCAGCACCATGGACATCCGCCCAAACGGCAGAAGCACAAGGGAATTTTCGCACATTTGCAGCGCGAAAAACTCATTGGAGAAAAAACGTGCAATTTTCTCGCTCGTATCGGCAGGAGCATATGCCACGATGATAGCGCGGTCAGGAATAGGAGTATATCCAGCTTCTTTCACAAAATCATGGACAAATTTTTCAGCAGGCATTTTCAAAGCCCTCCTTTTGTTTTTTGATGGCTTGAGTATAGCAGAGAAAATGTACTGACAACCAAATCTTTCGCCAATCGTTCAAAGTGCTTCGCCAATGGTAAAGCAGCGATTGGCTACATAAATGTCTGCGCGCGGTATTCGCTTTTTGCCTTGCGGGAAAGCAGGCAGGTCTCACCGTTGTCCAGCTCTACCAGCTGCTCCTTTAGATGCACGGAACGGATACGATTTCGGTTCACCAGAAAGCCTCGGTGACAGCGCCAGAAGCCCTCGCCCAACTGGGCGGCAAAGTGGTCCAGGCTGCTGTTGAATTCCAACAGTTCCTCATCCAGATGCAGACGCAGGGTATGACGGTATCCCACCGCCTCCAGATAGAGGATACTGTCAGTGGGGATATGGCGCACAGTGTCCAAAATCTTGACTGTACAGTAACTGCCCTGCCCGGGGCGCTGGGAGATCATCCGTTCCCGAATGCTCTCCAGACAGCTTTGAACCCGTGTGGCCATGGAAGCGGTATCTCCCTTTACGATATAGTCCAACGCCTCCAGCCGCAGGCGAAAGGTCTCAAAAGCCAAATCATTGTGGGCGGTAATGAATACGATGAAGCCTCGCGGGTCATACTGCCTCAATTTCTGGGCCAACTCCAGGCCGCTGATCTTGCCGGGAAAGTCAATATCCAAAAAGTAGACCGCGGGAACCAAATCCTCCTTTTGCAGCAGCAACAGCTCATCCGGCTCCTCCACAGTCCGCACAGGCCCCATATCACTGTCCAGGATCATAATCTGTCCTGCCACAATCTGTTCCAGCCTTTGGAGGATGTGTGCTTCATCGTCACAGATATAAACGGGAATCATCGGCATTCCCTCCTTTGCATCAAATAGTGGGGATGTGCAGTTCCTGCACGAACATCCCGTCTTTCAGATAAGTACGCATAGCGCTGCCCCGGCACCGGGCTACAATACGTCGGTAGCTGGAAAGACCGGTTCCATGGCCGCTGCCCTTGGTGGTATAGCCTTTGCGGGTAATGGCAGCCATATCTGGTGCAGCATCATAGTTGTTGGCTACGGCAAGATACAGTTGCTTTTCTTCCTGCAGCAGCACCACACGAACAAGTCCGTCCTTCTTTGCGGCAGCCTCGATAGCGTTGTCCAACAGGATACCTGCTGCCCGTAGAAGATCGTCAGCATCCATAGCCTGATCACGGCTCACTGGACGAAGAACCTCCAGTACGCCCTTGATGCGCTGCTGACGCATTTTCGCCAGCTTTGTGGTCAACAGGCTGCGCAGAGGATACAGCTCAATATTGCTAAGTCCGTCCATCTGTGCGATCTCGTTCCCAAGCTTTTCATCAAAGTAACCGCTGGTTTGTTTCATAAACTCTTGGATGCCGGCAAGATCGCCCTCCTGTGCCTGTAAGGTCAGGCAGGAAAACAGGTTGGTGAAGTCATGACGAAACGCCCGGATTTCCTGCTGCAGTTCTTCAAGCAAAGCCATGTGCGCCTGCTGTTGGAGGATCGTTTCCTCCTGCGCCTTGATCTTATCCTGGCCTGCTGTGTACATGGCGACAAATTGGATACAGAAAAGCCCAACAATGATAAACGAAAAAATGAGGACTCCATATTCGGCATTCGGATCAATACCTGGAAAAAGGGTATGCAAAATAGGCATCATGCACATCAAGCCATAACATATCAGAAGTGTTAGTATGGCACGGGTGCGGCTGCGAAACAACACCGAGAAGTAACGGTAAAATTCTGACCTCCGAAGGATGAAGGATGCAAGCCATGCCACACCGACAGTGAGAGTATATGGAATATACAGAAGCACAAAGGCAAGGATGTACATCCGGTCGAATAAAGGGCTGTATCTTTCTACCACAAGCGCCATTACGCTGTTGGCTGTATTGCCGATAAAGGAGCCAAGCACTGCCGCTGTGAAAGTATGAAGAAAGGGCATCCGAAATGTACGTGCCAGCTGCCAGCCCAAAAACAAGACCACTGGTGTATAAGTCAGAATATCAAAAGCTGACACCGTCTCGAACTCATCTTTTGCGCCCAGCAAGTACAAAAGGCTTGGCCATAAGAGCCCTAACCACTGCAATGCCTGACTAACAACACAAAACACCGCCAGCGGGCGTCCTTTCATTTTCTTTCCTAATATACCGCAAGTCAAAATGAACAGTGCAACCGACATCATGGCAAAGGTATATGCGGCGGTAAAAAGACGAAAAGGTAATCCCATTATTGCACACTCCTCTCATTCTCCCAGTGGATTCGCTGCTATCCTTTCCCCGACAGCTCATTTTATTGTACTTTATTTGTTCAATCAATACAAGAAGACACCAACGCTAAGATGCGTACCTTCAGTTGCCGAAAAATATGCTGGCTGATCCAAACCATCACCGGCGGATATATGGTCAAGAAAATGATCGCATTCTGCTTGGAAATAAGGTCACCGTTCGAATGAACTTGCGACTCTTAATTTTGTCCTCTGCTTTCCTGGATTTGAGATTCCAGAGGCTCTACGCTTACGGGAACACAAACTTATATCCAATTCCTCGCACTGTCTGAATATATTCCCTATCTGTGTGTTCCTTCAGCTTTTTCCTCAGACTGGTGATCGCACACCGCACCGCATGATCCACGTTCTCGATTTCTTTTCCCCAGACATACGCATAGATCTGTTCTTTAGAAAACACCCTGCCGGGATATCGAGCCAGAAGACAATTTCAGCTAAAATCTTCAATTTATCGACACTCAATGCAAATGGATTAGCGCCAGTAAAGAAAATTCTTGGCACTCATTATGCCTATGTACAATACTTTTACAAGTACGGTACTGCGCAGCTCACATGCTTTGAAAAAATTTCGCGATATCCCCCGGGAGCAATCCCGATAAAGCGGTTAAAATAATTGGTAAAATGGCTCTGGTCAGAAAATCCTGTCTGCATCGCAGCTTCCAGAGGCGATACGCCCTGCTCCAGGAGTTTCTTTGCCGCGCCGATCCGAATATTTTGAAGATAGCTGTACGGCGTAACCCCCTTTGACTTCGTAAAAGCGCGAAGCAGGGTGGATTTGCTAAGTCCGCAGCAGCCGCAGATCTGATCCAGATGGATAGGTCCGGCATAATGCTGCTCCATAAATGTACATGCTCTCTCAACCTCCTCCCTGCATTCCGGGATACATTCCTCGAATGGCTGTCCGTACCGCTGAATCACCAATGAAATCAATAAAAGCAGATTCTCCTCTTTTTCAAACTCTGCGCAGCCCATCATAACCATTTCATGAAGCAGATACAGACAGCAGGCCGCTTCCCTGTCCTGGATTACATTTTCAGAAAAACCGGGAAGCTCCCTCCTTCCCGTAACGTCTTCAGCCAGGTCCAGCATCACTTTCTTCTCTATATTCAGTCCCCGATAATCAAAAGTACCGCCCTCGCTCTGTACACAGGCATGGCTGTCTCCCGGATGAAACAGCACAACATCTCCCCGCCTAATGGTATATTCCCTGTTTCTGCAGGAAAGACACCGTTCCCCGCTCTCTACAAAGCCAATCACATAATAATTGTGGAAATGATTTGGAAATGGCTGTACAATTCCCTGGAAACGGAAGGCTTCAATCCGCAGTTCCTCATCGTAAACTGCGGTCCTGGTCTCCTTTTTCATATGATCTCCTCCTTGCTGGCTTCTATTTTACCATTCCGGGCTTGAAAACGCTTGTACAATATCTTCACCTTTTCCCTCACTCATTGATTTTCAGAGTTACGGCCATATCAATGTGTTTTCCTTTTTCTGAAAATGACCGGTTTATAATCCAAGAGAGGGGGAATAATGCTTCTATCTCCCTTTTCTTACACTGCGCCGATTGTCATTCTTATAACCGGGAATCTTCTCCAGCGTCTGCAGTTCTCCTCTTTTTAACCGCTTCCGGGGCTGTCCAGACCGCCGATCAGGGAAAGCAGGGTAGTCTTTCCACATCCGGACGGGCCGAGAATGGCATAGAGTTTCCCCTGCTCCATCTCAGCGTTGACTCCACTTAGGACGTTCCTTTTATTGTCGTAGGAATATCCCACTTGTTTCAATTCCATGATACTCATAGTGATTACCTCGTTTCTTTGTTTTTGTTATGCAGCTATCTGTTTTATTCCATTTGCGATAAAATCTGCTTCGGCTTCAGCCGGATTGCTGGGATACAGGATACCATTATCGAAGCAAGCAGCAGAGCCGCGCCTACAACCGCTACCATCATAAAATGCTGCGGCGTGACAATGACGTTGGCTGCAGTCTTGCCGAACAGCGTTCCCAGCGTCCTCGCCGCCTGTCTGCTGGACAGATACGCCAGTGGGAAAGCAACGATGGCGATCAGCATAGTTTCCAGTGTGTACTGAAGAATGACCGCAGACTTGGCGATACCTACTGCCAGTAAAATTCCAGTTTCTCTCTTCCGACTGCGGATCGACATGGACGGGGCCATGCCGATGGAATCCTGCTCCTCTGTATTGGTGAAAATCCCGGCCACCGTCACCGGGATGGTCTGCTCCACATCTTCCACATTTCCCAGCAGCATGGTATCTCCCACGGACAGCCCGTTCCTCTGGGGGGAATTTCTCATGGATCAGCACCTGACTGCCGCCCTGGGTGGTAATAGGTTTCCCCTCTACCAGTTCAAAACCGCCATCTGTGAAATAACTGTCATTCTGAGAATTGGAGTTCGCCACAATTTTCCCGGCGTTTTCAAATCCTTCCGGCACCTGGGCTGCGCCCTCAGTGTTGATCTCCAGAAGCTCCCCTTCTGCATTTAGATAAGTGGCATAGGTATTGGAACGGAGCGTAAATCTCCCGCTCACTCCCCCAATATCAAGAATCTGTTCCACCGTATCCTCCGTAATTCCTGTCGCCAACTGTTTGGCATTGATCGTGAAATATCCCAGCAGGGCTTTCTTGATATTTGCGTTTGCTGTCTCTGTTGCTGACCGGATGGAAAGACAGGTCAGCATTAATAAATTCACTCGCGTACCTCCTCTTTCATTTTTCCGTCGGATATAAAAAGGAGATTCCGAATGGATACCTGCCGTACGGAATCCCCTTGAAAAAAAGGGTACTGTAAGAAAAAATGTAGTTAGGGTGGCATTAAAGTGGAATTTTGGTGGAGTGATTACTTTGTATAGCTTACCGTTGAAATACGCTGATTGTACTGACGGGAAAGAAATTTCAGGTCTTCATATTTTGGATCTAAGGAAGTGTATGGCGGGCTTCGGCTACGTTCCATTCCGAAGTCTCCTCAGCTACCCACACCCCCGCGCAGAAAGGTTCGAACCGGAAGGCAATAGAATTGGAGACACTCGGAACTGCACCTGCTCAGCGGCCGGCACAGTCCGGGTGTCTCCAATTACGTTCCCTCCCCCCTTCTTTCGAAATCCTGCATTTGTCTGAGGGGAGGCGCTTCCCTTTGGATGCACACAGATTAGATTTTCCTGGATTGCGGAACCGGAGCCAAATCCAGATTTTATTTCGTGAGGAGCATCATAATCTCATTGCTTCTCTGTACGAACGCCGTCATCTCCTCCGGATTCAGCGGTTTATGCGCCAGCATCGCCAGATCGTAGAGCTGCCTGCAGATAATCGGCACATTTTTGCTGCGTTTATGTTCCACAAGGAACTTAACAAGCGGGTGATTCGCGTTGAGCACCAGGGCTGCCTGGCTTCCAAACATAGATGCGTCCATTCCACCCATGCCGTACATCTTCATCATTTCTGCCATGCGTCTGTCCTGCTCGGAAAGAACTGCCATAGAAGCAATTTTGTCATCTTTTAGTTTTTCCACTTTTACATCCAGCTTATCATTGTCCAGTTCTTTACGGAATATCTCAATGAGGCTGTCTGCCGTCTTTTGGAAAGATTCTTTCTCATTCTCGGCAACTTCATCTTTCAGCGACTCATGCACATCGGCGTCAATCCGTAAGAACTTAACGTCCTGATGTTTCTGCTCCAGATACGTCACAAACGCGGAGTCAATGTTGTGCGACAGAATGACAGCGTCCTGTCCCTGTGCTTTAAACATATTGATATACTGGCTCTGCTGTACTTCATCCGTCACATAATAGATGCTGGTCTTTTCTTCCTCTTTCTCCTCATTTCCGCTGTCCGCGCTGTCGCCGGCGGTTTCCCCGGTGTCTGGCTGTGCATTGTCCGCTTTCTCTGTATCTTCACCGTCGGTATTTTCTGCCTCCGCTCCCCTGCTTTCATTGATGATGTCTTCCAGTGTCAGATACTTATGTTCCAGATTCTTATAAATCATGGAATCCTTCATCTTTTCGCCGAACTTTTCATCTTTCAGGCAGCCGAACTTGATAAACGGGCTGATATCATCCCAGTATTTCTCGTAATTCTCACGGTCTGTTTTGAACATTCCCGTCAGTTTGTCCGCCACTTTCTTGGAAATATAATCCGCCACTTTATTCACAAATCCATCATTCTGAAGAGCGCTTCTGGATACATTGAGCGGCAGATCCGGACAGTCAATCACGCCCTTTAACACCATCAGGAATTCTGGGATTACTTCTTTAATATTGTCTGCGATAAACACCTGATTATTGTACAGTTTTATGGTTCCTTCAATGGATTCATACTCTGTGTTAATCTTCGGGAAGTAAAGGATTCCCTTTAAATTAAACGGATAATCCATATTCAGGTGAATCCAGAATAAAGGCTCCTTATAGTCCATAAAGACTTTGCGGTAAAAATCAATATACTCTTCCTTCGTGCACTCACTCGGATTTTTGCCCCACAGTGGATGAGTGTCACTGATAGAAACCGGACGTTTGACAATCTTCACTTTCTTTTCGGGCTCAGCCTTTTCTCCGTCCTTATCATCCCCGGAATTTTCCGGCTCTTCCTCGATATGCTCTACTACCTGGTCTGTATCCAGGAGATCTTTCTCGTCAATCGTCTCATATTCCGGCTCTGCGTCCGCCTTTGACAGGAATATCTCCACGGGCATAAAGGAGCAGTACTTTTCCAGTACTTCTCTCGCCCTGTATTCATTCGCAAAAGCAAGGCTGTCCTCATTTAAGAACAAGGTAATCTCAGTACCTACAGCTGTCCTGCTGCCATCCTGCATTTCGTATTCTATGCCGCCCTGGCTCGCCCAGTGTACCGGCACGGCCCCCTCTTTATAGGAAAGTGTATCAATCTGCACCTCGTCCGCCACCATGAATGCCGAATAGAAGCCAAGACCAAAGTGTCCGATCATATCATCCTCTGTCGTCTTGTCCTTATATTTCTCAAGGAACTGTGCTGCCCCTGAAAACGCGATCTGCGTAATATATTCTTCCACTTCGTCAGCTGTCATTCCAAGACCATTGTCAATAAATTTCATGGTCTTTTCTTCCGGGTTGACAATCACTTCGATCTTCGGTTTATAGCCTTCCGGGAGCTCATACTCTCCCATCATGTCCAGCTTCTTAAGCTTGGTGATCGCATCGCATCCATTGGATATCATTTCACGTACAAAAATATCATGATCCGAATATACCCATTTTTTTATAATCGGAAATATATTCTCGCTGTCAATAGATAAGTTTCCTTTTTTCACTGCCATATTGAACACTCCTTTTTATAATTCATAGAGCAGTCCGGTCTTTCGAAAACTAAAACTGCCCTTTCGCCTAAAAGACATTCTAGTACAGCAGAATTTAAAAGTCAATAGAAAATTAGCACTCTTTTCGTTCGAGTGCTAACAATATGTTGTTCTGCTATACTTATCTCATATTTTTTATTGAGTAAATTTTCCTAAGGCTGTATAATCTGTTTTGGAATTACTGAGGAAGTATAAAGGTGGGAAGATGGTTATGCAGTATATACGTATAAGGGATTTACAAAGCTCCTTCCTGCCGCAGGCTGTGTTATCTTTTATATCCTGTGTTTTTACTCATTTTCAAATGTGCTGCTTAAAATGAATTTAGGCGTGGCTTACGCTGTCTGGTGTGCAGAAGACCTGTATGTTGTCTGGCTGTTCTTCCGGATGCCTGAAAATATTCTCATACAGGAAACCGGTACTGCCATGACCGTTTATGCCCCGACGGACAGCATCCCCGAAGGCAGGGCACGCGCAGAATAAAATAAGACAGCCGGCTGTAATTTCTACAATATCATTTCAAAAACAGGAGGTTAACCTAATGGACACAAAATTTGAAGCAAAAAAAGCGGTCAATGATGACCAGGTCCGAGCCATTGCTGATCTCGCCAGCATCATCTGGAATGAGCACTTCACTCCCATTATCGGGAAAAAACAGGTGGATTACATGGTACAAAAATTCCAGTCCTATCCCGCGTTAAATGAACAGCTCTCAGAGGGCTATGAGTACTATCAGCTGTTTGATAACGGACAATTCTGCGGCTATACGGGTATCCACCCCGGCGAAGATAACCGGCTCTTCCTCAGCAAACTCTACATAAAAAAAGAATACCGCGGACGCCATCTGGCAACGAACGCATTCGAATTCTTAAAAGAACTGTGCCAAAATCGCGGATATACTGCTATATGGCTGACCTGCAATAAACACAACGACAATTCCCTCGGCGTGTACCGCCACCTTGGCTTCGAGACAATTGATACACAGGAAGCCGACATCGGGGAGGGATTTATCATGGATGACTATATTATGGAGTTCAAACTGTGAACGGGGTCAGGCCCTTTTCGGGAGAATATTCTGACAATTCTCCTCAAAGGGGCCTGACCCCGTTCACTCTTTATTCACAATTATAATTCCCGTACTCACTAGTACAAGGGCTGCCAAATTTTTTATTTCCAGCACCTGCTCTCCCAGGATCAGGCCCGAAAGCACGACCCCGAATATTGGTATGGTAAAGGTATAGACCGCAACTTTCCCAACCGGATTTTCTTTCATGAGGATGGTCCAGATGCTGAACGCCGCCGTCGACAGCAGCGCCATGTAGATCAGGAGAAGGATACTCTTTAAGCTGAATCCGCTTACCTGGCCGCCCATTACAGCGCCGATAAAAATCAATAATGCTCCTCCTATAAGCGTCTGGTATGCGGTTATCGTCATCGCGCTTTCTTCATCTGAAATCATCTTAAGCAGCACCATGCTGATCCCATATACAACAGTGCACACCACAATCATTCCCTCGCCTTTCAGCGAAAATCCGCTGCCCCACGCGCCGGGGGCAAGATTGACTACCGCCACACCGGCCAGGCCGAGAATGCAGCCCGCGGTTTTTTTCCATGTCATCCTTTCAGATTTCAGCATAAAATAGGATGCGATAATTGCTACAAAGCCCTGGGAAGCGTTGATAATCGAGCTTTTTGCCCCTGTTGCATGGGCAAGCCCGATATAGAAGCAGACATACTGTACTGTTGTCTGTAATATTCCCTGGCGGAAAATATACCATGCCGAGGACCGTTTCATGGTCAGGAACTTCCGCTCAATCATACATCCTATTACAAAGGTAAATATCCCAGACAGGAAGAACCGGTATCCCGCAAACAGGATCTGGCTCCCCGTCCCTTTAATATCCAGCCATGCATATCCCAATTTAATACAGGGAAACGCGCTCCCCCACAGTGCACAGCACAACAGGGCAAGCGCGCATACAGCCGCCGGACTTTGTTTTTTTCCAGCCATATTCCTATTTGATCTCCTTAAACCGTCTCCGGCCCGTCGTATTCTTTTCCGAAAAGCTCCACCGTAACTTTCTTCATCACCTGCGTCTCAAACGGACGGTCACTGTAATCTGTAGCTGTCTCTGCGATTTTATTCACTACGTCCATCCCTTCCGTAATCCTGCCGAATGCCGCGTACGCTCCGTCAAGGTGCGGCGCCTTCTCGTGCATAATAAAGAACTGGCTGCCCGCTGAATCCGGATGCATTGCCCGTGCCATAGAAAGCACTCCCGGATCATGCGCAAGATTGTTTTTAAAACCGTTCTGCGAGAACTCACCCTTAATTGAATAGCCCGGGCCTCCCATGCCGTTTCCGTCCGGACATCCGCCCTGAATCATAAAACCGCGGATCACCCGGTGGAATGTCAGCCCGTCATAGAACCCCTTTTTAATCAGTGATATAAAATTGTTAACCGTGTTCGGAGCGACCTCAGGATAAAGTTCTGCTTTCATAATATCGCCGTTTTGCATTTCAATTGTAACAATTGGATTCGTCATGTTTGTCTTCCCCTTTTAATGTAATTTTCATTAAATGTCTGCTGTACCGAAAAGTGCTTCTTTCCCGGACAACACCAATGCTATTGTATCGGATTTATATCCAAACGTCAATCAATCCCTTCCATCATCGCGTCTGCTGCCCGCCTTCTTATCTTTCACTGTCACAAATGTACATTTTTTTTTCTCTTTTTTAGTCACTCGTGCCATTGTCCATCCGTGCCCGCAGAAGTATACTAATTTCAGATTCAATGAAACAGATATTATAAGGAGGCTATATAACAATGGCAAGTTTATCACTTCAGGGCATTCAGAAAATTTACCCGAACGGATTCCATGCGGTAAAAGACTTTAATCTTGAGATCGAAGACAAAGAATTTATCATCTTCGTCGGACCGTCGGGATGTGGAAAGTCCACAACACTCCGTATGATCGCGGGTCTGGAAGATATCTCCGGCGGTACTCTTAAAATCGACGGAAAAGTTATGAACGACGTAGAGCCGAAAGACCGTGATATCGCGATGGTATTCCAGAACTATGCTCTGTATCCGCATATGACAGTATATGACAACATGGCATTCGGTCTGAAACTCCGCAAAGTTCCGAAGGCTGAAATCGACAAAAAGGTAAAAGAGGCAGCAAGAATTCTTGACCTTGACAAACTGCTTGACCGTAAACCGAAAGCTCTTTCCGGTGGACAGAGACAGCGTGTCGCTATGGGACGTGCAATCGTTCGTAACCCGAAGGTATTCCTGATGGACGAGCCGCTCTCTAACCTTGACGCTAAGCTTCGTGTTCAGATGCGTATCGAGATCTCCAAGCTTCACGAGAATCTGGGCGCTACGATCATCTACGTAACACATGACCAGACAGAGGCTATGACACTTGGTACAAGAATCGTTGTTATGAAAGACGGCGTTGTACAGCAGGTAGACACACCGCAGAACCTTTACAATACACCGTGCAACCTGTTTGTTGCCGGATTCATCGGATCTCCGCAGATGAACTTCCTTGACGCTGTATGCTCTGTTAAGGGTGATGATGTTACTCTGACAATCGGCGATCATGTGCTGAAAGTTCCGGGCTCCAAGAAGAAAGCTCTCATCGACGGCGGATATAATGGAAAGACAGTTGTTCTCGGAATCCGTCCTGAGGATGTACATGACTCAGAAGCATTTATCAGCAACTCTCCGGACAGCGTGATCAAATCAACGATCAAAGTTTACGAGCTGCTGGGTGCTGAAGTATTCCTGTACTTTGATGTAGCAGGAACTCAGATGACAGCACGCGTTAATCCGCGCACAACACTGAGAACAGGCGACAAGGCTGTATTTGCGCTCGATATGGAGAAGATCCACATCTTTGACAAAGAGACAGAGTTGACGATTACAAACTAATATTATAAAATTGGAATAGCAGCGAAGCGGTTGCTAAGATGCTATTCATGGCTGATCGGTTTCTGCCGACAGCCGCCGCTTATCGAACATATATGGGGGCTGCACTTTTACCGGGTGCAGCCCTTTTCATTAAAGACGAGGATAGGATAACGAATGGACCAGACACAAGAACTGCAGAAAGCGCTTCAGGAGTTAAAACGCATCACAGGCATTCCCTTTGATGTGGCATCAGAATCTTTGGAACAGACAGAACAGGCTCTCAACCAGATCCGCTGTCTGTGCACAGCTTACAGAGAAAAATATAACAAAGCAGACTTTCTAAAGAGCCTGCTGACAGGCGGAATTCCGTCATATGACATCCATGACCGCGCCGCCCGCCTCCACATAAACACGGACGAGCGCCGCGTGCTTTTTCTCCTTGAGACAAAATCCATGGATGATACTGTGTCAGAAATATTAAAAAGCCTGTTTCCTTCCCAGACCAAAACCTATCTGGTCCCCGTGTCCGCAAAGGTATCTGCCATACTCCGTCCTATCCGCGCTGCGGAAACGCCCGATCATATCCGCGGCATTGCCCGCACGATTGTGGACACACTCAACACCGAGGCCCTTGCCCATGTCCGGCTGGCTTACAGTTCGGTAATCGAAACACTCGCAGATCTTCCGGGAGCTTTTCAGGAAGCAAGCCTTGCATTAAAGGTTGGAAAACTGTTTTACTCAGAGCAGACTGTTTTTCCCTACAATGAACTTGGAATTGGGCGGCTCATATACCGTCTGCCCCTTCCCCTGTGTGAAAGCTTTCTAAAAGAGATATTCGGAGAAGACATTCCGGACTCGTTTGATGAGGATACCATCGCGACAATCAACCGGTTCTTCCAGAATAATCTCAATATAGCCGAGACATCGCGTCAGCTCCACATGCACCGGAATACACTGATCTACCGTCTGGAACAGATCCAAAAACGCACAGGCCTGGACCTCCGCCTTTTTGAGGACGCAATGACCTTCAAGGTCGCCACAATGGTAATAAACTATGTACACGCAGAAAGGAACCAGTAAATTATGAATGACGCATTATATGAATTGATTGTAGCCCGCAGACCAAAGCCATACGATCTCCCTGTCCGCATTCTTGTCATCCTGGTAATCGTTGCGATCGCCGTTCTGGGAATGCCCTTCTTTGGGTTTCTCTCATTTATTGTCGCAGCGCTTGCCGCGGTGCTTGCATACTACTTCATCTTCCCGAGGCTCAATGTAGAATACGAATACATGCTCCTGAATCATGACCTCCAGATCGATGTAATCTACAACCGTGAGAAGAGAAAAAAACTCAAAAGCTTTGATATCCAGACAGCAGAAATCATTGCTCCCAAAAATTCTCCGCGGCTGAATTCATTCAAACCGGATAAAGTATATGATTACAGCTCAGGCAACCCATCCGCGAAAGTATACGCTGTCATCATCTCATTGGAGCAGAATAACGCATGCGTGTATATTGAGCCCGATGAAAAAATGCTGGATCACATGAAACACTGGATGGGGATGAAACTATACCAAGACTAAATCTGGATTTGTGGGGGAGACGAGTTTAAAAGAATGGGTCTGAAAACAGCAGGATTAATTAAGGACGTATTCGTGAAGAGGGGCGGGGCGGAGCAGGTGCAGTTCCGGCTGTCTCCAATTTCATTACCTTTCGGACTCGGCACGGCTCCTTTTCTCCAGTTACGCTCCCTCCTCACCCTCTTTCAAAATCCTGCATCTGCCGGGAAGACTCTTCCCGTCTTGAGCAAAACAAGAAAACAGCGGAGCGCCTTTTCGAACGCCTTTCTGCGCGGGGATGTGGGTGGCTGAGGTAACTTCGGAATGGGGCTTGGAAAAAGTAAAAATCAGGGGATATGCGTTAAGTTTGGCAATGGGATTGTCTGACCGGAGGGAGTTGCCCATTGCCAAACTTTGTATTTAGCATATCTTCTGATTTTGTAGTTTTTCCTGCCCTATGGAGCGGAGCCGAAGCCACCCACACCCTCGCGCAGAATACGTCTTCGACAACCCCTCCGAAGTTTTCGTCCGATTTGCCGCTAACCATTATGAGTCTCCCCCACAAATCCAGATTTTAACTTCCTCTATGACAAACATTGCATGCATTTTATTTTCAGCTGACACATCTCACATTTCGGGCTTTTCCTGCACGCAGTGATACTGTGATCCAAAATCAGCCAGTGGCACCATCCGTAAACTTCTGCGTCCTCCGGCAGAGACGCCTGGAAAAAACGCCGGATGGAATCGTCATCAGAAAAAGAATACCCCATCCGGGAAAGGAACCGGCGGGTATATGCGTCAACGATAAACGAAGGCTTATAAAAGGCGTATACCAGGATCACATCCGCGGTCTCCGCACCTACGCCCCGGATTGCCAGCAGTTCTTTTCGCAGTTTTGGCAGGGAGATCCGGCGGACTTTATCCTGCTCAAAGTTATATTGACCATACCATACGGTAATCGCTTTTATGGCGCGGGCTTTGGCTTTATAAAAGCCGCAGGGACGGATCAGCTCCTCCAGTTCCTCCAGAGGCATCGCTCCGACCGCTTCCGGAGCCAGCCTGCTGCCGATGGCCGCGCAGGTCTTTTCCACACTGCCCCATGCGGTGTTCTGCACCAGGACCGCCTGGAACATCACCGTAAAGGGATCATCTGACCACCAGCGGGGCCTTCCGTATGTATCCATCAGAAGCTGATATAATTTCTTCGCGTTTAGCATCATATTCTATCTCTTTCCTTTTCCGCCCCTGAGACGGGCAGTTTCATCATATCCTGCATAGGGACAAATCCGTTTTTCTGATACAGGCGCCTGCCCGCCTGGGAAGTCTCCAGATAGATTTTAGAGATTCCCTTCTGTACCGCCTGTCCGGTAAGCCAGCTTACGATGGCGTCCCCAATCCCCTGTTTCCGGTATTTGGGGCGGGTATAAATATTCATGAGATACGCGCATTTTCCCGTTGGATTGTCCGGAGAAGGCATTTCTTGATAGATACAGACTCCTCCGCAGCCGGCGATCTCATCCCCAAGGCAGGCAAAGCAGGCCACATGCCCGCCCGATGCCAGCTCCTCCTGATAATAGCGGCGGCTCTCTTTTTCCAATTCTTCCATAGGCTGATCCTGGGGAATGCCAAACACTTCATGCAGGACTTCCATCCGCCACTGGATCAGCAGGTCTATGTCCTCCGGCTTTACTTTCCGTATCATCGTCTTCATCAAAGATCCCCCTCTTTCATCACAACGGGCAGTTTCGCCATATCCGGCTTTCCGTTCGTATTCAGAGGGATAGAGGGCATCTTCACGAAAAATTCCGGTATCATGAATGTAGTCAGGTTTTCCGCCAGCTCGCTTCTCACTGCGGACACCTTTATATTCTGCTCCGCGGGCACAACATAAGCTGTCATATAGGAAAGCCCGTTCTCATCTGTAAAAGCGCGGACTATCGCCTGCTGTACGCTTTTACATTGATACAGGCGGGACTCTACCTCCGATACCTCTACACGCTTTCCATAGATCATGATCTGTGTATCTTTGCGGTGAAGAAATGCAATATTCCCGTCGGGCAGGAAATATCCCAGATCCCCGCTCCGGTACATAGTCCCTCCAGCTGCCAGACGCTCAAAAACCTTATTTTCTTCCTCGTGGTCCCCGATATAACCGAAGGACACACCACTGCCATAGATACAGATTTCCCCGGTTTTCCCGGCAGGAACTTCATTTCCGTCAGCATCCAGTATACGGATACTGCTTCCCTTCACAGGCTTCCCGATGGGATAAGTTCCGTCTTCCAGAACGGTCCCGTCATTACAGCGGTAATAAGACGCGCATACCGTTGTTTCCGAAGGACCATATGTATTATAGACATCCGCCTGTTCAAGCAGACGGTCCACATAGACGCCCCGCAGCACATCCCCGCCGCTGATCAGCAGACGCAGGGAGGAGGGAATCCGGGGCAGATGATTCATTTCCGCCAGCAGATACGGGAATCCGCTGATCATTGTCACGTGATGTTTCTCAACAAATTTCATAAGGGAATGAATATCCGCTTTATCTTCCTCTGCCGGAATAGCGACTGCCGCTCCGTTTAAGAGGCCTGCAAAGACTTCTTCTACAAAAATGTCAAAGGAACAGACAGAATACTGAAGCATCACATCCTCCGTGCTGACATGGAACTCATGCTGAAATGCCCTCACATAATGGCATACATTGCGGTTAGTCACACAGACGCCTTTCGGCCGGCCCGTTGTGCCGGATGTATAGAGTACATAGGCCGGCAGGTCAGGATTCCCCGCCGCTTTTTTCTCTGCCGCAGGAGCCTCCAGACCGCAGATCTCACAGTCCGTCAGCCGCAGCTCGAAGCCCTCCAGCTTGTCCGCGTATGCCCTTTCCGTCAATATGAAATCAACCTCCGCTTCGCCCATCATATACTGAATTCTTCCGGTGGGGAAGGAAGGCTCTGCCGGAACATATCTGGCACCGCATTTAAGTACTGCAAGGATGGCGGCAATCATTTCTGCCCGGTGGTCCATTACAATGCCGATGCTGCTTATCTGTTCCGGGAAAGTCCCCGCGATCCTGTCTGTCAAATCAAAAAGCTCTCCAAAGGTCATTGTTCTGTTATTTTCAATAACAGCCGCTTTCTCCCTGTTTTTGACCGCTATATATTGAAAAAGAGAATAAATTGTATCTGTCATCATCATTCACGTTCCTTTCTCTGCCTCATTTCTCGGTTATTTCTGACAACAGGGGCAGTAAGTGCTGCCCCTTCCGCCGATCACGGTCCGGCAGAGCGCCTCCCCGCAGACCGGACAGGGTTCTCCCGCGTGTCCATACACCTGGAGAAACGGTGTATTGCGGTAATCCCGTCCTTTGGTCTCCAGGTAATCCTCCGGCGTGATCTCGTTCTTTTCGATAAAGAAGGACAAGCATTCCGGAATGATCTTCGCGAGCCGCTCCCACTCTTCCCCTGTCAGACTGCCGGCAGGATGGGCGGGATTGATCTCTGCCCGAAACAAGATCTCGTCGGAATAGATGTTGCCGATCCCCGCGATAATGCTCTGATCCAGCAGACATTCTTTGACTGCTTTCTTCCGTTTCCCCAGATGGCTGTGCAGGTACTCCCCAGTCAATGCGGAGTCAAAAGGCTCTATCCCCAGCTTCTCCAGCCCGCTGTATGTATCCTCCTCGCCCTCCTTAATCAGCCAGAACCGCCCGAACCTGCGCGTATCGGAAAACCGCAGTTCCCAGCCGTTTTCCAGCTGAAAGACCAGGTGTGTGTGTTTCTCTTCCGGGTAACCGGCAGGTGCACTCAGCAGACAGCCCGTCATCCGCAGATGCAGGATCACCCGGCCGCCGCCGATCAGCCGGATAATCAAGAATTTTCCCTTCCGCTCCATGCCGTCAATCGTCTGCCCGGTCAGCCTTTGGCAGAATTCCCCGGCAGACGGGCAGGCAATAACTTCTGACCTCCTGACAATGATATTTTTAATCCCAACCCCTTGTATCTGAGGTTCAATTACTCGTTTTACTGCTTCTACTTCCGGAAGTTCCGGCATGGCTTTCACCTTTACGCTTTGCGCCCTTTCCTGCTGATTTTTTGATTTCCTCATGGTAAAAATAATTGACGACCACAGGCGGCGCGTCAATGGGGCGCCTCATACTGTCGTCATTAGTCACATAATCCAGCCCGATCCCGGCCGTGAAGGCTCTGAGCTCTGCATCCAGCATTTCCCAGTAATCGCGGCTTCCCCTGCTGTAGATTTCCTGATACAGAGGAAGGAGATGAGGATACTTTTCTTTGATGGAATCCATAATCACCGCCTTATAGCTCCCCCGCAGGTTGAGATTCTCCAGCCAGACCAGACTGCAGTGCTCCCTGGCCCTGCGGATGATCGCTTCCACATCCGTAATGCCTGGGAAAATCGGAGAGATAAAGCAGGTGGTGCGCACGCCGGCATGGTGGAAGGCTTCCATAGCGGCAAGCCTGCGCTCAATGGACACCGCACGGTCCATATCTTTCCGAAAAGCCTCATCCAATGTATTAATGGACCAGGAGACACGGGCATCCGGGAAGGACTTGATCAGATCCAGATCCCGCAGGATCAGGTCGCTTTTTGTGGCAATGCTCAGCTTCGCGCCGCTGCCTTTTAACTGCAGGAGCAGTTCTCTCGTGCGCCCGTATGTCTCCTCCTGGGGCAGATACGGATCGGTAACCGAGCCGATGAACAGCTCTTTTCCCGCGTATTTCCCCGGATTTTTAATCTCCGGCCACATCTTCACATCCAAAAAAGTGCCCCACTCTTCCGTATGTCCTGTAAAACGCTTCATAAACGAGGCATAACAGTATTTGCAGCCATGGGTGCATCCCACATACGGATTGACCGAATATTCACAGACAGGCAGATTCGACTTAGACAAAATACTTTTTACTTCCACAGTTTTAACGATTGGTCCCGGCATTTCGCTCTCCCTTCAAAAATGACTTCTGTACTCCCTGTATCACAGTATCCTCCGGTCTTACATGGCCTAACAGCAGCGGGGATTTTGGATCATGATACTTATAGTTGTCATAGGCTTTCTGGGGGCTTTTATTGGCATAGCAGTATTTGCAGCCGTTCAGGCAGGTATCATAGGCACCGATATCCCGGCTTTCGATACAGTGACACCCATGCCGCATTCCCTTGTGTTTCAGTTTTTTAAACGCAATGCCGTTTGCTCCTCCCAGAATATCCAGGGTCATGCATCCGGAAGCGTGGATACCGTAACGGGCATAATCTCCGTTCGTGCCGCAGGTCTGGAGATGGATGACGTACTTCCCAGCGATCGTTCCCAGCCCCCGGGCAAGCTCCTCCATATCAGCTGTGGACAGGGGGATCAGCTCCGGCATGTTGCTCTGGAGCTTCTTGTACATTTCCACAAAGCTGAAAATACAGCGGTCGATGTAAGGCGCAAGCACAGCCGCCATGCGTTCAAATGTCTGAAGATGGTATTCTATGGTATATTCTTTCGTCAGCAGGACCGGATCATAACGCCATGCGATTCTCTGCTTTCCCACCTGTTCGGAAAGCTCGATCAGTGTTTCCATGCTTTCCTCAATCGGCGGAACGCCCGGCTCAATATCCCTGCCATAGGCTGAGATCGTATAATGGAAATAGGTGTTGAAACGATCCGTGATCTCATGCAGCCGCGGCAGGATGGGCCTATAATTTTTTGAGCAGAATACAACGCAGTCTACCTTGTCCGGCGTCAGCTCATATCGGATGATTTTATTGGGAAACAGCGGATTGCGCGCCAGCACATACTCTTCTGAAAAACGATTGAGCAGCCACTCTGTATAATATTGGACGGTATCGGTCCGCCCTCCGGTATTGATAATCATTCCAGCACCCCCTCTATTTTTTCAAACTTCTCCTTCATATGCTGGGAAAAGACCGTTGTGAGCCGGACCAGCTCCGCGATGTCTTCTCCCGGCATCTCAGCCATAGCGTCATTCTCCGCGTCCGCGGCAGGGGGGATGATCCGCCTGGCATACTCCATACCCTCCCCTGTGAAATGGATAATCTTACTTCTCCGGTCTGTCTCAGATTCAGTCAGGGACACATAGCCCTTTTTGAGAAATTTTTTAATGATAGCGCTGATCGTCTGCTTTGTGGCAGAGAGCCGTTCGCAGATGTCGGTCTGCAGACAGCCTTCCGGTGAAAACCATAAAATATCCAGCACAAACAACTCCTTCGCCGTCAGGTTGTGCCTCCTGGCATAGAGTTCATATGCGGCAAACTGTACATCCCGCAGCCTGCAGTATTGATTTACATAAGTGTTTACTTCCTCCCGGTTCATCCTGCCCTCCCTCTTCATCCAGCATTAGACTGTCTAATATTTGACTTTATTTTAATATAAAGTCCATGCTCTGTCAAGCATCGCTGTACCCGCCGCTGCTCCTTCTGACTGCCAGCAAGAACCAGAGCAGCAGCAATCCGTCAACTGTTAGTAAAATGAGCAGCTTTTCTATTTGAATCCTTCCGTCAATGACCGGGAAGAGATCCAGCATGGTTCCTTCCGGTATGATTTCCAGCTGTTTCAATGACCAATACCCTGCCGCGGCCAAATACCCTGCTATAACATTCTTTCCTATCTGAGAGAGCGCAAGACCTGCCAGCCCCATAAACGCGGCGTATAATATCGTAACTCCCGAGAAAGTCCAAAATGGGAAGCTGCAGTTTTGCAGCCTCATCACCCAGGCTGAAGTAAGAATAAAAAGAGTGCTGAATACCAGGCCGCACACAATACGGATCAGAACACTTTTCAAATAGGGCCAGGGTTTCGTATAAATCACTTCTTTCACCCCAGCCTCCATCTCTGGCCTGACAAGCGGGACAATCAGAATAATCCCTGTCAGCGAAATCGACTGGGAGAGGCACTGAGCTGACTGTATCTCATTTAGATTGCTGATCCCCCGTATGGCGGGGATCAGCAAAAGCCAGACAGCCGTCAATACGATACTATTTCTGAAAACAAGCGGAACATCTTTCTTTAAGAAGTCTCCTATATTTACGCACGGCATGCCCATATTCCAATCTTCCTCCTCTCTTTTTGTCGTACAAAATGACAGACAGCCACAGCAGCAGTATGGACGCCAGCATAAGCAGCCCGCGGTTCAGGCAGATTACTGCCAGATTCTGACGGATTATCTCAGAGCCGGTCAGCAGATTATGGCGGATCATCAGCGTATACCATCTTACATCCCCGGATAACCCCGTAACTGCCGAGTCCACAAACCACCAGGCACTCTGGACTAGGACTGCCGCCGGAGAAGAAGTGAAAATCGTCAAAAACATCCCCAGTGCTGTCACTATCATTGCCGTGGGCAGCAGCCACCACAAGATATATTTTAGGAACGCGAATGGGTCCACTGCAATTCCTGTGTCAGCGGAGTAGATCAGCAGCGGGATCAGGGATTCAAAGCTGAAAAGAATCACCGGTATCAGCACTGCTGTAAGCATTGCCGAAAACCGTATGCAGATGAATTTTGCCGTTCCTATCTGCCTGCTGTCAATCAGCTCATTCATACGGTTATGGCGGTCTTTCATCCAGAAAACAACAGCAATAAACACCGGATACAGCCCCAGCGCTCTTGTCATATAATCACAGAACAACCTTGCGAACGCAGTGCTCACCTTATCGTCATTGATGGTTTTGCTGTATTCTTCCATGGCTTCTTCATAGGTCATTTCCACCTGTCCATAATACTCGGTCAGCATGTCCATAGAATAAGTCGAACCGGCTCCGACAATGTGTTCCATTTCTGACATTAGTTCCTTGAATCTCTCATAGGATACCTGCGATATAAAATGTTCTGTATGGTCCTCTGTATCCTTCCCGGTATCACTTTCTCCGGCTTCAAACGAAAAACTCCCATCTGCGTCTTGAACAGCGCCCTCATCATAAAAATGAATGATATTTCCGTTAACCACTGGGAAATACCCGTCAGGCAGATGATGGATCTGCGCTTCTGTGAGACCTGTAATTTCCTCGATGATATTTAAGACTTCCTTTTGTTCTTCTTCACTTAAAACAACTTCTTTATAGTAGGTAAACGGGTAAGTGGCATAGGAGTTCTTTAAATACTCTGTAATCAGCCAATCGGTTCCTCCGCGCATAATCTTCTCCGGATCTTCCTTTTTCTTTGAGCCATAACTCCCAGCATTTTTTTCCGGTTTTTCAAGAATGGAGCCTCCCATCATTTCCTCGGCAGCAGACGTCCCCTTCCCCTGGGAGGCAGAAATCTCTTTCCCTGTCACCCCGCGGAAATTATGATGCCAGCTGAATAGAAGAAGCCCTAAATAAAGTACGTACACAAAACTAAAACAAATTTTTCGTAATTCTTTTCGAAAGAGCATTTATTCCACCTCCCGTCTGTATTTCCATAACAGATACATGTAGCTGTCCTCAATATCCGATTCGGATGGGATACAGGGGACCTTGGGATATTCGTCCGCGAAAAAGCGGCAGGAGATATGATTCCCGCTTTGATGGATACGGATCACATGATACCGCCTTTTCAAATCCTCCAGCTCACTTGGCTGAACTATAGCAGTATATACTTTATTTTCCGCAATCTTTAACAGCGCCTTTATATCTCCCTCAAAGATCACTCTGCCCTCATGGAATACAGCGGTTCTTTCGCACACAGACGCAATGTCCCCCGCAATATGGGTGGATAACAGGATCACTCTCTCCGATGCCAGCTCTGTCAGCAGATTATAAAGCCGCAGCCGTTCCTCCGGGTCAAGCCCGGCTGTAGGCTCATCGATGATCAGAACTTTCGGATGGTTTAATAATGCCTGGGCAATGCCAAAGCGCCGTTTCATGCCCCCGGACAGATTTTTAAATCTTTTCTTCCTCTCCTGCTCCAGATTTACCTGCCGCAAAACCTCATCGATACGGTTTTTGCGCTCCTCCTTCGGAAGTTCTGACAAGATCCCCAGATAGTCCAGGGCAGAAGAAACGCTCATATTGGGATAAACAGAAAATTCCTGGGGAAGATATCCTGTCATTTTGCGGATTTGCTTTTTCTGCTTTATGTCAATGCCGTCTATCTTCACTGTCCCCGCGGTCGGTTCCAGAGCCGCCGCAAGAATCCGCATCAGCGTTGTTTTTCCGGCTCCGTTTTCTCCTAATAACCCATATAAACCGACAGGGATCTGTAAGCTGATATTTTTCAGGGCCTCCTGTTTTCCATACTTTTTGTTCAAATTCCGAATGACAATCTCCATAAAAAAACCTCCTTACGTTATTTGTAAGGAGATTATTTCACAGAAAAGTCAATTGTTAGAAAAGCGGCGGATTATTTTTTGATTTCAATTGTAACTGCCGCGCCGGCCCCGGATCTATTTCCCAGACGCAGGCATCCTCCAAGTTTCCCGCAGAGAATTCTGCTGATCGAAAGACCGATCCCAAAATTTCCTCCATTTGTCGTGGAACTGTAAAATAATGACGCCGCTGTCTTTAATTCTTCCTCCGCAAATCCTCTGCCATCATCCTGAATCGTAAATAAAAGATTGTCTTTCTCTTCCGTCACATCAATCCGGATTTCCTTTTCAGCAAATCGCAGCGCGTTATCATAAATATTTTCCAATATTTTGGACAGCATTTCTTCATCCGACATGATTTTCTCTGCTCTGGAAAAGTCCTGGATTTTTATCTGTTTTCCGCGCTGTCCTGCCAGTACCGCAAAATCTTTTGAGAGCTGTGACAGAAATTTCCGCAGCTCGATCCTCTCTTTTTTGATTTCGATATCTTCGATCTTCTGTATATCTTTTACACATTCCACATATCTTTCCAGACGCTCCGCGGCCTGCGTCATATTCTGCAGTGTCGTCTTAAGCATATCTTCAGTCAGTCTTCCTCTGTTCAGCGACCGGTCCAGATAGTCAAGATATCCCTTGATAACCGTGATCGGGGTCCGCAGGTCATGGGACACAGAGGCAGTCAAAGCCTTCCGCTCTTTAAGCATGCCCCACATCTCACGGTTCCTTTTATCCAGTTCTCCCCGCATCTGCTCAAACGCAGCGCAGAGTCTTCCAAGTTCATCATCCGAAGTGTAAGTCATCTGAAAGTCCAGATCCTGCTCCGAGATATGGGACATACTCTCTTTGAGAGCTTTGATCGGAGTCTGCAGTTTCAGTCTATAATAGACCCCTGCCATCACAGCAGATCCCGCAATGACATAGACAACCGGAAGGGCCGCCATAAGAACCGTGCTCAACTGATAATAAATCTGATTTTCCTTGGACAAGTCCCCGTATCCATATTCCTGCGGAGTGATCAGAGCGCTGCCGGAGCTCCCGCCAAAGCGCTTAATCGTATAGTCCGAAATGTGAATGGGCCTGGTATCCAGGATTTCCTGGCGGAGATTGGAAAATTCCAGAATGGTAAAGATGGTGAGAATACTGACAACCCCAAGGCATAAAACCGCCAGAGATACCAAGGACGTTTTCAGCGGCATATTGTGAAAGGTGTTCTTTATTTTAACCATTTATACCCAGCTCCCCAGACTGTAGCGATGTATTCTTTCTCTGTATGCCCGGCGAATTTCTGCCGGATCTTTCGTATATGCTCCTTGATGACCGCGCTGTCTCCGTTCCCGTCAATGCCCCAGATCAGCTCGTATATCTTCTCCCGCTCAAATACCTGCCCCGCGTTCTTTGAGAGGAGCTCAATAATCTGGAATTCTCTGTTGGACAGATCAACCCTGCTCCCTTTGACAGACACGCTTCTTTCAGAATAATCAATCACAAGCCCCTCCGCGAACTTCGCCCTGCTCTTCACATGGCTTCTTCTCTCCCTGCGCAGATGGGCGGAGATCCTTGCCAGCAGTTCATTCATGGAAAACGGCTTTGTGATATAGTCATCGCCGCCTGCCATCAGCCCCTTTATCTTGTCCTCTTCGGACACTCTGGCAGTAAGAAAGAGAATGGGGCATGACACAAATTCCCGCACAGACGCGCACAGCGCAATCCCGTCCATGCCCTCCATATTGATGTCCAGCAGGATCACGTCCGGCTGGCATGACAGCTTCTCCAGCGCCTCCCGCGCGCTCGCAGCGGTATAGACAATATAGTCCTCCAATTCCAGCTGGAGCTTGAGTACATCCCGAATAGACGGCTCGTCATCGATCACTAATATTCTGTCCCGCATGTTTTTCATCCTCATAGAATCAATCATCTGAATATGAGCATAATTTATACCATATAAAAGTCAATTTTCAGCCAATATAACTGTATCTTCCTATCCTTTTTTACTATCCTTCCTCTCTGACAGCCAAAGTCCTGCCAGCGTTAATGCAGTCCCAGCTCCGGTCATCCATGTAAAGGGTTCCTTTAGAATCAAGACTGAGGTCACCAGTGTAACGACCGGGACCATGTAAATATAGACGCTTGTCTTAACAACCCCCAGAAGCTTTACCGCATAGTTCCATGTCACAAAGCAGGCCGCCGACGCGCCAAGTCCGAGAAACAGGATGTTCAGCAGATACGTCCTGTCCCCAAAGCGTCCCAGATCCAGCTGAAAGTCGAACAGGAACAGGGCCGGTATCATAAACAGAATACCATACAAAAATATTCTCCTTGTAGTGAGAATCGTATTGTAACCATATCCGCCGATCTTCCGGATCAGAATCGAATAGCAGGCCCACAGAAAAGCCGCCAAAAGCGCCAGAAGATCCCCGGCGGGATTCAGCCGCAGCGCTGACCCGTTAAAACTGATCAGAGCGATTCCAGCCATGGCCGCCGCAAAACCAAGAAAAAAATTTGCGCTCAGCTTTTCCTCTTGTTTCAGAAACAGATGGGACAAAATTGCCGTAAAGAAGGGCGCCACGGAAATAATCACTCCCACATTCGAAGCCATGGTATAGGTCAGCGCAATATTCTCCATCAGGTAATAAAGGGTAATCCCGCTTAAACCGGCGGCGGCAAATGCCGCTTCCCTCCTGATATCCGTTCCTTTCAGGCGGCGCGGGCAGACGATCAGAAGCGCCAGGAATCCCATGATAAAACGGAAAAACAAGATCTCCACAGGCTGAAAATCTGCCAGCAGCACCTTTGTGGATATAAAGGTCGTCCCCCAGATAATGATTGTGATCAGAGCGGTTAAATGCCCCGCCGCGGTCTTACGTTCCATGTTGTTACTCTCCTCTTTCATTTTGATTTTTCCTGTTTGATTTTTCCCGCCGGCGCTTATTTTACCATAAGGAACTCCCAAAATGCTTGTAAAATATCTTCACTTTCTTTTATTGATCAGCGCGCAATGGTCTCCCACGCTTCGTCGTCGATCTCCTCGCCTTTGTAAAGAAGCCTTCTGTCGTCTTCTGTGATGCCGCGGATAACCCTGCAGGGACTGCCGGCGGCAATGCTCCCATCCGGAATATCCCTGGTTACCACGCTCCCGGCTCCGATCACCACGTCATTTCCAATATGGACGCCCGGGCATATCACGCTGTTTCCCCCGATCCAGCAGTTATCCCCTATGGTCACTTCTTTCCCATACTCGTATCCTGAATTGCGGGTATCCGGATGAAGCGGATGCCCTGCCGTATAAATGGCCACATTGGGGGCCAGCATACAGTTGTCCCCGATCTTTACTTTCGCCACATCCAGAATCGTACAATTATAGTTGGCAAAAAAATTCTTTCCCACTTCGATATGTGTCCCATAGTCACAGTAGAACGGAGGGTTGATCATAGCGCCCTCCGATTTCCCCAGAAGCTCTTTCACCACTTCCGCGATCCCCTCAAAATCCGAACGGTCCATAAAATTCAGCCTCTGCAGAATCCGCCTCGTCTCTGCCTGCTCCGCAAACACGCTCTCATCCGAAATGTAGGCCAGTCCGGCGTCCCTTCTTTTTTTCATATCCATCATTTTCTTTTCCTTTCCCTGTTTCGCTCTTTTTCTCAATACTACAGACCCCATTTTAGCATCCGCCGCCCCGGAGGGCAAGACAGATTCAGCGCCGGCTCCCTCCGGAAAGATTTTGTCGTAACTTCACGAACGATTCTTTCTTACCCCGGATGCCCCCTGTGCTATAATGTGCATAGAGCCGGGACAGCCCCTCACAGATCAGCGATAAGGGTTCCCGCTTACAGATCAGCAGATCAGAATAAGGAGGTATAAATATTAATGGGCGAGGTCAGATTTATGATTTCCGAAGCCGCAAAGCAGGTTGACGTAGAATCCCATGTACTTAGATACTGGGAAGAAGAGCTGAACCTGACGATCGGCCGCACGGAAATGGGCCATCGATATTATACCAACGACGACATTCAGCTTTTCCGCTGTATTAAGAAACTCAAAGATGAAGGCATGTTATTAAGAGAGTTAAAACCCCTGATACCGGAACTCAAAGAGACACGGCTGAAAATGAAATCAGGGGGAAGCGCGGACAAGCCTGCCAAGATCGGGGATGCTGATTCCGCTCCCAAAGCAGTGCCGGCTGCCGGCAGAACCACCGCTGATCCATCGGCAGTTCCGACGGAACAGACAGCCTCAGAGACAGGCGAGGTCATGATTCCATTGAAAAATGTAGAACAGATGCGCGCCCTGGTGGGCGATGTTTTCCGGGAGGCGCTCTCCGAAAACAACACCGTACTGAAAAAAGACATCAGCAGTACCGTGACCGCTGATGTCATGCATGAGATGGATTATCTTCTCCAGGCTAAGGAACGCCAGCAGGAAGAGCATTTCCGCAGGCTGGACTCCCTGATCCGCCAGCAGCAGGCGACCCGGAGAGAGTCAGCCAAGGGCGGAGCCATTATGAGATTAAGAAAGATATTTACATAAATTTCTCTACTGCTGCCGCAGTTCATTCCCGAAGCGTGTGTACTGCGGCATCCACGCAAGGCGTACAGTCCCGATGGGACCGTTTCTCTGCTTTGCGATAATGATCTCCGCTATGTTTTTATCTTCTGTATCGGGATTATAATAATCGTCCCTGTATATGAACATACACACATCCGCATCCTGCTCGATGGCCCCGGACTCACGCAGGTCTGAGAGCATGGGACGCTTGTCCGTCCTCTGCTCCACGGCACGGCTGAGCTGTGACAGGGCGATAACCGGAACATTCAGCTCCCTGGCAAGCCCTTTCAGCGAACGCGAGATCTCTGAGATCTCCTGCTGGCGGCTCTCATTCTTCCTGCCGCCGCTTCCGCTCATGAGCTGCAGGTAGTCAATAATAATCAGGTCCAGCCCCTGCTCCAGTTTATATTTCCGGCACTTGGAACGCATCTCCGAGATGGAGATACCGGAAGTGTCATCAATAATCATTCTGGAATTACCGATGGTCCCGGCGCCTTCAATCAGCTTCTCCCAGTCCGTATCTGACAGGGTCCCGGTCCGCAGCACCTGGGCATCCACGTGGGACTCCAGGGAAAACAGACGGTTCACAAGCTGCTCCTTTGACATCTCCAGACTGAAGATCGCCACCGCCAGATTCTGGCGGAATGCCACGTGCTGGGCTATATTCAGTACAAACGCCGTCTTTCCCATAGAAGGACGCGCCGCGATCAGCACCAGGTCTGACCGCTGAAGACCGGAAAGCTTATAATCAAGATCAATAAAACCGGTAGGAATGCCGGTGACAGTACCCTTTGTCTTGGAGGCTCTCTCGATCACGTCAAGCGCATTGAGCACCACCTGCCGGATCGGCACATACTCCTGGGAATTGCCATGTTCCACAAGCTCAAACACCTGTTTCTCTGTCTGCTCCAGGATCTCCTCCAGCGGACGGTTCTCGAGATAACAGGTATTGGCAGTTTCTTCATTGATCTTAATGAGCCTGCGCAGGATCGCTTTGTCCCTCACAATCTCCGCGTAATACTTAATATTTGCCGAGGTCTGTGTGCCCGCGAGAAGCTCTCTTACGAATTCCATGCCGCTGATCTCAGGCGGCACATCCTTTTCCTTTAAATGCTCCTGGAGGGTGATCAAATCCACCGGACGCCCTTCTTTAAAGAGATCCACCACAGCGTCAAACAGAATCCCATACGCGGTCTGGTAAAAGTCATCGCCCGTGAGCATCTCCGACGCCACCATAACCGCATCCTTATTCATAAGCATCGCCCCCAGCACTGCCTGTTCTGCCTCAATGCTGTGGGGCGGTATCCGTTTCATTGCCGCTTCTATATCCATGAAGAATGTCTCCTTATGCTTCTTCCTTAACGAACACTTTCAGCTCCGCTGTCACCTGCGGATGGAGCTTTACAGACACAATATGTGTACCCAGTGACTTGATCGCTTCTTTCAGCTGAATCTTTTTCTTATCTACATCAAGATTCATCTGCTCTTTCACTGCCGCCGCGATCTCCTTGCTGGATACAGAACCGAAGGCTCTGCCGCCCTCCCCCACTTTGATGGCCAGTTCCACCTGACCCTCTGCCAGCTCTGCCGCCAGCTTCTTCGCGGCCTCAAGATTCTCCTGAGCCACTTTTTTCTCATTATTTCTCTGAAGCTTTAAGTCGTTGAGGTTCTTGCCAGTAGCCTCCACCCCCAGCTTCTTCGGCAGGATAAAGTTCCTTGCGTATCCGTCGTTCACATTTACAATCTCTCCCTTTTTCCCGAGAGATTTTACATCCTGTAATAGTATTACTTTCATACCTAAATATCTCCTTCCTCAATCATCTCGTCAATCGTCTCTTTCAGCACCTGTATGACTTCCTGAATATCCGTATGGTCAAACTGCGCGCCCGCGGAATTGATATGCCCGCCTCCGCCAAGCTTCTCAGCGATAATCTGCACATTCACCTCATCGATGGAACGGGCGCTTAAGTAAATCTTGCCCTCATACACTGTAAACACAAAGGACGCCTTGATGCCGCTGATATCCAGCAGCTCGTTCGCTGTCTGAGCCGCCAGCACCGTGGGGCTCTCGATATCGCTTGGGCACTCCGCGATGGCGTACTCTTTCCGGTAGACCTCTGCCCTGCGCATGGCTTCCGCCTTCGCGCGGTAAGACGCCATATCGTCTCGGAACATCTTGCGCACCCGGGTAATATCCGCGCCGCATCTCCGCAGAAAAGCAGCCGCTTCAAATGTCCGCACTCCCGTGCGGTTCATAAAGTTCCTTGTGTCAATCATGATTCCCGCATACAGACAGTCTGCCTCCACGGACGGGATCTTGATGCCATCCGCGATATACTGGAGCACCTCCGCAACCATCTCACAGGCGGATGAGGAGTACGGCTCCACATAAGAGAGAACCGCGTTTTCTATCACATTGCTGCTCTGGCGGTGATGGTCCAGGACCGCCGTCATGCGGGAACGCCTCAGCAGTTCCGGGCACTCCGTCATCTGCGGCTTGTTCGTGTCCACCACCACGATCATTGTGTTGTCCGTAAAATAATCCATCGCCTGGTCTGACGTGAGAAAGATATCATCCTCATATGCCGGACTCTCCGCGATCTCGTCATAAAGGGGACGGACGGACTCTGTCACAGTATTGATAATAATATGGGCCTTCTTCTCCAGGCTTACCGCTGCCCTGTAGATTCCCATGCACGCGCCGAATGAATCCGGGTCCGCGATCTTGTGTCCCATAATCATGACCTGGTCTTTTGTCACGATGAACTCCCGCAGGGCCTCCGCTTTAACACGCGCCTTGACGCGGGTATTTTTCGCGGTCTGCTCCTTCTTCCCTCCGAAATATGTGATCCCATTGCAGTCCTTAATGACAGCCTGGTCACCGCCGCGGGCAAGCGCTAAATCAATGGCCACGCGGGCGTACTGGTAACTCAGAGCATAGGTGGCGGTATTGAGGCCAAGCCCGATGCTCAGTGTAGCGGAGCGGGCGTTCCCGATATTAACCTGCTTAACTTCTTCCAGCAGGGAAAACTTATCTTCCGCGATCTTCTTATAGCTCTCTTTCTTAAGAACAATAAAATACTTGTCCTTCTCCATCTTCTTGACGATGCCGTCCACATCACCGATATATTTGTTGATCTTTCTGTCAATCAATGCCACCAGGAGCGACTGGCGCACTTCCTCCACACTTTCCATGACCTCATCATAATTATCGATATAGATCAGGCCCGCGATCATACGCTGGTCTTCATTCTCCCGGATATACGCGTTGAGCTCCGTCACATCCAGCATGGAGACTGCCACAAAGAATTCTTCGTCTTCCGGTATCTGGAGCAGCTCCTCCTTCTGGCTGAATCCCGCAAGGGATACACGCCGCAGTTCCACCTGGTAATCTCTGTCCTTATAGGTCACTTCCATCTGAGAATGATCCAGATCCCCCTTTGGGAAAACTCCGGGGTGCAGGTCGGGGATCATCCGGCTTAAATATTTCTCCTTCCTCGGCCCCGCCATCAGCGCAGCGAAAGCGTCGTTCCTCCAGAGAATGCGCCCGTCCTCCAGCGTAATCGCGTAGGGCACTGCCAGCTCTTTTAACAGAGTATGCTCGATCCCTTTGTACTGCGCCG
Organism: uncultured Lachnospiraceae bacterium; assembly: GCA_959022495.1. Classification (GTDB taxonomy): domain Bacteria; phylum Bacillota; class Clostridia; order Lachnospirales; family Lachnospiraceae; genus Mediterraneibacter. The sequence continues at coordinate 164,314 of CAUEYX010000004.1, read as the reverse complement.
AAAACTGAATCAGATCCGCCAGAATCAGGGAACGGTTGTAAAAATACAGACCTCCCGCGATCGCCAGATAGACCAGTATAAATACAGACATTATGAATCCCGCTTTTTTATCGATCATATAAAGCCAGACATTCATGGCCGCGAGCAGGATTGTCATAATGAGCGGCCAGTTCATATACATCCGAAGCTGACCCTTTAAGCGCATTCCTTTTTTCTTTTTCATAATGGTTTCACCTCATCCATATCTGCCCCAAAACGACAGCTATGCACAATGCAGAACTTATAAAAATTCTCTGTTTTCCGCTATACTGTCTTATTATAGCATCTTTTCCTGTTTTATTCCACTGTTGTTTACAGCGTGGTCAGAGACAGATTTCGAACAGAAAGAACGGGCGCGGCCTGCGCCGGATATTTTATCCGCTTTCAGCCGCGCCCTAAATACTTTTTTCATTATTTATGCTCTTTTTCTATATACGGTCAGCACTGCCGCGCCTGATAGTATCGCAAGCATCATCCATCCCATAAGCGGAGCTCCATCGCCGGTCTTTGCCGCCTTGTTTCCAGAAGTTCCACTGTTCTGGTCTGCATTTCCCGTACCGGATGTCTTGGAGCCATCTCCGCCGGAACCACCGCCGTTCTGGTCACTGCCGGCCTGGTTTCCGCCATCCGAATTCTGGTCACCTGAATCCGGGTCATCCGGATTCTGCCCATCTGGATTCTGGCCATCCTCATCTCCGTCTTCAGATCCGTCCGCTTTCGCCAAAAGACCCTCTTTTGCTTTCTTCAAGGAAGCCGCGGCGGCATCCACTTTCTGCTGATCCGCTTCTGTCAGCGCCTCGTCCGCAAAGACCGCCTGGGCGGAAGCAAATGCTGCCCGGAACATGGTTACGGATTCTTCCGTGTAACGGCTCAGCTCAAGGCCTGCCGCCTCATTTAAGAGTTCTTCCAGAGCTTCTTTATTGGCTTTCAGTCTCAGGTTTTCCATCGCGGTCACCAGATCGCTCCAAGCCGTGTCCACATCGCCCTGCAGCGCGTCCCCGTCAGCCAGCACTTCCTCTGCCGCTGCCAGCGCGTCTGAGAATTCCTGCTGCCCAGCCTCTATGTATCTGCTCAGGTCGATCATGCCGGCCAGTTCTGCCGCCATCTCCAGATCGGTCTTGTCCGCCGCCTTCATATTCAAAGCATGGATCGCTTTCACCAGCTTCATGGATGCGTTCATGACTTCCTCTCTTGTGGCATTTTCATCCGCCATCACGGCTTCGCCCTCAGCGACTGCTTCCTCAAAAAGCTTCTTTACTGACTCCACGCAGCTGTCTACGTCACCGGCCGCCATATGCTCTTTCGCGCTGTTCAGGAAATACTCCAGCGTTTTCTTGCTGACGGTCTCATCCGGTTTGAGGGTCAGTCCATCGATTGCCTTGCGCAGGGCTTCCGCCGCTTTGTCCACGTCAGTCTGGGACGCCGCGCTGCTGCCAAAGACGGTTTCCGCCTCCTGCAGAGCATCCTGAAGTGCCTGTTTCGAAGCCTCTGTGTATCCGTCCAGTTCAATGGCCCCCGCGTCCAGGATCGCCTGCTCCAGCGCAGTCTTATCTACCGCCGTCACATTGCCGTACACACCGATCTCCCAGATGCTGACCTCACTGCCTGTCATGCTGACACGCAGCTTAGAGGCAGTCACAGGATCAAATGTCGATCCCATATAAGCATGCTGGCTGGGGTTATCATTGGGATCGTTGTTGAAAATAATATTGTCCGTTTCTTTCACACTGTTCTGAACATGGTCACATTCTGTCCAGGTTTCTCCATTCCAGTATTCAACTGTGTACTCCTGAATCCGGGTTGTCTGATACGCCTCAACAAACTGATCAATCGTCACCGCACTTACTTCCACAGCGCTGCCAAGATCGATCTCAACGCCCGCGCCTGACCCGTTTGTCGCCAGACGGGAAGAGGTATCTCCATCCACCGTTTTCTCCGGTCCATAGCCGCTGATAACCCTTGTGCCATCTGTCACTTTTACGCTCCTGCCGAGAGCAAGATTGTTATTGTCATTGACCATATACTCATAGGTAAGTGTATCATTGATCTGTTTACCGCCCAGGAAGGATGCTGTTTTCACAGTACTGATGCCGTACGGAAGTACAATTCCGTTATAGTACTTCGGTGAATCCGCCGTGGGCTCACTTCCGTCCGTGGTGTAGCGGATGTCCACAATACTGCTTGCGCACTCCACTTTCACCGTCAGTCCCCCGCTGTAAATGCCGCTTTGCGGTGAAACGGAAAATGCCACATTGTACGCGTCATCAAAATCATTGACCGCTTCCTGGAGCGCCCTTACCGCGTCGGAAAGTGCAAAATAATCCTGGGTGTCCGAATCCAGCACGCCCTGTGCCGTCTCGATCGCTTCCGCCAGCGCCTGGTTCGCGCCCGCGTCATAGATCTCATCTTCCGGTGATTTGGAATCCAGCTTTTCCTGCGCTGACGCGATGAGGTCCTTCAGTTCCTCTCTCGCCTGAGCCGCTCCTTCTTCGTTGCGGATATCGCTGATGGTATAGCTTGTTCCTGCCGCCGCGTCAAATGTAATGGTATCCGCGTCCACTTTGGTATATTCGACTTCCTTCCCATTGGAATTTGTCAGCGTGGATGTGCCGATATTCTCTCCTCTGACTTTCAGAGTCCCGTCTGTGCCGGCTGTCAGCACCGCGCCGGTCAAAGTAGATCTCTGCCATGTCATATCCACAGTCACATCACCGCGGGCCCGCAGTCCTGTCACGCTTCCGGTATCCCAGTCAGCCGGTATTGCCGCCAGCAGATCAATGGAGTCGCCCTGGCTCTGGAGCAGCATCTCCGTCATGCCGGCCGTTGCCCCGAAGTTGCCGTCGATCTGGAACGGCGGATGCGTATCGAAGAGATTCGTCAGTGTAGAATCCTTTAACTGTTCCTCCACCATCTTATGGGCGTGGTCACCGTCCCTTAAGCGCGCCCAGAAGTTGATCTTCCATGCCTTGCTCCATCCGGTGCCGCCGTCGCCGCGGGTATTCAAGGTCTCTTTCATTGCCTCTACGTATTCGTCGTCCTGCTCGCTCCTGCCTGCCACGATCTGTTTCCCCGGATGCAGCCCGTAGAGATGATTCACATGCCGGTGCCCGCCGTCGCCGGTAATATCCATGGTTGTCTCATCTTTCCACTCCTGGAACTGGCCCGCGAGACCGATCTTCGGACCGGAAAGATTCTCAAATGCCGCTTTCACTTCCTGAACATCCGATGTGTCACTCCTGCCGAGAACATCCGCCGCCAGGATCACGTTATGAAAGATATCCCACACAACTGCCTGATCAAAGGTGCTGCCCAGTGAATACGGGCCGTGTTCCGGTGAATAGGAAGGGCTGACCACAAGTGTGCCGTCCCGCTCGTCTTCTACCAGAATGTCAACCAGGAAAAGGGCTGACTGCAGCATGGTATCATAATTTTCCGCCAGGAACTCTTCGTCCAGGTTAAACGCGTAAACCTCCCAGATATCCTGGCACAGCCATGCCGCCGCGGTCGGTGTGTAGAAAGCGTCCGAAGTCGCCGGAGCTGTATTTCCCCAGATATTATTCTCGTGGAATGTCGTCCATCCGCGGGTATCTTCTCCAAACACGTTCTTGGCCGTCTCTGAGCCCCTGGGAACGAGGCTGTTGATATACGCAATCAACGGTGTATGGCACTCGGAAAGATTGGTCTGCTCCGACAGCCAGTAGTTCATCTGTACGTTGATATTCGTATGATAATCCGCGTCCCACGGCGGGTTGAGTCCGCTGGCCCAGATCCCCTGCAGGTTCGCAGGAAGAGAGCCCTCTCTCGACGACGCGATCATCAGATATCTGCCGAACTGGTAATACAGCGTCTCCAGGTACAGGTCCTCGCCCGCTGTGTTGGGATCGCCGGACCTTCCATTGTACCCTGCCAGCAGGGCGTCCGTAGACTTATCCGGCACACTTCCCCCGAGATCCAGTTTCATATTGTCATACAAGGACTTATAATCCGCAATGTGCTCTTCTTTCAGCGCTTCATACCCTTTCTCCTGAGCCGCCGCGATCCGTTCCTTCACGCCGTCCAGCGGGTCCTCGTCTGAGAAGTAATCATAACTGTCATCCATACACTGCTGATAGTTCGTCCCCGCGCTCATCAGAAGCACCACCTCATCCGCGCCGGTGACCATGATCCCGCCGTCTTCATCCGCTTCCATTGTGCCGTCTCCCGGCAGGAGGATCTTAACCTGCTGCGCGAAATGCAGTCCGTCTTCGCCGTGATCGGACGGTGTGCCAGTCAGGGTAATTGTATCATCCGCCGCGGTGATCTCTGCCTTCGTCTGCGGCGTGTTAATACTGAAATACTTCGTAATGCTGCCGTCCTCATCCGCAGTCAGGCGGACCGCCATGACATTGGCGGGATTGCTCACGAAATACTCTCTGTGATAGCTCACTTCATCCAGCGTATAATCCACAGAAGCGACCGCTGTGTCCAGATCCAGCGCCCGCACATAATCCGTGTACTGGCTCGCTTTCTCCTCCGACGCGTTAATAATAATTTCCTGCATCTGGCAGCCGCCGGCATTGCCATAGAGTTCTGTCACTTCAAATTTGTAATACTTATATGAGACTTCTTCATCCAGCGGGAAATATTTCGTCTGAATTCTGTTTTCAAATCTAGCGTCTGTCTGCGCGTCGATCAGAACAAATTCCTCCCCGTCGTTCGATCCGTATAGATTCCACGCTTTAGGATCTCTCGCCGGAGTATCATTTCCTGATACGATCGCGTACTGTGATGTGGTTACGGGTTCCGCGTATTCAGCGGTTACCCAGACCGGGAATTCCTGCTTCGCGTCTCCGCTGAGACCGCCCACAGAATACCATTTCGTATCCGTGTTATTGTCGAAGGCTTTTTCCGGTCCTTCCTGATACTGCTGGTTCTCACTGTTCTTATTCGCGGAATTCGAGTCAATGCCCACCGGAGTGACCGTCTTCGCCGGAGCATTTGTAATCATAATATTGCTCAGCTGCTGGTACTGTCCGAAATGGCTCTTATCTCCTTTTAAAGTGTTAATCAGGTTTTTCACCTCATTAGAAGGATTAAAGTTGCTGGAAACAACTTTCCCTGTACTCTCATCTACATAAGCCGAGTTATTTTCCGTAAACTGTGTAACCTCATCCTGCAGAAGTTCCTGCGCCTTTTTCAGGTTCGCCGCGTTCTCCTCCGAACTCCTGCTATTGTGTCCCCCGTCATAGTCCGGGTCAGATCCCGGTCCGCCGGACCAGAGCGTATGCTCATTAATCAGAATCTGATCGCTGTCCACGCCGCCAAACACCATGGCTCCCATGAACCCGTTCCCAAGCGGGGATGCTTCACTCTCCCAGTCAGTGGCCGGAGAATCATACCATATCCGCAGGGCCGGCTGCCCGGCCGCCGCTTCCTCTGGTTCCGCCGCCATGGCATTAACAGGCAGGATGCCTGACACCAGCATGGCAGAGCTTAAGATCCAGCCCATTAACTTTTTCCTTTGTTTCAATTCGCGTTTCCCTCCTTTACATACCTGTTCCATCGTCTTTCAGGCGGATTCCGCCTGCCGCAAACACAACAGCTGCACGCACTGTTTCTACAATCGGACCAAATTGTTAGATTATTTGCGTTTATTAAGAAAGATGTTGGAATTATTATACATCTCACTGTAATCTATTTGTAGTACAATCACGGAATAATTATATAACAATATTCACTTTTTCTCCGCTTGGATGGAACGATTTTCCCCCCCCCAGCTGTTTCAAAGCATGAGCTGGTCATCAGGCATATAATCATCTTTCATGTATATAAAAACAGAGCCATTGCTTCAGCAGATTATACATCTGCTTCTGCAACAGCTCCTGCTCATGCTGCTTTTTATCGTATTAAGATATTCTACTTTCTCCCGCGCCGAAGGATCAGCAGGTGGCTCCGCCCTTCAGATGTTTCTGCGCTTTTAAGTTTTCTTCCCTGCGCGCCAGGAGATCATCCGCGAGAAGCTGTTCCTGCACATTCTCGAACCCGAGCCTTGCCACAGTATCAGCGAACCGCTCTCCGGTAATGCCCTGCTCCCGGAACAGAAGGATCGCTTTCTCTACGACAGAAAGCACCTCGTCTTTATCCGTAAACACCTTGCCGAGATATCTGCCCTGGGCCACCTTCTTGCCCCAGCGCCCGCCGATATAGATACGGTAACCGCTGGCAGAATCCTCAACCGCATGGAACGGACATTTTCCTACGCAGCGGCCGCAGTGATTGCACGCGTCCTCATCAATCGTAATCTTACCGTCCACCATCTTCGCCACATTGACCGGGCAGTTATTTTCGATCTGGCATACCTTGCATCCGCGGCATTTCTCCAGGTCGATCTGGGGCACTCTCTGCCCGATAATGCCAAGATCGTTCAAGTCTGGTTTCACACAGTTATTCGGACATCCGCCCACCGCGATCTTAAACTTGTGCGGCAGTTTAACATCCCGGTATCCGTGGTAGAATCTCTCGTGAATCTCCTCGGACAGCGCGAACGTATCAATCAGTCCATACTGGCATGTGGTTCCTTTACAGGATACTACCGGACGCACTTTTGATCCCGTGCCGCCGGTCTCAAGCCCCGCCTGCATCAGATACTCTCTCAGCGGCTCAATATGATCAAACGGCACGCCCTGGATCTCCATGGTCAGACGGGAAGTCATGGTGACCTCTCCGCTTCCGAAACGCTCTGCGGCCTCGGCGATCACCCTCGCCTCCTCGGCCGTGATCTTCCCGTTCCTTGTGATCACACGTCCGTTAAATTTATCCGGTGTCCGCTTATCTTTCAAAAAGCCCAGTGCTTTCACCCTTGTCTCTTCTTCCTTGGACACAGCCGCTTCTGTATTCTTCACTTTCACATCATTAAAGAATGTGGCTCCTTCCAGGACAACCGTGTTCTCATATCCATAATAGCGCATCCTGTTCTGAAGAAAATACGCCCGCTTCCCTTTGGCGCAGACGAGAAGGATCTTCTCCTTCTTGTCCAGCCCTTCAATCTCACCGTTTACTTTTGCCAGGTTGACGAAGAATGCCCCGCGTATCGCCGGTTCAGGCTGCGCGTCCACCACGCGGTATCCTTCCGCTTTCCCCTCCGCGTATTCTGCCGGCGTCATGCTGACAAAGGTGCCGTCCAGCTTATTCATCATCACATACACCGCCTGTACAAATGGATGAATGGCCGTAGAGAACGGAGGCGCATAGGCAAAATCCGCATTTTCAAAATCTTCCAGTACAGCCCCCATATTGATTCCCATGACCGCGATATCTACCATCTTGTCCACCGCGCCGGGGCCCAGCACCTGCACTCCCAAAAGCTTTCTCGTTGCCCGGTCCGCGATCAGCTTTGTAATAAAGAAGGCCGCGTCCGGATAATAATGCGCCTTGTCATCTGTGGGGACAAGGACGGTCTCCACATCGTACCCTGCTTCCCTCGCCTGCGCTTCTGTCAGACCGGTACGCCCTGCGTTGAGTCCGGGGAGCTTTACTACCCCTGTACCAAGGACGCCGGGATAGGTTTTCTGGGTGCCTGCCAGAACCTGTGCCAGAGTCCGCCCTTCCAGATTCGCGGAAGATCCCATGGGGGACCACTGGGGTTTCCCGGTCACGCGGTTCGTCACCATCACGCAGTCGCCGGCCGCGTACACGTCATCCAGGCTGGTCTTCATCTGTCCGTCCACAAGGATTGTGCCTTTGAACATTTCAATCCCTGTATTTTCCAGAAACGCGGTATTCGGACGGATTCCTGCCGCCATAATCAGCATCTCGCACGGAAGCGTTCCCGCGGATGTTTTCACACCCGTCACCTGATCTGTCCCCAGGATCTTTTCCGCGCTTGTCCCTGTAATTACGCGGATTCCCGCGTTCAGCAGATGTTTCTTCACATAAGCCGCCATCTCCGGGTCCAGAATATTGGGGAGGACCTGTGACGCGAAGTCAATCACCGTTACATTGACGCCCCTTGCATGAAGATTTTCCGCTGCTTCCAGGCCGATAAAACCAGCGCCGATTACAACCGCTTTCTTTACACTGTTTGTTTCTGCATAACTGCGGATCGCCTCCGCGTCGTCCGGTGTGCGCATCTTGAACACACCCGGGAGGTCTTTCCCTTCAATCGGCAGTTCCGCGGCGGAAGCGCCCGTGGCAATCACCAGCTTGTCATACGGACAGACCTCTGTATTGCCGGTCTGGACATCCCGAAGTGTGACTTCTTTCTTTCCCGCATCAAGCGCCACAGCCTCTCTTCCGGTACGCACCTCCACCCCGGTCAGCCCGGCGTATTTCTGAGGCGTATTGACAATCAGTTCGTCCCGGCTCTCAATCAATCCTCCCACATAATAAGGCAGGCCGCAGCCCGCGTAGGAGATGTCCTGATCTTTTGTGACAAGGGTCACCTCGATGCTCCTGTCTTCTCTTTTTAATTTTGCCGCCGTCTTTGTCCCGGCCGCGACGCCGCCGATAATAAGTACTTTCATCTTCCTGCATCTTTCCTTTCTTTTACTCTTGGTCACTGTCCGCTGCCCTCCAGCCGTTCTCCCATTCCCGGTTCTTGTGACAGCAGTGCTCCTCGCCGGCACATTCCGGGCGCATCGCCGGGCAGACATAGACATCCCCGCCGCCGATGGTAAGGGCTTTTCCGTTGGAAAGCATATCCGCCATCTTCCGGCGCGCTTCATCATAGATCCGCGTCACCGTAGGGCGGGAGATTCCCATCCTGCGGGCGCACTGCTCCTGGGTCATCTGCATATAGTCCAGCAGACGGATTGTTTCGTATTCATCATATGTAAGGTTAATGCTGCCGGACGCCTCACACCCCTTCGGGGCAAATCCTTCGGCCCGCGGCAGGGAACAGATACAGCGCTGCTTCTGTGGCCTTGGCATATGAAAACCTCCTTTCCCTTTCTGCGCGCAGTGAAACATTCCGTTCCCGGATGTATATCCTGGTTATAAGTATACTCAATTATGAACATATGTCAATAATATTATATCTCTCCGCCATAACCTGTCTACACAAATCAATAACTTCCTCTACGCTGGTATTTTCAGGATCATATTGGGGATGCTGTTGAAGAAGCTGATAGTATCGCTCCACATCTTCATCTCGTCCCAGCAGGCGGGAACAATAATATAAAGATTGTACGGCACCAAATGAGAACTCCTTCTGGTTCTCCATTCTCTTCATCAATTGATTCATACTATATTCACTGTCAGTATCAATATTATTATAATAAAATTCTAATATGGCAAGATCTCCTAAAGAATAATCACTATATTTTGCAGCCTGCCTCAAAATACTTCTGGCTCGATCCGGACATCGGGCCATCAGCTCTAAATGAGCATATGGCCAATACAACACCGCCACATCTGGGAACCGCTCAATTCCATTTTGAAAGATCCACCTGGCTGTATTTTCCTTCCAACATTCGCCTATATTATTTTCTTTCTCCTCCAGCCGTGCCCAGGCAAGCCACACCGAGCCATCCCCTCCATGTTTCAGACAGGCTTCCCGGTAGATCCAGCGCGCTGTATTCTCTGTCTTATAGTCCTGTCCACCTACGTTGTTTTGACGTTCTTCCAAACGTCCCCACGCAAGCCACAATGCCCCATTGCCACTATGGTTCAGGCAGGCCTCCTGGTAGATCCAGCGCGCTGTATTCTCTGTCTTATAATCCAGCTCACCTACGTTGTTTTGGCGTTCTTCCAGCTGCCCCCATGCAAGCCAGATATGGCTGTCTGCTTGATACTTTAAGCAGGCTTCCCGATAAATCCATCTTGCTGTATTCTCTGTCTTATAATCCAGCCCACCTACGTTGTTTTGGCGTTCTTCCAGCTGCCCCCATGCAAGCCAGATATGACTGTCTGCTTGATACTTTAAGCAGGCTTCCCAATAGATCCAGCGCGCTGTATTCTCTGTCTTATAGTCCTGTCCACCTACGTTGTTTTGGCATTCTTCCAGCTGCCCCCATGCAAGCCAGGTATGGCTGTCTGCTTGATGCTTTAAGCAGGCCTCCCGGTAGATCCAGCGCGCTGTATTCTCTATCTTATAATCCAGCCCGCCTATATTGTTTTGGTGTTCTTCCAACTGCCCCCATGCTCTCCATACTGCTCCATTCCCGCTATGGTTCATACAGGCCTCCTGATAGATCCATCTTGCTGTATTCTCTGTCTTATAGTCCAGTCCTCCTACGTTGTTTTGGCGTTCTTCCAGCTGCCCCCATGCAAGCCAGGTATGGCTGTCTGCCCGGTGCTTCAAACACGCTTCCCGGTAGATCCACCTCGCCGTATTCTCTCTCCCATACTCTCCGGCGCCGTTTTCCTGTTCTTCCTGCTTGGCCCACATCAGCCACGCAATGCTGTCTCCGCCCTGCTCCAGGCATACTTTTCTCAGAATCCACGCCGGTGAATATGCTTCCTCAGCATCCCACGGCACGCCCCTCTTACTCAGCAGATCACACCATAACTTCAAAAATTCATCCGAGATCCATTCTCGGTCGAAACATTGACGAAAAAACAGAAGCTGTATCTCCTCATCTTTTATGTACAAAGGTATCTCATGAAAATAGGTTGGTGGCTGAGACTTTATCTCATCCAGCATCCTGCTGATCAAATACCGCCGCGTCTCCAGACCTGCCAAAGCGAATCCTCCGCAGAGTTTCATAATCTCATCCGCCGCTCGATTCTTAAGGTACCCGTAAGCAATGGAATATTTTTGGAACCTCTGCTCCAGCAGACGCGTCAATATCCGATCTGTCTCTTCCTGTGACAGTACCCCACAGTCAGAAAACAATTCCTTATAAAACAATTCGGATATCACCTCATGCCGTGTCTGATAGTTTTCTCCATTTAAGCCCGCCTCCCGGCCCAGCGCTTTATTTCCATCCCAGGGGCTTATCTGCAGTTTCCCGCATACCTCCCTGAAATTCTCACGGGTAAATTTAACCCCGTACCGCTCTGCTAATACGATATGCCCGAGGAGAATCAGACCTTCCCGCGATTTCCGGGATAGATTCATGATGATCTCATGCGCGATATCTTCCAGAGAATTGGTATCTTTGACGGCCAAAAGCATGGCCGCGTAAAGGAAACCATAAGAATTGGTATAAAAAACCTCCTTGATCTCCTTTCTTTCTCTGGAATGCAGCAGATTCTCACATACACAGTCCGCGAATGCCCATGACTCTTTCTTGTCCAATTGCCCCATTGAGACCTCCTGTATATCCCTGCCCGGGATTCCAAGCGTCTTTTTCAGCAGGTTCCACTCATTTTCACGCTCCCCTATGATGAGCGTAACTCCCTCTTCAATCACACTCTCTAAAAAGCGCTTGAACTTTGGGGTATCCGGCGGATTATCCATCACGAAGACCGCGTTCTGCGGGATATTTTCCGGAAGAGCTGACAATCCATACCCACGATAATAAAAAACATTCTGTCCATTTCGAATCAGCTTCGCGCACATCTGCATCAAAACTGTTGTTTTCCCCTCTCCCCCAGGACCGATCAGGACATAGACACCTCCGTTTACCGCCTTCTCATACAGCCCCTCTACGATCTTCCTCTCCACAATCCAGCCTTCAGAGAAAGCCAGCTCCCAGCGGCAGCGTCCACCCAGTAAAAAATTACGCACAAAACCAGGCTTTACCCCGCCGTTTCCTTTTGCGGATAAATCAGCGTTAGAAAACCAGCAGTTATTTCTGTCATCTGTGGTTTTATTTTCCTTTTCCAGCGCGGGATCTGCCTTCGGTTTCTCAGAGATGGGACGCAGGGAGTATGAATCTGTTCCATCCGGCTGCAGCTTTGCCTGGTCCTCCGGATTCCATCTGAAGTATTCCATCTGAATTTTTCCGGTCTCCTCATCCCACTTATGCCAGATCATGCCAAAATCGGAATATGTATCGTTCTCATCCGCTGAAGTCCGGTAGGAGACCACATTGGGGATCGTTACAGAGTCCCCGCTTTCCTCTTCGCCCAGTATGATATGCTTTTCCTCTCTTTTCGTATTCTTCTGATGACGGTCTCCGCACAAATAAGCACTTACTTTCTCCTGCAGGAACATGCCGGCAAGAATGTTTCTCTGATTCTCTGCCAGATCGTAAAAACTGTTATGCCCGATGGCAATCCGCGGCAGTTCTCCATATCCAAGATCCTTTCGAACCTGTTCAGACGCCGCGGTCCGCGCGTCCGTCATCTGCCCGTTCTTCTGACTCCCGTCAGCGATGATCGTTGTATTTAAGTGAAGAAGATTCAGCCGATTCCTCCACGTCCGGACATGTACGGATACCGGGTTCAAACCGCTCTCTTCCGGGTATATTCCAATTTCTTTAACGAACTCCGTATACCCGTCATAACACTCGAGAAGTGTTTTTATCCTGTTATTTTTGTAAAGCATCTCCGGCTTCGTTTTTATAGCCAGGAGCAGTGCTTCTCGGTCAATTTCTTCCGGTATGGTTTTGGAAACGTCATGATTGCCCGGGACCGCAAATACATCTTTCTCCATTTCAATCCCCATTTTCTCAGCCAGACTTGTCACGAACTCTTTGGCATGATCGAAATTATTGGCGCTGAAATTGTGGAAGTCTCCTGTGATCACTAATAGCTTTTGTCCGACGGGAATATCTTTCATTCTCTCCTCTGCAGCGTTTAATATGGCGTTTTTCATATTGTACCACTCCGGGTCAGCCACAAGATGCAGGTCCGAAATATGCAGCAGGTATATCATCATCATTTCCTCCAATGTGTAAAATCTCATTCCGAATTGCTCTCAAACAACCCGGTCATCCCGTAAATATTTCTGTTGTTATTATATCGGAACTCCCGCGATAATGAAAGCCTTACCGCATTGTATTCCGGCCTGCGGCACAAGAAAGGACCGCAGTCCATAGATAAAATAAAGTATCCATGGACTGCGGTCCTGAAAATATGCTGAACAGGCTCCGGTATGGTTCCCTATTGTCACATTAATTACTGAATATCCACAAGTTTAATGCCATATGTAATAGACGCGGTATAATGTACCCCTTTCTGCACCTGAAGGTTCGCGTTTGTTGAATCCGGATAATCAAGATTTACAGGGCGGAGTTCATAATTCATGGTTCCATCTTCCGTGAAAGAAGCAAGCTCCATGCCTTTGATCTGATTCTCAAGAGCTCCCATTTTAAACTCGCCGTCCGTTCCCTTAATATTCAGGGTCAGCAGATAATCTTTTCCCGTTTCTTCATTGGTTCCCTCCAGATATAATCTTCCGTATACTCCACTTCCTTTTTCAAGCGTCACGGAAATTTTCTCTCCTTCTGGGATATACTTTACATCACTTGCGGTTATCGGCACCTGTGTATTTTCTACTGCGCTGAGTTCCACTGTTTCTGGAACAGTAATCGTATATTCCGGGTCATTTTCTACATATAACGTCAGATCCGTTTTCCCGGCTGTTGTGTTCTGCGCATATACGGGCATTACGCTCAGCATCGCCGCCGCTGCTAAAACGGTTGTTCCAAATGCGATTTTTCTCATGACATATCCTCCTCTGCGTACGATTGTCAGACTACATGTAAAACAGCTTTTACTACTGCTCCATTCAGCGGAGTGAGCCCATCATCCATCGTATAGGTTGAAATATTCAGATGAATTTCGTAATCCCCGGCTTCCAGCGGTTCATTCACCTCAAACTCCCTGACAGCCTTTCCCGGCTCTATCAAATCGGATTCATAAATCGGATTTTCATTCTCATCGATGGTAATGGAATATTGGAAATAGCAGTTATTCTCTTTTGGATTGGCTAACGTAATTTTCCACGCGGTTTCTCCGCTCATCACTGTGATGTCTCCATAACCCGGGATCTTTATTCCCGGCTGATCCTGAGACAGATCTTCCATTTCGCCGTCCCAGTTTTCTGCCCCATCATCTAATATGATTCCCTCCGCGGTTTGAACATCTCTGTTCTTTCTATACACAGAAAAAAGCCACACAGCCGCCGCTATTCCTATGATTATGACAGCCGCGGCTCCAAACCACAGCCACTTTCTGCCTTTTCTCTCATTTTGCATATAATCTGCACTCTTCTTTCATTGTTATTTAAAATATACTTTAGCGTATCATAACGCGTCAGCCACTTCAATGCCGAACGTAATGCATCCTGTATAGGGCACGCCGTATTCGTATCTTCCCGCGATAACAGGTTTGATCTGATACTGTTTTGTCTCATTTCCGCTAAAAGAAACAACCTCTTTTCCGATACCGGAAGCGCCTGTGGAAGCGTTGGTTTCAATCAGTTCTCCGTCTTCAGAAATAATCTGATAGCGCAGAGTGGTCCTCGGCGAAGTCGCTGCCTCCACATACATCTGATCTTTATACTTATCCGTACCGGAGATCGTTACAGAGATCTTTTTCCCCTCAGGAAGATAATTTACATCAGATGCTGTGACATCTACATAAGTCCCTTCATTTCCCATAGAAACCGAAGCCGGAATCGTCACAGAGTACTGGGGTTCCGCAGTCAATGTAATACTGATCTGCTGCTCCTGTTCAGATTCTGCCGCCATTGTGCTGGCCGGAAACGCCATAACCATCAGCGCGGCCATGAATATTACTGCCTTCTTTTTCACAGATCCATCTCTCCTTCTCACTTTTTACAAAAGGCCTTTTGGTATGGTTCATAATAGCAGAGACAAATATACTTTTATTCAAATACAAGTAAAATATAGGTAAATTCTTCCATTATCTTTTATTGATTAAATGGGATGTGAAAAACAAAACGGAGTGTGACTCCACCGGATCTTTCCCGTAAAGCCACACTCCAAAAACTTTCTTACTATTTTACTTTACTCTTCTCTTTTTAATTTCCTCTCTTTCGATATACCGTCAGCGTTACTGCCCCTGATGCCGCCAGCAGAAGCATCAGGCCCAATATCGGTGCCGGATCTCCGGTCTTGGCAGCCTTATTCACAGAGCTTCTGTTTCCAGAACCCACATTATTTTTATCTGTGTTTCCGCCCGCGTTCCCGTTTCCGCCTGCGCTGCTGTTACCATCATTTCCGCCCTGGTTTCCGCTGTCCGGATTCTGGCTGTCATCTGTATCCTGCCCATCATCCGGTTCCTGCCCGTCATCCGGCTTCTGCCCGTCATCCGGCTTCTGCCCGTCATCCGGCTTCTGTCCGTCATCATCTCCATCTCCCGTGTCGTCCGCTTTCTCTGTCAGGCCGTCTCTCGCCTCCTTGAGCGCCGCTGCCGCGGCGTCAACCGTCTGCTGATCATCCACAGACAGGGATACGTCCGCGAAGACTGCCTGCGCGGAAGCCAGCGCGCTTCTGAAGACTGCCACAGACGCTTCGGTGTACGGAGCCAGATCCAGATCTTCCACTTCATTCAGCAGTTCTTCCAGCACACTTTTATCTGCTTTCAGCCTCAGGTTCTCCATGGCGGTTACCAGCGCGTCCCAAGCGGTGTCCACATCTCCCTGCATCGCGTCGCCGTCAGCCAGCACCGCCTCCGCTGCCGCAAGGGCGTCGGTGAATTCCTTCTGTCCCGCTTCCACATAGTCTGCAAGATCAATCATTTCCGCAAGCTCCACTGCCATCTCAAGGTCTGTCTTATCGGCCGCTTTCATATTCAAAGCGTGGATTGCTTTCATCAGTTTCAGGGAAGCGTTCATCACCTCATCCTTTGTGGCATTCGTATCCGCCATCACCGCGTCGCCCTCTGCGATTGCTTCCTCAAACAGCTTCCGCACGGACTCTACGCAGCCGTCCACATCACCGGCGGCCACATGCTCTTTCGCTTTGTTGAGGAAATATTCCAGAGTCGTCTTGCTGACTGGTTCTTTCTGTTCTTCCTCATAAACGCGCATGCCGTCAAATACAAAATACTGCCCGTCCAATTTCGTGAAAATTACGGTATGATCACCCGGCTGTAAATCATATCGCCTGTACAGGTTCAATCCGAATGCTTTCTTTTCACCGCCGCCAGGCACGGATGTATCAACAATTACCGGTTCTTCCTCATCCACCTGAATCGAGATCTTACCCTGATCTGTGTTATAACCGCCAATCAGGTCAAACCCTGTACCGTTAAATGTAACCGATACGCTTGAGCCGTTATTTTTGGTATAATGAACTGTATCTTTATACTCATGGAATCCATCCGGGTCTACCGGACGTCCGCTGGCAGAACCCCATCCATCCGAATACTGGAATATATCCGCCGTATCGTCATATACCTCTTTCGGCTCTCTCCCATTAACTGTAATTTCGCACACAGCTTTCACATCCGGGTTCTGTTTATTTGAGAAAATAACTTCTGTTTTCCCTTCCGCGAGAGCCACAATATCATAGGTATTTCCTGTTCCTTCCCGAACTTCAGCTACCTTGTCATCGCCGACCGATACCTGAAGGTTCGAGGCACGGATTCCGCTGTACTTCACAATTCCCCGGTCTCCGGCAGTTTCCAGGGTGATGGCGTCTTTGTTCAAAGTAATTTCTACACCATCCGGCTCTGTCATAACCCGGTGTACTTCTTCCAGCTGTTCATACTGAGCGGGATCAATCTGTCCAAACACATTCACGCGAGTGTCAAGTGCAATTACGCATTCTGCGTCAATTGCTGTATTTACTGCATTGGTTACAAAAGAAACATCTGAGTGACATATTCCGCTGCATCCCCATCCGTTCGACCAATTTGATCTGTTTCCTAAAGGTCCAAACATAAAGTTCTGGCAATCGTCTGTCCCTTCGGTCCAACGTCCACTTACCGGGAAGGTATTGAGTCCAGTAACTTCACCTGCTGTATAATCGGTATATTCTGTTGCTTTCTGGAAGTTGCCAATTCCTCTGTTAAATGTAACAATATTATAAGGATTACCCGCTTTTGCCGCATTGGCCAGTGTAGACACATTATATTCCAGACTCATATCTGTCTGACTGCCATTTCCATAATGATAAAAGCCATCGAACCACCAGCCTGCAATCTTGTCACCATAATGCAGTGACCACCATTCTACCATCTCCGCGAGAATTTTGCGCGACTCCTGACTTGGATTTCCATCTGTTCCAGGTGTATAGTGAAATACCTCTTTCGTAACCAAATAGTCGCTGAAATATCCGTATCCGTTGGGAGTCCCTGTCTCGTCCCAGCATGCGCTGTGCGGCGGATTAGACGGCAGATAAAGCAGGACCTTAATCCCGTATTTCTCCAGCGCGTCCGCCATCTTCATCGGGAGGTCATTTTCATAGCTTGTTGTCTTCGGATTCTTCTCTCCTTCTTCAATAAATCCGGCCTCCCTCATATATTTGTCATACACATCGTTGGGCGCGCAGTAGCTTCCAGAATTCTGTCCCAGCGTAATAATAACAAATTTTGCGCCAATATTGTTTACCTGCTCCGCATATGCCTCCGCGTCAAACTGACCGACGAACTCATCCCATGTCATTTCATTGCGGTCCCACATTTCTTCCGGGGAAGTGTACACGTGGGAAAGGTTAAAGTAATTAGACAGGAAGTGATGGGAAATTCCAAATCCCGCCTCGTAGAACCAGTCTGTCAGCGGATTGCCCTCCGTATCCTGCACCGGCGCGGAGGATGCCGGAGTCATAACCGCTTCGCCCTTATTTCCGTTCACATCCGCGGGAGTCACTTCACATTTCAGATACCTGCCCACATAATCATCCAGCAGGATCACGGTCCGGGTACAGATCCCTGATAGTTTCGTGTATTCTCCATCCGCCGTGTCCGCGATGTACCACTGATACTTTGTATCACCTTCCGCGTCATTGTCCGGGTCCTCGAATGTATACTCCGCTTTCAACATCCCTTTTACATGGGGCTCTTCTCCAAGTTTCGGGGACATATTTGTCACCTTCAGCTCCGTCGCTGACGGTCCCTGGTTTTCCCCTGCGGGCAGAACAAAGGTAATCTTCTTCTCCACTCCCTGATAGCTGACTGTAATCGTGACTTCTTTATCAACATTCTGAAGATTCACAAGCGGTTCAAAATGGAAGACCGCTTTTTTCTCAGCCGCTTCGAACTGATAGCCTGTTATGCTTACTTCAGTCTCTCTGCCGTCAACTTCGAAACTCAAATCAAAATCATCCTGCCCCGGAGCCTCACTGCCACTGAGAATAACGTCCAGTTCGCCATTTGAGGCACTCTCGATCTCAAAGGACGCCTCCACATGGGCCAGCTCCTGTATCTGCTCCTGTGTAAGGGCTGTATCGTACAGCCTGAGCTCATCAAGAGCGCCTTTGAACGCGTGCCGGCTGTACAGAGTCCCGTTTCCGTCACAGTCCATACCGATATACATATGTTTGTCCGACTGCGCGAAATCCGCGGATGGGAAATTGTCAGACGAATATACTTCCTCTCCGTTTACATAGACAGTAATGTTCTCCCCGTCACGGGTAACCGCCACATGTTCCCACTTTTCCGTTTCAAGCACTGACTGGGTAGAAAACTCGTGGAAGTCGCGATTGGAGCCGCCGCTGTCTGTGGACAGCGCATGGTAGACCGATCCGTTTTTCACCATCACTGCCAGCTGGTCACTAATATTTCCGCTCCACGCTCTGGCAAATACTGCCTGTCCGTCCGACGCGCCGCTGTCCTGGTTCACCCAAGCGGCCATGGTGTACGCGTTCTTCGGCTGGAAGGCTGTCCCAAGATCAATATAATTGGTCCCGTCAAATCGAAGCGCCTGTCCATTGTCTCCGATGGACGTCGTCTGTTCCGCCTCATTTCCTCCAATCGCATAAGCCGTCCCGTCAGCCTGATTCATAATCTGCCCGTCAGATACCGATTCCATATCAAAATAGAATAATGCCTGCGGTTCTGCCGGCGCCCCGCCTGCTGCCATCACCGATAAAGGAAATGGCACACTCGCCGCCACCATCGCCATGGCAGATAATGCCGCAATCCTTTTTGCTGCAGTTCTTTTCATACTCTCTGCTTCCTCCTTTTTTGTTATAGTTAACCTCATTATACTTTTTTCACTTTGTTTTATCGCCCACTTTTTTTACCTTTTTATGTTCAAAATTTATACTTTTTTAATAAAACAGAAATAATCCGGGAACGGATTACATCCCATCGGATCATAGCCGCTCCCGGATTATTTACTATGCGTTTTCCGTTATCTCATTGTATCTTTCTTTTTATATCCTGTCAGCATAACCGCGCCCGACAAAGCCGCAAGCACGATCAGTCCCATAATCAGCATAATGGAACCCGTATCGCCGGTTTTCGCAGCCTGATTCACAGAACTTCCATTTCCGGAATTTCCACTCTCTTTATCCGCGTTTCCGGCGGCGGCTCCCGCATTCCCATTTTCGGATGTGCTGCCGCCATTTTCTCCGCTGCCGCTGCTGCCGTTATCGCTGTCATCCCCGGTGTCTCCGCTCTGGTTTCCACTGTCTGGATTCTGACTGTCATCCGGATTCTGTCCATCGTCCGGCTCCTGTCCGTCATCTGCCTTTGCCGTCAGTCCGTCCCTTGCCTCCTTGAGAGCTTTTACAGCGTTATCCACTGTTTTCTGGTCATCAATGGACAATGCCGGGTCCGCGAATACTGCCTGCGCTGACGCGAATGCTGTACAAAATACCGCCGCGGACTCCTCTGTATACTGACTCAGATCCAGGCCTGCCGCTTCGTTCAGAAGTCCTTCCAGCACGCTTTTATCTGCTTTCAGCCTCAGGTTCTCCATTGCTGTCACCAGCGCGTCCCACGCAGTGTCAACATCTCCCTGCATGGCGTCGCCGTCAGCGAGCACGGCCTCTGCGGCCGCGAGGGCGTCGGTGAATTCCTTCTGTCCCGCTTCCACGTAATCTGCCAGATCGATCATTCCCGCAAGCTCCACTGCCATCTCAAGGTCCGTCTTGTCCGCCGCTTTCATATTCAGGGCGTGGATCGCCTGCATCAGCTTGAGGGATGCGTTCTTCACTTCATCTTTTGTGGCATTCTCATCGGTCATCACTGCCTCGCCCTCGGCGATGGCTTCTGTAAACAGGTCTTTTACAGACTGAACACAGTTCGCTGTATCTCCGTCTGCTACATGCTTCTTCGCGCTGTCGAGGAAGTATTCCAAGGTAGTCTTGCTGACTCTGAGGCCTTCTGCCGCTGCCTTAAGCTCCTCATATGCCGCATCGATCTCTGTCTGTGATGCTTCCGCGTCATTCAGCACGGTCTCCGCGTTTTCCATCGCGTTCTGGAATGTCTTCCAGGTATCCTGTATATACCCGCCGGCTGTTTCGTCTTTATATGTATGATAAAGTTCTTCTAACGCGCTCTTGTCTGCCTCAGCGTAAACACGGAACGCGTCAATTGTCATATTCCCGGATACATTTACCAGACGCACCGTATGTTCCCCAAATTTCAGGTCTGTCCTGCTGAAGACGCACATCTGATTCGCCCGCTTGGGATAAAGCGCGTTCGGGGTCTTTGTGTCTACTTCCGCGGCCAATTCACCGTCGATGTATATCTGTGAGGTTCCCTGGTCCACGTTGACTGTGGTAATGACGTCAATCCCGGTTCCCGTAAATGTATACTCAGCGCTGTCGCCTGCCGCGCGTGAATAGTGGATGCTTTTATTATACTCATACACGCCCTGCGGATCCGCTCCCCGGTTTGTGTCATATACCTGGATATCTCCCGAGTAGACGATTCCTTCATCTGAGTCATCGATCACGGCTGCTGCCTCCAGGCCTTTGACTGTCACCGCGATTTCTTTCGTCAGCGTCTCGTCCGCCGGGTGCCGCACCGTAATCACAGCTTCACCGCTGCCTTTCCCGGTAATCTGGATCACGCCATCCTGATTTACTGCGGAAGCGATCCCTTCATCAGAGGAAGACACCGCCGCGTCCGATGCCGCGCTCTGCTTATCGAGTGTTATCTGTACGAACTCTCTGTCCCCGGAAGCCACGATTTCAAGCTGATCTCTGGAAACGTCCAGTTCTTTCTCTATCTCCACACCCTCATTTACATAAACTTCCAGCTCAGACACATTGGAATACGGGCTGTACCCCAGGGTCATTGTATAGAACCCGGTGTTGATCAGCCGCACATACCTGCCCCATACCGGCGTATCGAGAATGATATCATACCCTGTGTCAAATACATAATATGGCTGATCTGTCCCCGCTCCATAGCCCAGACTGTTATCCTGGTCTGTATTAAACACCGTTGTCACATCAGAGCTGAAATCAGCGGAAGTCGAAATCTGTATCACCACATCACGGTATCTTCTTATATCTGAGTTGCCATACTGACGGAAGAACTGGGTGAGTGACAATGCTTTGATGTTATAATTTTCTCCCAGGTCAATCCCGTACTTGATGCCGGCATCACTTACCTGACCGGAATTCCTTGCCGTCCACGGTGTATCCGCGCTGGCGAAATCAAAGACTTTTCCGTCATTGAGGCGGTATGCGTCTGTCATGCTGTCGCTGATGAGTGTCTGGTTTAGAGCCACATTCGTTTCACTGCCCTTATTGAGCGGAAGTGCCTCATACAAATCCTGTACACTGCTCTTCTCTAACGCCGCGGAATAGAAATGGATTTCATCCACAAGCCCGTTAAAGTAGTTCGCCTTGCCGCCTTCAACCTGCCGAGCGCCCACACAGAGCGTACCGCTCAGTTCTGTATCAGGAAGCTCCATTGAGATCACTTCACTGCCATTTAAATATACTTTAAATGCACCGCCGTCTTTGATAATGGCAAAATGATTCCACGCCGGGCGGACCTCCCCGCCGGTTACCGTATCATACGCGATTTCATCTGAAGCAGATGCCTCCGCTGTCTCTGAGCCGTTATTGAGCTCCAGCACCAGCTGATTCTTCTCAAGCCCAAGGACCAGATGTCCGCCTTTATCGGAGAACAACACCTGGCGTCCGGCTTTCTGGAGATCTGCTTCCAGTCTGAGCTGGGATTTAAACCATCCTGTAATACTGTAAGCATCCTGCTCTTTATAAGGGATCTTCGGAATCGTCACAGCGTCCTCTGCCAGTTCTGTCACATAAATGCCTTTTCCAAAAGGAGTTCCATAACGCAGATAATCTCCGTTTTCCAATGTGCCGTTATTCCCGGATATTCCGTCAGCCACTGTCGTTCCCTGCTCTTCATCCATACGGTAAACAGCAGCCAGATCTGCGTACTCTTCCTTTTTCTCCAGATCATTTAATGCCTGTTCCAGCGCTTCTGCCGCCTCCAGTGACTCATCCGGCGAAAGCCCTGACTCCATGCATTTCTGCAGCGTGGACGCCGCTTCTTCCATCTGCGCGTAACTTGCTTCTGTATAGTATTCCGCGGAAATGGACTGTGCTTTGTCCAACAGCGCTCCTAATTTCACCGCGTAGGAATCAAATAATGATTTGATCTGTCCTTCCTCAAGCGCTGCCGCGTACAGGGAGACCTCATCCATCACACCTGTATAGAAATCTGTTCTGTCACCGCCCGCGTGATTTCTGACCGCGCCGAGATAAAGCGCGTTCTGTGTTTCACCGGAAACCGGCTCATCCCATTTTTCTGTATCTATAATCTCACCATTGAGCGCCAAAGATATGTTTCTGCCGTTCCAAACCACGGTGGCCATATTCCACTCCCCGGACTGAACCGGTTCTGAAGACTCCAGCGTCACGCCGCTGCCATCCGGGTTACTGATACTGAACTTCAAGATCCCGTCTTCCAGATACAGGGTAAAATCATTTTCTTTCATTTCTTCCTGTCCCTGGCTTAACAGGACTTGTCTGCCGGAGACTTCCGGATGAATCCACATGTTAATCGAATACTGATCCAGCCCGTTAAACAGCCCCGATCCAAGATCAGCATAGGAGCTCTTCTCTTGTGAAAACGCGGTTCCTTTCCCGTAAGATAACTCCACCGTTTCCATCTTATAAGCAGTTCCGTCATAAATGCCGAAATAATCCTTCAGGGTGTTATTTTCCACGCTGTCCATATCGTACTTCGCGATATAACCGTAAATAATCTCTCTTTCCTGTGGATCGATCACATTTCCCGCCGCCGATGTATCGCTGAGATTGGATATCTGCAGACGGTAGATCTTCAGCGGTTCCAGCGCGTCCGTCTTTAGGATCACTTCTCTGTCATTTTCAAGCTCTGCGGATAAGATCTTCTTCTCATCGCTGAGAATGTAATTGGAGATCTCCTCCGCCGTTTCCCTGTCAATCTTCTCAGAAAACTGAATTCTTATTTCCTCCGCTGATACCGCGTTCGCGGCAGTAATCTCCGGTTTGGTCTGGTCTGCCTGCGTAACAGCTTTCAGGCTGTCGCTCAGCTCTCCCCGGACATCCGATACAACTGCCTCCACCGCGTAAGTATATTCTGTGGACTCCTGAACTTCGGTGTCCGTATAGGAATTTGTCATTGTTGTGCCGATCATTTCGCCGTCGCGGTACACATTGTAGCTGTCCACGGTTACTGCCGGATTATCATTGACTGTACCGTCTTCTGTCAGCTGAATGTCGACCTCTTTATTCCAGGTAAGTTCCACGGAATTCTCTGTGATCTCCCCTGCTGCCAGATCATTTACCTTCCCCACCTTCAGCTCTACTTCCGGCACTTCGGATTCATCATAGATCGCGTAATAAGTGAAACTCATGGGCGGAAGCGTCACTTTGATCTGCGCGTTTCCGTTGGAATCGATAGTAACATTTTCGACCTTTACTCCCTCCCTGACGAAAGAAGCTGTTCCGGTACTCTCTCCTGTCGCTTCCGGCATCTGATAGTCAGATTCCTCTGTCGGCAGCCAGTCATAATTGGGCGGATAGATGCCATATGTGTGGACATCTTTTCCCAGAGACCCTTTCAACGGCACCGGCGGATAGTTCAGGCTTGTCAGCCCTGTATAGTACATCGGAACGGTTATGGTCTCTGTTCTTTCTTCCTCTGTCTGGTTATAGACCCACAGCAGACCTTTTTCGCCGGGATTATCCGCGTTGACATGGTACAAGGTGTCCATTTTAACTCCGCGGCTCCTGTCCGTACCGTCCTCATCATAAGCTGCCTGCGTCATATGGACGATATCTGAATTTACAATTCCTCTGTAACGATTGTAAAAGTTCACCCATTTATTACAGATCGCCTGGGTTCCCTGGTCATACAGCGCATTTCCCCTGAAATCAGACGCAATCCCATTGCCCAGGTACTGTGCCATGACCCAGTTGTAGTCTTCCATATGATCACTGAACGGCTGGAACGCGGCCGCGGAACCGCCGCCCTGATAATTCGCGAATGGCACATGAGACCAGCTCATGGACATGGATCTTGCGTAGGAAGCATTGTGAATCAGCTGACGTCCATAAAGAAGCTGCTCCTGCCGGGGCTGGCTCCATGCCACTTCTTCATATCCGATACCGCATTTATTGCCGCCGTTGACATAATACCAGGCCGGCACTTTGATATACACGCCCATGTCACGGAACTCTTTACAGAGCATCCGTACAGAGTTTTCCCACTGTTTTACCTGGGAGTCAAAAAAGCCGTGATGAACCGCGTACTTTGACGCGTCACCTGTCTCTTTATCCGTCCCCTCCGGGTCTGGGTCCGTCTCCTTGTCCGCGTTGACATGCTGGTGTCCACAGTCGCAGAAACTGCCGGGATACGGGCCGTCGATCTCCACACAGTCAATCCCAGTATACTTCACAAAATATTTAAAGTTGTCCCAATAGTCGTCAAATGCCGCGGAAGCCATGCACCAGGTTCCCCAGCGCCCTAAGCCGTTCGTTCCGTACTCCGCTCCGCCTTTATACTGGCCTCTCGTATACTGGGCCTGGTAAATCCCGATATCCACCCCTTTGCTGTGGGCGTAATCGATCAGTTCTTTGTAGCGATCCAGGACTGCCTGGTCCCTGCTCAGCATCTGGGCAGAACTGTCCGGCGCGCCGTAAGACTGAATAATCATCTCAAATCCCGCGCCTGCCGCGTGATCGATCTTCTCTTTTGTCAGCGCCTCCACATTGTGGAATGTCAGCGGATTGTCTGTGATCCATGGATACAGCTTCCTGTACATTCCCATGCGCTCTCTCATCTGCAGTTCAAACCAGTATGTACTGTGGATCAATTCATATGTATCAAATGAAGCAAATGTCTGATCCGTCACCAGGTCATACGCCGGTCCCACATCGTAGCAGGTGTGGTTCATCCCAGCCAGCTCCGCAAAAGGACTGTCCTTTTTTTCTTCATCGCAGCTGCAGGGCAGGGGGACATTGACCGGTATGGCAGACTGATCACCGCACGTATAGCTTGTCTCCAATGTCAGAAGCTCGTCCATGTCTTCATTGCCATTGAGCACTTCCAGCGCCATCCGCCCGATCATAATCTGCTGGGCGCCTGTGTTGGTTACCTCTACCCTTTTCTTCATTGCGGGCAGTTTATCATACATTTCATAGATCACTTTGATCTTAATTCCCTGATATACCTCGGGGAACGTATCCGGCGCGGAAAAACAAAACTCAATATGTACGCCTTTGGGCGGCCAATCCTCTGCCGCCGGATCGCCGTAACTTTCACTGGGCGCCCACTCAAATGGTTTCTCGCACTCTTCCTGGATCTCATATCCGTCAAATACAAACGTATTCTCTTTCTCTGTTCCGCCCACAAAGTAATAATCCGGGTCAATTTTAATGGCGCCGTCCGGAATAATCGCCACATCCATGGACGTCAGAGAATCAACTTCTGTTTTGCATCCCGTGTCATCATATACCTCGTCGTAAGTCTCATCATACAATCCCAGGTACACGTCCGGTACAGCTTCTTCCTCCAGCAGTTCTTTCTCAATGTACTCATTGTAATACCGCTGTGTGTAGAAGTCTGTGCCCCCAATCTCCGGGATGTTGAATTCCCGGGTGATGATGCCGTTGCTGACCGTCAGGACCCCGTCCTTCTCTGACGCCTCTGCCGGCAGAGGATCTGCCGTCTCAAGCCAGTGTGATTTTCCCTGCACAGCCTCTTCCAGCCCTTCCACTACGGTGCCGTCTTCCCGCGTGTATGGAGTCGCGGTCCAGGCACCGTCTGTCTGGGCAGGATCTGCCGCCTGCACAGGCAGTGCCGGAATCACGAGCGACGCGGAAATCGCTGCCGCCAGGATTCTCTTTCCTCTTTTCTTCATAAATTCTTCCTCTCTTTCGTTATAGTTACCTTTATTATACTTTTTTCAATTTATTTTATCGCCTACTTTTTTTACCTTCTTATGTTCAAAATTTATACCTTTTTCATAAAACGGGCCAGCCATAAACCTCGCTTTCTCGTATATAAGGCCATACCTGTTAACATTTTTTACATCGAAAGTATGATCACACAAATAGTCCGGGACTGGCTCAGCTGCCTTCCCGGACTATTTTTTTCGGTAAAGGATTCTATCTTCTTCTTTTCCTGTATGCTGTCAGCGCGGCCGCGCCTGACGCAGACACAAGCGCCATCAGTCCGATCATCCAGAGAATAGAATCCGGGTCTGACGTCTTCGCCGCCTGTCTCACATCCCCTTTATTCTGAGCATTCCCGTCAGTCTGATCCGCGCTTCCCGCACCGGATGCGCTGCCGCCCTGATACACGTCGGATACACCGCTGTCATTTCCACCGGCCGCGCTTCCGTCGTTTTCACCAGAACTACTGTCGTTATCGATTCCGGTATTTCCGCCCTGGTTTTCATCCTGAGAGTCATCCGGCTTCTGTCCGTCTTCGCTCTCATCTCCGGTGTCATCTGCCTTCACGGTCAGCCCGTTCTTCGCTTCTTTCAGCACAGCCGCTGCCTCCTCTACTTTTTGCTGATCCTCCTCTGACAATGTCTCGTCCGCGAATACCGCCTGCGCTGACGCAAGCGCTATACGGAATACCGCCGCTGATTCTTCTGTATACAAGCTCAGATCCAGGCCTGCCGCTTCATTGAGCAGCGCTTCCAGAACAGCCTTGTCTGCCTTCAGCCTCAGGTTTCCGATTGCTTCTACAAGGACGCTCCATGCCTCATCCGCTCCCGGCTGCATGGTATCCCCGTCAGCCAGTACCTCTTTAGCCATTGCAAGCGCATCCTTAAATTCCTGCTGTCCTGCCGCCGTATAATCCGTCAGGTCCAGCATATCTGCCAGTTCCACCGCCATCTCAAGATCTGTCTTGTCCGCCGCCTTCATATCCAGCGCGTTGATGGCCAGCATCAGCTTTCTGGACGCCTGAATTACTTCGTCTTTCGACGCGTTCTCATCTGCCATCACAGCCTCGCCCTCCGCGACCGCTTCCGCGAACAGTTTCCGGACAGACTCTACACAGCTGTCCACATCCCCGTTTTCAACGTGGGCTTTCGCCGTATTCAGGAACCGCTCAAGAAGCGCCTTGCTCACTGGTTCTGCCTCCGCACATTCATCGTACAGATCTTTCACTTTCGTTTCTGTAATAGGAGTGTTGTAATATACAATCTCATCCATCACGCCCTTGAACTGTGCGGTGGGTTCTCCTCCCGCATTATTGTTATAGCCGCCAAACCAGCTTGCGTACGGTGTTCCATTCTGATCGATTCCGGCTTTTGTCTCCTCCGCCGCTTTCGTGCCATTCAGATATAACGCGAATGTATCCTCATTTCTCACGACAGCAAACTGGTTCCACTGTCCGGCCTTGGCCAATGCGGAGCCGCTGTTTAATTCTACCGCGATTTCATCCTGAGACTCCACTCCCGGATAAGATCCTTTTCCATTATTAATATCAAATTTCAGCACGCCGTCTTCCAGATAGAGATTCCATCTCCAGCCATCATAAGCATCCCTCTGCTGACCGATCAATGTCTGATTCCCGTCCGTAGACTCTGGCTTGAACCAGCCGCTGATGGAATACTCCGTCATTGCGCTGACGATATCGCCGGCGTTCACATAATTGCCGTCCCCGTCAAATGCAAGGCCCTTTCCGGAAATCCCCTCAGTCCTTGCTGCCTGCACACCGTTGATCGCCGCGTCTGCCCCGTTAATCGAATCAACTGCTGTACTGCCGTCTTCCTCTTCGAAGCTGAATTTTCTCAGATACCCGAAGACGAAACTCTTTCCACTGTTTGGGATTATCGCGTTCCCGGCCAGGTCTGTCACATTGCTGACGGTTACACTCAATTCGATAAATGGTGTCAGCGCTGAAGCGGATGTCAGCGTCACCGTATGGCTCACGCTGTCATATACTGCCGCCTGCGCCTGTGCGCCTGCAATCGCGTAGTTCGCAGCATTTTCCACTGAGCTCACGTCCATGGCCTCGCTGAATGTCACCTGCACCTGGGTTCCCAAGACTGCCTTCACAGCTGTGATTTCCGGCGCCGTCTGGTCTGTCACGGTGGATGCCTTCACCTCCGCGGCCTGGCCGGATACCGTGTTGTGCACTGCTGATACTTTATAAATATAGTTCTGGTTCTCTTCTACACCTGTATCGGTATAGCTGTTCTGGAACGTCTTCCCGATATACTCTTCATCTCTGTAAATATGGTATTCTTTTACATCCCTGCCATTCATCTGGACAGCGTCCCATGTCAGCGTCACCTGGCTGGAAGTGATCTCATTTACCGCCAGATTCCGCGGAACTGCGATCTCATCGCTGCTCCCGATATCTGCCGGAACATTTCCCGGATCGTAGATGGTAAGCCATGACATTATATATTTTGCGCAGACGTTTTTCGATGCACGTTTTTGACTTTATCAGGTGCACTTTTTTGTGTTTTTATCGTTCTTTCTTTTCCTTGTATTCACTTGGGCTCAGCCCGGTCTCCGCCTTGAACACCCGGCTGAAATACCGGCTGTCATTATACCCGCACAGATCACTGATCTCACTGAGCCTCATCTGGGGTTTTGTCTCAATCATTTCCCGCGCAAGCTCGATCTTCTTCTTTGTAATATACCGGCTCATGCTCATTCCTGCTTTTTTCTTAAATACCCGGGAGAGATACGCATAATTATAACCGAAATGCTCCGCCACTTCCTCCAGGCTTTCGATCGTAAGGTAGCGTTCATTCACATAGTCAAGGATGTTCTTTTCCTCTTCTTCATCTGAGAATGAACCGCAGTGGTTCAAAGATTGGAATTCCTGCATCAGATTTTCAAACAGCTCGTCTTCTGAAACCGATATGCTGATCCTTGTTATCATCTGCTGTCCCAGATCATCCAGCAGGTCCTTATCATATCCCTGCTTCGAGAATTCCAGCATCCGCAGAATATAAAAACATATTTTTTCGACCGTAGACTGTGTCGCGTGATTGCTCTTCATGTACCTGAAGATAGTGTCTGTTTCTTTCAAAAATCCATCCAGATCCGCGCTGATATAATATTTCTTGATGTACTGATTTAATTTCAGTTTGACGATCTCAATGACGTCATTTTTTGATTTCTCTTCTTTCTCCAAATGAAAAATCCTCTGCTCGCCAACTACCAGCTTCTGCCTGATCACATTTCTGATCCGCTTCACAAAATCCTGGAGCTCATTGCGGATCACAAACTGTTCGCTGGCGCAGATATTCACCGGGAGCTCTGTCCGCCTGGCCACGGCTCTCATCAGCCTCTCCGAGATCTCTTCAGGGGCAGATATCCGGCCGCTGTCCGCTTTGATCTCGATGATCTTCTGATTGACGGCATGTTCGTCAATGATCATCCACTCTTCGCCTTCTGTGCATATCTCTGACATAATCTCGTCCCAGTGCATGCTTTTCATCCGGTAGGCATAAAAACTGTTCACCGATTCGTCCATTGTATCATAAATAACATTTCCAAGGCACACAAGGCCTACATAGTATTTCTCCTGGATATCTGAAATAAGCTGGTAATTCTCCGAATAAGCAATCTGCCTCTTCCTTCCGGGACCCAGGTAGGACAAGCTCTGTCTGATGTCAAACAGCGTCTCCGCAAGGGATTCATCATCCAGCGGCTTTAACAGATAATTAAACACACTGTACCGTATGGCCTCCCGGGCATAAGTAAAATCCGAATAGCCGGAGATAATCACGATCACAGTGGAGGGGTTCACCTGGCGGATCTCCTTGATCAATTCCATCCCGCCCATAACAGGCATGGAAATGTCTGTAAACACGACCTGAGGCCGGAGCTGTTCAATCATCCTGATCGCGTCCTGGCCGTTTCCCGCCCTCGCCACGATCTCAAACGAGTCGTCCAGGGACTCAATTCTCATACATATATTATTCAGGATTTTCTCTTCATCCTCTACTACAATCGTCCTGATCCTGATCTTATCCGTCATCGGAATCACTCATCCTTCCTATCATGATGCTGCCTTTATTCTCTTCAATAAAATAGATCATGTTATCCCCAAAAAATAACTTCAGCCTGACATATACATTCACCAGTCCCATGCCGTCAATCTGCCCGGACAGAATCTTTTCATTTTTGATCCCCTCTCTGCATTTTTCCATAATCCTGCCCTTTTCCTCCGGAGAAAAGCCCTTCCCATTGTCCGTCACACTGACCGTCCAGGTTCCCCCCGGCTCAGCGGTTCCCTTTATGGCGATCTCAGGCCTCTGCCTGTCACAGTACTTATAGGCATTCTCGACAAGGGGCTGTATCGTGAGCTTCGGGATGCGGCAGTCCATGATCTCCAGCGGAATATCGATCTCCACCTGGCTCTCCGGGAAACGCTCCTTCATGATTTCAACATAATTCTCTACGTGCCGGATCTCCTCATAAATGCGGACTCCGTCTCCTGCCTCCGCGGAAATATACCGGAACATACTCGTCAGGTTCATACAGATCCGGTATATCTTGTCATTGCCCTGCTCCTCTGCCATACTCGCAATCGTCATCAGCGTATTGAAGAGGAAATGTGGATGCATCTGCGCCTGAAGAGCAAGCATTTTTGCATGGACCTCATAATCTTTCAACGCGATAATCTGCTTCAGGGAATCTTCCAGATTATGGCTCATCTCCTTCAGAGAATGGGAAAGGAACTCGATCTCGTCAATATCTGACTTTACTTCTTCATACCCGATACCCTCTTTTAGATTGATCCTGCGGATATGTTCACAGATCTCCCGGATGGGCCGTGATGTCTCTTTTGACGTCCGGTATGTTTTCCACAATATGATTCCCAGGAAGCCAAAACTCAGAAACAGGGATATGGCCCAGAACTGATACAGTCTCCGAAAGCTGTTCCCGATATCCATTGTATAGACTACGGTCAGCCTGTTGTCAAAAATTTTCTGCACCATAATATAAATGCCGTTCTCCTGATAAGACGTCTCTGTTTCCGCCTCAGCATATGCATTTAGATCCAGGCTGCTCTCTCCATAGATCATTTCCCCATCGGTGTCAAATATATTCATCTGGACGCTGCCTTCCTCACGGCTTCCCAGCATCTCCAGGATATCATTTACAAAATCTTCTTTCTCCACCTGGACTTCCAGAACTTCCTTTCCATTCAGGAACGGCCTGTTAAGGCTCATGCTCCGGGTGAGAGTGATATAGGACTGCTCCTTCTCTTCTTCCGGAAAGTACCGTGCCAGATATTCATTCTGCGGAA
The DNA here is from genome assembly GCA_959022495.1 of uncultured Lachnospiraceae bacterium. Taxonomy (GTDB): domain Bacteria; phylum Bacillota; class Clostridia; order Lachnospirales; family Lachnospiraceae; genus Mediterraneibacter. The sequence goes on along the minus strand of CAUEYX010000004.1, from coordinate 132,784 downwards.
GATATTTCACTGTCGGAGATTCATCCCGCACCAGCTCGTCGTATGTATGAATTCTCGTACCGTCAATCTTCCTGATATAGTACTTCTGTCCCATCCAGATATAGTACTCATTGTCTACAACCACTCCCACATTGTAGCCCCGCTGTATCATGCGGTAACCTACCTGGTACAGTGTCGAAAACGCTTCCGATACTCCGCGCCCTGATTCGTATGCTTCTGGAAGCACATGAATCGCGGTCTCTTTGAACGCTGCTGAATTCAGCAGTTCCATAGAAAAAGCGTTCATATCTTCAAAATAATTCTGGACATTTTCATTCACACTTGAGATAAGCTGATCCCTCGTATTCGAAATATTTCTCTGGATTGTCATTGACATAAATCCAAGAGTAATACCGAGCAGGACCAAAAAATAGAGCAGAAACCACCCTACATATGTCCGAAATAATTTTTGTGATATGGAACGCTTTTTCATAATTGAATTCTCCTGTCCGCAGCCACCACTCTGCTGGTCAATTATAGAAGTACAATTATTATATCATTTTTTCCATTTTTGTGATGGTTGATTTTATTCCCCAGCCGCTTTTCTGCGGAACTCATCCATATAGACCGTCTTCCCGGTGAGCCTGGACTCTTCCGCCGCCAGGGCGGTCAGATGGCTGTCCACGGATACAGCCGCGCTGGAAAGGGTATACTGCCCGTCCGTTTCCACGGTTTTCAAAAATCCTTTCATGAAGCGGTCGTCACTTCCGCTGTGACCGGAATCCCCCACTTTTACTATGTGATATGTTTTGTTCCCTGTCAGGAAATCCCTGACCTCAATCTCATTTCTCTCCATATCACATACGATCTGTCCTTTTGTGCCCATAAGATTCATAATGCGACTTCCCTCGTATGTAAACGCGCACATTGTGAAGCTCACGGTAACGCCGTCCTCATACTGAAGATTCACGACCTGATGATCCACCACATCGTTGTCGCACCGGTAGACACATCTTCCGTAAGGGCCCTTCTGAAGGGCGTCTTTCAGCGCCTCCTGTGTCCCTTCCAGAGCCACAACTTTCCGAATCGTGTCAGAGTACCACTCCTCATCCTCACAGTAAATCTTCTTCGCGCTGTAAGGGCATGCATCCTCCACCCTGCAGTCCAGAAGACAGTTATGCCCCGCTCCTTCCGGGGCCTCACTCTCTTTGAAATGCTTCAGCGATCCGAAAGACGAGACCGCGGTACACCGTTTTCCGATCAGCCATGCCAGAATATCCATATCATGGCACGACTTCTGAAGGATCATGGGACTGGATTCTTTTGAATTTCTCCAGTTTCCCCGCACAAAGCTGTGCGCCTGATGCCAGTATCCCACGCATTCAATATGCTGTATGGATACAAGATCTCCGATCACCCGGGAGTCCACGACTTCTTTGAGCTTTGTATAAAAGGGCGAATATCTCAGCACATGGCAGATGGTCAGTGTTTTGTGATACCGCTCTGCATATTTCCCCATTTCAATGCACTCTTTCGCGTCAGGAGACATGGGTTTTTCACACATCACATGATATCCCAGTTTCAGCGCTTCTTTTACCGGTTCCACATGATACCGGTCCTGGGTGCACACCATTGCGCAGTCCCCGATTTTTCCGGCTTTCAGCAGATCTCTCCAGTCACTGAAAACAAGGCTGCTGTCAATATGGTGCTTCTCTGCCGTCGCTGCGCGGCGCTCTTCATCCGGTTCCGCCACCGCCACAATCTTTAAATCATTGGGATATTTCAGCGCGTATTCAGCATACACCTGGGCGCCGCGCTGTCCCGCCCCTATTAATACCGCTTTTACCATAATTCTAAATCATCCTTTCACTGAACCGGCTGTCATGCCGCTGATAATATATTTCTGCCCAAACAGGTAAACAACCAGGATCGGCAGGATCGCATATATAATTGTAACACTTACCAGATTCCAGCTCGCCGTATATGTTCCGAAGAAATTATATACTTTCTGTACAATTACCGCCTTATCGGGGTCCGGGAGCGTATACAGGGGGATCTGAAAGTCATTCCATACATTCAGGAAATTAATCATAATCACGGTCACTGTCGCGGGCTTGAGCAGCGGGAAGATCACCTGGACAAATATCCTCACCGCCCCGGCGCCGTCCACGATTGCCGCTTCATCCAGCTCTTTCGGTATTCCCGATATGAACCCGTAATAGAGGAACACGCTCAGAGGCATGATCAGCGCGACACATACAAGAATCGTTCCGGTCAGAGTATTATATAAATTGAGCACTCTCAGAACTTTTACGATTGTGACATTACTTACCGGAACCATCAGCCCCATGGCAAAGAACACATAAATCAGCCGGTTAAACCGGGTACGGTTCCTGCTGATCACATACGCGCACAGTGACGAGCATACAACCGTAATCACCACCGCGCTCACGCTCAGGATCAGGCTGTTTTTCAACGCCTGCAGGATATTTCCGTCCTCCCACACTGTTTTAAAGTTCTCAAAATGCCACTCATTGGGAAGTGACAGTTCCATATTGATTGCTTCCGGCTGCGTCTTGAACGCGTTAAAGACCACGATCAGAAAAGGAACGATCACGATCAGCGACAAACCCCAGAAGAAAATTCCTCTCACCGTCATCTGGACTTTCTGTTTTTTTGTTCTCATCTCTCTTCCTCTCCTTTAATCATCGCTGTTGTCACGCAGCCTTAATACAAGCAGCCCGGCAATCGCGGTAATGATAAACAGGATCACGCCGTACGCGGAAGACATCCCATACAGTTTCTTGCCAAACTGGTCAAACACAAGCGTATTGATCAGCTCTGTCGCCCCATTTGGACCTCCGCCTGTCAGTACAAAAACAATGTCAAATGCTTTCAGCCCCTGCGAAAGAGCCAGAAGGAGGTTGATAATCAGGGAGGGAAGAATCCTCGGCAGCGTAATATACCGCAGCTGCTGCAGCTTACTGGCTCCGTCCACTGCTGCCGCCTCATAGTAGGTCTTATCGATCAGCTGAAGCCCTGCCAGATAAATCACCATGTTAAATCCTACCTGACGCCATATTTCTACAAACATGGTAGTCCCAAGTGCCGTGCTTTTCGTCGTCAGCCACGCTTTTGCCATCTCCTCCAGCCCAATCGCTGTAAGCAGCTGGTTGGCAAACCCTGCCTTCATAAAAATCGAGCCGAAAATCAGTCCGATAATAAGCGGGGAGAGCATGGCCGGGAGAAAGAAAACCGCCCTTAAAATATTTCTTGTTCTCAGCCCCTCATTGAGTGCCAGCGCGAGGAGAAAACCGATTACATTCTTAAACACTGTTGTGACTGCCGCGAAAAGAAGCGTACGGATAATGACCTGAAACAGCTCCGGGTCCTGAAATATAGTAATATAATTGTCAAGCCCTATAAATTTGGCAGTCTCTCCTGTCATTTTTATTGCGTTCCAGTTTGTAAATGAATATCCGAAATTCAGAATCACGGGAATCATAAACAGGAGGATATAAAAGAACAGCGCCGGAAATGTAAAATACGTTTTATATATTTTTTTATTACACATACTGTTGTCCTTCCTAAAAATGGAGTGGAACAAAAGTCCCACCCCAATTCCATTTTGTTCCTTTTATTCCGCTGCTGTCTCAAACATGGTTGCCCGATAATCATCCACACTGCTGATCAGATCATCCGGTGTAGTCGTTCCTTCCGCCAGCCCCTGAAGATACTTATATACATCCGGGTCCCAGTACAGAACATCCTTTGTAAACATTACAACCGGTTCGTCCGCTGTCCGCTCAAGGACCTCTGTCGTCGCTGTCGTTGCCGATACACTCTCTACATCCTTAAACGCGGAGGTAACTAGGTCCGTGCGCGCGCCATAGTAGGTTTCAAGATTCTCATCCTCTGCAAGGAACTCCAGCAACTGTTTACACTCTTCAATGTTTTTGCTGTTCTTGTTGATGAATTTAGACACACCGCCGCCGTTGGATGTGGCTGTCTGGTTGTCAAGAAGCGGTGATGGGAACATGCCCCATTCATCCGTTGATCCATTCGCCGCGAGCTCCGCCGCGTAAGCGGAATATGTAAACATCATGACCGTCTCTCTGCCCTGGAGTGACGTGTAGCTTCCGTAGAAATCCTCTGCCTGACCGTCGTTTGTATAGTATTTCGGCGTGCCGCCATCCTGCGCGGAAAGGAGTCCCTGAAGCTGTGTAATCCCATCCTTGAAACAACTGATATCGGCGAATTTATTGTCAGCGCTCTCGTTCAGATACTCGGCAAATCCGGGCATCTCCGCCTTCATGCTTGGTCCCATTCCATAGAGCCAGGACTGTGTATGCCATGTGCCGTTGATCGGCTCATAGAGAGGGGTGATCCCCAGGCCTTTGATCTGGTCACAGAGAGCGAGGAATCCATCCCATGTTGTAGGCACTTCCAGGTTATTCTCCTCAAAGTACGTCTTGTTGTACAGAATTCCTTCGTAATCAACTCCCCACGTGCTGAACCCGACCAGGCTGCCGTCCGCGGTGTTCGCGTCGATGGCCCACTGTTCCAGATTGTCAACCCACGGCTCATCTGAAAGATCCACCGCAACTTCCGGGATTCCATCCGAGATCATCTTGGTTCCCGCCTCGTACATGAACATGTCCACCGCGTCGCTGCCTCCGGAAAGGGTGGTGCCGAGCAGTGTCGCGTACTCATTGTCCGGTGTAAGCGATACCTGCACTTCGATTCCCGTCTCCTCCTCAAATTTATCAAACAATTCATTGTCAACGTCTTTGATCCAGTTCTGGGAGGCCATCAGCGTGATCTCTTTTGCCCCGCTGCTGTCATTCCCGTCTTTCTGTGTATCGTCTCCTCCTGAATTGGAACATCCCGCAAGCAGTGTCACACTCATGCACGCTGCCAGGGATGCCGCCGCTAATTTTCTGCTCTTTCTCATAAGCTTCTGTACCTCCGTTCATTGTTTGTTGTTTTCTGATGTATTTACTATACCACGCGGGGCTCTTTTCAAGGAATACAGAGACTTGACAACATCAGGTGGACTTTTTTTACTTTACAATTCGTCAGACAGTGTCTGCCAATTCTGAAACTTCAGATAAAATTGGCGTACAATCCGGACCAGCGATATAGAAGGGACAGCGGCCATCGGGCTTTGTCCATCACAGCAAAAAAGCCCTTAACTACTGAATCTTCAGTACTTAAAGGCTTTTCTGTTCACTTATTGTTATGAACGAATTTCATTAATCCTGAACGTACGGCATCAGGGAAATATGTCTTGCCCTCTTGATCGCTACTGTAAGCGCTCTCTGGTGCTTCGCACAGTTTCCTGTGATTCTTCTCGGGAGGATCTTGCCTCTCTCAGAAACATATTTCTTCAGCTTCGCAACGTCCTTGTAATCAATCTCGTTATTCTCTTTACCACAGAATACACACACTTTTTTTCTTCTGCGTGCCGGGCCTCTTCTCTTGAAGCCGCCCTCTGGTCTGCTTCCCTTTTCGTAAGCCATGATGGTTCTCCTTTCTTCACAATGAAAGTGTTTCCGGTCAATTGAACGGCAGCTCCTCATCAATGCCATCAGGGATGTTCATAAATCCGTCGCCTGCCGGCGCGCTCGGTGCCGGTGCCGGAGCCGGCTGATGATAGGAAGACCTGTTTGCCTCGCTCTCAGCTCTGCTCTCCGCGAATTCCTGCTCCTCCACGATCACTTCCGTTGTATATACCTTCACACCGTCCTTATTCGTGTAGCTTCCGGTCTGAATACGGCCGGAAATAGAAACCCGCATTCCCTGGCGGAAATATTTCTCCGCGAACTCTGCGGAACGTCCGAATACGACACACGGAATAAAATCCGCTGTCGGCTCTCCGTCCCTCTTGAACCTGCGGTCAACAGCAACTGTATATCTTGCCACTGCCGTTGCGTTCTCACCCTGTGAATATCTGACTTCAGGATCTCTCGTCAACCTTCCTACTAAAACTGCCTTATTCATATATACCTCTTTCCGCTTATGCTTCCTGTTTCACGCATAAATATCTGAGCACGTTGTCCATAATGCGGATACGCTGTTCCACTTCACCCGGAACTGTAGCATCAGCCTCGAAGTGTACGAAGTAGTAATATCCTTCTGTCATCTTCTGGATCTCGTAAGCGAATCTTCTCTTGCCCCACTCATCTACGTCTGTCACGTTGCCGCCGAAACGTGTGATCAGAGCTTTCACTTTCTCGATTACGTCTGCTCTTGCTTCGTCTTCGAGTTTTGCGCTCACAACAACAGCTAATTCATACTTATTCATGTTCTTGCACCTCCTTATGGTCTCTGGCTCCCGGCTTTACTCCGGGAACAAGGAATTATGATACTTGCCGAAATAGTTTCCGACAGTATGTCACGGTTACTCATGATACCATAAGAAAGCAGGTGTTTCAAGCTTTTTTTACGATATTTCTGGTATTTTTTTCAACCAGCCTGCGCGGAACCATAATCTGGTGTCCGCACCCTGTGCATTTCAGCCGGAAGTCCGCGCCGACCCGCAGAACCTCCCATTCTCTGCTCCCGCAGGGATGGGGTTTTTTCATGGTAATGACGTCCCCCACATCAAATCTGTCTGCCATTATGATCTGTTCCTTTCCTTTGCTGAGTCTTCTGTGATGGTCTTCCTGCTGCCCATGTCCTGCCCGTCTGGCATTCCGCGCCAGAGTGCCGCATTAATCCGTAGCAGTAAGTACGCCCTGCACGAGGAAGCGCTCATCATCCCGCACGTTTGTACACGTGGAAAGGCTCACAATCTGGGACTGGGCATTCACTTCCACGTCAACATCATAATTCGAAGAATCCTGACAGAGCTTGATATATTCTTCAAAATCCGCGTCCGAAGCGTATTCAATCTTATAATTGTCCGCCGTGTCCTTTACTACCCCCGCTGAAAATACGGTGTACGTCCGTACCTTTCCGTCCGGTGTATAAATATAGAAATTGGGATGCTTCTTGCAGAATGACTCACTGTCATATTCAAGCAGTTCGGAGAACATCTCCCCGCCCACATTCAGATGATGACCGTAAATAAATGTGTTCCTGTCTGAAAAATCATTGCTGTTGCGCATGTCCACAAAAATCGCGCCCAGTTTATTGTCATTCGCAGTAAATGTTTTTGTCAGATATTCCGTATTATCCGAACTCTTCACCACCGGATAATTAATAATCGACGGTTCATCGAAACGTATCCATGCCACGGTATCTGAATTTTCCTTCATGAGAGCATCAAAATCTACTTTAAACCCGCTTCCGTCTTCATCGGCCGTTATCGCGAGGTCTTTGATCTCGTCATAGATTTTCCCGCCGGAATAATACGGCACCAGCATGGCCACAAGCTGATACAAGGAAAATACGAACACGCAGACAGCGGCGATCAACACCACGCTCGATACTACATTAAATCTGGCGCGTTTCTGCTGCTTTTTCTTCGAGTTTCCGCGTCTGGGCTGCTGCCCCGGCTGACGTCCCCTCTCCGGCTGGCGTGATTTCTCAGACGGATGTGTCCTGTCTGTCTGGCGCGCCCTCTCAGACGGCCGTCCCGCTCTCTCCGGCTGGCGTGAGCGCTCTTCCGGGCGCGGCTGACCCGGCCTGCGGGATTTCTCTGCCTGCGCGCCTGCCAATTTCTTCTGGGAAGCCCCTTCCGCTCCTCCACTTCCATTCCGAATTTCAGAATTTTTTCTCAGCTCTTCTGCCGCGGCACTGGGTCTTCTCTTCCCGGCCGTACTCCTGACTGGACGCGCAGCGTTATCCTCCGAACCGCGCTTGGTGCTTCCGTCTGCTGCGCGGGGTATCCCTTCCTGTACTCTGCGCGGTGTTCCTGTTCCCGGTTTGCGGGATACTGTTCCTTCCGCCCTGCGCGGCGCTCCTCCCGCTTCCGGTTTCCGGGACGCTGTCCCTTCCGCTCTGCGCGGCGCTCCTCCGGCTTCCGCTTTCCGGGACGCTGTCCCTTCCGCTCTGCGCGGCGTTCCGGTCTCTGACTTCCGGGACACCGTTCCATCCGTCCTGCGCGGCGTCCCTGCCTCCGGCTTCCGGGACGCTGTTTCCTCCTCCGGTCTGCGGGTTCTCCTATGTACCGGCCGCTTCTGTGTACTGCCGTCTGTTCTCTTCTTCTCTTCTCTGTCCATTGCACTTATTCCTCTTATCTTTTATAGTTAGAATCCCAGATTCTCATCAACAAGGATAATTTTGAATCTCCCCGGTATCCTGCTGAACCTTGTAACCATGATCTGACAGCAGATGCAGTCCGGGCTTTTGCAGTCAAAACAGCTCCCGTTCTTTACGCAGGGAGTCTCAATGCCGAACCGCTGTGTATTGATCGGAGCCGCCTCATTTCTCGCTCTGTGCATTGCGTCTTCCTCTGTCTTTACGATTTTGTTCATTCCCACAATCAGAAGCACATTCTTAGGTCCAAAAGCATACGCCGCCACTCGGTTCGCGTTTCCGTCGATATTTATAAACACGCCATCTTCACTCATAGCGTTCACACTTCCCAGATACCAGTCACAGGTAAACGCCTTTAACGCGATCTCCTGCTTCTCTTCGGGCGTCGCCGCCTTATCCCGGTCATAGAACTCATAATTGCCGGAACAGACCGCTTCCAGAAGGCCGGATTCTCTCACAGACATCGACCCTCCCATATTCACGCTGCTGCCCTCCGGGATCAGCTTCAGGGCTGTCTGTACGGCCTCCTCTTTCGCAGCCGCGTAATATGCCTCCATGTTTCTGGATTCTAATGCCTTAACAACACGTTTCCCCAGCGCTTCGTTCCTTTTCTGCCTTACATCCATCGTAACGGCCTCGCTTTCTTCAATTTTACGCTGCCTGCGCAGCAGGGCAGGCCGATGGAATCGGCCTGAGCCGCATACATGCGGCTATTATACCACACGCGCAGGAAAGGAAGCGCCCGGAGGGCATTTCCTTTCCAAGCAGTGGCTCCCGGTATAATCCCTGCGCAGCAGGGCGGACCGATGGAATCGGTCTGAGCCGCATACATGCGGCTATTATACCATATTTTCACTGAAATTCACATTCTTTCTGATATTTTTCCTTCTTTTGCCGGCTTATTTTATTCCCACATTCATCATGGACTCCGCTTCCTCCATCTGCCGGATGACATCCTGCCGCCTTTCATCGAAAAGAAGCCCCTTATTGTACCTGTAATACAGATCGCATCCGTTTTCCCGGATAAACCACACGCTGTAATAATTCGCATTCAGTTCTGTGACAAACGCCACCATCTCCTGGCTCTCGCCAAAGGCATCCTCCATGAACTCAAATGCGTGCCCCAGCACCGCGGACGTCTGCTTTTCCTCGGCGTCAAGCTCCTCCTTCTCCCGCGCAAACATCTCCCTGACACGGGCGAACGCGTCATCCTCTGAGAAGATCTCTCCCCGCAGCTCCACGGCAAAACGGGTCAAAGTATCAATCACCTGCATCAATATATTTTCCTGCTCTTTTGTCAGAATCTCTGCCCGCTTCTGTTCTCCCAGGTCCTTTTCAGCCATGGCGCGCACATCGTCCAGCATCATGACCGACTGGTTATCCCTGTAATAGATAAGATATTCATAAAGCTTAGCCACATATGCGTCCCGGCGGTAACATTTCCGGAACATTTCGCCCAGCCTGCCGTTTAGGAGGCTGACAATGCTCAGATGTTCGTCAAATGGGGCTGCGCATATCTTCTGAATCACTCCCGCGTCCCATCTGCCGTCTAAAATATCCTCCACCTGATAGTCGGTCTTGTATTTATAATACAGCTCCAGATAGTTCGCGAAATCTTTGGCAATGGTCCTATGCTGGATATACTGGTACACCACATCCCGGTCAGCGGTTTTTCCCAGTTTCTCATATACCTGAATGAGCTGTGACAGGTCTTCCCATCCCCTGGCCGTGGCAAAAAGTTTCCCATCCACCGTATTCTCAACCCGGTAGAAGTTCTCCCGGCGCAGCTCCAGGTAGGAGATCACCGCGGGATGGATGCCCTGACGGTACGCGTACTCCTTCCACACCGGGAAATCAGCCTCCACATCGATCTTCTTTAACCGGTCCAAGGTCACAACGTCAAATTCACGCACGGACTTGTTGTACTCCGGCGGGTTTCCGGCCGCCACAATGATCCATCCTTCCGGCACCTGATGCATGCCGAACGTCTTTCCCTGAAGGAACTGGAGCATGGCGGGCGCCAAGGTCTCTGACACACAGTTGATCTCGTCGAGGAAGAGAATTCCCTCCTTGATCCCAGTCTGTTCCATCTTCTCATACACGGACGCAATGATCTCGCTCATGGTATACTCTGTCACAGAATACTTCCGCCCGCCGTATTCTTTCTCCCGGATAAACGGAAGCCCCACAGCGCTCTGCCTGGTATGGTGCGTGATCGTATACGCCACAAGCCCGATCCGCAGCTCCCTGGCAGTCTGCTCCATAATCTGCGTCTTTCCGATCCCAGGCGGCCCCATGAGCAGGATCGGGCGCTGCCGCACTGCCGGTATCTCATACCCGCCGAATGCGTCCTTCATAAGATATGCCTCCACCGCGTCTTTGATCTCCTGTTTTGCTCGTTTAATATCCAAACTATCTTCCTCCTGTTATTTTCTGCTTTCCCACTCTTTCTCCCTCAGGCCGGCGCCGCTTACAATCAGGCGGACCGCCCACAGCGGCACATCCGCGTCCCTGTAATCCTCCTCCAGGAACACAAATGCTGTCCGGTACCCGGGCATCCGGTTCGGATACACGCCATATCCGTCCGTAAAATAAATCAGCCCCTTAAGGTTCGTGTACTCCCCCGCTTCCATCAGCCGGTCCACGTATTCGAAGGCCGGGCGGAAGTCTGTCCCGCCCCCGCCGTACAGCTGAAAATGCTCCATATATTCCTTTAATTCTCCCTGGGATGTGATCTTCACATCCGCGCGCACTTTCTCATCACACTGGATGATATGGAGATTCACTTTGCGGAAGAAGCTTTCATTCTCCGCCAGCACATTGTAAGTCTCTTCCAGGAACCGCCGCACCAGAGCGCCGGAACAGGACATGGAAGTATCCACCACAACCGCGAATTCCTCAACCTTGCGCGCCTCCCGGGTCTCCAGCGGTTCAATCAGCGGAAGATTGCCGTACAGGGACAGACCGTAAGTATAGAAGCCGTAGTCAAATGTGTCCTCATCCGCCCGCAGCTCTTCGCTGAACACAGAGAACTTCCGCAGGAACTCCCGATAGTCCCGTTTCTCTCTGTTTTCCACCCTGAGTTCGTCCAGAAAATCCCCGCTCTGTTCGGATGCCTCTTTGGAGAACGTCTCCAGGTCTGTCTCCATCCTCTCATCGATCTCTTTCCATTTTTTCTCAAGCTGCTCATCCGGCGGGCGCTTCTTCTCTTCCTCCGGCCAGTACCTGTGATCATCCACATAGAATTCCTCCTCCAGGATGACCAGTTCTCTGTCCGTCAGTTTCCAGCCTTCCAGCTCTCTTAAGATCCGCTCCGCGTTCAGTACATGTCCCGCGGCCTCCAGCTTCCGGTAAGTCTCCCTGCGCAGAAGGCTCCGGGAGAAGCGCACCGGCCTCAGATCGCACCCGTCAATGATATGCTCAGCCGCGATATCACAGCTTAGGTCCCAGTACCGCCCGTACAAATTTCTCTTAACCATATGTCTGAAAATGCAGTGGAGAACCATGTGGAGATACCCTCTGTTGACCAGAATCCGGTTCTCCCTGTAGAGCCCTCCCAGTTCCCGCGGGTGGAAATACATGGTATATCCGTCTGTTCCGAACGGGCTGACCCCCGTGTCCATCTGATAGATAAAACTGCTCAGAGCCACGTCCATAAACCGCATGGAAAAGTAAAGTTCATCCCGGCAGATGCCCAGGATATCCCTGCCGATCTTCTCCAGCTGCTGCGCTGTACATTTCATATCTTCCGGGCTTTGTCCGCTCCAGCCGTTCTCTTCTCTGCTATAGCTCATACTTCCCCTTTCTCACAGGAAAAAATCTCTGTTTCTCATTCATAAGGAAGCTGAGAATCTCCCTGCGCTCCGCCCCGCGCCCACGCCGGCCCGGGCTTTTGGATGCCGCGTATTCCACCGCCGCGTCCAGGCTTTGGTCCGTCCACAGCCGACGCCGTGACATTTCCCTGAGCGCATCCATATTTCCTGTATCTGTCAGATGCGCCGCAGTCTGCGCGCCGTGCTCCCGGACATAGGCTTCATAGATTTCCTGAGCTTCCCCGGTAAGGCCCGCCGGGTACATCAGCCTGCCAAAAACTAGGTCCGCCAGAACCTCAGGCGGTTCCTGCGCCCTGGCTGTAAAAAACAGGCTGTCATATTTCCGGTAATCCATCTCTTTTTCATAAAAGCACTGCCTGTAATTATTCCCGGACCCGTGATGCTGAGTAAACAGAATCCGGGCAGGCGTATTCTCAACCGCCTCCTCATAGTGTTCGGGAAACACAAGCCGCGCCGTTTGGACCATATATCCCCTTTCGCGCTCTTCCCAAAATCGGACATCGATCCGCTGCCACAGATCCCCCAATATCTCCGGAACACAGGACCTTCGTCCGTTTAGAAGACGCACACTCAGCGCGGCCAGCGACCTGCATCCTGTAAACGCGCCGCTCCCAATGTCTGACAGACTGTCTGAAAAACTCAGTTCTCTTAAGTTCCGGCATCCATAGAATAAATATCTGCCAATTATCTGCATGGAATCCGGGAAGTTCACACTCTCCACGCGTTCCCCGGCCAGAAGCTGCTCCTGCCGCCGGAAAATCCCCGCTTCATCCGTCTCATAGACAAGCACGTCTTCCTCTTCCCTGCTCTTCCCTGTTGAAAACGCGTACGCCGCTGCCCGGGTCACCGCTTTCCCGCTGATCTCTCCCGGGAGCTCGATCTTCCCGTCAGAGCCGTAACACCGCACAATCTCAATGCCTTGTTCTGTCTTCCTGTAATGTATCCTCATATGCTCCTTCCTCCGGCAGGCTCACGCTTCCCCGTCCCGCAGATAGAATTCCTCCCCCGTCTCAAGGCACAGGCAGCCCAGCCGCCCGCCCAGGTCCGGGAAGGCTGCCCCGCAGTCCACGTCAATCAGCCGTCCGTCCGGGCTGTGCCAGATCGTGGCAGGCTTTTTGGAAAAGCCCCGGATAACAAAAGTCGGGACATGACCCACGATGGAGACATATCCCGGTATTCCCCGCTTCCGGTCCACCATGGAGGTATCCCAGATCAGGCGCTCTTTCCGCTTCCACACCTGCAGGATTTCCTCTGTGCACGCGTGTGCCAGCAGAAAGCAGGCGCCTTCCCTTTTTAATTTCTTATAAAGGGGAAGGCCTTTCATAAAGCAGACATACTCCGGCAGTTTCTCCCTGGTCCGTTCACTGTCCATGAGTATATCATACGTATTGTAATAATACTTCTGGAACATCCTGGCGGTCTCGTTCTCATACCAGTTGACAAACTCATCCTCATGGTTGCCCTTCAGAGCGATGATATTGCCGTGCGAGGATACAAGGTCCAGCACTTTCGCCGGATCAGGTCCCCGGTCGATCATATCCCCCAGGATATAAAGTACATCCTCCTCCGCAAACTGAATTTTCGCAAGCATGCCCTCCAGCAGCGCGCCCATGCCGTGGATATCTGACATGATATAAGTATGTCCCATACACCCGCCTCCCCAAATGTTCGGAAATACAGCCGCTATTTGTCCGATCTTGTTAGATATGCCGTTTGATGGTTTCTTTCATAATATATTTCTTGTCGCTGTACCGGTCCACGATATAGCTGTTCGCCTTCTGTTCCAGCTCGTCTTCAAGGGGCATAAGTGTCACATCCTCCCCATATCTGCGCTTCAGCGCGCGCTCCAGCAGATAGTCGCACACCTGCGGGTTTTTCGGCAGAAGCGGTCCGTGCAGGTATGTGGCAATGACATTTTTGTACACCACCCCTTCATAACCGGATTTCCCCGTATTGCCAAGGCCGTAGAACACCTTGCCAAATGGCATGTGCCCCCCAATGTGTGTGCGGCCGCCATGGTTTTCAAATCCGACCACGGGCTGCGAAAAGAGCGGACTGTTCAGCACAATATTGCGGATCAGGCGCTCCGGCTGCCACTCTGTGGTAATATCAAGAATGCCCAGACCTTCAATGGTCTTCTTATCTGTCTTATAGTATTTCCCCAGAAGCTGATATCCGCCGCAGACAGCCAGCACCACGCCGCCGTCCTCCACATAAGCCTTAAAATCCTCCCGGATATCTTTTAAAAATCCGCAGACCAGCTCCTGCTCCCGGTCAGACCCCCCGCCCAGGAGAACGATATCCAGCTTCGTGAAATCAATCCGGTCTCCTGAGAGAAAAGGGATTACCTCCGCTTCCATGCCGCGCCATTCCAAGCGTTTGCGGAAGCACTGGATATTGCCGCGGTCCCCGTACAGATTCAGAAGATCCGGGTACAAATGCCCGATTGTCAGTTTCATCATGCCCTGGTCCCTCCTTCCTGTGCTGCCCCGTTATCCTGCCCTTTCTCAAGCTCGGCCAGCATATGGTTCGTCCGGTACAGACCGGAGTAATTTACGATCACATAGAGATTCTTCGTCCCATTCTGCACACAGTCCAGGACAGAGGCCCTCAGATCGTCCGTGGAGCCGCACGGGATATCCTCGTACTTTAAGCGCAGGCCCATATCATGGCGCCTGGTCCCTGCCGTGATAATCGCGCGGGCATTGCTGTCCGCCAGATACTGGAAATCCACATCCCACAGCCAGGAGATATCCTCCCCGTCCTGGTAAGTGTCGTTAATCTGGATAATGATATCCTTTGGCTTGGGATCTTTGAGCACAAGGGATACTTTCTGCTGGAAGCCAATGGGATTCTTCGCCAGATGGAGCTGAACCCTTGCCCCCTTAATCTGGAAAATGCTCTCCCGATTGTTGCCGTAGTCAAATGTCTCAATCATGCCTTTGAATCCGGCGTATCCTGCCCCCAGCGTCTTAAGGGCTGTATATGCGGACAGGGTATTGTAAATATTATATGGGGTGCGCGCCGTGGAGTCGATATGGAGCCCGTCCATATCAAAAGAGTACACTTCGTCATGAAGCGCGATGCGCTCTGCCGTATAATCCGGCCGCGGACGCTCCCAGCCGCAGTTCGGGCAGTGGTAGATGCCGAGCTGTCCGTAGTGAAAGAAATCGTACTCGAGCTTCTTCCCGCATTTCCGGCAGAAGATGCTCTCCCTGATCTCCGAACGGGAGATATCGTCAAATATCTGTTCGCTGATTCCGTATGTCACATACGGGTTACCGCTGTTCTCCGCCAGGGAATAAGACAGGATGTCATCGCAGTTGATAATCAGCGTGGTTTTAGGCACGCTGGTCACAGCAGTCATCAGTTTATTGTAGGTAATGTCCACTTCCCCGAAACGGTCCAGCTGATCCCTGGAAATATTCGTGAGAAGCGCGCAGTCCGGCGTCAGTCTCGGAAGAACTCCCACGGAGGCAATCTCATCCACCTCGATGCAGGCAAAATCCGCATCCAGACGTCCCTTTTTATCCGTGGCAAGAACGAACGCCGAAATAATGCCGTTGAGCATATTCGCGCCTGTCCGGTTGATAATCACTTTTTTCCCTTCGCTCTCCAGGGCCCGGCACAGAATCGCGTTGGTCGTGGTCTTCCCGTTCGTCCCCATGGTCACAATGATCTTCTCCCTGACCTGGCCTGCCATCTCCTGTAAAACCCCTGGATCAATCAGCCGCGCCACATACCCCGGCAGTGTCACACCGCTTCCCCGGTTCAGCTTTTTAATCAGAATGCTTGTCGCTTTCGCGCATTTTATTGCAAATTTACTTCTCAATCTCATAATCTTTTATCCAGCTTCTCTTTCTTATTCTCTGTGGATCTGGGGTTACCGCGCCTGCCCCTGCCGCCTCAGGAGTTCTCTTATCGCATAAGCCGCCCCAAGTTCTCCATTCGTCTTTGTTCGATATTTTGCCGCCTGCTTTACTTCCTCATCCCCGTTTTCCATTGCTACGGTGGCGCCAAAATCCATGGAAATCATGGACAGGTCATTGAGGCTGTCGCCCATCACCATCACCTCATCCATGGTGTACCCGAGGGATTCGATGTACTCCTTTAACACCGGCCCTTTCTGCGCCCTGGTATGGGTGATCTCCAGATTGGTTGGAAATGAGGAGGCTATGGCGGTCTCCTGATCCGGTTCCAGCCGCTTTTGGATCTCATGGAGCATGCCCCGGTCCTCCGCGAAGAGGAAAAGCTTGTACACAGGCACCCCTTTCTTCTCCAGCTCATCCAGATCTGAGATCACCTGTGTCCTCTCCTTCATCTGGAGATACAGGCGGGTATGCTTTACCTCTTCCCGGCTTAAGTTCATATGGAAAAGCATGGTCTCCAGCAGAAGGCTCTCTTCCACTTCCTCCCGGGTTCCGATCCGGTAGTCGTCACCATCCGTGCAGATCACCATGGATACCGGATACTCCCGGATCACACGGTACATCCTCCTGCACATCTCCATGCTCATGGGATAGGTCATAATAACCTTCCTGTGAGGATCTCTGACTTCCGCGCCGCTGCTGACAATGTAATCACACACCATGTCTTTCCCCTCAAGCTCCTGCATTGCCCCCGGAAAATTCCTCCCCGTGCAGATCATAAAACGGAGTCCCGCGGCGCAGGCTTCCTGAACAGCCGCCAGAGTTTCCGGCGCAATTCGGTGGTCGTCCCCGAGCAGCGTCCCGTCCATGTCACTCGCGATCACTTTTATCATAATTGTAACTCTCCCTGGTTCTATCCTTGCATCTTTGTTTCCTTCCCATTATAAATAGTTTCCCCTCTTCATGCAACCATAGACAGACATAACGCGGATTTCTCTCTGTGTTTTTATATTTTGATGTCCTGAAGCCTTCCCTCTCCCCGCAGGTATTTCCGGTAAATATGCCAGAATACCATGCAGGAAATGCATACCGCAGTTCCATCTGCCACGGGTTCCGCATAGAACGCGGACTGTGCCGTGAAAAAAAGGGGCAGGATACAGGTCGCCCCAAAGTACAGAGACTTACGGATCAGGGACAAACTCAGTGATGTCTTTGTCATTCCCAGGGCAGTCAGGCCGTCCACAATCACATACTGGAAACTGAGCGGCACAATCAGCAGAGTAAACGCCCGGATGCCCCACACGGCAAGCTCCGCGTATTCCGCATGATCCGTAAAGATCAAGACAAAATACTGGGGCAGAAATCTGGAGATCAGAAACATAACCGACGTAAAGCAGACACAGAGCGCAAGCACCCAGAAAAAGCTTTTCCGTATCCGGTCCGGCCTGCCTGCCCCGTAGTTATAACTGATCAAAGGCTGGGAGCCTCCTGTAATTCCCAGCATGGGCGATGTGATCAGCAACATATAGCTCTGCACGATGGTGGCCGCTGTAATCAGCGTATCCCCGTATTCCTTTCCTCCATAGTGCTGGAGCACCACATTGAGCGCAATAATAATGATACTGTCCGTGGCAAGAATCAGAAAAGGCGAAAACCCAATCTTCACAATCCGCCTGCACATGGAGAGCTCCGGTTTCACCACTCCCAGCGGCACTCTCATTTTCTTTCTCCGCAGTGTCAACAGGACAAAAGCGCAGGAGGACATCTGTGCGATCACAGTGGCAGCCGCGGCTCCCGCCACCCCCATATCAAAGAGAAAGATGAACACCGGGTCAAGGACAATATTGATGACAGCGCCGATGAGCGTAGTCGTCATCCCCTGCGCCGGGAACCCCTGCGCGGTGATAAAATAATTCATTCCCATGGAAATCAGGGCAAAGAACGTTCCCGCGGTGTAGATCGTAAGATAACTGTCCGCGTAGGGAAACGTGACCTGGCTGGCTCCGAACCAGTTCAGCAGCCAGTCCTTTGTCAGAAGGAAAATCCCGGTCAGCGCCAGGGAGGCAATCATCAGCATGGAAAAGCTGTTGGCCAGGATTCTCCGCGCGCCCTTCTCATCTCCGGCGCCGAGCCGCACAGAAAACAGGACCGAGCCCCCGATCCCGAACAGCGTGCCAAAGGACGACAAAAGTGTCACGATCGGCGCGCAGATGCCCACCCCGGCAAGGGCGTCCGCCCCCGTCCCCGGGATGTTTCCCACGTAAATCCTGTCCACAATGCTGTAAAATACATTCACAAACTGGGCAATCATAAATGGGACTGATATCTTTAATACAAGCAGAGGGATCGAGTCCCTGCCAAAGTCATTTGCTTTCTTCATCCTGCGTTCCTCAATTCTCTCATTATCCGTCCTACATTATAGCAGGAATCCCGGAAAATGAAAGAAAAAAGACCCGGCGCCTTTCGGCTCCGAGCCTTTTTCTTATATTCCTGTCAATACTTTTATTCTAGTCAATATTTTGCGCATGCCATCAGCCTTCAATGGCGATGGTCTTCTTGGTCTCTACTGCCCGCGCGTCCTTCTTCGGAACACTGATGCTTAAGATACCATTGTCATACTTCGCTTTGATATCCTCCTGGGTAAGCGTATCGCCCACATAGAAGCTCCTCTGCATCGCGCCCGCGTAGCGCTCCCTGCGGATGTATTTCCCCTTCGAGTCCTGCTCGTCCTTATCAAGGCCTTTCACAGCGGATACGGTCAGGTATCCGTTCTCCAGCTCCAGGCTGATCTCGTCCTTCTTAAATCCCGGCAGGTCAATGTCAACTTCATATCCGTTGTCATGCTCGCGGATATCTGTCTTCATCATGTTCTTCGCGTTCTTTCCGTACAGCGGATTTTTCTTTCCCCAGAACTCTCTCTCAAACGGGAAATCCATCCAGTCATCATCAAATAAATTCTCTCCAAAAATACTCGGCATCAACATAAGTCATATCTCCTTTCAAAATGAACCTTTTTGTTATCTATCTATATTATGAAGCACTTCCGAAATCCCATTCGGAGTGTTGAGTTGAAAGAACAGGGAACTTTCGGATCTTTTCTATTCCTTCTTCCTTGTTCTAGTTGTAATATAGCAGATATTATTAGCACTGTCAAGAGGTGAGTGCTAATTATTTTTCTATTTTTTGCAAACCTGCTGAAATCAATGGTTTGCAAGTGTTTATCACTTTCAAATTGTCATTTTTTTAAGGTTTGACACCAATTTTTTCTTTTCTGGTGTCAGAAGTTTACTGCTATTTTGTCCAGCCTTGCAATCTCATTTTCTATTCTTTCCCTATCACCCAAGTGATTATACACTTCCATGGTTACATCAAAATGAGCGTGTCCCCTGATGTACTGCAATACCTTAATACCCATACGGCACTCTTCCATTCTTATACATGATATCCCACACGAACCAGCTTGTTAGAGAGGGTTTCTCCCTGTGCCACGTTGAAGAACGCCCACACTTCATCTAAATCCACATCTTAAAGATATACTGCGGTCAGAATGGATAAAGTCAAGGTGAGCTGTCTGTCAAGGCTGATACCGTTGTGTATGTTGCCGTCCAAAAGCAGAAGCTATGCAAGATCATAATCGGTAAAACTGTCGATATGCTTCGCTATATTGTAGAAGATAAGCGTGTTTTCGTTTCGCAGTTCGTCAATGACAAGGAAAAGCCCTCGCTTGTCGCTCTGCGCTACGGTGCGGATTGCTTTTCTAAAGACAGGGAGCTTATTTGACTGCTCCTGTATGCTTCTCACGGGGTTTTCCCGCTTCTATCTGCACACGCATTTCATCCACGGTTTATCACGTCCTTTCTCTGTAATGTTTCCTGTATCGTGGCGTAAGGCACACCGAATACATAGCGTGAAAAATCTTCCAGCTGCTTCTCTGGGTAGTCCGACAGGCAGAGGCGTTTCATCTCAAACCATACCTCACGTTTACGGCAGAGCAGGTCGAAGAGATAGGCACAGCCGATTTTTGCCTGCATATCCATGAAAATATCGTTTAATCACTCACTTCCATCTGAAATTTGCGTATAGAAAAAGCGGTCAAGCACTATATGACTAACCGCTTAAATGTGTAGTGTGAAGTTGTTGAATTGATGTTTTATTTATTGGCTGATTTCCAGTTCAGAAATTATTTCAAGAGCAATTTCTTTTGCTTTCGTGCTGGACACATCCTTCCCATCGGTTTCCCCTAAATAGATGCAAAAGTATCTCCTTTTGTCAGCTATATCAGCAAAACCTGTAAACCATGCGTCAACAACAATACCGTAAGACATACCAAGCCCTGTTTTCCCATAAACCAGCGTATCTTTGCTGGGCTGTTCCGTTAAAAGCATAACCTGTTTCAGATTATCTTGAGTTTCCTGCAAATAGACAGAATGTTCTCCGAAAATGCGGTCAAGCACTTCTACTTGTTCTTTTGGGGATATTTTTAAAGATGATTCAATCCAGAAACCAGTTAATGCTCTGTTATTGTTATTTGTATTCAAACAGCCTTCCCAATCAGAAATATCACAGTTTCCGTAATGAAGTTTATCCAATTCCTCCTGCATAATATCTTTTCCGATTTCGTCAATAATCTTCCTATAATACCATACGCAGGAGGTTCGAAACGCCTCTTCAAAGTTTATATCTTTATTCCAATCTTCATTCCAGAAAACTTCCCCACTCCATGTCCTAACCGAATTATCTGGAATAATTATTTTATTTTCTAATGCGATCAGCGAAGAAATAATCTTAAAAGTAGAACATGGAGAACGCTGGGAAAGCGCCATTTCCTGATTATATATTTGATAGCTATTATCAGCAGGATTATATATAACAGCAGAACCATTGATTCCATCAAAATAATTTTCCCAATTCACCTCTGTAATTATGGGTTCTGTAGTATCTTCCTTTGATTCCGCTGCCTCTGCATTTACTGTTGTTGGGTTTTCGCTTGTTTTATTTTCAGTTTTGATTTCCGTTTCACTTGAACAGCCACCAAGAACACTTATTGTAAGCAATAACATTATAATGACTTTTTTACAAAGTACTGCATAATTGTACATGAATATACTCCTTTACAAATATCAATTTTGACTTGCTATTATATTATTGCAAACTACATTTTTCTTTATCCAGCCCATTATATCAGCTCTGTCACAGCTATTCAATAAAATTCATAGCGTGGCTGTCTTTTTCTTTTAAGCTCCAATGATACAGTTGAGTAGCTCTATAAGGCTGTATGCCACTCTGAATAAATCAGACCATTTACGATTTCATTTCATTCTTCATACGTAAGAATTAACTCTTTATATCCGGAAAATTTTTCTCTCTGCTTTGGTTGAATCGTCAAGATTTCTTTATCGCTATTTTGGGTTTTCTGCTTCCAAGCTCTCGTACTATTTCCCCATTCAATTATCAATCTATTTTCATACTTTTAAAATCTCCTTTTCTTCCAGGTCAAAACATATCCCCCCTTATAAAACGAATCTCGTATAAATTTTTGCGGTACTAAATCTGTCCTTTCCCCTTTTATCTTAACCGCATACTTGTTATAATATCTCTAATACAACAAGCCGCCTCTAAGCGGCAGAATGGAGATCATCACTATGAATTATAAGCATATTGTTTTTGACGTTGACGGAACACTGCTTGATACAGCTTACTGTATCCTTTATTCTCTCAGGCAGGCTCTGCTTACTGTCACGGGATCTTCCCCTGAGATTGAAGACATGACCCACGTCCTTGGCAGAACTTCTGTGGCCAATATGGAGTACTTTGGCATCACAGACCAGGCCGGGGAGATCATTGACCTCTGGGTGGAGAACGAGGGGAAAAACAGTCATATGATACAGCCTTTTGACGGAATCCCCGAACTGCTGGAAAGCCTGAAAAAATCCGGCTGCCAGCTCGGCATCGTCACATCCAGGACCCATGAAGAACTGAATCTTGTACTGGACCCGCTGCCGATCCGGGGGTATTTCCCGGTCGTGATCTGTTCCGATGACACGAAAGAACCCAAGCCCTCCCCCGCGCCGCTTTTAAAGTATATGGAGGAGACCGGTGCCAAAAGCAGTGAAGTTCTCTATATCGGGGACGGCCTCCACGACAGTGTGTGCGCGTCCGCCGCGGGTGCCCATTTTGCCCATGCGGTGTGGGGTGCTTCGGGCACTGATGCTGTCCCGGCGGAATACTATCCAAAGGTACCGGCGGAATTGGCAGAATCCATCTTATGAAGCTGACCTGGAGAGAACTTCTCCTAAACTTGTCAAAAATGTACGCCGCTATAAGCGCGCAGCGAAGAGCCCTGCTCCACTGAAACTGTGATTTCTGTGGAGCAGGGCTCTTCTTTCTCTCTCAATTTGTATTTCTCTTTTAATGGATGCCTCTCATCGTCAGCTGAATCCGTTTCTTCTTCAAATCCACGCTCATGACTTTCACATCTACAATATCCCCTACACTCACCGCTTCCAGCGGATGTTTGATATACCAGTCTGTAATCTGGGAGATATGGACCAGCCCGTCCTGGTGGACCCCAATATCTACAAACACGCCAAAGTCGATCACATTTCTGACTGTCCCTTTCAGAATCATTCCTTCCTTAAGATCCTTCATCGCCAGGACGTCTGTTCGCAGGATCGGTTTAGGCATCTCGTCGCGTGGATCTCTCGCCGGCTTTTCCAGCTCTTTTACAATATCCCGAAGCGTAATCTCTCCAATCCCCAGCTCCGCTGCCAGTCTCTTGTAATCCTTGACTGTCAGGGAAAGGCCCGCCAGATTATGCCGCGCCACATCCTCCGGGGTGTACCCCTGCTTTTCCAGCAGTTTCTCTGCCGCCTCATAGGACTCCGGATGCACACCGGTTCCATCCAGTGGATTTTTCCCTTCGGTGATCCGCATAAATCCCGCGCACTGCTCGAATGCTTTCGGTCCCAGCTTGGGCACTTTCAGAAGTTCCCTGCGGTCGGTAAATCGCCCATTCTCTTCCCTGTACGCCACAATATTTTTCGCGACTGTGCCGCTGATCCCCGAAATATAGGACAAAAGCGGAGCGGACGCGGTATTTAAGTCCACGCCGACTTTATTTACACAGTCCTCCACCACTCCATTTAAAGACTCACCCAGTTTCTTCTGATTCATGTCATGCTGATACTGTCCCACCCCAATGGACTTCGGGTCGATCTTTACCAGCTCTGCTAGAGGGTCCTGAAGACGCCGGGCAATGGAAGCCGCGCTCCTCTGCCCTACGTCAAACTTCGGGAACTCTTCACTGGCCAGTCTGCTTGCAGAGTAAACGGAAGCTCCCGCCTCGTTTACGATCACATACTGCACCTTCTCCTCCGGCATCTCCTTTAACAGCTCCACAATGAACTGCTCAGACTCCCTGGATGCTGTACCGTTGCCCAGGGAAATAAGTGAGATATGATACTTTGGAATAATCTTCTTCAGCAGATCTTTGCTGGCCTTGATTTTCTGTGGCGTGGTCGGTGCCGTGGGATAAATAACCGTTGTGCCGATCACTTTTCCCGTGGGGTCTACGACTGCCAGTTTACACCCGGTCCGAAATGCCGGGTCCCATCCCAGAACTACTTTTCCCGCGATGGGCGGCTGCATCAGAAGCTGATGCAGGTTCTTCCCAAACACCTCTATGGCCCCGTTTTCCGCCTTTTCTGTCAGCTCATTGCGCACTTCCCGCTCGATTGCCGGAGCGATCAGCCTCTGATAACTATCTGCCACAGTGTCCTTTAAGACAGGGGTTGTATACGGGTCTTCTCTGCGGATAACCTTTCTCTCCAGATAACGCAGAATCTCCTCCTCAGGCGCTTCCACCTTCACGGTCAGGAACTTCTCTTTCTCTCCCCGGTTCAATGCCAGGATTCTGTGACCTGCCAGCTTGGACACGGGCTCCTCGAACTCATAGTACATTTCGTACACAGACTCCGCCTCCGGGTCTTTTGCCGCTGACGTAACTCGACCTTTTTTTATCGTTATATTTCTGATCCAGCTCCGGTAATCCGCATTGTCTGAAATGGACTCCGCGATGATATCCGCTGCTCCCTGGACTGCCTCCGCGGCAGTTTTGACACCTTTTTCTTCCGAGATATATGCTTCCGCTGTCTTTTCAAGCGGCTCCTGCGCCTTCTGAAGCAGGATATATGCGGCCAGCGGTTCAAGCCCCTTCTCCTTGGCTGTCGTGGCACGCGTGCGCCGCTTCGGACGGTAAGGGCGGTATAAATCTTCCACCGCAACCTGTGTCTCAGCCGCCAGGATCTGCGACTTTAACTCTTCCGTCAGCTTCCCCTGTTCCTCGATGCTGGAGAGCACCTGCTCTTTCTTCTCTTCCAAATTGCGCAGATAGATCAAGCGCTCGTACAGCTTTCTCAGCTGTTCATCATTTAAAGATCCCGTCACTTCCTTTCTGTACCGGGAGATAAACGGGATCGTATTCCCTTCGTCTATCAAATTTACCGCGGCGTCTATCTGCCAGCGCTTTACACCGAGTTCTTCTGCCAATTTCTGATTCATATCCATACGGGTTATCCTCTCTGCTGTTCTTATGTCGTAAACCTCAAAATATCTCTGATATTGTACCACAGCCTCCCATTCTGTTCCAGAGCTGTCTTCCATTTTCCTCCGCTGTCTGTTACCATATATCATGTTGGGAATTCATGGACAGAAATGTTAACTTTGCACACAGCGCTCCAATACAAAAGAAACCTGCGCTCAGGTTTGCGGCATAGACGGTGAATAGCAGACTTCAGCCCCTTTTCAGCGCTTTCGTTCAACGTACATCTTGTACACTTCTCTTAAGCACTGAAAAGGGGCTGAAATATTCTTATGGTTTGAACCGCCGTCTGCTTCCGTATATCGAAGCTATACCGTTGTCTTATACTTTTTAGAAATCATGCAGACGATCAAACATCCCGCAGCTAAAAGGACTGCCGGAAGTACCGCGGACTCGTCTCCCGTCACCGGTGCCTTTACCGCTGTTTTCTGTGATTCACTCTTTTCAGAAGAGACTTTTCCTGATCCGGTATTATCATCCTTATCATTTTCTGTTCCCTGAGGCTCATCCGTTCCGGGAACGGTCGGATCTTTTGCCGCTTTTACCTCCACTTCCATGGACGTCTCCAGCGTGATCCCATTTTCCGTATAGGATATCTTTATAGTCTGATTTCCCTCAGCGGATGAATCAAAACCACTGATTGCGCATAAAGACGTTACGTCTTTTTCATATCCTGAGTCATATACCGCTGTTACAGAAATGTTCAATTCATCCCCAATCTGATATTCTGCCGGACTTGTCGCTGTAATTCCCGTCAATTTCGACAGCTCCGGAACTACACTCAGATTTGCGGAGATTCCTGCCACCTGCGCGAGTCCGTTTGCCTGCAGGCCGATTGATTCATATCCTTCACTTCCTGTTACATAGCCTGCATTTGAAACGATTCCAAGCTGTTTGTCTCCCGCCTCATATGCGGACAACAGACACTGCGCGTAATAGAGCAGGCTTCCTCTCTGTACATGATAATCGCTGGTAACCATACACAGGGAGTCGATCTGCGGATACTCGGATCTCAGGATCGCATATGTAAACTGTGCATTCTGCACTGTGCTCTTGGACTGGTTTTCTACGATCACACGATCCGGATCGAGCCCCTGCTCGATCAGCCATTCCGCCATCTGATCCGCTTCTGTCGCGTCCGGATTATTGGCTGCAGTACCGCCTCCTGTGCATGCCACATAGGCATTCGGATATTTCTCTGCGGACGCAAGCGCCACCGTCAATCTGCCGATCAATTCATCCTTCATCGTACCGTCAGGATTGAGTGCGAATCCCAATACTACGATGCAGAGACTGTCATCTTCTGGCAGCCCGTCCGGAGCCACACCAGTATAAACAGTCATCTCCGTATTTACATAACTCCAGTAGTCCATAATCTGGCTCCACTCTTCATACAGCGTCTCATCTTCCTGCTTTATCTCATCCAGAATCCGATCGATATCTGTCTGTGCGGTTTCCTGGTAATTGGCATAGTATTGAAGCAGTTCTTCAATATAGCCATCTGTAGCTTCCGACGCCTGCACAGGTATCGTCATTGCCACAAGCATTACCATACTCAACACTGCGGCCAGTAATTTTTTTACTCTTTTCATTGTAGCTCTCCTTTCGTTTTTTAGGTTGTTCCTCTGCCTAATCCTTTTTCTGGTCAGGGACGGCATCTTCTCCGCCATCCGTTCTATTTCCTGCATCCCTCCATTCCCTGTGTTCTTAAATGCAGCTGCTTCAGACAGTTTCCGCAAAAAAGCCAACTTCTAGAAACGGTTTGGTTCTGCTTTTAAAATTTGATTTTTTCTCCTGTCCAGTAACAGTCCACATATATGAATTTAACACAAATTCTCTATAATTTCAACGCATTTCCTGTATTTTTCAGAAATCAAATCTTAATATCGCTTATGCACTCTTATTTTCCGAATTATCAATACTTTCTTTAATATTATCTGTATTATCACAATACGCTTCACCTTAACGAAAGACCTTCTGTAAAAGTGCCGCCACACTAATGATGCTTGATTCCATCATTTAGGGCGATATCCTCTTCCCCACACAATTTTCAAAAAACTCTTGACATTCCCCATATCATACTTTATAATTGTTTTTGCTGTAAACGAAACAGCGTTATAAGATGTGCGATTAGCTCAGCTGGATAGAGCGTCTGGCTACGGACCAGAAGGTCGGGAGTTCGAATCTTCTATCGCACGTAAGAAAAGACATCTTCATCAGAAGATGTCTTTTTTCATGAATACAGCTGTACAAATCCCGCAGAAAAGGCAGGGGATGCGCCGGCGGACTATGTCCGCTATATGCATCCCCTGCCTTTTTATTCATTCTCGTTATCGGTTTGTTTTATTTTTTGTTTTTTCTGATGATAATCACCGCTGCTATCACAGCCACACAGAGAACGAGTATAATAACGATTGGTGCCGCGCTCACTTCGTCTCCGGTATTGACTGCGGTATCACCTTTATGATCTTTATCTCCCTTATTCGGCTGATTCTGGTCCTGTCCTCCCGGCGTCGTCGGTTTATCCTGTGATACTTTCTCAAGCGCCAGTTCTGCTTTCTCGAAATTATCCTTGAGTGCCGCGAACTCCTCCGCGCTTAAGTCGGACGGATCTGCTTTCATAAGGGCGTCATATGCTTCTTTGTAAGCATTGTAGGATTCTTCCGTATAACCAGTCTCATCTTTGAGGTTGATTGAATCACGGTAATCCTCCACGCCTGACGCACGGACTTCAAGTCCTTTGATAGCAGCATCGATGTCTGTTATCATCTTGCTGATCTCTTCTTCGGTTCCTGACTGGAACAGCTCATCTGCTTTGGCAGCCAGATCTGACAGTACCGCGTAAGATGATGTGGTAAACATATCTTTGTCTACTGCATCTGCCTCATCAACTTTTGCACGGAGTGCTTCTACGCTGACAAGTGCGTCCATCGCATCTTTGATCTTGCCGATATAGCTGTCATCTTTCTTATCTTTTGCCTCATCCACAATGTCCTTCAGGGCATTATAGGAATCTGTCGTGTACTGATCCTTTGCTCCTTCTGCGTTGAGCAGGCTCTCAGCTTCCGCGATCACTTCATCCAGTGCCGTATCTGCTTTCAGCTCGAGCGCCTCATACATTTCATTGATCTGTGCGACCGCATCAGCAACAGCGTCCTTTGTTCCATTCTCAAGAAGCGCTTTTGCTGCTTCTACTGCTTCTGCATAGGCCTGATAGCTTTCCTCTGTATAGAGATCAGCATCTACTGCATCCGCTTCTGCCAGAACTTCTTTCAGTGCTGTAACGTCCACCAGTCCGTCTGCAGCAGCCTGGAATTCTGCCTTCGCATCAATAAATTTCTGCGGATCTACACGGCCAGCTCCATCTTTCTCAGCCGCTTTATCCTGTGCCACAAGCTCGTCAACCGCATTCTTCGCTGTTGTCAGAGCCTGATAGCTTGACGCTGTATAGTTGCCGCCGTCAAACGCCGCATATACCTCAACTGCCAGCTCTGCCAGCTCACGGTTTCTCGTGGAATACTCCAGAGCTGCCTGCGCGTTTTCAGCATTTACTTTCAGGGCGTCCGCCTCTTCCTGTGACAGGTTATCTGCGTTCTCCAGTGCTGCCGCGAGTTTATTCAGGGCAGATTCATAAGCATTGTATGTAACATTTGAATAAATGATATTCTCATTGCTTACTTTGCCATCGATCATCTCCTGAAGTTCAGTTATATTTGTGGCTTTCATCTCAGCGTTGTTATATGCGGACATAAGAGATCCAAGTGCAGAATCAACAACCGTCTGGCTTACATTCTTATTATTGTAGATCTCATCTGCCACATCCCATGCCGTCTGATAAGTATTCTTGCTGTCTGTTGTCCATGCGTCATTTGCTTTCTGCTCCAGGGCTGTCCCGAGGGCATCTTTATTGACATCGCCGCCGCGATCTGTAGAGGTCGCGATCTCCGCGATTTCCGGGATCATATCCTTCCATGTTACAGTGATGCTCTCCAGTGTCTTATCTTCCGGGATGAGGAACTCATTGATCGCCTGGTTCAGCTTTCCAAGGCTCTCTTCCTTATCCTCTCCGATATATTTCGCAGTCACTTCTGCATCAGATATCTCACCGAGCTGAATCACTCTGACAGATGCCGCTCCCGCCGGTTCTGAGAGACGGTAAGTAAATGAACTGTCTTTTGCTGAAGACTTGTAAGTCGTGCTGTAATCTCCATCCATCATGTTGGACGGGATCTTGCCTTCTTCTTCCACGTCTTCTGAGATAATATCTCTGTTACCTTCTGTAGAAATATATGCTCCCCCGTTAATCTGGATCTCGCTGAAGCCTGCCCATCTGTGTGAATATGTTTCTACCGGGGTCACACGGAGATATCTGCCGTCCACGTCAAGACCTGCCGCCTCTGTGTACATATACCCCGGATTCATATCGTCGTGTGTCAGCGTAATCCCCTGCATGTCTTTTGCAGTTGTAGAATCCCAGGTATTTGCCGTCTCCTGTCCGACATGAAGTACTTCTGTCCACTCCTCTCCGTCAACAGATACTTCGAAAACGGAGTTTCTGAGATAGTTGAGCTGTGTTTCCACAATGTAGTAACGGATGGTGGAGAAGTGGATCACCTGACCAAGGTCAAAGGTAATGTGCTTCCCTGCTTCCTGTGCGCCGTTGATCATACCAATTGTGCTCAGATCACCGTCAAATACATTCTCAACCGTTCCCGCGGTTCTCATATCATTTGACGTCTGTGCATTCGCGAAATCACTCTCTACAGATTTCCCTGTAACGAACTCATAGCTGACATCAAACTGCGTCAGGCTCAGCCTTAAGCCATCCGCTGTGCTGCGGACACGGATATATCTCGCGTCCACGTCTTCCCCGGCCTTATATTCATTCCATGTAATGCCGTTCATGGACGTCTCAAGCACTGTATTCTCCGGCAGCTCAGATGTTGTAACTGCTGTCACTGCCTTAATATGATCAAGCTTCACACCGATATAGTCATCTTCATTCAGGGTGACTGTTCCCTGCGTAAGGGATACAATGCCATCACCTTTCACAGAGCTGATGTTTGAAGTTACATTTGTATATACATTTTCTGCATTCGCGCTCAGCTGTTCTTCTACTGTAAACTCAGAGAATTTGCCCCAGCTTCCCTGACGTGTCAGATTTCGGATACGGATATACTGGGCCTTTATTCCTGTAAGGTTGATATCCAGGGTATCCTTGCCTGAAGATGCCCCTGTATAATTCTCGTACCCCGGCACTGCTGTCCATGCCGTTCCGTCAACAGATGTCTCGATTGTATAGTTGATCAGCTTGTCTCCGCCGTCATGTCCGACTACGATATGCGCGCTCACCAGATCGGCAATTTTCCCAAAGTTATACCCCAGGAAATCATCTACCATAAAATCATCGTCTGTGCTGTTGCCGTCTCCATCCGGGTCGTACCACACATAAGTATCGTCATTGCCGTCATAAAGATTCGCCTCAGCGCCTTGATAAAGCTTCCACCGGTCTGTATGCATCACGTTATATTCGATCGGCTCAGAAGAACCGCTCTCCGGTGAGAGAATTTCGATTTCTGCAATTCTGACCCAGCCCACCGTTTCTGTCTGATTGAGGATGCGGACTGCCTTCACGTTCGCCACGCTGCCGAAATGAACGGTTTGATCGGATTCGTTTGTAAGTGTTCCTGCTTTCACCCACTCCGCGGAGCCGTCGAGCTGATACTCCACATCCGCATTGCTGAATACATCTGCCGCAGCGGAAACTCCCTGTACCAGTCTGAAAGACCCCACTGACTTCGGCTCATCGAACGTGATCGTAAGTGACGCGCCCGCCGCGATCTTATCACGGTTCGGCTGCTCATAAGGTCCTTTCGCAAGCTGAACTTCCGTGCCGGTGTTTCCATCGAAATAATTGGACTCTGCCCCGGCTCTTGACGAGATACCGTCATAGGTCACTGCACCTGTATATCTCTCCTGGCCTTCTTCTTCCTGATCTGAACCTTTGTTGATCTGGATCTCATGTACATTCAAATACGCGTCAAGTGTATTATTCGCTGTCGCGATCAGACGGATTCCCATTGCCTTGAAATCAGCCGGGAGATTCTCTTTCTCGACTTTCACCTCAAGATATTCATTCCGAACCCCGGTAAAGGCATTCTCCATTCCCGTCAGTTCCAGATCTTTCCATTCTTTGCCATCCAGCGTATACTGGAGCTTTGACGCCTCGAAATGGTTCTTGCCCGTCCCAAGGAGGAATCGGATATTATTGACCGGTATCACTTTATTGTACTGAACACCTACATAATCGCCGGTATAGATCCACACCGGATTCTGATAGCTGGCATTCGTCTCGTCATTGCCGTCGAATACATTGTCCGTGCTTCCGTTCGGGCTGTCCGTCCTGTTTGTGATAAAGGACTGGATCACGACATCCGGGTTCATCGCTGTCTCCGCATATTTGGAAACATATTCTGCTGCCGCCTGGATAAACGGCACGATGTGCTGAACTCCCACCTCTGCATACTCGTAATGGTCAACATACCAGAGGGCATGTGACTTGGAGCTGTCAAATGCTGTTTTTCCTTCTGTATTGTACTGAAGGATCGCAGTCGTATCGTTATTGATCACTGCTTTCACACCGTTCAGATACGCGATTGCCGCGTCTGTCGTATCATCCCAGCAGTCCAGCCAATAAATGATCTGATCTCTTACCTTTATGTCGTCTGCCAGCTCCTCATATGTATCGGCCGCGTCCTGAAGGATCTCGAATTCCTTGATCAGTGCGTCTGCGTCTTCCGCTGTCACGGTATTTGAATTCAGCTTATCCTTGAACGCTGTGAGCATCGGCGCAAGGTCAACCGACTCCTGAAGGGCTGTCACCCTGCTGTCCATGTTCTGGTTGATCATATGCTTCGATAATTCTCTGAGCGCACCGGATGCTTCTGTCTCTATCGCGGAATTATGATCCACATATTTAAATGAGTTGTACCAGGCCAGATCTGCTTCTTCCTCTGTCTCCCAGATATTCCAGGAATAGCATGCATTTCCGAAGATCGCCACTTTGCTGGGCTCGGACTGCTGCATCGGATTCAGCACGATCCCCTGAAGTTTTGCCGGGTCTACGCCCGGATGGAGGAACGTCGTGTAGCCACCCATAATCAGGTGCTTCTTAGAGTTATCCGTACACGGCCAGTTGATCCACATGTAGGGTCCGCGGCCCGCATTGTTCGTGAATGTGCTCGTAAAGCTGTCCGTCACTTCTCCCCAGACTCTTCCGCCTGTCATGACAATCTGCACATTCTCCGGGAACTGTGAATAATAACTCTGTCCGTTGCCCATATATTCCTGAGTACAGAAGGGCAGCGTCTGCTTCAGATCCGGATACTTCTTCCCCATCTCTGCCAGCCATTCTGTCATATCTTTGAGAAATTTAACATAATTATCATTGCCCACATGCCCGGCGTCATCCGCAAGAATAGCGATCTGCCTCACGCCCGCTTCGATGACCTGCTCAAACTTCGCCTGCACGATAGCCAGGTCAGCCTCATATGCCTCCTCAGAAGAAAATCGAATCGCATTGTACATGAACGGATGAAGCGCATATACAAAACGGCACTTAGAAGCATTTCCCGCATCCGCGAGAGGTTTGATCAAAGTCTCAATCTCTTCGTCCGTATAGAGCTCTTTCCAGTTAGAGTTATGCTTCGGGTCATTCTTCGGAGCGTAGAAATAAGAATTCAGCTTATAATACCCGCCCCATGTCATCAGGTTTGCACGGTCTTCCGTTGTCCATGGATTCCCGTAATATCCTTCGATAAACCCGCGGCTTGCCACGTCCGCCCAGTCCTCGATATGGAAATCACGGATCGTGTAGCTGTCCATCTGCTTGAACACATGATACAGTGATGTCAGACCATAGAAACTTGCATCCGTATCCGCTCCCAGTACAGCAATCACTCCGTCATCACTGTCGAGCACATAAGAATCCAGTTTATCAAACAAATTTTCTGTGGATACGGTAATATTGTCGTCAACGTACTCGTCAACGTATCCCCCGGACCCTTCAATTCCGACAAGGATATTCGTCTTACCCTTAACAATTTCTTCGGATTCACTGAATGAAATATCGCTCTTCAGTTCAAGCACCTCTTTCAGCCTGTCCCTTGTCGCTTCGTCAATCCCATCTTCATAAACCACATTGACATCATTACGGATAATGTAATCCCCGTCCCCATATGTAATCTCATGAGGCGCGGGATAGATCTCGTACTGTGTCTCCGCGGCCTGCGCCTCTTTCGAAGGCAGTACCAGACCGGACAATACCATTGCCGCGGCCATAACCGCTGCGCCCAGCCTGCGGAATTTCATCCATTTCCGAATGTTCCCATTACTCTTTTTCACTACTTTTCCTCCTCTTTTTTCCGACCAGCAGTTCCCTCTTACAGGAAAAAAAGAACTGTATCACACAATCCCATTCCATCAGGCGATACAGCCTTTTATCTCCGCATGGTCACAATACCGGAAGGTCTTTCCGTCAGGAAAGATCCTACTTTCAACTCCGTTTGTTCAATTGTAGCATTTCCATAATGGTTTTAGGGTTTTTTCTTGGGAGACTGGAAAATTTCGTCATTTTGTCCTAAAAAACATGTTTTATTGCTTCATAACATTTCCCATTTTATTTAATTTGTATATTTTTTAATAAAATAAGCGGAGAACCTCTCCGGTCTCTCCGCCATTCTATCCGTTATGCCTGCTCCGCAAACTTCTCCGCCTGCATCCTGATCAACTCCTCATCGGCAAAGTAGTCAATCTTCATTGCCGCCTTCACGTCCTTAAGAGTCTGTGCCGCAGTCCTCTCTGCCTTCTCGCTTCCCTTTTTCAGTATCTCGTATACGGCAGGAATATCCTTCTGCAGCTCTTTTCTTCTTGTCCTGATCGGCTCCAGTTCTGCCTGCAGCACATTGTTCAGGAAACGCTTGACTTTCATGTCTCCCAGCCCGCCTCTCTTATAGTGGGTTTTCAGCTCATCCAGATCCTTGTATTCCGGCAGGAATTCCGGGAAATACTCCGGCCTGCAGAATGCGTCCAGATAAGTAAATACCGTATTTCCCTCCAATTTCCCCGGGTCCTCGATCCGGATATGCCCCGGGTCCGTAAACATGCTGAATACTTTCTTCTTAATATCCTCCGGCTCCTCTGAGAGATAAATGCAGTTGCCCAGGGATTTGCTCATCTTCGCCTTGCCGTCGATTCCTGGGAGGCGCATGCACGCTTCGTTATCCGGAAGCAGGATCTTCGGCTCCACTAAGGTTTCCCCGTAAACCGTATTAAACTTGTGCACAATCTCCTTTGTCTGCTCCAGCATGGGCATCTGGTCCTCGCCCACCGGCACCACCGTGGCCTTAAATGCCGTGATGTCCGCCGCCTGGCTGATAGGATAAGTAAAGAATCCCACCGGGATGCTGGCCTCGAAATTCCTCATCTGAATCTCAGATTTCACCGTTGGGTTGCGCTGCAGCCTGGATACGGTAACCAGATTCATATAGTAAAAAGACAGTTCACACAGCTCCGGAACCTGGGACTGAATAAACAGAGTGGATTTCTCCGGGTCCAGTCCGCAGGCAAGATAATCCAGCGCCACCTCGATGATATTCTGACGTACTTTCTCCGGGTTATCCGCATTGTCTGTCAATGCCTGCGCATCGGCGATCATGATGAAAATATCGTCAAAGTCTCCTGTATTCTGAAGCTCTACCCTTCTCCGCAGAGAACCCACATAATGCCCTACATGGAGCCTGCCTGTGGGACGGTCCCCGGTAAGCATGATCTTCTTCATCTCTTTCTTCCTCCTCATAAAAACGCATTTCTTATTTATTCTGCAGAAGCGGCCTCTTCTGCTTCGCGTAGCGCGGCTCCCTCTTCTTCTCCGCCGCATATACAAACTGATACAACACGCACGCCATCACACCCGCGCCCAGTACATCCAGTATGGAATGCTGTTTCAAAAACATCGTGGCAAGAATGATAAGGCTGGCAAGTACATATGCGCCCCAGCATACACCGGGATGCTTTTTCAGCTTCTGGCTCTCATGGACCGCGATACACACGCCCAGAGAGTTAAACACGTGAAGGCTCGGGAACACATTCGTACACGTATCCGCACGGTAAAGCACCCTCACCATATCCACAAAGATATTATCCCTCGCGAATACAACCGGCCTCAGATCCTGCCCGTTGGGAAATATAGTAGATATAATCAGGAATATGGTCATTCCCGTGAACATAAACTTTGCCATTTTATAAAATCCCGGCACATCGGTAAAAAAGAAATACAGAAATGCCGCGGCAATAAACGCGAACCACATCAAATACGGTATAATAAAAAATTCGTTGAACGGGATCCATTCATCAAGCCTGGTCTGGATCACATAGTAATTTGTAGTGACATGCCTTTCCAGAAGAAGGAACCAAGGCATATACACGAGAATATATAAAAATACCCACGCATGCTTATATTTCCCCATCCACTCAGTAAGCCTGTTTTTCCGTTTCATATACGACGCCCCTTTTAATTGTGAATCCACCTGGTCAGATTTCCTATTTTATTCCCCCGATTTTATTTCTGAATATACCAGCGCACTCTCACTCTCTTTATAATACATCCCTTAATCCGCATCGATTATAGCACGATTTAAAGTGAACAACAACCTCGTTCACAAAACCTTTATTAAATCTTTCGTTTCCTGCACACAGCGCGCCGGCTCCCGCTTCCAGTGATTTCCAGCTTCACTGCTGTCCTCCGGCTGTCCGCGGTTCTCATCCGGCAATCACTCTCAGCTTCTCCTTCTCAAGTCCCGCCTGTATCGTCTTTCTCGGAAACCCCGGTTCACCGTCTGTATGCAGGGCAAGCACAGTCTCCGCTTCCGCCCGGACACTTCCGCTTCTCAGGATTGTGACTCCCTGAAACCCTGTATGTTTCCCGCCAAATGCCAGTGGCAGCAGACAGAGGATTTTCGGCATGGACAGTCCATGCGCGACAATGATATCCAGCATCCCATCCTCCGGCGACGCCTCCGGGCAGAACCGGAATCCGCCTCCCTCATAAGGAAGATTCATAAACGCCGCGAAATATGTCCCAGGAAACTCCCTTGAAGTCCCATCCGGCAGTGTAATCGTCATATGTACCGGGCGGTCTTTCACCAGCCGGTGCAGCGCGACCACGGCATAGCTCAATTTCCCCAGTCCCAGTTTATTCAGCAGGACCTTCCAGCGGGAGATGCACACCTCGTGGCAGACTGCCGCGTCAAATCCCATTCCCGCGCTCACCAGGAACCTTCTGCTCCTGCCCCCGCCTCCATCCATGCGGATCACCTTTTGCGGATGCAGGACAGTCCGGAGGGCAGCCTTGGGTTCTTTCGGTAACCCAAGCCCTCTGGCAAAATCATTGCTTGATCCGATGGGGATATACCCCAGCACCGTCTTCTCAAGGGAACGGATGCCATTCACTGTCTCGTTTACCGTTCCGTCTCCCCCGAGAACGACAAGCGTGTGCTCCCGCCCGTCAGCGGTGAGTGCGCGCGCAGTCTCCTCCGCGTGCTTTTTCCCGGCTGTCATATGTACCCTGTAAGGCACGCGCTGCTTTTTAAGTTCCGGCTCAAGGGTTCTCCAGATCATCTCACCCATCCCAGAGCGGGCTTTGGGGTTTACAATAAAATCATATTCCGTTTTCACCATTTTATCCCCGCCCTCTTCCAGATAGATACATTACTTTTATCTGCTTTATCCTATACCGCATTCCCTTCTGCCGGACAGAGCACGGCATCCAGGTATTTCCCCAGGGACCGGCTCATATTCCCCTCAAAGTCTGTCTGGCCGCCCTTGACACACCATTCGAATACATTGCCGATTACGATCATGCGGATGTCTGTTGTAAATTCTTCAATCTCTTCGTCCAGCCTTACAATCCCGGCCGCCTCGGCCTTCTCCACATAGGCCTGGACTGTCACAATCGGATAGGGCCGTTCTGCCCGGATTGCCGCGTTGAGAGCCTGGTTTTTTGTATCATAATACTCTGCCATAAACTCTACCCCGAGTTCCCGGCAGTATTTCACATAATTGAGATATACCTCTATTATCCCCTTCTTCACACCCTGCACATCTGCCGGAAGCTCAAGGAGATCCGGCTCGATCGTCGGCTGGTCTTCAATATAGTATGACAGCAGATCATCTTTTGTCTTAAAGTGATGATAAAAGCTCCCGTTGGAGACGCCTGCTTCCTCGCATATATTCTTGATGGACAGCGCCTCATACCCGCTCTTCTGCAGGATGCGTTTCGCCGCCTGGAAAATCTTCTCCTTCGTCTCACGGGACTTCTGCTGCTGTCTGGAAATCTGTTCTTTTTCGCTCATATTCTGGTACACTCCTAGGTAGAATCCCTGCGCAGCAGGGCAGGACGATGCAATCGTCCTGGATCGCACATCGTGCGGTCAGTATACCACAAGCGCAGGAAAGGAAGCGCCCGCAGGGCATTTTCTTTCCAAGCAGTGGCTCACGGTATAATCCCTGCGCAGCAGGGCGGGTCGATGCAATTGTCCCGGATCGCACATCGTGCGATCATTATACCACGTATCCCCCCTGGTTTCAAGAAAACAGAGCGGGCTCTGTAACTTCGCTGTACAACTTACGGCATATACTTCTCAAACGCGGAAGGCATAGGATACTTCTCCTTAAGTTCCCCCAGCCCCGCAAAGACAATCCCTTCGGCGCTGCGTTCCCTGTCCATCTCCAGTTCATCCACCATAACTTCATATCCGATCATATGCCACTCCACATGACTGAAAATATGCTTTGCGCTCCCCAGCTTTTTCACACGGACAGGCATCAGTCCCAGACTCTTCGCATATTCCACTGCCTCGTCCTGCTTCAAATGCCCGTCTACGCCGGGGAACTCATACATTCCGGCCAGCAGCCCCGCGTCCGGACGTTTACGGACAGCGGTCTTTTCATTGTCCCGGAACACCAGAATCGTGCGCTTCTCAATCCGCCGCGCCTTTGCCTTTTTCTTAACAGGAAACTCTGTCTCTCTCCCCTGGGCATGGGCCAGGCAGAGATGCCGCACCGGGCACTGCCCGCATTTCGGTTCCCCGTTGGGCACGCACACAATGGCCCCCAGCTCGATCAAACTCTGATTAAAATCCCCCGCCGCTTCCGCGGGGATCACCTCGGCCACCAGCGCCTCCACAGCCGCTTTGGTGCCGGTCTTCGTGATATCTCTTCCGTCCGCCGTAATCCTGGATACCACGCGCAGGACATTGCCGTCCACGGCGGGTTTCCGCAGACCGTACACAAAAGAGCCGACCGCCCCGGCCGTATAGTTCCCGATCCCCTTCAGGGAACGAATCTCCTCATACGTGTCCGGGAATCTGCCTCCGTACCGCTCCATAATCTGGCACGCGGCTTCCTTCAAGTTCCTCGCGCGGTTGTAATACCCCAGCCCTTCCCACAATTTCAGCAGCCGGTCCTCCGGCACTTCCGCAAGTGCCTTCACATCCGGAAGTTCTTTAAGGAACCGTTCATAATAGGGCTTCACGGCCTCCACCCGGGTCTGCTGGAGCATGATCTCTGAGATCCACACCCGGTAAGCGTCCATGCGGTGCCTCCAAGGCAGGTCCCGCTTGTTCTCCCGGAACCACTCCACTAAAGGCCCGGCCGCTTCCCTCATGCGCGGGCTGTAGAGCACCACATCCACCGGCTCCGCGATCCGGATACTCTCCGGTGTCACCTCACAGTCATAAGCCAGGATCTGCACTCCTGCTTCCTTTGCCCGTTTCAGGGCTTCCGCAAAAGCCGGATGGGTCTCTGTATTGGGAGTAAAATACGCCGCTCCCCGCATCTGGATTACGAAGAACACATACGTCTCATACCCTTCTTTCACTGCCCGGATCAGCTCTTCTAAATGTTTCACTGCCCGTTCACTGGGCGCGTCCGGAAAGCGGCACACGCCGCCCTCCTCCAGGGTCACGCCCTTGACCTCGATAAAGATCTTCCTCTCTCCGGCTTCCACGTACAGGTCAAACCTTGATTTTCCGTAGGTGATCTCCGGCCTTACCAGAGTCACATCCGGGAAAAGGTTCCCACCTTCAATCCATTCCTGCACCACCCGGTTCGGAATCTGAGAATCCATATTAATCAGGCGCTTCCCACCTTCCGTCTCCTTCTCCACAGCGATCAGGTCCCACTTGGTCTTCCGCGCCGGGCTGTCACTTTCCTGAAGATAGACTGCCGCGCCGCGCCGCAGAAGCTCCGCACATCTCCCGGTATTTTTCACATGGACAGTCTCTTTCCTTCCATTTAATTCCACATACGCAATAAAACGGTTCGGGCGCTCCAAAAAGAGCGCCCTGCTGATTCTTTCATATTTCATTCTATGCCCTGCCTTATACAGTCTTACAGAATTTTCGAGAGAAATTCTTTCAGCCTCTCATCCTTGGGATGTCCAAAGAATTCTTCCGGAGGCGCCTCCTCGCGGATCTGCCCGTCGTCCATAAAGATCACTCTCGACGCCACTTCCCTGGCAAACCCCATCTCATGGGTTACCACAACCATGGTCATGCCGTCCTTTGCCAGTTTCTTCATCAGGTCAAGGACCTCTCCCACCATCTCAGGGTCCAGCGCCGAGGTCGGCTCGTCGAACAGAATCACATCCGGGTTCATCGCCAGGGACCGGATAATCGCCACCCTCTGCTTCTGCCCGCCGGACAGGGTGGAGGGATAGGCGTCCGCCTTGTCGTCCAGCCCGATCCTCTTAAGAAGGTCAAGGGCCTGCTGCCTGGTCTCTTTTTTGATCTGCTCCTTTGTCTCCGCAATGGGGATCAGTTCCTCTTTCTCTCTGCGGAACACATTCTTCAGGCTGATCAGCCTGTTCTTTCTCTTCGCCCGTTTCAGATCCCTGCACCTAAGATACGAAGGCGCCATCATTACATTCTGGAGCACTGTCTTATTATTAAACAGGTTAAAGTGCTGGAATACCATTCCCATATGGCGGCGGTGCTGATTGATGTCCACCTTCATGTCCGCAATATCCACGCCCTTGAAAACAATGCTTCCCGATGTCGGGTCTTCCATGCAGTTTAAGCACCGCAGAAAGGTACTTTTCCCGGAGCCGGAAGGTCCGAGCACCGCGACGATATCCCCTTTATTGATCGTGATGTTGATTCCTTTTAAGATCTCAAGATCACCAAAACTCTTCCTAAGATTAATTACGTCTATCACTCTTCTTCAGGCTCCTTTCCAGTAATTTTATGAGCAGGGTAATTACCAGCACGAGGGCAATGTAGATCAGAGCCATCACAAGGTAGGGCACCATAAACTCATAGCTGTTGCTTCCGATATAGTTAAACGCCACGTACAGATCCGCTGCCCCTACGAAACTTACAACCGAAGTCTCTTTAATCAGCGCGATAAACTCATTGCCCAGGGTAGGAAGGATATTCTTCACCGCCTGGGGGATCACGATCTTCGTCATGCTCGCGCCGAAGCTTAAGCCCACTGCCCGTCCCGCTTCCATCTGTCCGGGATCAACGGATTGGATGCCGCTGCGCATGATCTCCGAAATATAAGCGCCGCTGTTCAGTCCGAAGACAAGCATGGCTACCTGGACTCCGGTAATGTTCCATCCAATGATCGGAAGAAGTACATAGTAAAATACAAGGAGCTGCACCACCATAGGCGTCCCCCTGAAAAGCGCCACATAGAAACTGCATATTCCATTGAGCACTCTCGGGAGCAGTTTATACTTCGGCAGGACGCGCACCGTCGCAATAACCGTACCGATCACAATGCCGATGATCAGGCCGCACACCGCGATAAGAAGTGTATTCTGCAGACCTTCCACGACCTTGACATATCCGTTCTGGTCGATGAATATCTCGATAAATTTATTGACTTTCTGACTAAAATTACCCATTGTCTTCCCTTCTTAAAAGAAGGAAAATGCACGCACCTATGATAGACGCCATTGATGCCTGTATTTTCCTTCCCATTTTAAGCCATATTTTCTGTGTTCTGTTGTTCCAATCTTATCTGCTGCTGTTCCCTGCGGGCTGCCGGTTACTGTATCTCGTTGATAGACTCTGTGATTGCCGCTGCCGGGGCCGCGTCGATAATCACGTACTTGATATTGCCGTTGAGCATATCCTGCACCGCGAGAGAACCGTTCTTATATGTGGTGCATGTTGCCGGAAGTCCCGGGAATCCCCACTCCTCGTCGCCTTCTACATAGTAGTTCCCGGTTGTTCCCTGCTGTACGCCGATCTTGTCGTCAGAGGAAAGCTCATCCAGTTTCGCCGCTACTTCATCCGCTGTCTTACAGTCGTCAAACGTCGCATCATCGCTCGGTACGACCAGGCGCTGAGAAGCAGAATAGTAAGAATCCGTAAATGTCACGTACTCTTCTCTCTCCGCGTTAATGGTGAGGCCTGCCATGGCGATATCGCACTTATGCTGTCCTACAGAGAGGCATACCGCGTCAAAATCCATGTTCTGGACCACCAGTTCCATCCCCAGTTCCTCTGCCAGCATTGCCGCGATCTCCATATCAATCCCCAGATAGGAATCGCCCTTTGTGTACTCGAAAGGCTCGAAAGCCGCGTTTGTGGCAACTATGAGCTGATCCTTTGAAGTGTCAAGCTCAGCGGACTTTACCGCCTCCGGCTCGCCGCCGCCGAAATATTTATCACAGATCTCGTCCAGAGTTCCGTCTTCTTTGATCTGCTTGATAAATGTATTTACCTTCTCGAGAAGTTCCGGCTGGTCTTTATCCACACCGAACGCGTATTCCTCGTCTGTAAGGTCAACTTCGATCACTTTTGCCGTCTTCGCGCTGCTCCCCCTGCCGCTGTCGTCTTTTCCGTCATCCCTGCTTCCGCATCCCGCGAGCATGCCTACAGCAAGAACCGCGCACAAAGCCGCTGCCAATAACTTTTTCATTGTTCATTCCTCCATTGAATTCTCATTTTGTATCATCATACAGACTAATTTCATATTTTAACATATTTTTCACAAAAAACAAGTGAATTTCCGCCTTTTACACAGGCAGTATCTATATTATACTCTGCCGGCAGCTGTGCCGCCCTCCTTATTATGCAAGCAGTGCCATGATCCCGAAGTAGAGGAACACAATGATGCCGAGGACAATC
Source organism: uncultured Lachnospiraceae bacterium (assembly GCA_959022495.1). Taxonomy (GTDB): domain Bacteria; phylum Bacillota; class Clostridia; order Lachnospirales; family Lachnospiraceae; genus Mediterraneibacter. The sequence goes on along the minus strand of CAUEYX010000004.1, from coordinate 91,101 downwards.
CTGTAATAGCCAAACACCTTAAAATCATGATTCTTGATATACTTCAGCAGAAACTTAATCGCAATAATGGATACCACAAAGGATACCACCAGCCCCACTATAAGCACCGCCGCCTGCATCCCCGTAAAATGGAAACCGAACTTAAACAGTTTCAACGCGCTTGCCCCGAACATAACCGGTATCGCGAGGAAGAACGTAAACTCCGCCGCAATTCCTCTGGATACCCCGAGCATAAGCGCGCCCACGATCGTCGCGCCTGAACGAGAAGTGCCGGGTATCATCGCCAGCATCTGGAACACACCGATAACCAGGAGCATAGGCAGGGTGAGCTGTGACAGTTTCGTCACTTTCGGCTCTCTGCCTTTCTGATAGTTCTCTACAACAATAAAAAGAATTCCGTACACAATGAGCATCGCAGCCACTACATACCAATGGTACAGTTTCTCATCGATCCAATCATTAAACAAAAGGCCAATGACTCCCGCCGGCACACAGCCGATCAAAACTTTAATCCAGATCTGTACGGTCATCATCTTCTGCTTATATGTTTTCTTCGGTGAGAAGGGGTTCAGTTTATGAAAATAGATCACCACCACCGCCAGGATCGCTCCCAGCTGGATCACGACCTGGAACATCTCAAAAAACGCTTCCCCCTGTTCAAGTTTCAGAAATTCATTCAAAAGGATCAAATGCCCGGTGCTGCTGATGGGCAGCCATTCTGTGATCCCTTCCACAATTCCGAATATGATTGACTTTAATATATCCAGCATACTTATTCTCCTCCTTTAAGCACGAATCTTTCGATCGCTTCCGCCACGCCTTCCTCCTCATTGGTCAGCGTGATATAATCTGCCGCTTCCTTCACCTGCTCTTCAGCATTGCCCATGGCGACACCGAAACCAGCTTCCCTGAGCATGACCGTGTCGTTGTCCCCGTCTCCGCAGGCCATGATCTCTTCCCGTCTGATCCCCAGCAGACGTCCGAGATTGACAAGGCCTGTGCCTTTATTGACCCCCTGCGCGTTTATTTCAATATTATACTTCAGGGACCCCACCAGCTCCAGATCTGCTTCCTGCTCCAGTTCTTCCCAGGCTCTCTGCCGTTCGCCCATGTCCGCAAAAAGCGCCTGTACTTTATCGAGCCCTCTGTTTTCCTTCTCCAGCAGTCCGAAAATATCATCCACCGGGATGCGGGTCCTGCGCATATAATCCCACATATTGGGGTTCTTATGGTACCGCTCCACATGCGCCATCTTATCTGCCGGCGCGTAACCCTGCCCGTCAAAGTAGATTTCCTGAAGCGTATCATACTTCCCACAGATTTCCAATGCCTTTTTCGCTGACTTGGGTGAAAGCAGATGTTCTTCAAGCACCCGCGCATCACCGTTATGTACATCCAGAATCCGCGCTCCGTTGGATGTCAGCGCGTACCTCATCCCCGGGAAAGTCCGCAGTTCCTCCGGCACGCCCATCCATGGACGTCCTGTCGAAACAAGGACCACAACCCCTTCCTGTATGGCCTGTTCTATCACTCTTTTCGTCCGGGGCGTGATCTCTTTGCGGTCCGTCAGCATAGTGCCGTCCAGATCCAGCCCGACCATCTTTATCCTGTGTCTCATCACTTATCCTCTCCGCGGCCGCATATCCGATTACAGCCTGCCGCAATCGCTCTCAGCCCAAATTATAAAACCATTCTATCAGAGTTTGCCAAAATACGCAATTTATAGTATAATAGTTTTCCAGTGACTTTACCGACTCAATCTTAATAGCAGCATGAATTGCGCTGAGAAAGGAATTTAAGGTATGAAACACTACAAAAAACGTTGGTTCCAGTCAGGTGTCGTTCTGATCAGTTCCCTCGCGATTGTACTTTCAGTTTTTCCTTCTTTCGCAGATGAGGATATCTCCAGCCTGGAAGGACAGACCTCCACACTTCAGAGCGAACTTGACGGCATTAATGAGGAAATCCTGTCTCTGAGCGAAGAAATTTCCACCGCTGAGATGCAGATCGAGATCCTGAACGGCGAAATCGCGCGTACATCTGATGCCTTAGAAGAAGCAGAAGAGAACGAAACAGAGCAGTACGAAAACATGAAAGCCCGTATTAAATATATGTATGAACACGGAAACGCAACACTCCTTGAGATGCTTTTCTCCGCGGAAGACATGACGGACTTCTTAAATAAAGCAGATTTCATTGAGAATCTGAGCGAATACGACAGAACCGCCCTCGATGACCTCACAGAGGTTCACGAGCAGATCGCGGACCAGAAAGAAACACTGGAGATCCAGCAGGAATCCCTGAAAGATATCCAGGCTGACCTTACTTCCCGGAAAGCGGAGCTGCAGGCAAAGGCGGAGGAGACGTCCACCAATCTGGAAGACGTACAGGCCAAGCTGGAACAGGCAAGGGCCGAGGAAGCCGCGCGCATAGCGGCCGAGCAGGCAGCACTGCAGACATCCGGCGGCTATGACAGTTCTATAATCAACGGCGGTGCCATCAATGTTTCCGCAGATGATCTCACCCTGCTGGCGGCAATCATTCAGTGCGAAGCGCGCCAGGATTATGATTCTCTGCTGGCGGTAGCAACCGTGATCATGAACCGCGTGGAGAGCTCCCGGTTCCCCAATACGATCAGCGGAGTTGTCTACGCGCACGGACAGTTCGAACCGGTCTGGACAGGCCGCCTCGATGTGGTTTTAAAATCCGGTCCCACCAAGCTTTCCCTCCAGGTGGCTCAGGACGCCATCAACGGGGCAAGGCTGGCGGCAGTCTCTGACTGTTATTTCTTCCTGTACGCAGGCGCCACCAGCCGGCCCGGGATCAACATCGGAGGAAATCTTTTCTTCCAGCGGTGGTAGAATATCTGACACAAAAACACAGCGCTGAATCAGATCCTTTCAGCGCTGTGTTTTTTATACTGTTCTTACCTTATTATCATTCACATGGTTCTTAACTTGTGTGTTCTTTCCTCATGTGCCTGTCTTCTACTGGTAATCAATCACGTCAATCCACTTCATAAGGAACTCTTTCTCAAGCTCATTGTCCTTTGTAAGCTGTGCGGCCGCAACGATTGGAAGCCACTGCTGTACATACTGTCTTGCCGTGTCGCTCTTCTTACAGAAGATATTCAGATAGAGGTCTGCTGTCTCCTGGTCTTTCAGCGCGAACAGAAGGTAAGTCATAGCCGCGTCCGCGCTGGCATTCCCCTGAGTCGCGTGCGCCCAGTCAACCACGGTCATCTTGCCGTTCTTGCCTACGATCACATTGCTCGGGTTAAAATCGCCATGGCACACCTTATTATGTTTCGGCATACTTTCAAGACGGGTCAGCAGCTCATATCTTGTTGTCGCGTCCACATCTTTGAGACTGTTGATCTGGCGGGAAAGCTTATCCTTCATTCCTTTGAGAAGAGGGAACGTCTTGCTCTGCACCTGCAGCTGCAGGTCAACAAAGTCTTCCATGTATTTCTCCATATTTTTCTTATCGGAATTCATCATCTCTTCCAGAGTCTTGCCATCTTTGTACTCGATCTCAATCGCCCATTTCCCGTCAATCTGAGTCACGCCCTTAACCTTCGGGATATCCAGGCCGGTCGCCTCAATCTGGGATGTAATAAGCGCTTCATTAAATACATCGGACTTTGGATGTGTCTCGGCAAATACTTTAACAATGCTGTCATCACATTTGTAAACCGTCTTATAAGTACGTTTTACGATGATATTTTTCTCTTCCAGTTTCATGAGTACTGTCCTCCTTGATTTGTTCTCTGTACATTTTCATTAACGATGGTCACATTATACACCATAGAAAAAGACATTGTAACCCCTCCGGGATAATTTTGTGCAATTTTTAACTATCTTTTTCCCATTCTTATTATTGTTATTTTTTTATCATTATTTAGCAAACTTTTATTTTTTATCCAGAAAACCTGCCCACTTCACGCTCCTTTCAGCCCGCGCGGACACCTCCATCCCGCAGAAAAAACAGGCCCCGGCCTGATCCCATGCAGGGGTCAGGCCGGGGCCTGTCTCTCTTACACTGCTTCTCACTTTCGCGCAGTATTATTTCCCATAGTAGCACTTCAGGTAGATCTCTTTGATCTCCTTGATGAGCGGGTATCTCGGGTTCGCGCCTGTACACTGGTCGTTAAATGCCTGCTCGCACATATCATCCAGAGTATCCAGGAAGTATTTCTCGTCGATACCGTAATCTTTGATCGTCTTCTTGATACCGATCTTCTCTTTCAGGTCTTCCAGTTTCGCGATGAAGTTCTCGAATACTTCTTCGTCTGTGCTGCCCGCGCATCCGGCGAAGCGTCCCAGCTCTGCGTATCTCTGCAGCGCGTGCGGATACTGATACTGGGAGAATGTTCCCATCTTTGTCGGAACTTCTGCTGCGTTGTATCTCATAACCTCTGTCAGGATGACCGCGTTAGCAACACCGTGCGGCAGATGGTGGAACGCGCCCAGCTTATGAGCCATGGAGTGGTTTACGCCAAGGAATGCATTCGCGAATGCCATACCTGCCATACAGGAAGCGTTGTGCATCTCTTCGCGGGCCTTCGGATCGTTCGCGCCGTTCTCGTATGCGGACGGAAGGTTCTCGAATACCATCTTAACAGCCTTCATAGCAAGGCCGTCTGTATAGTCTGTAGCCATGATGGATACATATGCCTCGATCGCATGTGTCATAACGTCGATACCGGACGCGCTTGTCAGGCCCTTCGGAGCTGTCATCGCGTTGTCAACGTCTACGATCGCCATGTTCGGAAGCAGCTCGTAGTCAGCGATCGGCCATTTTACGCCTGTTGTGGCGTCTGTGATGATCGCGAACGGAGTTACCTCGGAACCTGTACCTGAAGATGTGGGGATCGCTACGAAATACGCCTTCTCTCCCATCTTCGGGAATGTGAATACTCTCTTACGGATATCCATGAAGTCCATAGCCATGTCTTCAAAGTTTGCTTCCGGATGCTCGTACATCAGCCACATGATCTTTGCAGCGTCCATCGCGGAACCGCCGCCAAGAGCGATGATCGTGTCAGGCTCGAATGCTCTCATCTGAGCAACACCTTCCTCCGCGCACTGCAGTGTCGGGTCTGGAGCTACGTTGTAGAAGCATGTGTGCTGCATTCCCATCTCGTCCAGTTTCTCCTCGATGCCCTTTGTATATCCGTTCTTGTAAAGGAATGTATCCGTTACGATAAATGCTTTCTTCTTGTGCATCACTGTGCCAAGCTCGTCCAGAGCTACCGGCATACAGCCTTTCTTAAAGTATACCTTCTCAGGTGTTCTGAACCACAGCATATTCTCTCTCCTCTCGGCAACTGTCTTCACATTCAGAAGATGTTTTACTCCTACGTTCTCTGATACAGAGTTTCCGCCCCATGAACCACATCCAAGCGTCAGTGACGGAGCAAGCTTGAAGTTGTAAAGGTCACCGATACCACCCTGTGAGGACGGTGTATTGATCAGGACACGGCAGGTCTTCATCGCCGCATAGTGCTTCTCGATCTTCTCTTTCTCTGCCGGATGTACGTACAGGGATGCTGTATGGCCGTATCCGCCGTCAGCCACAAGCTGAGCCGCTTTCTCAAGAGCCTCGTCGAATGTTTTTGCTCTATACATAGCAAGTACAGGAGATAATTTTTCGTGAGCAAATTCTTCGGAGATATCAACGGACTCTACTTCACCGATCAGGATTTTTGTATCTTCCGGTACATTCACACCCGCAAGTTTCGCGATCTCGTAAGCAGATTTTCCTGGAATTTTGCTGTTGAGCGCGCCGTTAATGATGATCGTCTTGCGCACTTTGTCGAGCTCCTCGCCCGGTTTGAGGAAATAGCATCCTCTGTACGCGAACTCTTTCTTCACCGCGTCGTATACGCTGTCCAGAACAGTTACTGACTGCTCGGAAGCACAGATCATACCATTGTCAAATGTCTTAGAATGGATGATGGAGTTTACTGCCATTCTTACGTCAGCTGTGTCGTCGATGATGACAGGTGTATTTCCTGCTCCAACGCCAAGTGCCGGCTTTCCTGAAGAGTAGGCAGCCTTAACCATTCCCGGTCCGCCTGTCGCAAGGATGATATCAGCGTCTCTCATGACGGTGTTTGTCAGTTCCAGTGACGGAACATCGATCCAGCCGATGATGCCTTCCGGCGCGCCCGCTTTAACTGCCGCGTCAAGAACAACCTTCGCGGCCGCGATTGTACATGCTTTCGCAGCCGGATGGGGGCTGATAATGATCGCGTTTCTTGTCTTCAGACAGATCAGAGTCTTGAAGATCGCTGTGGAAGTCGGGTTGGTAGTCGGGATAACCGCCGCGACAAGTCCGATCGGCTCAGCGACTTTCTTAATTCCGTAAGCAGCGTCCTCTTCGATCACGCCGCATGTCTTCGTATTCTTGTACGCATTGTAGATATACTCTGCTGCGTAGTGGTTTTTGATGACTTTGTCTTCCATGACACCTCTCTGTGTCTCTTCCACTGCCATCTTTGCCAGCGGGATACGCTGTTTGTTGGCCGCCATGGCTGCCTCATAGAAGATCTTGTCCACCTGCTCCTGTGTGAATGTCGCGAAAATCTTCTGCGCCTCGCGCATTGCTTTCATCTTCGCTTCAAGAGCTTCTACATTGTCGATGATCTCAGGCACTGCTGCTTTTTCTTTCTCTGCCATTTTGATAAATCCTCCTGTAATTGAATCAATCTGGTTTGTTCCCACAAGACTAAGTATAAACGAATCGTTAAATAATTGTCAACCTGGTATTTGTTAATATTTTAACGTTATTTTTTTAACACTATTTGTGCACATTGGCTAAATTTATTTCTGTCATCTATCCTTCTGTGATCGAAGCAGGATAAAACCCCTGGTAGATTTCTGTCAGCCAAATCTGCCAGGTGGAACGACTGTTATACACAGGCGTCCAGATTTTAATATTATCCGAAAATTTTACATCATTCAAATAATAGTCTATTTTCAAAAATAATTAAGGATATTATGCTTAATTAAAGTCTATTTTGCCACAAAAGGCAGATATTTTAAGGGACCGCATCCGAAAAGTCTATCTGATTCAGATTCGCTCTCTACAGTCGCCACAACAGACAGAGAGGAGGGATATGCGCCAGACTGCCCCGCTGCAGGCAGTACAACATGCAGCCAGTCAATCTACATATATTATATGTACAATCAGGAGGGAAAATATGAAATGGAAAAAACTATGCGCGGCAGCGCTGGCATTCTCCTTATGCCTGGGAATGGCGCCTTACGCCACACTGCACGCAGCTGAAAGCGGCACAGCCGAAACTGCCACAGAATCCGCCGGCACAGAACAGATTGTCGGACGGGAAACGCAGAACTTTAATCAGGGCTGGAAATTTAAGCGGGAATATAACGCCGAAGCAATTGACCCTGATTTTGACATGGAAGAATTAAAGAAATGGGAAAACGTCGACCTCCCTCATACCGTCCGCCTCGAAAAATATATGAACAGCGGACCGGGCGAAACTTATCAGGGCGACGCCATGTATGTAAAACACTTTCCTCTGTCCGACGCCTACGAAGGCAAAAAGCTCTATCTTGAATTCGAGGGGGCGATGGGCGTATCGAACGTATGGGTAAACGGAGAGCATATGACCACCAAGCTTGCCTCCAAAACCGGAGAAGATACCATGTACGGCGGCTATCTTCCTTTTATTATCGACATCACAGACGTGGTCAAATATGATGGTACGGACAATGTCATCACCGTCCATGTCACAAATGAGAATAACCCCGACGTTCCGCCGGGAACGCCTTCGGAAAATATGGATTTCACTTATTTTGGCGGGATCTACCGCGGCGTATGGCTTGAAGTATGCGATCCGGTCCACATTACAGACGCAAATTTCGAGGATATTGTCGCCGGAGGCGGAATCCTGGTTGATTACCGGGACGTTTCAACAGAGTCAGCAATCGTTGATGTAAACACACATGTGCGCAATGAAACCGCGTCAGAAGCAGACATTGAACTAAAAACCCAAATCATTGACGCAGATGCGAATATCGTGGCAGAGCAGACTGCCGGCACAGAAACTCTTTCCGCCGGAAGCGATTATACTTTCATACAAAGTATTACTGTGGACAATCCGAAGCTTTGGGATCTCGACTCCCCTTACATGCACACGCTCGTATCCACCGTACTTGTAGACGGTAAAGAAACCGACCGCGTGGAAACCCCCATCGGTATCCGCGAGATCGAACTGGGCAGGGACTTCGGTCTTAAAATCAACGGCGTGGTTCAGGATGCCCTGATCGGCACGAACCGCCACCAGGAATACCCTTATATCGGTTACGCGGCATCTTCCTCTCTGCAGCGCAGAGACGCCATTAAGTTCAAGGAAGCCGGCATCAACGTTGTGAGAACCGGTCACTATCCGCAGTCGAAAGATTTCCTTGACGCCTGCGACGAACTTGGCATCCTTGTGATTGAACCGACTCCCGGCTGGCAGTGGTGGCGCAATAATGACACCTTTAAAAACCGCGTTTTAAATGATATTCGCCAGATGGTCCGGCGCGACCGCAACAGACCGTGCATCCTGGCATATGAAACTGTTCTTAACGAGACTTCTGCCGCCCCGGGAACGTTTACCCAGGAGATGGCCCGCACGGCAAAGGAAGAGCACCCTTCTGCTAAAACCGCGACAGAAAACAGTCTGCAGAATATGAGCTCTTCCGCAACGGACAGTGTCAGCGATATCATGTACAAAGATGCCCAGCGGGGCACGAACGCTGTGGCTTTCCAGAGAGAATACGGCGACAGCTACCGCGAACAGTACAGTGAAAACAACTTATTCTACCGCCGTGTTTCCCGCGGGGAAGGAGGATTTTATCCCGGTGGGGAAGGCGCGATGTTTATGCAGGCTGTCAAGCGTCTGATGGGGAACCAGGATGATACGCCGTATTACTGCGCGAAAGACGCCGCTTCCGCATCCAGCGGCGGCGCGAAAGGTTCCGAGCGCAGTTTCCTCTCTATGGCGGAATGGGCTGACCGCACACGGGACGAAAGCAGTACTGAACCTGTATTTATCGGTTCTACAAGCTGGATTGGCATTGACCACAACAGAAGTTATGAAGACAATCCTGCCCTCTGCGGTTTTTGGGATCTGTACCGCATCCCCAAATTTTCTTATTACGCAATGGCGAGTCAGAGGGATGTAGAAACAAACGACTTCCTGACCGAAAAAGGAATCGAATCCGGTCCCTTAGTATTTATTTCCAGTTATTGGACCGAGACCGCTCCGAAGCTGGATAAAAGCAACGAAGCCTTCGATACACTTGGCACGGACGAAGAACGAATCATTCTCGTATACAGCAATGCGGAAAAGATCCGCCTGACCTTATATAAAGAAGGGACAGACGAACAGCTGTGGCAGGATGAAGCCTCTCCAATGACCGGGAAAAACCGGGAGCTGCTGAATCATGCTCCGTTCCAGTTTGAAAATGTACCGTATGCTTCCAACTCTTACATTCAGGCAGAAGGACTTGACGCAGACGGGAATGTAATTGCAGAACATACAGTACATACAGCAAAGGAACCCGCAAAGCTGCGTCTTGAAGCTGACGACGAAGGGATCGCTCTGACAGCAGACGGTTCTGATCTCATGATGCTCCACGCATATATTGAAGATGAAAATGGAAACGTATGCAATACCGCAGACAATGAACTGAAATTCACAGTTCTTGAAGGCGACGCCAAAATCGTAGGCGACGGCGTCGAACGGATCGGCGCAAACCCGGTCAAAGCAGAGGCCGGCATCACGGGCGCTTATATCCAGGCCGGGAAAACGGCGGGAAAAATCATTGTAAAGGTCGAGGCGGAAGGTCTTGAGCCTGCACAGATCGAACTTACTTCCCAGCCGATGACAGAAAAGGCCGCTCCTTATACAGAAATCGAATATACGGGCACAGGTGAGGAACTTTCCGGCTACCTTACTTCCAAAGAACAGTTAGAGACCTGGGAGGGTACAGGTCTTCAGATGGAAAAGGGAGCCATAACCGTTGGCAGTGAAAAATACAGAAATTCCATCTCTGTAATCAATAACATGACGCTGCGTTATGAACTGGAAGGAAAGTATAAAACCCTCAGCGGAAAAGTCTATGTCAAACCAGAGGACAGCAGTAAAGAAGCCATTTTCCGTATCTATGTGGACGGGGTCGAAAAGTATGCAAGTTCCCCGGTTAAATCTGGAGAAATACAGGACTTCTACGTCAATGTATCCGGCGGGCAGGAACTTGTCATGACCGCAGAAGATCAGAACACAGATATTGATTCCAAGCATTCCCTTGTCTGGCTTTCTCCTTATATATATGAAGGAAACAGCGGAACAGATGAGAGTGAACTGTATCAAAATCTCGCATTAAATAAGCCTGCCGTATCAAGCAGTAATGTCGATCAGACATCCGCCGCTATGGCAAATGACGGAGATGTTTCTACCATCTGGCGCGGCGAAGAGGTCCACAGCGGTGAATCCGCAAACCCGCAGGAATGGATTGTAGACCTGGGCGAGAATTATAATGTGCGGAACGCCAAAGTCGGACTGGAGCACGACAGCATCGGTTATACCTACGAAATAGCCACTTCTTCCGACGGAAATGAATGGACAACACAGTGCGAGACTACAAAGACCTCCCAGGCCAGTGATGTAATCGACGTATTCACCGCGCAGAATGTGCGTTATGTAAAAGTACGATTTACCAGCATCGACGAACATGCTGACCGCGGTCAGATGTCCAATGCCACGATCTCAGAGTTCGAGGTTTATAAGGATCTCGGTGTTGAAAGTACAGACGAATTTAGCCTGAAGGGACTTTCTATCGAAAACAAAGATCTGGTATTCGATCCGGCAGTCCGGCAATACACAATCAGCCTTCAAGGCTTTGAGAGCTCTCTGAGAGTTAAGGCTCTGCCTGTATCTCCCGACGCGGTTGTTACAATCAACGGACAGACCGTAACCGTTCCAGAAGGCGCGTCTTCACTGGACGATGCCGTTCCAGTTGTACTGACTGATCTGGGGGATTCAAACGAAATTGTTGTGACAGTAACTTCCCCCTCCGGCGCGTCATCAACCTACACGGTCGCTGTACAGGGAACGCTCGGCGCTCTTTATCATTCTTCTCCCGTCCTTTTCAAGACAATCTCAGGAAGTGATGCAGACCACTGGTCTTTCGGGGAGAGAAACAGCAGCGGGGAGATCTCTTATCTCTCAGATGTCCGTTTTGCAAAGAACGGCGAATTCTATATGCAGGGTTCGGATACTTATTTAAGAAGCGGGAAACGCTATACACACCCGACTTCAAATTATCAGGCGGTAAAGACATTCACCGCTCCGAAATCCGGGACGCTGGCGGTATCCCTCTCTGCGCAGAAGTATGCAACCAACGTCGGGAAAGTCGGAATTTTCGTCTTAAAAAATAACAGTACAAAGCTATGGCCTTCTGATTCAGAGTATGAAGTAATCTCGACTACCGAACGTGTATCCAGTCAGTTCCAGGTTACTGTAGCAGCCGGTGACCAGATTCAGTTCCTTCTGGATGATATCGACGGCGAAGCCAGCGACGCTACATGCCTTGAACCCACCGTACGCTATATCGAAGATCTTGCGGTCACCAAAGCCGTGATCAGCGGTCCCGCCCATATCAGAGTCAGCGATCACGCTGCTGAAACCGCAAAGTATCAGTTAGACCTTACAGCTGACAACGGAACAGTTCTCGAGAATATTGACGCCGCCTGGACGCTTGGCACACCCGTCGAAGGCATTTCCCTCTCAGGCGACGGACTCCTTACTATAGAAGGCTCAGCCGCTGAACAGGAGATCAAAATTCAGGCCGCCAGCAAATGGAACGAGAATATCCTCGCCAAAAAGATCGTAAAGATCACAAAACATAGCTATGAAACCAACGAAGTCTATGTCTCCAGCCTTAAATGGGAAGACAGTTCGCAGCCAACCGGCTGGGGTGTGACAGGCATTGATAAGGTATTAAGCAAAGATGGAAGCGATAATACCAAACTTAGTCTTTCTACCGACAGCGGACAGCAGCAGGTATATGACAGAGGTCTTGGCGTAAACTCCTATTCTGAGCTCATCTATAATGTAGAGGGGAAAGGGTACACGCGCTTTGAAAGCTGGGTAGGCATCGACTACGCAAAACGAAATATGGCGAACGCCAGTGTTACATTCGAAGTATGGGCGGATGGCCAGAAACTTTACGACAGCGGAAATATGGGACCGAAGACAGCCCAAAAATTTGTCTCCGTCGATATCACCGGAGCCAGACAGATCAAACTGATCGCAACAATGGGAAGCGACGGAACGAACGGAAACGATAACGCGGACTGGGCGGACGCCAAATTTATTTCCGTGAAAGACACTACCCAATATAACATCAGCGGGGCCATCCAGCCCGGAACAACCGGCCTGACGGATTTAAGCGGCATTAAAATCACTCTTTACGCAAAAGATGATACACAGTTCGAACATCCGATTGCGTCTGGAACGACAGAAATAGACGGCAGTTTCATTCTGGATAAAGAAATAACAGCCGGAAATTATGTATTAAGAACAGAGGCTGCAGAGGGATTCTATAAGGAAGCTGTCTGCGAAGTTACCGTAAATGGAGATGATATCACGGATGCCGCGCTGTTCCTCGAACCGGAGCGGGAAGAAAGCGACGCGTTGAAAGCGCTGAAAGCCATCCTTGCCCTCGCAGATATCTCAGACCAGTCCGGCGCTGAAGAAAGCGTCATAAACGAACTCAGCTCCGCAGTGACAGACGGAAAAAAACTCGTTGAAAAAGCCGGACAGCAGGAAGGTTCTGTTACAGACGAAGAATTTATTTCTGCCTTAGAACGTATTTGGGAACCGCTTTCCAAATTAACTATCAGCAGTTCTGATAAAACCGTCTTGGAAAACCTGATCTCGGCTGCGGATCAAATTGACCTGGCGGATTATCTGCTCAAAGGACAATATGAATTCCAGCAGGCTCTGCTGAATGCTAAAAAGGCATCTGCCGATCCGGAAACGTCCGATGAAACAATCAGCGCCGCGATACAAGATCTCTGGAAGACGGTTCAGGAATTAGAAAAAATTCCAGATAAAAGCGTGCTCTCCGATCTGCTGGACAGCGCATACGCTGTCGACCGGTCCCTTTATACCGAAAATAGCCTGGATCAGCTGGATCAGAGCGTTGATTCCGCAATACGGGTAATGAACGACATGCTTGTCGGGAAGAGCCAGGTGACTGAAGCAGAAGATAATCTGCAGTATGCGCTTGAACATCTGACTGAAAAAGATACCGAAGATCCTGAACAGCCGGAAACTGTCAGCAAAAAGACGCTGGAGTATTTCTTAAACAGCGCAAAAAAACATTTTGCGGCCGGCGATGTAGACAGCTGTGTAGAATCGGTACAAAAGCTGTTCGAGGAAGCGATTGCGGAAGGTGAAGCTGTGATAGCAGATGAAAATGCCACAAGAGATGAGGTCATTAACGCATCATTCAAGCTGATGTCAGCGATCCATGCCCTGAATATGAAGATGGCGGACAAGACGGACCTCGAAATGGCAGCAGAGCTTGCCGGAATGATTGACTTAACGGATTATATAGAAGCAGGTCAGCATGAATTCAGGGACGCTCTTACTAATGCAGAAAATATACTGACTGACGGAGACGCTATGCAGGCAGATGTTGATACGGCATGGAAAGCTCTGGTAACAGCCATGGAGAATTTGAGACTGAAAGCAAATAAAGACGTGCTGCAGGCGCTTCTCAATGAATCAGAAAATCTGGATCTAACTCGGTATACGGAGGAGTCTGCAGCAGTATTCCGAAGCGCTCTGGCATCCGCACAGGCTGTCTTTGCAGACCCGTCACTGTGTGCAGATGATCAGCAGGAGGTCGATAAAGCGGCAGAAATACTGAAACAAGCGAGAGACAGCCTGACACTGCTGGAGGAAGTCAGCGGCGATGGAGCCGGAGATGGGCGGGAACCGAACGACGAAAGACAGGATGGAAGTACAGACAGCAGCCACAGAGGCTTCTCCTATGCTGAGGAGAATAACAGCACAGCCACAGCGGTAAAAACAGGGGACAATGTCTCTGTATCCATCGCGTTCCTTCTCTGCTTTACATCTGCCGGATTGATCTGCTTCCTTGCTTTTAACAGAAGAAAACAATATCACCGGTAGACAGACCGATTCCTATTACGCAGTTAGATTCTTAAGAAAAGAAGACGATAAAAATGTGGGTGTCCCAAAATATAGTTTTGGGACACCCTCTTGATTTTCTGTAGATGTCTATATGGATCTGTTTACAGGTAAGATTTTGCACGCTTAGCAGCCGCCACAACAGCTGATCCTGCTGCCAGCAGTATGAACAGCCAGATACAGAGAGGTCCATCCCCTGTCTTGGCCGCCTTGACTCCTATGTTTCCACTGCCGCCGACGGTAGTGCCGTCCACACTGCTTTCTGCGCCTGCACTGCTGCTGTCGTTACTGTTTCCCGTACTGCTGTTTCCGCTGCTTCCGCCGTCACCTGTGCCGCTTCCACTCTGATTTCCTTCATCACCAGTATCCTCCGCTTTGACCGTCAGGTTCTCTTCTGCCTGCCTCAGCGCCTTTACCGCGTTATCTACGGTATTCTGGTCGTCCACAGATAATGCGTCATCTGCAAACACTGCCTGCGCGGAAGCAAATGCCGCCCGGAATACCGCCGCGGATTCTTCTGTATACCGGCTGAGGTCCAGTCCTTCCACTTCGTTCAGGAGGGCTTCCAGCGCTTCTTTGTCCGCTTTCAGACGCAGATTCTCCATGGCTGTCACCAGCGCTTCCCACGCCGCGTCTACATCTGCCTGCATAGCGTCTCCGTCAGCAAGGACATCTTTCGCCGCTTCCAGGGCATCTGTAAATTCTTTCTGTCCGGCTTCCACATATCTGCTCAGGTCGATCATATCGGCAAGCTCTGCCGCCATCTCAAGGTCCGTCTTGTCCGCCGCCTTCATGTTCAGAGCATGGATTGCTTTGATCAGCTTCATTGACGCGTCCATGACCTCATCCCTTGTGGCATTCTCATCTGCCATCACAGCTTCGCCTTCTGTAACTGCTTCCTGGAACAGCTTCTGTACTGATTCCACACAGCTGTCTACATCCCCGTCCGCAAGATGCTGTTTCGCGCTGTTTAAGAAATACTCCAGTGTTTTCTTGCTGACCGTCTCCTTTTCTTCGGTTAAGAATTCACATTTCGCATAGAGCAGATTGTGATCTGACAGAGAAGTTGTATACATCTCCACCTGGTTTATTTTCATATTGCGCGTCGTAATGATATTGTCGATGCACAATGACTCTGTATTATTCGGATCATCCGTTTTTACAGTCTCAAACCAGATATCATCCTTTCCATTCGCAATACTGTAGTTTTCCAAAAACGGGTCAAATTCTGATCGGGAAACACTGGTATTAAAATCCCCTGTAAGAACTTTATATGGCGTCGGATCTGCATCCATCACTTCCAGGATGGTCTGAATCTGCTCACACCTGGACTCATAGTTTTCGAAAGAAAGATGTGTATTATAGAATGCGATCTCATACCCGTTTTTCTCCAATTTCACTCTGGAATACGACCGTCCTTCTATGCCGTCCGTGCCCGGGAGAGACGCCCCTCCCGTCTCCGAAAACGGATAGACAGACAAGGTCCCGTTTCCATATTCTCCTCCGCTATAATCAATCGATTTGTGGAAGTATGCATTATTATAATATCCTCCGTCCACAAAGCTCTGAAGCATATCATAATTATTGCGCCCTGTAAACATATCTACTTCCTGTATTCCGGCAATTTCAATCTGCTTTTCTTCCATGATTGTTCTCATGGCCTGTATGTCCGGGTGCCGGTTAGCCGCAATATTAAATGTGCCGATGATGATTTCGTTTTCGCCGGTCACTTCCGCCAGATTTTCAATTGCTGATCTCAGATTTTTATATGCGCGGTTAATTTCTTTCTGCTCTGCATTGTCATCTGATATGGCTTCCTCCGCTTCTGTTACCGCTTCTGAGAACACATTCCAGCTTTTGTCCGTATAAGCTTCTTTTGCATAATTCTCTGCCTCTTTGAGCAGAACGGCAAGTTCCTCTTTCGTATAGTTCCGGACCGTTTCACTATAAATCTCTTCAATCTCTTCCGCGCTCAGCGCCCTGCTGTATATCCTGACTTCGTCCAGGTCCGCTCTCATATTCCCCTTGCTTGTCAGGTCGGAATCCATCGCTGCTCCGAGACGGCCGGCCGGTCCTTTGATTGAAACAGGAATACTTCCCATATCCTCCCCATTCACATACAGCCTGGTCTCTGACGCGCTGCCCACAAATGCCAGGTGATACCATTCCCCTTCAGGAAGGATATACTCAAAAGTATAATCCTTTGTTCCGACAATCGTGATCCCCAGTTTTTTCGTGCTGTTATATTGTTCCAGTTTTAATTCTGAAGACGTTCCTCCCAGCAGCACCGAATTGGTATGTGTATTTGTTCCTTTCTTGACCCTGAATACCGCTGTCCATTCACCTTCCAGATCTGGTATTCCAAGCTCTACATACCCTCCATTAAATGAAAGTGCCTTTCCATCCACACCGTCGCCCCATTCTGCCTGCCCTTTTATCGTGCCAATATAAGTTCCGTTCTTGTCTCTGATTGTGGTCCCTTCTCCTTCATCTAAGTCCCACTGCGCGAGACACGCCGAATCATAAGAATTCGCCGCGGCACGGCCTGACATGCCGTTTTCTTCTGCCGCCATTGCAGGAACAGCCCCCGCAGTAATGAGGCCTGCCAGAAGAATGGCAGCTGTCCGTCTCACATACTTTTTCATCTTTTTCCACACGCGATCCATAATGTCACCTTTCTTTTTCTTTCTAAAATGGACAGAGGCTGCCACTATAACCCTTTATTAGTGACAGCCTCTGTCGGACAACTCATGATTCTATGTTTGTAACACTATAAAGTTTTTCCTATTCTATTACTTCTCATATCTGCGCCCTAAAACAGCCGCAGCTGCCGCTCCTGCCGCCGCAAGCATCAAAAGCCAGATCAACGGCATTTCATCCCCGGTCTTAGCCGCTTTAACACCTGAACCGCCATTGCTTCCGCCATTCGCAGTGCCATTGCCGTCTGCGGTCCCGCCATTTCCGGTATTGCCATCTGTCTCTGTTCCGCCCTGATTTCCTGTATTTCCGGAATCTCCTGGGTCAGCAGGATTATCTGGATTAGAAGGATCTTCTGTACCTGGCTCTTCACTCTTTGCGACAAGCCCGTCTTTTGCCTGTCTCAGCATGTTTACCGCGGCATCTACAGTATTCTGATCGTCCACAGATAATGCGGCATCTGTAAACACTGCCTGTGCGGAAGCAAATGCCGCCCGGAATACCGACGCGGATTCTTCTGTATACTGGCTGAGGTCCAGTCCTTCCACTTCGTTCAGGAGGGCTTCCAGTGCCTCTTTGTTCGCTTTCAGCCGCAGATTCTCCATGGCTGTCACCAGCGCTTCCCATGCCGCGTCTACGTCTGCCTGCATGGCGTCTCCGTCAGCAAGTACATCTTTCGCCGCTTCCAGGGCATCTGTAAATTCTTTCTGTCCGGCTTCCACATATCTGCTCAGGTCGATCATATCGGCAAGCTCTGCCGCCATCTCAAGGTCCGTCTTGTCCGCCGCCTTCATGTTCAGAGCATGGATTGCTTTGATCAGCTTCATTGACGCGTCCATGACCTCATCCCTTGTGGCATTCTGATCTGCCATCACAGCTTCGCCCTCAGCAACTGCCTCCGCAAATAACTTCTGTACCGATTCCAAACAGCCGTCCACATCGCCGTCCGCGAGATGCTGTTTCGCGCTGTTTAAGAAGTACTCCAGCGTCTTTTTGCTGACTGGCTCTGACGGTTCCGGCTGATCCGGCTCTGTGTACAAGGCCGCGATCTCTTCGTCCGTAAGCGAACGCTCGAAAATCTTCAGCTCGTCAAGGACACCGTTGAAAAGCCCCCGGCTCCTCATATCGTCGCCGGTATTTGCCCCGATCCTGGCCGCCGGACCATTAATTCTGGCAGAATTCGTTTCCACGAATTCTCCATTTACATACAGGGATGTGCCTCTGTCATCTGAGACAAACGTCAGCTGTACCCACTCGTCTATAGGAGCGCTGTAAGCGAATGCATAATCCTCCACGCCATATTCGGTAAATCCGACTCTGCCTGTATTGTCCCACTGATCGATCTTCAGCTCTCCCATGGTGCCCGCGAGAAGGACCGCGTTATCCTCCACAGATTCTCCGCGTTTTACCCATGCGGATACGGTCCAGTTTTTAGACAGATCACTCAGCCCCAAATCTACGTATCCTGTTCCGTCAAATACCAGACCGGAACCGTGAGCGCCATCGCCCCAGGTGATGCCGCCTGTCATGGTTCCTGTGTATGCTCCGGTATTATCGGTGATTGTATCTCCCGAGCCTTCTTCCATATCCCATGCCATATCAGCCGGCTGGCGTGTAATGGTCAGTTTATCCAGATTACACGTCCCCACTTCATCGTTATAGAAGCGGATTTTGTTCACACCTTCCTGTGTGACTGTCACCGAGATTGTCATCTCATCAAAATGCGCGCCCTGTGTCGTGAACGGAACGTCAACCGCCGTTCCCTCGCCGTCATTTAAAGACCACTTCAATACATTGCCCGGCGCTCCGGTAAAGAAACGGATTGTGAAATCATACACACCTTTCGCGGGCGCGTTGAAATACAGCTCTGCCGCACCTTCTCCGGCGGGATTATTCCCGATATTGATCACTTCTTTTCCGCCGCTGTCTCCTTCCCTTTCATAGGTATCAGCAAGCCCTGTCAGAACCATCATCTCTGCTTCTGCCTCAACCGGCTGTCCCGGTACGGCAGAGAGCGCCAGCGGATTATTCTCTGTGTAGATTGTATCATTATCTTTGATGGAGATTTTCTCAACCGTTGTACTGCCAAGTACCGCGTTTGCCGACGGGTCGCTCAGCACCACATTGAAGGATAAGGTTCCGCTCTTCTCATCATTATCGATGGTGTTGATCGTAACTGTCTTTTCGGTTTCACCCGGTTCGAAAGTAACAACTTCCTGTTTATGCTCAAAATGTCTTCCATGAACAGCTGTATCCGGCTCTGTTGTCACCGTAACCGAAGCTGTTTCTCCGGATTTCGGATTCTCTCTGCGTACGGTAACATCAACAGACTCTCCCTCATAGACTGCCGCTTCACTCTCAGCAAATGACATCTGGTTAAATCCTGTCAGTTCAAAAGAAGCAACATTCAGTCCGGCATTGAGACACAGATAAATGTCGTGGTAGCCGCTCAGCGGTTCTGTATATTGAATTTCATATTCGCGGGTTTCATAAATGACATAGTCCCCTGTGGGCTCCACCTGAAACTGCGCCAGTACCGGTCCGTCGACACTGTCCAGCCTCAGCGTAATCTCCGGGGAACCGGACGCGCCGTACGTAAATTTCAGTTTGGATGGCGTCTGGTGGAACATGACATTTTTATATACCGTATAGTTTCCATTCTGGATTCCGCCGATATTGCTGCCGCCATTCGGTCCTTTGTTTTCCGCGAACACAGCGCCTGATTTCTCCTGGAACTCCGCTGCCATGATCCTGCCAGGCACCTGTACGGTCTCTTCCTCGATCCGGGAGTCTGCTTTATATACGCCGATATGATTGATCAGCGGTACCGCGTAAGCGCCTGTGATATTGACTCTCACCGCGTCAGCTGTGACCGGCGCGCCCTTTACGAGGCGTTTATAGCCGATGGTTCCACCTTCACCATATGGCATCCATTCTCCATTTACCCTGACGTCAACCGTGAAGGAAGAAATCCTCTGACCCAGCGGGATATATTCCTGAATCTCGATTACATCCATCAATGCGGGCTCGTCCAGCTCAACTGTCACACTGCCTGTGGTCTGACCGTCGTCCATGGTCCAGTAGGTATCATAATCATTGTCCGTAACATTCGCCGCCGCGTAGTCCGGATGATTCCCGCGCACCTGTACTGCCTCGGCAGAAGCTCCTTCCGCGTAGTTGACATCAAAGGTATTTTCCAGAATCTCATGGAATCCCATCAGGGAGTCAATATCTTTCTGGTCTATGAGCCCTTCCCGGTTGGGCGCTACGTTCAGAAGCAGCGGTGAGCCTCTCCCCACAGAATCAAAGTAGATCTGCATCAGATCTTCCGGCGTCTTTGGCTCCTCATTGGCATGGTAGAACCATCCGCTTCTGATGCGGACATCCACTTCCGGCACTGACCATACAAGGTCATCCGCATTTTCAGCACCCGCTATATACGGCTCTCCGTTATGCAGATAATTGGAGTCCTCGATCCCGCGCACGAAATAGTCATCCCACAGGCGCTGCCCGTCTATGGTCTGCCAGCTCGTATTGCTCGCGTATCCCGACTCATTGCCCACCCAGCGCAGGGGAGCGCCGTAATTCTGCTGATATACAATATCCGGGTTCAGCTCTTCCAGCTTGTCCCACCATCTCTGGATATCATAAATCGGCCGGGTCGCCGGGTCACCACACGCTCCGTCCATCCAGAACTCTACGATGGGATGTTCCGGATCGCTGTAGTTTTCGAAAATCTCCTCAATCTGCTGCACGTAGGTATCGTTGTAATCCGGCTCCACATCCACGGAATAACTGGGCAGATTCTGATCCCAAGGGGACAGGTACACGCCCATTTCCATATCGTATTTCTTGCAGGATTCATAATACTCTTTCAGCACATCCCCTTTTCCATCCCGCCAGCTGCTGCTCTCTACCGAATGGTCGGTCACGGATGTGGGGTACAGATTGAATCCGTCATGATGCTTTGCCGTGATCAGGCACCGCTTGAATCCGGCTTCTTTAAAGGCTTCAATCCACTGGTCTGTATCCAGGTTCACCGGATTGAAAATATCAGGATCTTCCGTGCCGTCTCCCCACTCTCTATTTGTGTACGTATTCACTCCAAAATGATTAAAGATCGCCAGTTCGTCTTTATAGTATTTCATCTGCGCATCGCTGGGTGTCGGGCCGTATGCCTCAGGAGGGGATACCTCCTGAGCATACACTGCCGGCATGTTAAAAGATGCTGCAGTCACGAATGCCAAACTGGCTGCCAGTAACTTTTTCCCTCTTTTTTTCATGCTTTTCCTCTTTTCATCTTAAGAACGACTATTCCACTTAACAGTACCATGACAGCAAGCATTCCGATCGGCGCTGTATCTCCGGTCTTCGCCGCCTTGGTTCCTGCGTTCTGGCTGCCGGCATTACTGCCGCCCGCGGTGCTGTTTCCATGATTTCCTGTATTGCCTGTGTCGCTGCCGCCGGTATTGCCTGTATCGCCTGTACCGCTGCCACTTCCGTTTCCATCATCGCCTGTGCCGCTGCCGCCTTCGTTTCCATCATCTGATTTGACCACCAGTGCCTCTTTCGCCTGTCTCAGCGTCTTTACAGCATTATCCACCGTAATCTGATCGTCCACGGATAATGTTCCGTCGTCAAAGACTGCCTGGGCGGAAGCAAACGCTGCGCGGAATACCGCTGCGGATGCTTCTGTATACTGGCTGAGGTCCAGTCCTTCCACTTCATTGAGAAGGACTTCCAGGGCGTCTTTGTCCGCTTTCAGCCTCAGATTTTCCATCGCTGTCACTAATGCTTCCCATGCCGCGTCAACATCTCCCTGCAGCACATCGCCGTCAGCGAGTACATCTTTGGCTGCTTTCAGGGCATCTGTAAATTCCTTCTGGCCTGCTTCCACATATCTGCTCAGGTCGATCATATCGGCAAGCTCCGCTGCCATCTCCAGGTCTGTCTTGTCTGCAGCCTTCATGTTCAAGGCATGGATCGCCTTGATCAGCTTCATTGACGCGTCCATAACCTCATCTCTTGTGGCATTCTCGTCTGCCATAACAGCTTCGCCTTCCGCGACTGCTTCCTCGAACAGCTTCCGTACCGATTCTACACAGTCGTCCACATCACCGGCTGCCACATGCTCTTTCGCGCGATTCAGGAAATACTCCAATGTCTTTTTGCTGACACTTTCCGTCTCCTCTCCCGCGGGTTTCAGACCTGCCAGAGCTGCTTCCAATGCCTCTTTTGCCTCTGTTACAAGATTCTGGTCGTCTGTGGATAATTCATCGTTTTCCCACACACTGATATACTGCTCATAGACCGCGCGCAGCTCCGCCAAAGATTCTGCTGTATACTGTCCTTCAGAATTCAGAGCGTTTTGCGCATTCTGGATCTGAACAGCCAGCTGGCTCTTATCCGCTTTTAATTTCAGTGCCAGCCTTGCATCATCCAGCTCCTGGCACATGTTGTTGATCTCTGCCTGGGTCTTGGCCCCATTCTCAAGCAGTGCTTCCGCTGCCGTCTTCGCTGCTTCGAATTCATCCTTTCCAGCTGTGATATAGCTGTCCAGATTGATCTTAGATGCCGTCTCCACCGCTGTCTCCAGAAGAGCAGTGTCTAACGGAACGGCCGCTTCATCCAGAAGGTCTGCCACTTCCTCAGCAGACAAAGCCCTGTTTATAATCTTCAGCTCATCCACAGTCCCCTTCAGCGCGCCGGTGTCCGCCAGGCCGCCTTTGGTATTTGCCCCAATCCTGTCCACCGGAGCGGTGATGACAAGATCGATGGTGTCTGTGAGTGTCCCGTTCACATAAAGGGAGGTCGCGGTGCCGTCAGATACAACGGCAAGATGTACCCACTCGCCCACAGGCGCTTCATAATCAAATGTCTCATCTACCACGCCGAACTGGGTCAGTCCTACTTTATTCGTATCTTTATACTGTTCCAGTTTGATCTCGCCCTCGCTGCCGCAGATCAATGTACTGTTTGTGGCCGGGTTGTCTTCTCTGTTCACCCACACAGCGACAGTCCATTTTTTGTTGATCCCCTCAACATTGAGATCCACATAACCGTTATTAAATTTCAGGGCTGTCCCATATTTCCCTTCTGTCCACTGAACATCACTGTTAATCGTCCCAGTATACTCCTGCCCCGCGTCCAGAATCGTTGTCCCTTCTCCTTCATTCATGGACCATGACGTGCTCAGCGGGACAACCGGTTTTTCCCAGTAGTTTTCGTCCTCAAAGAAGCCGATTCCCTGATTCCTCAACCGTTCGCCATGAGCGATCATCCTTGTCTTGTACTCGTTCCAGTCGCGGTTTTCTTTCGGCGTCCAGCCGATCTCCGCATGTCCCATCAGCCTCGGATAGATCATATAGTCCAGCGCTTCATCCGTAGCAAGCGTCTCACCGAACAGCGGCGCCTCGACTCCTACTATCTGGTCTTTTGATCCGCCTTCCGGGAGATAGTTCGTGGGGTCCCAGTTATAGGAATCGTCGATTGGGTTGGGGCCTGCCCACTGAAGACCATACGGACAGGAGCTGTCATAGATCATATCCATGTAAGCATAATTCGCCGGGGATACCATGTATTTCACTCCCGGTGTGAATTTTGCCCCGTCCGTCAGCCAGTACTGGGTCACCGTATTATCCTTGTCCTCAATCGTACCGGCTACGACATCATCATAGTGCTGCCAGCCGATTGGCGTTTTACCGTATTTCTGTGCGATCTCTGTCACCCGGTTCATAAAGTATGTATAGTCTTCCGTCGAAGTTGAGTGCGCTTCGTCGCCTCCGATATGGATGTATTTCGACGGATACAGCGGCGCAGCCTGGCTGATCACTTCTTCGATAAACTTATAGGTATTCTCGTTGCGGCACTCCAAAGTACTGAAGCCCACGTCCCATCCGTCATAAGGCTTCGTATTATCGTAATTGCCTGAATGCGGTTTTCCGTCAGCGGTGCTGTTCAGGTATTCCAGCGATACAAGTGCTGCCCAGGAATGTCCCGGCATATCGAACTCCGGTATGATCTCTACGTAGTGGTCCGCGGCATACTCTGCCAGATCCTGAAACTCTTCCTGGGTGTATTGTCCCGGACGGTAGCCGTTGGTCGCGCAGGATGTGGACGCGCCGATCGTGCGCAGTTTATCATAGGATTCTCCGGTCTCCGTCTCGCCTTTGATCTCCAAGCGCCATCCCTGGTCATCCGCGAGACGCAGGTGCAGTTTATTGATCTTGTATTTGCACATATAATCAATCTGCCGCTTCACAGAATCCACTGAGAAGAAGTGCCTTGCAGAGTCAATCATCGCGCCGCGGTAACTGTACTCCGGCTTATCGTTAATTTCACAGTACGGCGCCGCCCATTCGGTTCCGGTCACCACTGTCGTACTCTCGATATCAGCCGGGAACAGCTGTCTGAGTGTCTGCACTCCGTTAAAAATGCCGTGAGGCTGATAACCGGAAACCTTAACTCCGCTTTCACTTACAGTGATCGTATATCCTTCCTCACCGAGGGACGCATCCCCGTCTGCCGCGAGCAGGATATCATTAGCATCCGCGGCCTCTCCTTCTGCCACTGAAAGCTGATACCCTGTCGATTTCCGAAATTCTTGCTGCAGGTAATTTCCAATATCCGTGACATCAGAATCTCCGCTGACATAGATCTGGGAATCCCCGTCCAGAATAAATTCTCCGCCGCCTTCATCCACGTTATATTCCAGCGGTTTTGGGATCAGCTCCCTCACCAGTCTGTCTTCCGTCTCTCCATCCGCAGCACTGACAGTCATAAGCCCGGATACCGGGGCAGCTGACACCGCCAGAGCCAGCGACATCAGAAACGATGCTGCTCTGTACTTCTTTTTGTTTTTGGAATCGTGCATTACATATACCTCCCTTTTCTCCTTCTTTGAGATGTGAAAAATCTGTTAATATTATAACGCCTGTAAAAGAGGACTGTCCTGCACTTTTTTTACTTATTTAGGTGGATTTTTTTTACTTTTTTTAGATGTATAACTTTCTAAATAGAGCCATTCCGTAATTCTCTTCCTTTCTGCCGGCAGAAAAAAAGCGCTGAACCTGCATCTTCAAGGCTTAACGATGCAGAATCAACGCTTTTTTATTTACCCGGCGGTAAATCTAATCTGTTTCAATAATATTTCTTAGACAAGCTCAAGAAGAACTTCCATTGCCGCGTCACCTTTACGCTGACCGATCTTGACAATCCTTGTGTAACCGCCGTTGCGGTCTGCGTACTTCGGAGCGATCTCTGTGAAGAGTTTCTCTGCCATATCTACGTTCTTTGTGTTGGCTTTCCTGCCGGCAGCCTTTGCCGGAACTTCCTTCACCGGGCAGAGAACCTTGAGCATCTCACGTCTTGCGTGAAGTCTGCTCGGCTGATCCTTCTTGATCTTCTTCTCTACTTCGTCGTAAACAGTAACTTTCTTACCATCAACAACTTCTTTTACTCTCTTTCCGTCTTTGTCCTTGCGGGCAGCCTTAGCTGTCACTATAACCTCGTCGAAGTTATCCTTCTCTTTTACAGCCAGCGCGATCAGACCCTCAGCAACTTTGCGGATCTCTTTTGCCTTCGCCTCTGTTGTAACGATCTTACCGTTGTTAAGAAGCGCTGTTACCTGATTTCTGATCAGTGCCTTTCTCTGGCCTGATGTTCTGCCAAGTTTTCTATACTTTGCCATTTCTATCATCCTCCATAATACTTTCCGTCTGCCCGCGCTCTTCGGACTTATCAGACAGATGGTCTGCCGCGCTCTTCGGGCTTACCGGCAGAATCTTTTATTGTTTCGTATTACTCATCACCCTGGTTTAACTCAAGGTTGAGCTCTTTGAGCTTCGCAAGAACTTCCTCTAAGGATTTGCGTCCGAGGTTGCGGACTTTCATCATATCCTCCGGTGTCTTGTTCGTGAGCTCTTCTACCGTATTGATCCCGGCTCTCTTCAGACAATTGTATGAACGTACAGAAAGTTCCAGTTCATCAATGCTCATCTCAAGGACTTTCTCTTTCTCGTCGTCCTCTTTCTCGATCATCACTTCCGCTACCTGCGCGACTTCTGACAGATCAACAAAAAGCTTCAAGTGCTCGCTCAGCACCTTCGCAGCAAGGCTGACAGCTTCGTCCGGGAGCATCGTTCCCTTTGTCCAGACATCCAGTGTGAGCTTGTCATAGTCTGTGATCTGCCCTACACGTGTATTCTCCACCGTAAGGTTCACGCGCTCAACCGGTGTGTAGATGGAATCGATCGGGATCACGCCGATCGGCATGTCCTCGGTCTTATTCTTATCTGCACTTACATATCCTCTGCCCTTTGAAATGGTGAGTTCCATATACAGTCTGCTGTCTTTTCCACCGCTCAATGTAGCGATGACCTGCTCAGGATTGATGATCTCAATATCGGAATCCGCCTGGATATCAGCGCCTGTTACAACGCCCTCACCTTCGAACTCGATATACGCGGTCTTTACTTCGTCTGAGTCGGATGTGTTCTTGATTGCCAGAGATTTCAGGTTCATGATAATCTCTGTGACATCCTCTTTCACACCCGGGATGGAACTGAACTCATGGAGCACGCCGTCGATCTTTACAGAGCTGACCGCCGCCCCCGGAAGAGAAGAAAGCATGATTCTTCTCAGGGAGTTTCCAAGTGTTGTACCATAGCCCCTCTCCAGCGGCTCTACAACAAATCTTCCATACTTTTTATCATCTGAAACATCCGTAATTTCAATATTAGGTTTATTAAAATCAAACACTACACAGACCCTCCTTGTGGGTTATAAAATGTTGAGGGGATACGCTGTTGCAGCCGATATTACTTAGAATATAACTCGACGATCAACATTTCATCTACCGGAACATCGATAGCTTCTCTTGCCGGAAGCTCCTTTACTGTTCCTTTCAGATTCTCTGAGTCGACCTCAAGCCAGTCCGGAATCATATTTCCGCCTGTCACTTCGAGAATCTCTTTGTATCTCTGTGAGCCTTTTTTGTTCTCTTTGATCTCAATCGTATCTCCGGCTTTAACAAGGTAAGACGGAATGTTTACCTGTCTGCCGTTTACAAGTACGTGCTTATGGTCAACGATCTGTCTTGCTTCTTTTCTTGTTCTCGCGAATCCCATGCGGAACATCACATTATCCAGTCTGGACTCTAGAAGTCTCATCAGGTTCTCACCTGTCATTCCTTCCATCTGTTTTGCTTTCGCATAGTAGTTTCTGAACGGTTTCTCCAGAACGCCGTAGATAAACTTTGCTTTCTGTTTCTCACGGAGCTGAAGTCCATACTCGCTCATTTTTCTGTTTGTTCTTTTTAACTGTCTGTTAGATTTCTTATTGATTCCGAGATAAATCGGGTCCATGCCTAATGAACGGCATCTTTTAAGAACAGGAACTCTGTTTACTGCCATGTCTATCCTCCTAATTTTATATCAGGGTATCACGTTGATACTCTTCTTACTTTCCGTTGTACTTAAGTGATCAGATATCAAATTACACTCTTCTGCGTTTCGGCGGGCGGCATCCGTTGTGCGGAACCGGTGTTACGTCCTTGATGCTCACTACATCAATCCCGCATGCCTGAAGCGCGCGGATCGCTGCTTCTCTTCCTGATCCCGGTCCTTTTACGAATACATCTACGGATTTCAGTCCATGCACAAGGGCTGCCTTTGCTGCTGTCTCAGCTGCCATCTGCGCCGCGTATGGAGTAGATTTCCTTGAACCTCTAAAGCCCAGGCCGCCTGCACTTGCCCATGAAAGAGCATTTCCCTGTGTATCTGTTAATGTTACGATCGTATTATTAAAAGATGACTGGATATGTGCCTGTCCCCGTTCAACGTTTTTCTTGACACGTTTTTTTGTTACTTTCTTTGCAACTTTCTTTGCCATTTAAACTAACCTACTTTCTCTATTCTTTTCAAAAGGTGGTTCGCGAGGCTGAGTTCATGCTGCGCATTCACTAAGATTCGCGAACGGCCTCGCACTAAATTCAAGCTTCGCTTTCAGCTCGTTTTCATTCAGCTGCTTTCGGCCTACTTTTTCTTATTAGCTACAGTTCTCTTCGGACCTTTGCATGTTCTTGCATTGGTCTTTGTCTTCTGACCACGTACCGGAAGTCCTTTTCTATGACGGATTCCACGGTAGCATCCGATCTCTTTGAGTCTCTTAATATTGAGCTGGATCTCTCTTCTGAGATCACCTTCCACAACCTGAGTCTCATCGATCACGGCACTGATTTTCTTTACTTCCTCACTTGTAAGATCTCTTACGCGAGTGCTCGGGTCTACTCCGGCCTCTGCTAAGATACGGTTTGAGCTTGTTCTTCCGATTCCATAGATATAAGTCAAACCGATTTCTACACGTTTGTCTCTTGGTAAGTCTACACCTGCAATACGAGCCATGTGTCTTTCCTCCATTTTCTTTGTTGATATTTACTTTAATTGAGGCTGCGAACGCCGGCAGATTCTTTTCTGCGCTGTGGTGTCCTGCGTCCTACCGGGCTCCTTCGTCCCGATATCCCAGCCCAGGCGTGTTTCTCTTTCACGCCCTTTCCCGGCACGGACCACTTTTCATAATCCGCCAATGCAAACGCCGGGTATTAGAAGCAATATACAGAACACTCGCCCTGTGGTACCTGTATACAGGCGCGGTGTAACTTACTGTATATTAAACAGCTCTACACACTTCCTGGTGTGTCGTGCTGTCAGCCGCCTAAATTAAAATCCGAATTCTTGCAACGATTGGTCTATTCTCACCCAATCGGCACACGTCCGTGCGCCTAACTTCAAGCTTCGCGTACCGCTCGCTTTCACTAACGCTTGGGACGGGCTTTCTCACTAAATTCGGGCTTCGCTTTCAGCTCGCCCTCATTAAGTGTTCAATGCCTAGCCTTGGCGCTGTTTATGCTTCGGATTCTCACAGATTACTCTGATGCTTCCTTTTCTTTTAATAATTTTGCATTTTTCACAAATTGGTTTTACTGATGATCTAACCTTCATGTCAAATCCTCCTTCCCTTCTTTGCTCTGCCTACATTTCCCGGTCAATTGGGCACACCACCCCAATAGTGACCATCTGACAGTATAGCATCAAATGCAACTATAAGTCAACCGTAAATTTCTTTTTTGTAACATCCACTCAACTAGGCTCGAAAAGACCTCGCCAAGTTTCGGGATGGGCTTTCTCACTAAATTCGCGCGCCGCGCTCATCAAGTGTTCAATGCCTGCTGCTTTCGGTCATTTATCTCTCCAGATGATCCTTCCCTTGCTCAGGTCGTACGGGGACATCTCCAGTGTCACCTTATCCCCCGGCAGGATCTTGATGAAATTCATCCTCAGCTTACCGCTGATGTGGGCAAGAACGATGTGTCCGTTTTCCAGCTCCACTTTAAACATTGCGTTCGGGAGCTTCTCGACCACAACTCCCTCAATCTCGATCACGTCAGCTTTTGACATATTTAATCCTCCTGATTTCCAGTGCATATGCTCTCCGGCTTTTATGCCGGCTGCCCCTTACGGGCGCGTTTTGGTTACAGTCCGCCGTCCTGGCGGCAGGCGGCGCCATATTTCTCAATGGCCTCACGGACCGCCGCGTCATCCGGCGTCCCCTCAAAGCATGCCTTCAAGATCGGCTGAAGGTGCTTTCTGTTTTTTCTTTTCGTGCGGCAGAGGGGTCTTTTGGCCCCATCCGCCACGAATACATACTTTTCATCAGCGCCGGTCACGAAATAAACATGGCCTTTGTCGCGCCCTGCTTTTGACCGTGCCAGCATCCCCGGCTGTATGACCATCGGGATTACTCTCCGAGTATCTTCACGATCTCCGCGAAGACATCATTAATGTCAATGGTCCCGTCAACCTCCCTCAGGATGCCTGACTGGGTATAATAGTCAATCAGAGGCTGAGTCTGTTCATGATAAACGCCCAGTCTCTTCAGGACAGTCTCCGGCTTGTCATCATCCCGTAAGATCAGGCTGCCGCCGCACTTGTCGCAGACGCCTTCTTCTTTTGTCGGCGCGTATACAATGTGATAAGTAGCGCCGCAGTCCACACATGCTCTTCTCCCTGACATACGGTTCACGATATTCTCATCCGGCACTTCCACGTCAATGGCATAGTCCATCTTCTGTCCCATTTCAGCAAGCGCTTTGTCAAGCGCTTCCGCCTGAGGGATCGTACGCGGAAATCCATCGAGCACATACCCGTTCGCGCAGTCATCCTGGTTTACTCTGTCAACAACCAGATCGACAACAAGCTCATCCGGCACCAGCAGTCCCTGGTCCATGTACGTCTTCGCTTTTTTCCCAAGCTCTGTACCATTCTTAATGTTCGCGCGGAAGATATCTCCTGTGGAAATGTGCGGAACACTGTATTTCTCCGCGATCTTTTTCGCCTGTGTCCCTTTTCCCGCGCCCGGCGCGCCCAGCATGATGATCTTCATAACTCATACCTCCGTTCTTTCTCATGATATTTTCTTATATATAAGCCATGAGCCCGCGGCATTTTCCCCTTTTGAAAGTGAAACTGCGCGAGCTTAGTCAGGCTTAATATCCAAGGAAGCTGTTTGACATGTTACTTCCCTTATTGTTTAAAAATCCCGTATAATTTCTCACAAGCATCTGTGACTCAATCTTCTTGATCGTGTCAAGGACAACTCCCACGATGATGATGAGTGAGGTTCCTCCGAAGGATACCTGCGCTCCAAACACACCATTAAAGAAGTACGGAATGACCTGAACGATGACCAGTCCGCAGGCGCCTATGAAAATAATGTAATTGAGGATCTTCTGCAGATACTCAACTGTCGGCTTGCCGGGGCGGATACCCGGGATAAAGCCGCCGCTCTTCTTCATATTGTTTGCGATCTCCAGGGGATTGAATGTAATCGACGTGTAGAAATACGCAAAGAATATGGTGAGCACAATATATACCAGAAG
The DNA here is from genome assembly GCA_959022495.1 of uncultured Lachnospiraceae bacterium. GTDB lineage: Bacteria > Bacillota > Clostridia > Lachnospirales > Lachnospiraceae > Mediterraneibacter. Next base: position 60,223 of record CAUEYX010000004.1, on the reverse strand, counting down.
TCCGATTGAATAAACTGGTCTTGCCGGATCACACCAATTGCTGGAATTCATTCCCGCAAGAATCTGACTTCCGATTCCCGTGCCATTTCCTTTTCCAAGGAAACCGGCGATCACGATCGGTGTCTGCATCAGTGACGACGCGAAGATAACCGGGATCACTCCCGCCGTGTTTACTCTCAGCGGAATGTGCGTAGACTGTCCGCCATATGTCTTTCTTCCCTGCACCTTCTTAGAATACTGCACCGCGATCCTTCTCTCGCCGCTCTGCAGAATCACTACAAAGATAACGACTAAAAGGATTACCGCCAGGATAACCAGTCCGGCAAGAGCCGCCTGCGCAAGCTTCTTTCCACTCATAAACTGATTATACAGTGTCACAAAATCATTCGGCACACGGGAAATGATGTTGATCAAAAGCACGATAGAAATACCGTTTCCAACACCATTCTCTGTGATACGCTCACCGATCCACATAAGGAACGCACTTCCCGCGGTAAGCGTGCATACAACGATCGCGCAGTTTACGAAATTATACTCCTCAAGGAGTCCCTGGCGTCCAAGTCCGACCGCCAGAGCAGTTGACTCGATGAGCGCCAGCCCTACCGTCACATATCTGGTGATGGCCGCGATCTTCTTCCTGCCCTCTTCTCCCTCTTTCTGCATCTCCTCCAGCTTCGGAATAGCGATTGTAAGGAGCTGCATGATAATGGAAGATGTAATGTATGGGGTAATGCTCAGTGCAAAAATCGAGAAATTCGTAAAGGAACCTCCGGTGAACGCCTCAAAAAAGTTGAAAGCGTCACCGGTCTGCTGTGCAAAAAATTCCTGAATAAAAGTCGGATCCACGCCCGGTGTGGGCAGCTGCGATCCAAGTCTCACAACAACGAGCATTAGTAATGTATAGAAAATTCTCTTCCTGATGTCCTCTATCTGAAATGCCCTTCGTACTGTCTTAAGCATTAGATCACCTCTGCTTTTCCACCAAGTGCTTCAATCTTTTCAGCTGCTTTTGCACTGAATGCATTGGCCTGAACTGTAAGCTTCTTAGTTAACTCTCCATTTCCAAGAATTTTAACTCCGTCCCGCGGATTTTTCACAATACCGCTCTCGATCAGTGTCTCAACGGAAACGACAGCGCCATCCTCAAATCTCTCAAGCGCGCCAAGGTTGATGCCAACGATCGTCTTGGAGTTCCTGTTCGTGAACCCTCTCTTCGGGATTCTTCTGTATAAAGGCATCTGACCACCTTCAAAACCGGGTCTTGTGGCACCTGAACGTGCCTTCTGTCCCTTGTGGCCTTTGCCGGCTGTCTTACCGTTTCCAGAACCATGTCCACGGCCTCTTCTGAAATTATCACTCTGTTTAGAACCGTCTGCCGGTCTTAAGTTTGATAAGTCCATGACGTTACCTCCTTATCTTTTTTATGCCTCTTCTTCTACCTTAACTAAATGTCTAACCTGCTGTACCATACCTCTGGTAGCCGCATTGTCCGGCAGTATGACTGTCTTGCCTGTCTTCTTGAGACCAAGAGCCTCAACTGTCTTCTTATGCTTCGGTATGGAGCCGATTGTAGACTTTACTAACGTAACTTTTAAGTTTGCCATTTCAATCTTACCTCCTTGTGCGATAGAACGGGCCGTTTAGCGGCCAGTCTGTCAATTAGCCCATGATCTCCTCAATTGACCTGCCGCGCAGCCTTGCAACATCCTCAGGTGATTTCACATCTTTGAGGCCTTCGATTGTAGCAAGTACGACATTCTGCTTGTTATTTGATCCAAGAGACTTTGTACGGATGTTCTTGATTCCCGCCATCTCGATCACGGCACGAGCCGGACCGCCGGCGATCACACCAGTACCATCCGGAGCATTCTTAAGGAGTACGGACGCGCTTCCGAATTTTCCGATCACATCATGGATCACGCTTGAATTCTCATCAAGTGATACGGTGATCATCTTCTTCATTGCGTCCTCTTTCCCCTTGCGGATCGCTTCCGGGATCTCAGCAGCCTTTCCCAAACCTGCACCAACATGACCATTGCCGTCACCGACAACAACTAAAGCTGTAAAACGGAAGTTACGACCACCTTTAACAACCTTGGTAACACGTTTGATTGATACCACTTTTTCTAATAATTCCATCTGACTAGCATCAATACGTTCCTGTCTCATCTGTGTTCTCCCTTCCCTAGAAATTCAGCCCGGCTTCTCTTGCCGCGTCTGCCAGTGCTTTGATCTTACCCTGGTAAATGAATCCGCCTCTGTCGAATACAACATCAGTGATGCCTTTTTCTTTTGCCTTCTCAGCGATCACTTTACCGAGGTATGCTGCCGCGTCGACATTGTTTGTCTTCTCCAGCTCTGCCTTCACATCCTTCTGAAGAGTGGATGCTGCGACAAGTGTATTTCCAACCGTATCATCAATGATCTGAGCATACATATGGTTGTTGCTTCTGAACACTGCGAGACGCGGTCTCTCAGCTGTTCCGCTGAAACGGTTGCGTAATTTCATGTGTTTTTTCCTGCGAACTTCGCTTCTTGATTTCTTACTAACCATTTTCACACTCTCCTTATTTATTTCTTACCAGTCTTACCAACTTTACGTCTGATAACCTCATCAGCGTACTTGATACCCTTGCCTTTGTACGGCTCCGGTCTTCTCTTGTCCCTGATCTCTGCCGCGTACTGTCCGACTTTCTCTTTGTCGATACCCTTGACAGTGATCTTATTCTGACCTTCCAGAACAGTCTCAACACCTTCCGGATCGATCATCTCGACTGGATGAGAATATCCAAGGTTCAGTGTCAGTTTATTTCCTGATTTGGCAGCTCTGTAACCTACACCATTTACTTCAAGAACCTTCTCATATCCCTGCGTAACACCTACAACCATGTTGTTGATCAGTGTTCTTGTCAGGCCATGAAGAGATTTCATTCTCTTGAGGTCATTCGGCCTTGTTACAGTTACTTCTTCGCCTTCAGCTTTGATTTCCATTTCAACCGGAAGCTCTCTTGTGAGAGTTCCCTTCGGACCTGTTACAGTCACTACATTGTTTTCCGCAATTTCCACAGTTACTCCTGCGGGGATTGCTACCGGCAGTCTTCCGATACGTGACATACCTGTTTCCTCCTTAACTTAAATTTTCGGAGGAGTTGCGATGACTCCTCTGTTTTCAGTTACTGTGAGCACTTAGCGAGGTACTTTCGACCTTAGTGCCAACGTACACCTCGACACTTAACGAGGTATTTCACGAGTTTAGTGTCGATGGTATTTCCTCTGCGCTCATTAAGTGTTCAATACCAGTGTTCAGTGCTTACCAAATAAAGCACAGAACCTCTCCGCCTACGCCGAGTTTTCTTGCCTCTTTGTCTGTTACAACACCTTTGTTTGTAGAGAGGATCGCTGTTCCAAGTCCTCCGAGAACCTTCGGGATATCCTCTGTGTTCGCGTAAACACGCAGACCCGGCTTGGAGATTCTCTTAAGGCCGGAGATTACTTTCTCATTCTTGTCAGCGCCGTATTTCAGCGTGATGTGAATTGTCTGAAAGTGTCCGTCTTCTACAAGGTCATATTTTGCGATATATCCTTCATCGAGCAGGATGTTTGCGATTGCAATTTTCATCTTGGATGCAGGTACATCTACTGTATCATGTTTTGCAGTATTAGCATTACGGATTCTTGTAAGCATATCTGCAATCGGATCGCTCATAGTCATGTTTGTGATTCCTCCTATTTTTTCTAATACGGGACGCGTCCGTGCGCCTAAGCTCAAGCTGCGTACTTTTACGGAAGATGTCTCTTCGCTTCGCTCAGAGCATCTACCTTCATACTAGGCTCGAAAGAACCTCGCCAAGTACTCAGGCATTGCTAACGCTTGGGACGGGTCTTCTCACTAGGCTCGACCTGCACTAACGCTTGGTCTCACCAAGTGTTCAGTACCTACCAACTTGCCTTTTTAACACCCGGGATCTGTCCTTTGTATGCCAGTTCACGGAAGCAGATACGGCAGATTCCATATTTTCTCAGATACGCGTGCGGACGTCCGCAGATTCTGCAGCGGCTGTACTCTCTTGTGGAGAATTTCGGTTTGCGCTGCTGTTTGATCTTCATTGATGTCTTTGCCATGTCTTTCCCTCCTTTACTTAGCAAACGGCATATTGAACTGTGTCAATAATTCACGTGCTTCCTCGTCAGTCTTAGCTGTTGTAACAAAGATTACATCCATGCCTCTGACTTTGTCGATCTTATCATACTCGATCTCAGGGAAGATCAGCTGCTCCTTGATACCAAGCGCGTAGTTTCCTCTTCCGTCGAACGCGTTCGGGTTCACACCTCTGAAGTCACGCACACGCGGAAGCGCAAGGTTGATAAGACGGTCAACGAACTCATACATCTTCTCGCCTCTGAGTGTCACCTTGCATCCGATCGGCATACCTTCTCTGATCTTGAAGTTAGCCACGGAGTTCTTTGCTCTGGTCACAACGGCTTTCTGACCCGCGATCTTCTCCATGTCAGCGATCGCAGACTCTAAAACCTTTGCGTTTTCCTTTGCCTCGCCGACACCCATGTTGATGACAACTTTGTCGAGCTTCGGCACTTCCATAATGTTTTTATATCCGAATTTTTTGATCATTGCGTCAACGATCTCATTCTGGTACTGTTCTTTCAGTCTACTCAAAGTCCTGGACCTCCTTCCTCAATTAATCGATCACTTCGCCAGTCTTCTTAGCGAAACGCACTTTTTTGCCGCCGTCCATCTTGAATCCCACTCGCGTCGGCTGTCCCTTGTGTACAAGCATCACATTGGACGCGTCGATGCTGCCTTCCTGATGTACGATGCCGCCATTCTGGTTCGCAGCGCTCGGCTTTGTGTGCTTTGTCAGCATATTGACGCCTTCGACCAGGACTTTACCATCTTTTTTATTTACGGCAATCACTTTGCCTTCTTTGTCTTTATCTTTTCCGGCGATAACCTTTACAGTGTCGCCTCTTTTAATCTTCATAGTTGACATTCTCAGGCACCTCCTAGAGTACTTCCGGAGCCAGAGAAACGATCTTCATAAAGTGTTTCTCACGAAGCTCACGGGCTACTGGTCCAAAAATACGTGTTCCACGCGGGTTCAAATCGTCTTTTATAATAACAGCAGCATTTTCATCGAATCTGATATAGGAACCGTCTTTACGGCGGGCACCCTTAACAGAACGGACAACTACAGCCTTAACGACGTCTCCTTTTTTCACAACGCCGCCTGGTGTTGCATCTTTAACAGTCGCAACGATGACGTCACCGATGCTGGCATATCTTCTTGTAGAACCGCCAAGTACACGGATGCACAGCAGCTCTTTCGCGCCTGTGTTGTCTGCTACTTTCAGTCTGCTTTCTTGCTGTATCATGCAGGTAAACCTCCTTTAAATTATTTCGCTTTCTCCATGATTTCCACAAGTCTCCATCTCTTGTCCTTGGACAGCGGCCTTGTTTCCATAACTTTCACTGTATCTCCGATCTTACACTCGTTCTGCTCGTCGTGAGCTTTCAGTTTGTAAGTTCTCTTTACGATCTTCTTATAAAGCGGGTGTTTTACGTGGTCCTCAACCGCAACAACGATCGTTTTATCCATCTTGTCGCTGACAACCTTGCCCACACGGGTTTTTCTAAGATTTCTCTCTTCCAACTTTCTTTCTCCTTTCTATGTTTTTACAAGGAAATTAATGTAGTTCTTTTCACTAAGCTCGAGCTTCGCTCTTGTCTAAGGATGATGTCTCTTCGCTTCGCTCAGAGCATCTACTTTCGCACTAGACTCGAAAGTACCTCGTCAAGTGCTCAAGCATCGCCAAGTGCTTCCAGCCTATCTCCCTGCTTCTGTAATCAGAGTCTGAATACGAGCGATATTCTTTCTTACTTCCTTGATCCTGCTTGTATTATCCAACTGGTTTGTGGCATTCTGGAACCTCAAGTTGAAGAGTTCCTTCTTAGCAGCTACTAATTCCTGGTTTAATTCCTCTACGGATTTTCCTCTTAAATCTTTTACAAATGTATTAGTTTTCACTGTTATCACCGCCTTCTAAGTCTGCGCGAGAAACGATTTTGCATTTGCAAGGTAACTTATGCATTGCAAGTCGAAGTGCCTCTCTAGCGATTTCCTCTGGTACTCCTGCAATCTCAAACATTACGCGGCCCGGTTTTACTACTGCTGCCCAGTATTCAACCGTACCTTTACCGCTACCCATACGGGTCTCAGCCGGCTTAGCTGTGATCGGCTTATCCGGGAAGATCTTGATCCAAACCTTACCACCACGCTTAATGTAACGTGTCATGGCAACACGGGCTGCCTCGATCTGGTTGGAACGAATCCAGCACGGCTCTGTTGCGACAATACCGTACTCACCATATGCGATCGTGTTACCTCTGAGAGCTTTGCCCTTCATGGTACCACGGAACTGTTTACGACGTTTTACTCTTTTTGGCATTAACATTATTTATCGCTCCCTTCCTTATCTGCTTTCGTCGGAAGAACCTCGCCTTTGTAAATCCATACCTTTACACCGACTTTTCCGTAAGTTGTGTCAGCTTCTGCGAATCCATAATCAATGTCAGCTCTGAGTGTCTGCAGCGGGATTGTTCCCTCGCTGTAAAACTCAGTACGAGCCATGTCAGCGCCGCCGAGACGTCCGGATACGGATGTCTTCACTCCGAGAGCGCCCGCCTTCATCGTTCTTGACATGCAGGACTTCATGGCACGTCTGAAGGAGATACGGTTCTCAAGCTGCTGGGCAATGTTCTCAGCTACGAGCTGCGCGTCCTTGTCCGGTCTCTTGATCTCTTTGATGTCAACGATGAGCTTCTTGTCTGTGAATTTCGCAAGCTCTCCTTTCACCTTCTCGATCTCGGAACCGCCTTTACCGATAACAACGCCCGGCTTTGCTGTATAAACGACGATCTTAACGCGGTCGGAAGCTCTCTCGATCTCGATGCGGGAGATTCCTGCGCTGTATAATCTCTTCTTCAAAAATGTTCTGATCTCGTGGTCTTCAACCAGGTTGTCAGCGAAATCTTTCTCTGCGTACCATTTAGAATCCCAGTCTTTGATAACGCCGACTCTCAAGCCATGAGGATTAACTTTCTGTCCCATAATACCCTCCTATCTTTCATTCAGCACGATTGTGATGTGGCTCATTCTCTTCTCGATCCTGTAAGCCCTGCCCTGTGCTCTCGGTCTGATTCTCTTCATTGTCGGTCCTTTGTTCGCGTAACATTCCTCGATGTAGAGGTTCTCCGCGCTCATGCCGTTATTGTTCTCAGCGTTCGCAATCGCTGATTTCAGCAGTTTCTCTATCACTGTTGAAGCATATCTCGGATTGTATGCCAGGATTCCGAGTGCTGTTGTTACATCCTTACCTCTGATGGCATCAAGAACGTAGCATGCCTTCTGAACAGATACTCTTGCATAGGAGATCTTTGCTGAAGGCCTTGTATCTTTCTGCTCGTTTCTCTCTCTCTTGATTTGGGATCTATGTCCTTTTGCCATGGATGAACCCTCCTTTCGAAATATATGAATCTTATCTTACTTTTGACTTCTTCTCGTCTTTGCCGTGGCCTCTGTAAGTTCTTGTCGCAACGAACTCACCGAGTTTGTGTCCTACCATGTCCTCTGTAACGTATACCGGCACATGTCTTCTTCCGTCATGTACGGCGAATGTGTGGCCGACGAATGACGGGAAGATTGTAGAACGGCGTGACCATGTCTTAATAACTGATTTATCCCCAGATGCATTCATAGCGTCAACTTTTTTCAGTAAGTGCGCGTCTGCAAATGGTCCTTTTTTAAGTGAGCGAGCCATAGGTTCTAACCTCCTTGTGAATCTGATTATTTAATCGCTTTTCCGTCTCTTCTTCTTACGATCAGCTTATTGGAAGCTTTTTTCTTCTTGCGGGTCTTAAGACCAAGTGCCGGTTTGCCCCACGGTGTGCACGGACCCGGACGGCCGATACCAGTCTTACCTTCACCACCACCGTGCGGATGGTCGTTCGGGTTCATAACAGAACCGCGTACGGTCGGGCGGATACCCATGTGACGCTTACGTCCCGCTTTACCGATGTTGATCAGGTTGTGCTCTCCGTTTCCTACCACACCTACAGATGCGCGGCAGATGATCGGAACCATTCTCATCTCACCAGACGGAAGTCTTAAGGTTGCGTATTTTCCTTCTTTCGCCATGAGCTGCGCGCTGTTGCCGGCGGAACGAACAAGCTGTCCGCCCTTGCCCGGGTAAAGCTCAATGTTGTGTACCTGTGTACCAACCGGGATCTCAGAGAGCGGCAGGCAGTTTCCTACTCTTACCTCTGCGTCCGCGCCGTTCATGACTGTCATGCCATCCTTCAGTCCTTCCGGAGCAAGGATGTAAGCCTTCTCGCCGTCCGCGTAGCAGATCAGTGCGATGTTCGCGCTTCTGTTCGGATCGTACTCGATACCGATAACCTTAGCCGGAATTCCGTCTTTCTTTCTCTTGAAGTCTACGATTCTATATTTTTTCTTAGCTCCGCCGCCGCGGTGTCTGACAGTGATCTTACCCTGCGCGTTGCGGCCTGCTTTTCTCTTCTTGGAATCCAGGAGGGATTTCTCAGGAGTTGTCTTTGTGATCTCAGAGAAATCGGACCCTGTCATCTGTCTTCTGGAAGGTGTATATGGGTTATAAGTTTTGATTCCCATTACTGTCTCTCCTTTCGTTTGCTCTAATTATTCGTTTCACGGATTTGCACCGTATATATGATTGGTTGAGTCTCATCAAAGGATTTACAGTTCGCTGCGCTAGGCTTGAAAATACCGCGCCAAGCTCCGCGAACGGGTCCCGACTAAAACTCGACCTGCGTCTTCGACTTGCTCTCGTTAAGTCTACAGACCCTCGAAGATCTCAATATCCTTGCTGTCCTCTGTAAGCTGTACGATCGCTTTCTTTGTCTTTGCTGTCTTTCCGTAAGTCATGCCGCGTCTCTTGTTCTTTCCCTCAAGATTCATTGTGTTGACACTCTTTACCTTTGTTCCCTCGAACATCTTCTCAACAGCCTCTTTGATCTGATTCTTTGTAGCCTCTGTGTGTACAAGGAATGTGTATTTCTTGTCAGCCATCAGATCCATGCTCTTCTCTGTGATAACCGGTTTAAGGATTACATCATAATACTGAATGTTTGCCATTATGCGTACACCTCCTCGATTGCAGCAACAGCAGCTTTCGTTGCGATCACTGTGTTGTATTTCAGGACGTCATATACGTTGATTGTATTTGTGCGTGCTGTCTTGACATCCGGGATATTCTTAGCGGAGATCTCGGCGTTTGTGTTGCCGTCTTCCAGTACGACAAGCGCTTTGTTAACGTTCAGGTTGTTCAGAACGTTCTGGAAGTTCTTTGTCTTGATCTCGTCGAATTTCAGTTCATCAACTACGATGAATTTATTGTCTTCTACTCTGGAAGTAAGCGCGGACTTCAGAGCCGCTCTCTTCTCTTTCTTGTTCATCTTGAAGGAGTAATCTCTCGGAACCGGAGCGAATACGACGCCGCCGCCTGTCCACTGCGGAGCTCTTGTTGAACCCTGTCTCGCGTGGCCTGTTCCTTTCTGTCTCCACGGTTTTCTTCCGCCGCCGGAAACCTCAGAACGTGTCTTGGCTTTCTGTGTTCCCTGACGATTGTTTGCAAGCTGATTTACAACTGCCATGTGTACCAGGTGCTCATTTACCTCAACACCGAATACAGCATCATTCAGTTCGATGGTATCAACTTCTTTACCTTCGATATTGTAAACAGATACTTTTGCCATCTGTGTGTTCCTCCTTTCTTATTGTCACCCTTAGCAGCCCTTAACGGATTCTTTGATCGTTACGAGGCATTTCTTCGGCCCCGGAACAGAACCTTTGATAAGAAGCAGGTTGTTCTCCGCGTCAACTCTTACCACTTCAAGATTCTGAACTGTGATCTTCTTGTTACCCATCTGTCCAGGCATCTTCTTGCCTTTGAATACCTTGCTCGGATCAGATGCGGCGCCGTTGGAACCGGCGTGACGATGGAACTTGGAACCGTGTGTCATAGGTCCTCTGCTCTGTCCGTGACGCTTGATCGCGCCCTGGAAACCTTTACCTTTGGAGACTGCTGTAGCGTCGATGTGGTCGCCCGCCTCAAAGATATCAGCCTTAATCTCCTGTGCCAGAGCATATTCCTCTGCATTGTCAAATCTGAACTCTTTTACGTATCTCTTTCCGGATACGCCGGCTTTGTCAAAATGGCCTTTCTCAGCTTTTGTCACACCATTTCTGTGCGCAATTGCTTTTTTGCCGCTGCCGTCTTTTGTGACGATCTTCTCTTTCTTGTCAACGAATCCAACCTGAACCGCTTTGTATCCGTCGTTCTCAACTGTCTTTACCTGTGTTACTACACATGGACCAGCCTGAAGGACTGTAACCGGGATCAGGCTTCCGTCTTCGCTGTTGAAGATCTGAGTCATACCAACCTTAGTAGCTAAGATAGCTTTCTTCATTATAATTACCTCCTGTGATTTACAGCGGAGCGCTTCCGCGCTCATCCTAAATGTTAGGATTGTCTGTTTTTTTGCAGCTGTCCGTCTTATTTGGACTTCATTTTAATATCGATGTAAACACCAGCCGGCATTTCCAGTCTGGAAAGCGCGTCCACAGTCTTCTGTGTCGGCGTGATGATATCGATCAGTCTTTTATGAGTTCTCTGCTCGAACTGCTCTCTGGAGTCTTTGTACTTGTGTACCGCTCTAAGAATGGTCACTACCTCTTTCTTTGTCGGCAGCGGCACCGGTCCGCTCACCTGTGAACCGTTCTTCTTTACAGTTTCGATGATTTTCTTCGCGGATGCATCAACCAGCTGATGATCATACGCTTTCAGTGTGATTCTCATTACTTGACTTGCCATAAAAAAAGTCGCCTCCTTTTCGTACTTTTAACTTCAGTACGACAAGCGGTGACTGTACACTCTCCCGTGTGTGTCGTGAGAAACAAACACGGCGCTCTCGTTTTTTCAACTCCTGCCGCAGTGCTTTTCCGCGCGCAAAAACGAGATACTGTTGTGATTCGTACAGTGACTTGTCGCCAGTTTCCTAACTTGACATTCGCTCCACGGAAAACCCGTCTCTGCTTATTTATTTGCAGGACAGCAACCTCACGCTTCATCGCTATCATGTCACAGCCCTATCAGTATAAAAGATTCAGGAATTTATTTCAAGTAGTTTTTATTAAAAATTGTATTTTTTTGCGTACAATACCGCATAAAGAGCAATCTGCCGGACACAGCCGCCGGAATATACCTGTTCAGGCCGTATCCGGCTGCCGCTCCGGCAGATCTTATATTCTCCCACTCCATGGGATCGCTATTTATCTTCTGTATTTCTTTCTGTACAGGCAGATACATGCCGCTGAAGAAATCACAGCAAGTACTGCCCATGCTGCAGGATAAGAGACATCCCCCGTCTTTACAGACGGGCTGTCCACATGATCCTTCGCGGGAGGCTCCGGCGAATCCCACAGTAAGATATACGGGGAGAAATGATCCGCGGTAAAGCTGATCCCGTATTCATCTGTCTGGATTTCCACCGCCTCTGTCCGGGCATCGGCTATCATGCCGGCCACAGAGTCAACCTCCATTTCCCGGTTCAGCCCCTCGAAATGTACCAGGTAGAATTCCGTATCAGAGTCCGTCCCTTCCGGATACGGCCAATAAACCGTAACCGGACTGTCCGCCGTCAGCCAGGCATTCCCGTTATGCGCGTCTACAAGGTCAATATATTTCGCATCATACTGGGGATTCTCCATCTTCGCCCCCAGCGCTTTCAGAGCCGTGTCCCTGAGAAGCTCACCGTAATCCCGGGCTCCGTCTTCCGATGACACCAGGTCGTCAAACAAAAGTGACGGCACAGCCTCATCCCCGCAGATGATCTGGCTTTCATTAATATAGAATACCGTATCCGGGGAGATCATTCCCACAGCCTGTTTTAAAGCGCCTTCTCCAGGCAGGGCCTCCTCCTTGGAAGACACCAGTTCAGAAACCGTCTCCGACTGCTCTTCTGTCACATAGCGGACTTTCAGTTTTCCCGGATTCAGCTCTACAGGAATCGTAAGGGTCTCACCTTCCGCAATGCGGATCTCAGCAGTAATATTGTCAGCGCCGGCGGTCCCCAGGAAAAGCTCCATATTATAATCTTCATACAAAGCATTCTTTATAGAAAACTGATCACTCACACAGAGATTTCCCGCACGGTCTGTAAACTTCACAGCTGCCGTTTCCTGTCCGTCGGCAGACACCACACGGTACATATATTTCCCGTATGCCATCGAATATCCGCTGCTGAACATCTCCAGGGTCCAGGAACGCCCTGTTGAAGAATCTTTCAATGTTACATTGCCGGACAGGTCAAGGACATATTCTTTCGATCCATCCTCATTGACAATCTCTTCTACATTGCCGGAGTCCTTCCAGACTTCTTTCAGCATCGCGTCAATCTCATCCGGAAGGGATACATAATATCCTGTTTCCGGCAGACTTACGGAACTTTGGACCGCTCCGGTCTGGATGTCCGCCAGGACGTTTTCGCAGCCTTCTTCTCCGTTCATGTAGACGGTGATATCCGCCGGCTGAATTACGGCGTTTCCTTCCATATATGTATTCGTAAAGCGGACAGCCGGTACCGCCGTGCCGTCTTCCGCAAACGGAATCTCATACTCCGTCCCGTCCGGTCTTCCCTCGTCGTCAGTGACACGGGTCAAGGTGTAGGTTTCCTGCCACATCGCATCCCACTTATCTGCCTTTTCCACATGAATCGTCAGATCCCAGACCGCTTTCGAGTCGATCAGACTCAAGCCTTCCTGCTGCCGTTCCGTAATTCGGAATGTATAATCCCCATCCTCAATCAGCGGGAAGAGCACCCCATTATCGTTTATTTCTAAGCGGCCCTCAATATCAATCATTCCGGCTGACCATAATTCTCCCGTATCAATATAGGGTAAAAAATATGACAGCTGGCCCTGCGCATTGTCCATCATATCATCCCAGACCGCCCCGCGTATCGCCTCGATCTGTTCCTCTGTCAGAGTCTCCCCGGTCTCCTCTTCGTACCATGCGATTTCAGACTGAAATAAATACTCCGCAATATTGGATGCAGGATCAACCGACGTTCCCACGGAAATCGTATCCGAATAAGTAAGATAACCATTCTCCGCGTAATACTGAGCCAGCTCACTAACCGGCTCTACATGGAATGTAAACACCTCGGTCTCTTCTGCCTCTCTGCCCTCCAACAGCTTGTCCACAACGATCGGCAGATTGATTGTTTTAATCATTGCGTTGGGCACTGGAACTGCCTGGTTCAGCTCTTCCTCCGCCGCTTCCGCCTGAGGTGCCATGCTCACAAGCATAACTGCTGTCAGAAGAAAAGCAGCCGCTTTTCTAAAAATCTTCATCTTTGGATCTCCTTTCACAAAATCATGCATTTTATGCAAAACCGGAAAACATTGCAGACATTTTTTATGTTCAGCCTTCCTTTTTATCTCCCGTTCCAACAAATATGCGTCGTTTTCTATTATATCTTGTCAAAATGGAAAAATCTACCTTTTTTTATAAATCTGGTCTTCAGCCCATTTCACCGTAGGCTCCAGGTCTGCACAGATTCCTGTGTGCCATGCCCATACAGCAGCACCTTTTTTGGCATCCGCGGCAGATAAAAACGGATGCCGGCCGGGAGCATCCTCCCGATCGTCATCCGTTTTTACTTATATTCGGTATTATTATATGAATGGTCTCCTCCGCACCAGATACCGCGGTGTCCTGAGCTTTATCTGCCTTCCCGCACTTCCGCGAACTCTCTCTGGATCTCCTCCGACGGCTCCGGCGTCAGCAGGGATACCACGATGATACACAGGCTGGAGAAGATAAATGCCGGCAGAAGCTCATAGATATCCCACAGTCCGCCCAGCGGCCGCACCAGCAGATTCCACACGAAGACCATGCCCGCGCCGCCAAGCATGCCGGCGATGGCCCCGGCTCTTGTGGTCCTCTTCCAGAACAGGCTGAAGAGCATCAGCGGCCCGAAGGTAGCGCCAAACCCGGCCCAGGCAAAACTTACAATTGTAAAGATTACGCTGTTCTCATCCAGCGCGATGATAATTGCCACGACAGCAATCAGAAGCAGAGTCAGCCTGGACACATTCAGAACTTCCCTGTCAGATGCCTTGCGGCGGAACAGGCCCTGATAAATATTCTTCGCGAACGCGGAAGCCGCGATCAGAAGATACGAATCCGAGGAACTGATCGTCGCGGCCAGAATTCCCGCCATCACAAAGCCCGCGATCAGCGGAGGCAGCAGATTCGTAGAAAGCAGAATAAATACGTTCTCCGCCTCTGACGAAGTCGCAAGCGCCGTGGGGTACAGCGTCCTTCCCACCAGACCGATGAACACCGCGATTGTAAGAGAAATCAGCACCCACACTGTCGCAATGCGGCGGGAACGTTTGAGCTCGCCCTCATGCCGGATGGCCATAAAGCGAAGCAGTACCTGAGGCATGCCAAAATATCCCAGCCCCCATGCAAACGCCGAGGCAATCGGGAGGAATCCGTACGATACCGCTTCTCCGAAAAGCGGAACGCCGTCAGCCGCCTGCTGCACACCGTCCACAGTCTGCGGGGTGGCGATTCCAAAGAAATCAAGAAATCCGGGAATGGACTTCGCGTTTTCAATCACAGCTCCCAGCCCGCCGGCTGACGCCGTCCCAATGCATACGATAACGCCCAGGGCAATGACCATAACCACAGCCTGCATGAAATCCGACGCGCTTTCTGCCAGGAATCCTCCGATGATCGTATAGATCAGGACAAACACCGCGCCCACAATCATCATCGGCACATAAGGCAGGTCAAACAGCGTAGAAAACAGTTTGCCGCATGTAACCAGACAGCTGGCCGCGTACACTGTAAAAAAGATCAAAATAAAAACCGCCGCGATGGTCAAAATGACCTTGCGCTTCTCGTGGAAGCGGTTGGAAAAATATTCTGGCAGTGTAATGGCATTCCCCGCCTTTTCACTGTACCGGCGCAGTCTTTTCGAGACGATCAGCCAGTTAATATATGTACCCACCGCCAGCCCGATGGCCGTCCAGGCCGCGTCGGCGATGCCGCACCAGTAAGCCACACCCGGCAGCCCCATGAGCAGCCAGCCCGACATATCGGATGCCTCCGCGCTCATGGCTGTCACCCAGGGACCCAGGCTCCGGCCCCCGAGGAAATAGGCATCTGAACTTGCGTTTGCCCTCTTTGCAAAAGTAACTCCCAAAATGATCACCAGGGCCATATAGATCACCATGGCAACCAAGATCTGTAACGTATCTCCCATTCCATATCGTCCTTTCTCTTCGTCTATGCCGGCCGCATACGCGGCTCTGCCGGGCCCGGAAAATATCACCTCTGCCCCCGCATTCCCATATCCACGGCACAATATGGAATTAATTATAAACAAATTATAAAGTTTTGGCAATCACTTTCTTACAATATCAGGTCTTTCACCCGACAGGCCGCGCACGCGACGCTGCTGCTCCACCAGCCTGGTCACAAACTCTCCCGCGGGGCGCTTAAGTATCTCTTCCGGCTCCGCATACTGCAGGATCTCCCCCTGATCCATCACAAGGACCTTGGTTCCCAGCTTCAGGGCTTCCGAGATATCGTGGGTCACAAACAGTACGGTAACCCCTGTTTTCTCATAGATCTGATGAAGCTCAGCCTGGAGCTGTCCCCGGGTAATCTCATCGACCGCCCCAAATGGCTCATCCATCAGCAGGATATCCGGCGAAGCAGCCATCGCCCGCGCGATGCCCACTCTCTGCTGCTGACCGCCGGAGAGTTCTGCCGGGAAACGCTCTTTCAGCTCCTCATGAAGCCCCACGATGCGCATCCATCTGTCCACCGCTTCCCGTGTTTTCTTCTTATCTTTCTTGTTCAGCAGATTTGGCACATACGCAATATTCTGTTCCACTGTCATGTGAGGAAAGAGCACGCTGCCCTGGATGGCCCAGCCGATATTTCTGCGCAGCATCGTCTGATCCTTCTCGCGGATGTTCTCCCCCCGGACCAGCACTTCACCTTCCTCCGGTTCCAGAAGTCCGTTGACCATCTTCAGGGCTGTCGTCTTGCCGCATCCCGAGGAACCGATTATGGTAACAAACTCTCCTTTCCGGACAGACAGGTTAAAATCTTTCAGAACCACTTTGTCTCCATACGCCTTCCGCACATGGCGGAATTCTATCATTGTCTGCATTGTACTTCCTCCTTCCGCATCCAGACTCATGCTGTGATTACTGCAGCAGACCGTGGGAGCTGAGATATTCCTCTGCCACGTCTTCCGGCTCTCTGCTTTCCGTCTCCACTTCGTAGTTCATCTGTGCCATGTCTCTGTCCGAGATCAAACCGTCCAGTCTGCCAAGCACCCCGTCCAGCTCCGGGTATTTCTCAAGCACTTCGCTTCTCACTACATTTCCGCACAGATAAGATGGGTAAAACTGCCTGTCATCCTCCAGCACCACCACATCCGCGGCAGCGAGCTGTCCGTCTGTGGTGAAGACAGCCATAACATCGATCTGCTTCTGGTCCAGAGCCTGGTATTTCAGCCCGATATCCAGATCCATCGTCTCTTTGAAATTCAGTCCATAAGCATCGCAGAACGCGTCATACCCGTCCTCCCGCTCAAAGAAATCATACTCTGCCCCAAATACAAGCTGACCGGCCGCTGCCGCAAGGTCTGAGCAGGCGTGAAGATCATACTGTTCCGCGATCTCCCTGCGCACGGCAATTCCATAAGTGTTGTTAAACCCGTACATCCCTTTCCACTCCATAGAATACGCTTCTTCGTATTCTCTCTGGAGCTCGGGGAACAATTCCTCCGTGTACGGGTCCTCGTTCTTCAGTACCATGTTCCAGCCGGTCCCGGTATATTCCGGATAAATATCGAACTCCCCGCTCTCCATCGCCGGCTGAATGTTGGATGTACCTCCGCCCACGCCCTGAGTCAGCTCTACATCCAGATCCGTATCCTGCTCGATCAGAATCTTCAGCATCTGTCCCATTATATACTGCTCTGTCATAGGTTTCGTAGCAATGTGAACCGTTTCCCCTGCGCGGGAGCCAGACACCGCGGCCGCGATAAATGCCGCGCAGGCCGCGGCCAGGCCGCCCCACGCCAGAATGCGGCCGGCCCGTCCCACCTTCGCGCCGCGCTTCTTCATGTGCCGTTCCACAACCCCCAGCAGAAAATCTGCCACCAGCGCCAGAACCGCAATCAGAAGACTTCCTGTCATGGTCATGGCCGCGTTATTCGTGGTAATGCCCCGATAAATCGCGACTCCCAGCCCGCCGGCTCCGATAAAAGACGCGATGCCCGCAAGGGCGGTCGTCATGGTTACCATGCTGCGAATACCGGACATAATCACCGGCATGGCCAGCGGCAGTTTGATTTTAAAAAGGATCTGCGCGGGCGTGCTTCCCATCCCCTTTGCCGCTTCCAGAACTGCGGGATCGATATTGGCTATGCCTGTATGGGTATTCCGAACCATGGGAAGCAGCGCATAGACCGTGAGGGCGATCACTGCTGTTGTATTTCCCACACCGGAAAATGGGATCAGGAATCCCAGCATCGAGATGGATGGAATCGTATAAAGGAAATTAATCACTGCCAGCGTAGGCTTAGAAGCTCTCTGAAACTCACTGATCAGAATCCCCGCCAGGCCGCCCAAAAAGATGGCGGCCGCAACCGCTGTCAGGGAAATCACCAGGTGTTCCATCAGCAGGCCTCCGAAAAATCCCGGTCGGTCAGCCAGCAGCGTCCATATATCTTGTATCATAATCACTCACCTCTCCTCCGCACTGCCTGCACCGGGCAGTTTTCATAACACAGCCCGCAGTGCAGGCAGTGCTCCTGACGGATCACAAACGGATGCCCCTCCCGGATACACTGCTGCGGGCACTTCTCCCCGCAGATCCCGCATCCGATGCAGGCGTCTGTAATCTCAAATCCTTTTTTCGGCGCTTCTGCCTCCCCAAGAGCAAAACTTTCCCGATATATTGGAGTTTTCCCAAGATCAAAGAATTCAATCTCTCCGCTTTCTATACAGAACGGCTCCAGGATATACCGGCTCTCCCCCGGATAGACGTCATTCATAGATGGATTCTCCTCAAAAATACGGTCAATCCACTTTTTCTGGTTCGGAAGCCTTCGAACACTTCCAAGAAGCCGGACCATCTGGTACTCCCGGTTCAGTCCCGTAATCTCCGTCCGGGGCGTCCGCATCAGCTGCCGATAAAACGCTTTCCCCCGCGCCGTGCAGAAACAAAGCCGTCCCTCTTCCACCAGCATGACATCAATCATCCGCACATGGGG
The DNA here is from genome assembly GCA_959022495.1 of uncultured Lachnospiraceae bacterium. Lineage (GTDB taxonomy): Bacteria > Bacillota > Clostridia > Lachnospirales > Lachnospiraceae > Mediterraneibacter. Next base: position 41,799 of record CAUEYX010000004.1, on the reverse strand, counting down.
ATCTCCTTTTTCATCCACAGTGGCGAACGCCGCGTCTTTGATCCCGCGCAGTATTCTCAGACACTCCTGTACTGTCATATTCATCCTCCTTGTCCTTTCAAACTACTATGTTCAATGTTATTGTAGGAGCCGGCAGAAAATGTGTAAAGTACGCACATTATTGTGGTATAGTTACCGAAAAGTAACCGTGCCGCCCGGCTGAGGAATCCGTTGCAAAAGGCTTCTCTGATGGTATAATAGGGCTGTACCCGCTTTTGTATACTTTAGGTTTGTATAATTTATATATAGAAAACTGCTTGTTTAAAAGTAAAGATTGGAGGAATTTTTATGTCAGAACAGACAACCGATAAAGTGCTGCCCGCATGTCCGGTGGAGACAACACTCACCCTGATCGGAGATAAATGGAAGGTGCTGATCCTGCGGGATCTTCTTCCCGGCAGGAAGCGTTTCGGTGAATTAAAGAAATCCATCGGAAATGTCTCTCAGAAAGTATTGACCGCGCAGCTGCGCGACATGGAAAACAGCGGCCTTATAAACCGCACGGTCTATCCGGAAGTTCCGCCCCGGGTGGAATATTCCCTGACGGAACTCGGACAGAGCCTGAAACCCATCCTCGACGCGCTGCGGGCATGGGGCGAAGATTATAAGTCGAGAAATTTATAAATCTCAGGGAATACTTCCACGCTGCGCTTCAGTATGCCCTTCATATACGCGATGGCAATGCCATAGTTTGTCATGGGCACACCCTGGTCCTCCGCGCATTTCAGGCGGTACTTCATTTCCCGCTCATTCAGCATGCACCCGCCGCAGTGGATGACCATCTGATATTCTGCCAGATCATCCGGGAACTCGGTTCCTGAGGTGGTCTGAATCCGGATATCCCGGCCTGTGTATTCCCTGATCCACCGGGGCAGTTTTACCGTCCCGATATCGTCACACTGCCTGTGATGGGTGCATCCCTCACTTATGAGAATGGTATCGCCATCCTGTAATTTGTCCAGGGCAGTCACCCCTTTTACAACGGTCTTAAGGTTCCCCTTATATCTTGCGAACAAGATCGAAAATGAAGTCAGCAGAATATCTTCCGGTGTATCTGCCGCCGCTTTTTCAAATGCCTGGCTGTCTGTAATCACCATCTTGGGCTTTTTCTGAAGCTGACCCAGCGCATTCTTAAGCCCGGTCTCTTTCACCACCACGGAGACCGCGTCCGCTTCCAGGATATCCCGGATCGTCTGCTGCTGGGGAAGGATGAGCCTGCCTTTGGGTGCCGCCTTGTCGATAGGCACCACAAGCACCACCGTATCGGAAGGCTCCAGGAGATCACGGACAATATACCGCTCCGCCTCCTCTGTCCGGGCAGCCTCGGCAATCCGCTCTTTCAGTTCACGGATTCCCTCACCCCTTGCGGCACTCACAAGGAGAACTCTGCTTTTTTTCTCTTCTTCCGGCACACGCAGCTGTCCGGACACCGTTTCAATCATCCCGGGCGCAGACAGCTCTTTTTTATTCACAGCGATCAGAAATGGGATCTTCTTCTCCCGTATCCGCTCCAGCAGGGTTCTGTCCTCCTCTGACGCCCCGACGGCGCCGTCAATGACAAGCACTGCCACATCTGTTTTATTTAATACCTGATAACTCTTTCTGACACGCAGGTCCCCCAGTTCCCCTTCATCATCAATCCCCGCCGTATCCAGCATCACCACCGGCCCTAAAGGCAGAAGTTCCATGGCTTTGCTGACCGGGTCCGTGGTGGTTCCCTTCACCTCGGAGACCACCGCGATATCCTGTCCTGTCACCGCGTTCATCACGCTTGATTTTCCCGCGTTGCGCCTGCCGAAAAATCCAATGTGCAGCCTCTCGGCCGCGGGTGTCTGGTTCATTCCCATAATTCATCCCTCCACAAAATGCAGACAGGGAGCAGGATTCCTCCTGCCCCCTCGCAAAATGATTTCTCTGTCCAGCCTGAAAATTATACCTCAGACTGCTCTTATTTTACAACAATCCTGCGGAAGTTCTTCTTCCCTTTCTTCAGGATCACGCCCTCGCCCGCAAGAGCATCTTTCCCATAGACAGCTTTGATGTCATTGACTTTCTCACCGTCCACAGCCACGCCGCCCTGCTGCACCGCGCGCCTTGCCTCTGACTTTGACGGAACAAGCTCCGCCTTCACAAGCATGGTCAGAATATCAATGCTGCCTTCCTCGAAGTCATCATCCCCAAGTTCTGTGGTCGGCATCTGGGCCGCGTTTCCCTGTGTGAACAGCGCCCGCGCGCTCTCCTGTGCTTTCTTCGCCTCTTCCTCGCCGTGCACCAGCTTGGTCAGCTCATACGCAAGGATCTCCTTCGCGGTGTTGAGCTGCGCGCCCTCCCAGGAATCCATCTTGTCGATCTCCTCCAGCGGAAGGAAGGTCAGCATACGGATACACTTAAGTACATCCGCGTCGGCAACATTTCTCCAGTACTGGTAGAACTCAAAGGGCGTGGTTTTGTTCTCATCCAGCCATACCGCGCCGGACTGAGTCTTGCCCATCTTCTTGCCCTCAGAATTGAGAAGAAGCGTAATGGTCATCGCGCCTGCGTCTTTGCCCAGTTTGCGGCGGATCAGCTCCGTGCCCGCCAGCATGTTGCTCCACTGGTCGTCGCCGCCGAACTGCAGGTTGCAGCCGTATTTTTGGAACAGCGCGTAGAAGTCATACGCCTGCATGATCATGTAGTTGAACTCAAGGAAGCTTAATCCCTTTTCCATCCTCTGTTTATAGCACTCTGCCGCCAGCATTCTGTTGACAGAGAAATGGGGGCCTACCTCGCGGAGCACTTCCACATAGTTGAGGTCAAGCAGCCAGTCCGCATTGTTTACCATCAGGGCTCTGCCCTCTGAAAAGTCAATAAACTTACTCATCTGTTTCTTAAAGCAGTCACAGTTATGCTGGATCTGCTCCGGCGTCATCATGCTGCGCATATCGCTGCGCCCTGACGGGTCTCCGATATAGCCAGTACCGCCGCCGATCAGCGCGATCGGCTTATTGCCTGCCTCCTGGAGGCGTTTCATAAGGCACAGGGCCATAAAATGCCCTACATGCAGGCTGTCCGCGGTAGGGTCAAATCCGATATAGAATACCGCTTTCCCATTGTTCACCAGATCACGGATGCCCTCTTCATCCGTCACCTGGGCGATCAGCCCTCTTGCCTGAAGTTCTTCGTAGATTCCCATTTTCTTTTTCTCCTTTTCCAGTTGGTCAGTTTGATATAAGCAGGCCGGAGGACTTTCCTATGATAAAAAGCCGTCCTTACTGCTCACGCAATAAGGACGGCTTAACTTCACCGTGGTACCACCTTAATTCACCGGATGCCAGTCTTTCCGGCATCGGTCTCATTGGGCACGATAACGTGTGCCGCTCCGCCGCAGCCTACTTGCCTCTGCCCTCTCCAAGGGCGGACGCTTTCGGTGTGGAGCTCCGGGACGTATTCACTGACACCGTATCATGCGCCTCTCATCATCCGGCTGCTTTCTGTTTTCACGGCTGCCTGCTACTTGTTCCCCTCACAGCTTATATCATATGAGGCAATCTTAGCTTATCGTCCCTTATTTGTCAAGCGCTTTTTCCCTGCTAGTACAGCCGCGGATACTGCCAGAGCCATAACCGCCAGCGCAGGAACCGCGCTGGAGCTGTCGCCGGTCTTGGGTGTACTGCTTCCTGCGCCCCCGCTGCCTGATCCAGTACCCGGCTGATCCGTCACATCTCCCGGATTCTCCGTACCCGGATCTTCGGTTCCTGGCTCATCTGTTCCTGGCTGATCCGGATCTGCCGGTATCTCTTCGTCCGCGATCTGGCGGGCCAGCGCATTGGTTGCCTCCAGTGCCCGTGCTGTCTCACTGTGCGCCAGCATTCTCTGCTCTTCATTTAACGGCACAGCCGCCTGCGCGTAAGTCGTTTTTGCCGGTTTCTGCAGATTCTCTACTACAGCGCTGTATTCTGCTTTCTGCTCGTCTGTAAGCTTGTCTGACGCAAGGAGATATTTCGCTTTGCACGCGTCCCTCACACCCTGTTTGAACATTTCATAGCGCGGAGTGCTGTAAACAGTGCTCTCTGCCGTGCCTTCTGTACCTCTCTCGACAGGATACATATACCAGCCGTCTCCCGGCTCCCAGTAACGATATGTAGCGTCGCCGAACATGTCATATAAATAGTTGTCCCATGCCCAGCGCATGAATCCGTCTGTTCCCAGTGTCAGTGAATACCATGCTGTCCAGTAGTTGTCTCCCGGGTCGCTGATCATAAAGTTACCCGGATAGTTTCCGGTACAGGTGTAGTACGTCGTTTTTAAACCAAGTTCTCTTCTCTCCTCTGACACTTCATTCATCAGTTCCACATCTGACGCATTGTCCAGATTGATGGAGATATCGTCTACTCTCTTTAAGAACTCTCTCTCATGCAGGGATTCCGCGTTCATGGCAGATGAAATCTTGAAGCTCTCTCCCTCTTCGTTTGTAACAGACTCAATCACGTCAACCGCAGGTTTCAGCAGATCAAGCCCTCTCTCGTCCATGGAGATATATGTGATGTCAAACCATCCCATATCCTCGGAGTGTTTCATAAAGTCCGTCAGGAATACGGTCCAGATCTCTTTAAACGCGTCTGTTCCCGGTGTATAAACCTCTTTTACCGTCTTCCCGGACGCTTCATCATAGTAAGCGATCTGGTTGTTCCACGGCACGATGCTGTAACATTTAATCTGTCCCTCGCCGGCTGCCGGATCAAGAATTCCCATCTCAATCTGGAAATTGATCCACTTGTCATACCAGTCATAGTCAAATTCCCAAGTGCCGTCTGCCTTCTTTGTCCACTGTACCATGGACGGGTCACCGTAGAAGGACTGATGGTTCCATGCTTCTTCCACAATATTCGCAACTACATCGCGGCCGCCGAGTTCTTTATACTCCTGCATGGAGTCTTCCATCAGAGCGAAATGCTTATCTGTGAAATAGAAGTCATCCGCGCTTTCATTGCAGATTCCCTTGCCCGGCGCGATCTCGCTTCCCAGTCCCAGGTAATAATTAGCTACTGAGAACGGATGCTGCCAGAGCTGAATCTCATATCCCACATCCTGCGCCGACGGCTGGACCAGATTAATCACCTCAACCGTATAGGTCAGCTCGAATGCCTGCTCCAGTTCGTCTGCCGCCACACGGATGATTCCCGTGTAAGTTCCGGACACTGTGTCCTCCGGAACAGAGATCGTTACCCACGCGAACTGCGCATCATTGGCTTCAATATCTTTTGCTCCGCCTTTATAGATGATATCCGGGTACTGCTTCTTGACTCCGGCCGCGTTGCGTCCCTCGTTTGCCGTTACTTCCTTCAGCCATTTAATATCCACGTTGTCCTTTGAGAGAACCTTTCCGTCTGCCGTCGTAAGATCGGAAGCCGTTACCGTCACATTATGTACATCTTTATTCGCCGCGACAATGATCTTGGAATTGATCTCGTCGCCCTTCCATGCGGTTCCGTCAAATGTGCTGCCGCTTCCGCCTTTGAGCGTGTCATAATCTTCTGCCATATCCAGAAGTTTCTCATCACCCACATATGCGTTCATAACAGCAAGGGCCGGATCTACCGTCACCTGCGCGGAAGCAGTCACGTTCTCATCCACTGCGGATTTCACTGTCACAGTTACCGTCGTTCTCTCTGTGATCTCTTCCGCCGCTGTGAGCATTCCATCCTCAACAGATACCACATCCGGGTCACTGCTCTCCCAGATCATCTCATCTGACGCGTTCCACGGCATACATGCAGCTGTCAGCTGGACGGTTCCAACGGGGATCAGAAGGATTTCTGTGTTATTCAGCACAATACTCTCAGGCGCGAGTTCCTCATGATATACCCGGATTTTGTCAACCTGGAGCGCTGCCATGTCTCCGGACTGCTTCACAACTTTTAATGTATGTGTTCCATTCTCAAGATCTTTTTTCTCAAATAATTTCTGCTGATGCACCGCGCTGCCGGACGCCAGCTTCGCTTCGCCTGATCCCACGTTTACATCATCGATAAACACATCAAAATTCGCGTGAGCAGTATTTTTGCTCGCCCAGATTTCAATCCCTGTCCCTGTAAATGTCATGGTATAGTAATCTGTATCCGCGTCTTTGTCACTATAATGGTCCGTTCCGTCAAGGAAAAGATTCGGATATCCGGACTCCGCGTGCCACCTTGATGAAGGCTCATACTGGATCTTAAACTGCTCTCCGGAGGTTGTCGTAACGCTGTCGTCTACATCCGTATATCCCGGGAATTCCGGTTCCTCCGGTGTCTCTGTTCCTTCTGCGCCGTACACCTTTGCATAGACAAACTGTACACCATACACGCTGCCGCTTCCTGTTGAACCCGGGTTGCGCTTGCCGAGTACGGTAATCACAGCGGTATGCTCTCCTTTTTCAAGGTCTCCGCTGTCGTACAGCAGAGCCTCCGTGTCTTTCACTGCCGCGTAGGAATCACATTCGACTGCTTCGCCTCCATCCATTGACACACTGAACATGGCGTGAGATGGATCTTTCTTCCCATAGAGCTCCAGCTTCGTCCCGCTGAATGTGATCCGAGCCGTCGCGCCGGCTGTGTTGCTCCAGTGTTCGGTCACAGCCGCGTCTCCTGAACCGTAGGACTCCCATCCTCCATGGTTGGCATCCGCCCCTTCCGAGTATTCAAACTCTGAATCATCGATAATCACCGCTTCATCGGCCGCGTGAACCGCCTGCATCGCAGGCGCTGCCGAGAGCACGGTGCACACTGACAGCAGGGCCGCCAGCATGCATTTTGCTGCTTTCTTAAACATAACCTTTCTTCTCACTCTCCTATTTTGTTTTTTCTTTTTTTCTGACAGTCACTGTCACGCCGCCTGCCGCGCAGATCATGCCGAAAACTGCTGCCCAGAGAAGGCCGGATGCGCTGTCGCCGGTCTGTACGGCTTTATCAGCGCTGCCGGAACCTGTGCCAGGCTGGGCCGGTCCGCTGCCTGTCCCTGGCTGATCCGCATCTGGGCTTCCCGGTTTGTCAGGATCTTCTGTCCCTGGTTTTCCGGGCTGCTCCGGATCTGGATCTGTCGTTCCGGGAGTCTTCTCCACAAGGAGCTGTTCCGCTCCGGCCAGGTCATTTACCGCCTGGTCAATCTCTTCCTGAGACGCGTCCGTTCTGTCATATACGGCCTGTGCCGCATCCACAGCTTCTTTGTACGCCGTCAGGGATTCAGCAGTGTATTTGTCCGTCTGTGCCAGAATGCCGGATGCCTTTTCCAGCGCCTCTCCAAGAGCGGTACGGTCCGGTGTATCCGGCTCTGTCTGCTCTTTTACAAACACAGCGTCAATGACAGCATCTGCCGCCACACTGCTGAAAGTATATGTGAACTCTTTCCGGCCGGCCGCGCCTTCTGCATCCCGTCCATCCACAGTCACACGCTCAATCAGGTATCCTTCTTCCGCCTTCACCGCAAAGGACTGGTCCTGTCCCTCCGCGACCGATACAGCGCCCGACGGGGTAATCGTCCCGCCTTCGCCAGCGGAAGCCGTGATTGTATAGCTTACCGGTTCAGGGCCGGAAGCCTCTTTCAAAGTAATGTCAAATTTATCAAGCTGGGGTGATCGTCCCTCCGGTCCGGTAAAGACCCAGGTACCCTCTCCCGCCTCTGTCACTACAATCTCAAATTCCTTTATCTTGGGAGCGCCGGCCGTGCTGGACGCGCCCGCATCCACGGTACCGTTCTCGATCCTGCCTTCCGGCTCGCTGCTCCAGCTCAGCCCGTTGGTCGTAGAACCGCTCTTATATGTAGCTGTCACTGTATAAGTTCCAGGCACAGCAGCGTGATAGTAATACTTCACTACATCGCCGGTGTTGATGGCATCGATAAACCTGCCGCCGCTCGCCCAGTCTGCTTCCGTTACTTTGCAGGGCCAGCCGTTGTCATTGCTTTCATCGTTTAAAATCTCCGAGGCATGTTCTGCTTCAAGCACAACTGTTGTCCCCGCTTCTGCCGGGAACTGGAAGCGATTGCCCTCCGTATATTTCTCAAACTCAAATTCTGCCGTAATGGACGCGTCCGCGGAAACATTTTTAAATGTATAGGCGGTTACCGCGCCTGCGGACTCACCGTTCACTTTTACATCTTTGACCTTGTACCCATCATCTGGCGTGATTGTAAAGGACTGATTTTCGCCTTCCTTCACCTTCACATCACCATCCGGGCTGATACTTCCGTGCTCACCTGCCGACGCGGTGATGGTGTATTCCTGCTCGACCACCTCTGTCAGACGAATGTCAAACTTGTCCATCTGCGGGGCCTCTGCCTCTCCTCCGCGGATAATCCACTCAACCAGTCCCGGTTTCGTGATCTCCAGCGTGAAGACCGCCTGTTTTGTTCCCTCCGCAGTGCTTGACGCTCCGGCACTTGCACTTCCTGCAGTTATATTTCCTGCGGGATCACTTGTATAGACGATGCTGTTCGCCGGATTGCCGCTCCGATAGCTGAGGGTCACTTCGTACGTTCCTGCCTTTTTCACGTCCAGGTAATAAGAAACTGTATCCAGGCTCTTCACTGCATCGACGCCTTTTCCGCCGCTTGCCCAGCTAAATTCTGCCACTTTCGCCGGCCAGCCCTTATCATCGGAGGTATTATTCACAACCGTGCCTGTTTCTGCTTCGATTGTTACCGTCCCGCCGACCTCTGATGGCATCTCGATCCCGCTTTCTCTTACCAGTCCTCTGTAAGCGGCGTTCAGATCGTTATATGCCTTTAAGATCTCATCAACGCCCGCGTCATCCTGCACTGCTTTCGCAGCTTCCAGGGCTTCTGTAAGTGCCGCATAGGATTCACTCGTATAGCCATCACCTGAAATGTCTGCTTTTGCGATCAGTTCTTTGAGTTCATCTGTACTGCTGTGATGCCGCTCCGCGTCCTTGATGGTTACGCTGACCACGGAATTCTCGCCTTTGATGGCTTGATTCCCGTCATCACTGCTGTCAATGTCCATGGTTACTGTGAAATTCGTGTCTCCCTTGTCCGCGCCGGTGGCAGTTCCGTCCACGCGTTTTGTCGTAACGGTTACTTCCTTGTAAGTCTCTCCGTCCGCGAAGGTCACTTTCTGCGGAGTCGTGTCAAAGAAGTTCTGCACCGCGGTTCCCGGTTCGAAATTGACCGTCATGCTCACAGCGCCGCTGCTTCCGCCCACACGGTATAATCCCAGTGTGTACTGCTCATCCTCTTCCATCGTCAGGGATGTAGTCTCGAAGTTGATCATGCCGGCTCCGTTATTATCCAGATATCCGGCTGCATCCAGCCCCACCGCCCCGTCTCCGGCTGATGTAACTGTCACGGTATGTTTTCCGTAATCCAGCGTATCGCTTACATAGAGTAAAGCAATGGTATCCCTGGCTGTGGCGTACGTATTTACTGCTGCCGCTTCTACTCCGTCAATGGAAATCTTGGCAGTGCCGTGATTCGGGTCTTTCGTTCCATATAAGAAGAATCTGCTGCCCGTAAATGTAAAGCTGGCGCTGGCGCCTGACGCGTTTGTATACATGCTGGTGCTTTCATGACAGTTATTGATCGTCTCAGCATACCACTGCCCGGCTGTCGTCATTTCTGTATTATCCACAGCTTTCAGCCCGGTCAGCACTACCGGTTCCTCTCCAAATAAGCTGCCCGCGTTATATACTTCAACCTCACTGATTTCCGGCAGTTTATTGTTATATGAATCCACCGTAATCTTAATATCCGTCGCCGTCACTTCCAGGCCTCTCGCCAGACGCTTGGAACCGATCGTCGCTCCGCTGTCGAATGGCTGCCATGGACCTGTTCTGCTTGTACGGTACTCCACGGTAAAACTCTCAATCCTCTGGCCGTTCTGGATGGCCTCTTCAATCGATACCACATTAAATGTCGTCGGCTTATCAAAAGATACTAATAAGGACGAGGTACCCTCACCGCTCTTGGGAGCCCAGAATGTGTTGTCATCGCCGTCAAGGACATTCATCGGAGAATAATCCGGGTCATTTCCATAGACAGAGTCCGCCATGGCGGATGCCTTCCCATCCGCGGCAAGATTGTCATCGAATGCGTTCTGAACGGCAGCACCGAATTCCAGCGTTCTCGCCTTGATGGCCTCATCGACTGTTCCATCCGTATTCGGAGGAATATTCAGCAGGAAGGTGGCGTTGTGGCCGATGGAATTCACATACATGTCAATCAGATTTTCCAGTGTCTTCGGAGTTTTCTTATTATTTCCCCAGAACCATCCGCTTGTAATGCGCGCGTCAGCCTCCGGGATCACCCACATATCACCGTCCGGATATCCCACGGAATATCCGCCTGTAATATGGTCATCATAATTCTGGTTATTCGCCGGGTTATTGTATCCCGGTTCATCACTCCTGTCGCGGATCTGGGCCCAGGTCTCATCGGCAGCGTATCCATTCTCATTTCCGATCCATCTGACATCGGTATGCTCGTTGCACTGCATCAGCAGGCAGTCTTCGCCTTCTACCTCTTTGATTGTCTCTGCCCATTTGTCTGTATCATATGTCTGGTACTGGCTTCCGCTTCCCTTTGCCCCGTCCATCCATACTTCAACAAACTCTCCGGCATTTCCGTATTTTTCGCTTCCTAATATTTCTTTCAGCTGATTTACATAAAATTCGTTGTAATCACCCGGCGTGCTGTCTCCATAGGAGTCCTCATGGATATCCCACGGGGATAAATACAGCCCCATGTCAATATCATAGTCTGTACATGCTTTTGATATTTCCTCCAGGATATCGCCTTTTCCTTCTTTATACTTTGTCAGCGCTCCCATGTCAAAATCCGTATACGCACTCTGCCATATACAGAATCCGTCATGATGCTTTGCTGTAACAATCAGGCGTTTAAATCCCGCCTCTTTGATCATCTTTACGTATCCGTCCGCGTCAAACTCGAAGTCATCGGGCATATTTTTAAAGATCACATTCACATCATCGCCATAATGTTCGCCCCATTCAATCTCATTGAACGTATTTGGCCCGAAATGCATAAACGCGGCCAGCCCGTCCCGCTGATACGCCAGCTGGCTCTCTGACGGAAGCACGTCATCCCGGGCGGGAGCCTCCGTTTCACCGTCCAGATCGTCCTCACCGACCCACTCTTCCGCTGCCTGGACCTGTTCCGGACCGCTCCATCCTCCGGCGCCTGCTGCCGTCAGAGCTCCTGCCATGAGCACTGCCAGGCTTCTCAATGTTTTCTTTTTCATAAATTCTTCCCTTTCTGAGTACACAGCCTATAAAATTACCAGGCGCTTCTTTTCCCGCGCTTATGGTATACTGTCGCCAGATTATATTTTACTCTTTTGCGCGTCCTCCTGTCAACAATATCCATTTGCCCTGTCCGGTCCATTTTTAGATTCGTCATAGTGTACATTTTTGTCTGCTTTTTCTGCCTTATTATACCATTTTCTCGTTCTATCTGCACAAAAAATTGCACCGGGCTGTTTTTCCCGGTGCACATTCTGTCTCATTGATCCATCCCTCTGAGCAGCTCCGCCGCTGCTCTCACCTGTTCTGCATCTGTCTGCCAGATCTCAAATTCGCTGAAGCCGGGCATGCCCATGGGCACGCCTTCCCGCCGGAACTTCATCCGGCTGTCAATCACCTTTTTTGCCGACATATGGAATGCTTTCACACCCGCGGTCTCTGCCAGGTCCTTCATTATCTCCGGACAGATGCCCGCACCCGCCAGTATGTCCAGTCTTCCGCCGGCTTTATTCACAAGTTCAGACAGCATCTCCCTGCCTTCCCAGGCAGAACTTCTCTGCCCGCTTGTCAGGATCGTATCGATCCCCAGGGAAATGCACTGTTCCAGCGCCTCAAAGGGATCTCTGCACACGTCAAATGCCCGGTGCATTGTAACGCCCATTCCGTCTGCCTCTTTCATCAGCTCAGCCATCTGCTCCATATTCAGAGTCCCGTCCGGATTCAGGATGCCGATGACCACTCCGTCTGCTCCCAGTTCCCGGAACTGCCGCACCTCGTCTCTGAGTGTTTCAAATTCATATTTATCATAACAGAAATCGCCAAATCGCGGCCGCAGCAGTACCCGTACCTTAAGATCCGTATTCCGCTTTACCTCACGGAACATGGACGGGGTCGGAGACAGCCCTCCGATCACCAGGCCCGAACACAGCTCAATCCGGTCCGCGCCTCCCTCCTGGGCGGCGACAGCGGACTGCACACTGTCCGCACATACTTCAAGTAAATATGACATAAACGCTCCTTTCAGAATATTCTGATAATATTCCGCAAAGGGGTCAGACCCCTCCTGGGAGGGGTCTGACCCCTTTTACCGCCATTTTCAGAATATTCTCAAATTTATCTCGGAATCTTTGACAATGCCGCGCTGTCCCCCACAATGACTACATCATTATGTAACTGAAGGATGGACGCCGGCACTTCCGGTGTCACCGGACCGAAGAATGCTTTTGCCACGATATCTGCCTTTGCCTCGCCGTTCACGATCAGAAGGATCTTCTTTGCTTTCATGATCGTTCCGATGCCCATAGTGTATGCCTGTCTCGGCACATCATCCGCGGATGCGAAAAATCTTTTGTTGGCCTCGATGGTGCTCTCCGTCAGGTCAACACAGTGTGTTGTCTGCGCGAAAGCGCTGTCCGGCTCGTTAAATCCGATGTGGCCGTTGTGTCCCAGACCGAGAAGCTGAATATCCACTCCGCCCATAGACGCGATCAGTTCTTCGTAGCGGGCGCACTCTTTGTCCGCGTCCGGCTGTGTCCCATCCGGCACATTGGTGTTCTCCGGTTTGATATTCACACGGTCAAACAGATGCTCATGCATGAAATAATAATAGCTCTGGTCATTGTCCCGCGTCAGTCCCCTGTACTCATCCAGATTGACTGTCTTCACTTCTGAGAAATCAAGATCGCCTTTCTCATACCACTCTACCAGCTGATCGTAGGTGCCAATGGGTGTGGAGCCCGTCGCGAGGCCCAGCACGCAGTCCGGTTTCAGGATCACCTGCGCGGAAAGAATATTTGCCGCCTTTCTGCTCATTTCCTGATAATCTTTTGCTTCATAGATCTTCATATTCTCTTCCTCCTCAATTTATCTATTCGCCGGGACAAGGCAAAAAAACCAGATTTCCGAAGCATAAAGTCAGACCTTATAACTTGAAAATCTGGTTTTGTCTTCCCTTGTAACATCCCAGTGATATCATTAAAATAATACTATCAATCAACCTGGGAAATGTCAAGCAGAACAGCCCCCTCTTCCGGCAGAATCCCCGGCAGCCGCATACTCTATGCCCACCAGTGTCAGCCCCTGCGCGGGCGCGGTCACCCCTGCCTTTGTGCGGTCCTTCTCCTCCAGCATCCGCTTTACGTCCTCCGGCTCAAAATATCCTCTGCCCACCCCGGCCAGTGTCCCCGCGATGATGCGCACCATATTATAGAGGAAACCGTTCCCTCTCACCCGGATGGTAATCATGCTGCCATCCTTCTTGATTTCCAGGCTGTAAATCGTGCGCACGGTGTCCTCCACTGTGGTCTGCGCGCTGCAGAAGCTCTTGAAATCATGTGTCCCGGTCAGGTATTCCGCTGCCTGCCGCATCCGTTCGATATCCAGGGGAAAAGACACAAAGTAAGTGTCCCTCCTTCTGACCGGGTCCGGGAATTCACTATTCAGAATCCGATACTCATATGTCTTAACAGATACGCATTTCCGGGGATGCCAGCCGGAGGGCACCTCCTCTGATTTTACGACTGCCATATCCTCCGGGAGCAGCGCGTTGACCGCGTAGACAATCCGGTCAGCCGGAATCTTTGTGCACGTATCGAACACTGCCACATTGCCCCGGGCATGTACTCCCGAATCCGTCCGGCTCGCGCCAATCACATTGATCTCTTCCCCCGTCAGCCTGGAGAGCGCCCGGTTGAGCACCTCCTCAACGGTGATCCCATTTTTCTGGATCTGCCATCCGCAGTAATCCGTACCGTCATAAGCCACGGTCAGCCGGATTCTCTTCATCGTTCTGCCGTCCTCTCTCTGTTCTTTCATTCCTTAAAAAATCCACAACTTAAAATCCACAAACCGTCCAACTGCAAAAATCAGCACCATATACACCAGTGTGATCAGATACGCCATCCTGTCCCGTGTCTTGTACTGCAGAGGCTTCATCTTCGTGCGCCCGTCCCCGCCGTGGTAGCACCGGGCCTCCATCGCCATAGCCAGGTCGTTGGCCCTGCGGAAGGCTGATACAAACAACGGCACAAGAATCGGGATCATCGCCTTTGCCCTCTGTATGATATTTCCGGATTCAAAGTCAGCGCCCCTTGCCATCTGCGCTTTCATGATCTTGTCCGTCTCCTCCAGAAGGATCGGGATAAACCGCAGGGCAATGGACATCATCATCGCCACCTCATGGACCGGCACATTGAGCCTGTTCAGCGGATGAAGCAGCTTCTCCATGCCGTCGGTCAGCCCGTTGGGCGAAGTCGTAAATGTCATAATCGACGAGCCCGTCACCAGGTACATCAGGCGCACCGCCATAAACACGGAAGTACGCACCCCGCTTTCCGTAATGGTAAAAACCCAGAAATGTACAAGCTCTTCTCCTCCCTGTGTGAGAAACAGGTTCATCACCACCGTAAACATCAGGAGAATCACAATGGGCTTAAGTCCCTTTAATATGTATTTTAACGGCACTTTCGATAAATGGACCACCACTGCGAGGAATCCGGTCGCGATCACATATCCCAGCAGGCTGTTCTGGATAAACAAAGACACGAGAAAAAGCAGAGTGCAGACGATCTTCACCCTGGGGTCCAGTCTGTGTATCCGGCTCTCTGCCGGGTAATACTGCCCGATTGTTATATCTCTAATCATTGGAAGCTCCTCATTATCTCATCGGCCGCTTCTTCGATTGTCGTCGCGTCCGGCGACAAGTCAAATCCGCGCTCCTTCAAATCATGCATCACATATGTCACTTGAGGCGCCGCGAGCCCTACCTTCTCCAGCTCCCTGTAATGTCCGAACACCTCCCGGGGCGTGCCGTCCAGCATCTTCTCCCCACGGTTCATAACGATGATGCGCTCCACATACCGCGCGATATCCTCCATACTGTGGGACACAAGGATCACGGTCATCCCCGTCTCCTTATGAAGACGCTCGATCTGGTCCAAAATCTCATCTCTCCCTCTCGGGTCCAGCCCGGCAGTCGGTTCATCCAGCACAAGCACTTTCGGCTTCATGGCAAGGACTCCCGCGATCGCCACCCGTCGTTTCTGTCCACCGGACAGCTCGAAAGGCGACTGATGATAATATTTCTCCGGGAATCCCACCAGTCCAAGCGCCTCTTTCGCCCTCTGCTCACACTCTTCCGGAGAAAGGCCCTGGTTCCTCGGCCCAAAACACACGTCACTGAGCACATCCACCTCGAAGAGCTGATGCTCCGGATACTGGAACACAAGTCCCACCTGGCTTCTCAGCCCCCGCATATCATATCCCTCATCGTAAATATTTTTGCCTTCATAAAGGATCTTACCGGAGGCCGCGCGCACAAGCCCGTTTAAGTGCTGGATCAGGGTCGATTTGCCTGACCCGGTATGCCCGATAATCCCCACAAACTGCCCCTGCGGGATCTGAAGACTCACATCTTTGAGCGCCTGTTTTTCATATGCAGTTCCGGGGCTGTATATATAACTCACATGTTCTAACGCAATCGACATAATGCCTCCACCAATTCTTCTCTTCTTAAGATGCCTCTTGGGATATTTAATCCCCGTCTCCTTAGTTCCTCGGCCAGCATGGTCACTTGGGGAACGTCCATCCGGTAAGACTTCAGCTCCTCCACATGGCTGAAAATCTCCCGCGGTGTCCCGTGCATGACAATGTGGCCCCCATCCATGACAAACACCTGGTCCGCGTCAATAACTTCTTCCATATAATGTGTGATCAGGATCACAGTGACCTCTTTTTCCCTGCGCAGTTTCTCCACCGCCCGGATAACCTCCCTGCGTCCGTTTGGGTCCAGCATGGCAGTAGGCTCATCCAGCACGACGCACTTTGGCTCCATGGCAATCACACCTGCGATAGCCACACGCTGTTTCTGTCCGCCGGACAGTTTGTTTGGGGACGCTTTGCGGTACTCGATCATCCCTACAGAACGCAGGCTGTCCTCCACCCGCTTCCAGATCTCGTCCGTGGGCACGCCCAGGTTCTCCGGCCCGAATCCCACATCTTCCTCCACCACGGTCCCAATGATCTGGTTGTCCGGATTCTGGAATACCATACCCGCCGTCTGCCGCACGTTCCACAGCTCTGCCGGATCTCTGGTATCCCGTCCGTCCACCCACATCGTTCCGCCCGTGGGCACGAGGATCGCGTTCATATGCTTTGCCAGCGTGGATTTCCCGGAGCCGTTATGTCCCAGCACCGCGATAAAAGAACCGGGGGAAATATCAATGTCCACCCCGTCAATCGCACGGTTTGTCCCGATAATATTTCCTTCCTCGTCACGCTTGTCGTATTCATAGATTAGTTTCTCTGCATGGATCATTTCCATCGGCTTATCTGCCCTCCATCCGCGCAGGCAGTCAGCCCGCCCTGCGCGCGTCGTCTGCTTAAAATCATATGTCCCTTATTTTACGGCATCGCGGTCTATTTTTCAACCCCCAGCGTATCCCTCTTACACATCGGATGAATCCAGCGCAATTTATATCATTTCCTTTAAATGTACTCTGCACACATTCAGTCCCTTCTGCGGAAGCCCTCCCCATACACTTCACTTGTCTCGGTAAACATAAAAAATGCATTTTCATCCGCTTCTTCTACGGCTGACTTCACCAGATACGCCTCCGCTTTTGTACACGCGCACAGAAGGACCTCTGTCTCCATTTTCGTGTACGCGCCGACCGCCGGCAGGGAAGTCACTCCCCTGCCGGCTCTCTCACTGATCCGCTGTGCCGTCTCCTTCCCCTTTTTTGTAATAATGATGGCCAGAGTTCCCGCGCCCACACCATACAGGATTTTATCAATGGCCACAGTGCTCACAACTGTGGCGAGCACACCATACAGAACAGCATCCACATCCCCGAATACCGGCCATCCCAGCAGGATCACAACCAGGTCAATTAACAGGGTAATCACCCCGATTGTCATATGTGGTTTCTCTTTCTTAATTGCCAGCGCAAGGAAATCAATTCCACCCGAAGAAGATCCCCGAATATAAAATAAGGCCATCCCTGCCCCCAGAAACGCCCCTGAACATACCGCCGCGATCAGACGGTCTCCGCTGTACATGGGAAAAAGCGGAAATACCACATCCAGAAATAAAGTTGAAATCAGCATGGTCACCGCGCTCTTAATAAGAAGCCGCTTACCCACAGCTTTATAACTGATTATAATGAGCGGAATATTGAGTAAAAGTGTCATTGTACCCACAGGAATTCCCCACAGATAGTCCACAATCAGAGCCAGTCCCGATACTCCGCCCGGCGCGAAGCCCGCGTTTCCCGCAAAAGTATAAATACCGGCAGCATACAGGACACTGCCGGCGATATTGTAGAGGAGATCCGCCGCGATTCTCCCTCTCTTTGTCTCTTCTATTCTTTTCATTTCACAACTCCTGCTCTCTTCAATATAGTCAGGATATGCAGTTTTATAGAAAAAATCCGTCTTAACTATATGATTTTGTTCCACTCTTCCGCGTATAGCTCAATTCCGCTTTGCTCCATCTCGTTCGCGGGCCGCGCCCTATAAATGCGCAAAAAAATACAGGGAAGAATGCAAGCACTCTTCCCTGATTGATATACTTTGCAACGAGATTCACCTCAATTCCGCTCCGCTTCATTTCGGTCGCGGCAGTCGCCGCATAAATAAGTACAACAAAGCCCGCTTGAGTATAAATACTCAGCGGGCTTATTGTCCTTATTTATTCATCTCGTTGTTTCGCGAATCTTACTCGATGATAGATGCTACTGTACCTGATCCTACTGTACGGCCACCCTCACGGATAGCGAATCTCAGACCTTCTTCCATAGCTACCGGATGGATCAGTTCAACTGTCATTGTAACGTGATCTCCAGGCATGCACATCTCTGTGCCTTCCGGAAGCTCGCAGACACCTGTAACGTCTGTTGTTCTGAAGTAGAACTGCGGACGGTAGTTGTTGAAGAACGGTGTATGACGGCCACCCTCGTCCTTTGTCAGAACGTATACCTGGCATGTGAATTTTGTATGGCATGTTACTGTACCCGGTTTGATGAGAACCTGACCTCTTTCGATCTCTGTTCTCTGGATACCACGAAGCAGAGCACCGATGTTGTCACCAGCCTGAGCCTCATCAAGAAGCTTACGGAACATCTCGATACCTGTTACAACTGTCTTCTTAACATCCTCATGGATACCGATGATCTCAACTTCATCAGATACGTGAAGAGTACCACGCTCAACACGTCCTGTAGCAACTGTACCACGTCCTGTGATAGAGAATACGTCCTCTACCGGCATAAGGAACGGCTTATCTGTGTCACGCTCCGGAGTCGGAATCCACTCATCAACAGCGTCCATAAGTTCCATGATCTTGTCGCCCCACTCGCCTGACGGATCTTCAAGAGCCTTCAGAGCAGAACCCTGGATAACCGGTGTGTCATCACCCGGGAACTCATACTCGTTGAGAACTTCACGGATCTCCATCTCTACGAGCTCAAGCAGCTCCTCGTCGTCTACCATGTCACACTTGTTCATGAATACAACGATGTACGGAACGTTAACCTGGCGGGACAGAAGGATGTGCTCCTTTGTCTGAGCCATAACACCGTCAGTTGCAGCAACTACAAGGATAGCACCGTCCATCTGAGCAGCACCTGTGATCATGTTCTTAACGTAGTCAGCATGTCCCGGGCAGTCTACGTGAGCGTAGTGACGTTTCTCTGTCTCATACTCAACGTGTGCTGTGGAGATCGTGATACCACGCTCTCTCTCTTCCGGAGCCTTATCGATGTTCTCGAAATCAACTGCCGCGTTTCCTTCAACTCTCTGTGAAAGTGTCTTTGTGATCGCAGCTGTCAGAGTTGTTTTACCATGGTCAACGTGACCGATGGTACCAATATTACAATGCGGTTTTGTTCTTTCAAATTTAGCTTTTGCCATTTTGAATGTCCTCCTTAAAATTACCACCCGTTTTCGGGCACTTAATTGGTTTCGATTTTACTCGGCTAAGTTTGATTATATTTCAAACTTAGCCGTTTTTCAAGCCTTTTTCTGCGATTTACGCATTTTTATATACTGAGTTATTACTCTTTGTTAGACAGCACCTTTTCCTGTACAGACTTCGGCACCTGCTCGTATTTCTCAAAGAACATAGAGTAGTTGCCGCGTCCCTGTGTTCTAGAACGGAGGTCTGTAGAGTATCCGAACATCTCGGACAGCGGAACGTACGCGCGTACGATCTTGCCGCCGCCAAGGTCATCCATACCCTCGATGCGTCCACGGCGGGAGTTCAGGTCACCGATAATATCACCCATATACTCCTCAGGCATTGTTACCTCAACCTTCATGATCGGCTCAAGCAGAACCGGCGCGCCCTGTTTCATGGCATCCTTAAACGCAAGAGAACCTGCGATGTGGAACGCCATCTCTGAAGAGTCGACCTCGTGGTAGGACCCGTCGTATACATTCGCGTGAACGCCTACTACCGGGAATCCACCGAGGATACCGGACTTCATTGCTTCCTCGATACCTTCGCCTACAGCCGGGATGTATTCCTTCGGAATCGCACCGCCGACTACTGTGGACTCAAACTTATAAGTCTCTTCACCGTTGGCATCCATTGGCTCAAATTTCACTTTACAGTGTCCGTACTGTCCACGTCCACCAGACTGTTTTGCATACTTGCTGTCCACGTCCACCGCTTTGGTGATCGCTTCCTTGTAAGCAACCTGCGGAGCGCCGACATTCGCCTCTACCTTGAACTCACGCAGAAGTCTGTCTACGATGATTTCAAGATGCAGCTCGCCCATTCCGGCGATGATCGTCTGTCCTGTCTCCTGATTTGTATGAGCGCGGAATGTGGGGTCTTCCTCCGCGAGTTTCGCGAGGGACTCGCCCAGCTTGCCCTGGGAAGCCTTTGTCTTCGGCTCGATCGCGAGCTCGATAACCGGTTCCGGGAATTCCATGGACTCAAGGATAACCGGATGCTGCTCATCACAGATTGTATCTCCTGTGGTGGAGAACTTAAATCCGATCGCCGCGGCGATATCTCCTGAGTAAACTTTGCTCAATTCTTCACGCTTATTTGCGTGCATCTGAAGGATACGTCCTACACGCTCCTTCTTGCCCTTTGTCGCGTTCAGTACATAAGAACCGGAGTTCATTGTACCGGAGTAAACTCTGAAGTATGCGAGCTTACCTACGAATGGGTCTGTCATGATCTTGAATACGAGAGCAGAGAACGGCTCATCATCCGATGAATGTCTCTCTACTTCCGCGCCGTCCTCATCAACACCCTTGATCGCCGGGATGTCTGTCGGGGCAGGCATGAACTCAAGAACTGCGTCCAGAAGTTTCTGGACACCTTTGTTTCTGTACGCGCTTCCGCAGCATACCGGAACGGCTGTACACTCACATGTAGCCTTTCTCAGTACCGCTTTCAGCGCGTCTATGGACGGCTCCTCGCCCTCCAGGTATTCCATCATCAGGTCATCATCCAGCTCGCAGATCTTCTCTACCAGCTCTGTGTGATACAGCTCTGCCTCATCCTTCATTTCTTCCGGAATGTCTGTGACAGTGATGTCATCACCCTTATCATCATTATAGATGTAAGCCTGCATCTCGAACAGGTCGATGATTCCCTTGAACTCGTCTTCTTTTCCGATCGGAAGCTGAAGACAGATCGCGTTTTTACCAAGTCTTGTCTTAATCTGATCTACCGCGTTGTAGAAATCAGCTCCGAGGATGTCCATCTTGTTGATGAATGCCATTCTCGGTACGTTGTATGTGTCTGCCTGACGCCATACGTTCTCTGACTGAGGCTCAACACCGCCCTTTGCACAGAAAACACCTACGGCACCATCCAGTACACGGAGTGAACGCTCAACCTCTACAGTAAAGTCAACGTGTCCCGGAGTATCGATGATGTTGATACGATGCTCCAGAGCGCCTGCCTTCGGCTTTGTCTTTTCTTCCAAAGTCCAGTGGCAAGTTGTAGCGGCTGAGGTGATCGTGATACCTCTCTCCTGTTCCTGCTCCATCCAGTCCATGGTAGCAGTACCTTCGTGAGTATCACCGATCTTATAGTTGACACCAGTATAGTAGAGAATACGCTCTGTCAGCGTTGTCTTACCTGCATCGATATGCGCCATGATACCGATGTTTCTGGTTCTCTCTAATGGATATTCTCTTCCAGCCAAGGTTTTTTCCTCCTAAAATAATTAGAAACGGTAGTGTGCAAACGCCTTGTTTGCCTCTGCCATCTTGTGCATGTCTTCTTTTCTCTTCACAGCGCCGCCTGTGTTGTTCGCTGCGTCAAGAATCTCGTTTGCCAGCCTCTCTTCCATTGTCTTCTCGCCTCTCTGACGGGAGTACATTGTCAGCCAGCGAAGAGCGAGCGCCTGTCTTCTGTCGGCTCTTACTTCGATCGGCACCTGGTATGTTGCACCACCGATACGTCTAGCCTTAACCTCGAGAACCGGCATCATGTTGTTCATCGCTTCCTCGAACACCTCGATCGCCGGCTTCTCAGCCTTTGCCTCTACTCTTTCAAATGCGCCGTATACAATCTTCTGTGCTACACCTTTCTTACCGTCCAGCATGATGTTGTTGATAAGTTTGGTAACAACTTTATTGTTGTATATCGGGTCCGCTAATACATCTCTCTTCTGAGTATGTCCTTTACGTGGCACGGTCCTTCCCTCCTTAATCATATTTTCCGGTCTGCGCCGGGATTAATTCATCGGTACTCACATGTGTCTTTCTATGGAATCGCATAGCATGTGCTCGCGGCCGCGGGACTTATCTTATCTATAGATATCCGGCTCACCAAATTCCGCCGGACTAAGTTCGCGTCAAACGCGCTGCTTAAATCCGCAACCCTACGATAATCATAGTTCTGTTTGTGATACGATTTAACACTCTAGTTACATTACGTCATCACGCGAATGTTAATGTAGTTCTTTGTTGCTAAGCTCGATAATACCTCGCTAATCACCAAAGAACAGTATTCACACTAAATTCGTTCTGCGCTTACGCTTGAACTTATTAAGTGTTCATTACTTTTTCGCGTCTTTCGGTCTCTTCGCGCCGTATTTGGAGCGAGCCTGACGTCTCTTCGCAACACCTGCTGTATCCAGCGTACCACGGATGATGTGGTATCTTGTACCCGGCAGGTCCTTAACTCTTCCTCCACGGATCATAACAACGCTATGCTCCTGAAGGTTGTGTCCCTCGCCCGGGATGTAGCTTGTTACTTCGATTCCGTTAGAAAGACGAACTCTGGCGATCTTTCTCAGAGCTGAGTTAGGCTTCTTCGGTGTCGCAGTCTTAACAGCTGTACACACACCTCTCTTCTGCGGCGCGGATACGTTTGTCGCACGTTTCTTCAGGGAGTTATATCCTTTCTGAAGTGCCGGCGCAGTAGACTTTTTCTCAGAAGTCTGACGTCCTTTTCTAACTAACTGGTTAAATGTTGGCATTCCTTTTCACCTCCTATGAATTATTCGTTACCTCTCGGCTTATGCCGTGAGGGGCTGCGGATAATATCGTCATTATCCATTTTAAGCGCACAAAAAGAACGATGCCTTTTCATGCACGCTAGATCAGTTTATTACGATTATCCGCGTATGTCAAGGGATTTTACAAGAAATTATTGGAGTCTTTTCTAAAAATAATCCGGCAGAAGACCGGTCATTCTTCAAACAGCGGCGTGGAGAAGTAACGCTCCGCTGTATCCGGAAGTACTGTAACCACCGTTCTGCCTTCTCCGAGCTTTCTCGCCAGCTTCAGCGCCGCCGCCACATTCGTGCCCGAGGAGATCCCGCACATGATCCCTTCCTTTGACGCCAGGTCCCGCGAGGTCTGGATCGCTTCCTCATCTGTCACAATACAGATATCATCATAGACCGCTGTGTTCAGGATCGCCGGGATCAGCCCGTCGCCAATCCCCATCTGCAGATGCGTTCCAATGGAACCGCCTGAGAGGATGGCCGCATGCTCCGGCTCCACTGCCCAGATCTCCATGTCCGGGTTCTTCTCTCTGAGGACTTCCCCGATCCCAGTGATCGTTCCTCCCGTCCCGATACCGGAGCAGAACCCGTCAATCCGGCAGTCTGCCTGTTCCAGTATCTCAACCGCGGTCCGGCTTCTGTGCACCGCCGGGTTCGCCGGATTTTCAAACTGCTGGGGGACAAAGACCCGCGGGTCCTCCTCCGCCATCCGCAGAGCCGTATTCAGGCACTCTTCGATGCAGGCGCCGATATTGCCCGCGTCATGGATGAGGATCACCTCCGCGCCATAGTGCTTCATCAATTTCCTGCGCTCCTCGCTGACCGAGTCCGGCATGATGATCCGCGTTTTATATCCCCGCACTGCCCCCACCAGGGCCAGGCCGATCCCCTGGTTTCCGCTGGTCGGTTCCACGATGATGGTGTCCGCGTTGATCAGCCCCTTCTCCTCCGCATCCCGGATCATATTGTACGCGGTCCTCGTCTTTATCGAGCCGCCCACGTTCAGGCCCTCAAATTTTACAAGGATCTGCGCGCTCCCCGCCTCCGCCATCCTGCTCAGACGGATTAAAGGAGTATTTCCCATTGCTTCAAGAATATTATTATAGATCACTTTCGTTCCCTTGCCTTTCTGAAAAACTTTTCACCAATTACATTATTATATTACGCCAGGGAGAAACTCTCAACAAAATTCAGAAAATTTCCGGCAAAGGGGTCAGGCCCCTCCTCAAAGGTGCCTGACCCCTTTCAGCTGTATTATCAGAATATTCTGATTAATATGCCCTTCCCCAGTAAACCATATGCTTGGCCGGTTTTCCACAGCACACGCAGACATCGGAGAGATGTTCTTCTTCCATAGGAATGCATCTTGAGGTTACCCCTCCAGCCTGTGCCTTGATCTCGTCCTCACATGCTTCCTCGCCGCACCACATTGCTTTGACAAATCCTTTTTTGTTCTGGACAGCGTCTTTCATCTCGTCCATTGTCACCGCAGTACTGATGTGCTCGTCCAAAAATGCTTTCGCCTTTGCATACAGATCTCTCTGGATCGTTTCCAGGATCTCTCCCAATTTTGTCGTAATCTCATCGATGGACACAACGATCTTTTCTCTTGTATCACGGCGGACCACTACAACCTGTCCGTTCTCAATATCTTTCGGTCCGATCTCAATACGCGCCGGAATGCCGAGCATCTCCTGCTCGCTGAACTTCCAGCCCGGGCTCTTCTCGGAATCATCGATCTTCGCGCGGTACCCTGCTGCCTTCAGCGCGTCCAGAAGCTCACCCGCCTTGTCGAGCACGCCCTCTTTGTGCTGCGCGATGGGGATCACCCTCACCTGTACCGGCGCGATCCTCGGCGGAAGCACCAGGCCGCTGTCGTCGCCATGTACCATGATGATGGCGCCGATAATTCTTGTGGACAGTCCCCATGACGTCTCATATACGCTGTGCAGCTCATTATTTTTATCTGCATATTTAATATTGAAAGCGTCCGGGAACGAATTCCCAAAGAAATGGCTCGTCGCGGACTGCAGCGCCTGCCCGTCATGCATCAGTGCTTCGATTGTATAGGTATCCTGCGCGCCCGCGAATTTCTCGCTGTCCGTCTTGCGTCCCGCGACAACGGGGATGGCCAGGTCTTCTTCCACGAAATCTTTATATACCTTCCACATCAGTTTCGTGCGTTCTTCCGCTTCCTCATATGTGGCGTGGATCGTATGCCCCTCCTGCCATAAGAACTCCCTGGAACGCAGGAACGGCCTTGTGGTCTTCTCCCACCTTAACACCGAACACCACTGGTTCCACACCTTGGGAAGATCCCGGTAGGACTGTACGGTCTTGCTCCACACATCACAGAACAGAGTCTCCGATGTAGGGCGGATACAGAATCTCTCCTGCAGCTGTTCCATGCCGCCGTGGGTCACCCATGCCACCTCCGGCGCGAATCCTTCGATGTGGTCCTTCTCCTTCTGGAGCAGGCTCTCCGGTATCAGCACGGGAAGATAAACATTCTCCACTCCTGTGTCTTTAAATCGCTTGTCCAGATCCGCCTGAATATTCTCCCAGAGCGCGTACCCGTTCGGCAGATAATTCAGACATCCTTTTACGCCTGAATAATCACACAGCTTTGCCTCGCGGACAACATCTGTATACCACTGCGCGAAATCATCATCCCGGGAAGTAATCGACTGCACCAGTTTCTTTTCCTTTGCCATCTTTTTTCTCCTTTATACCTTCTATAATGATTATGCGTCCTTTACATTCCTGCCGGGTTCTTTTGAAGGCTCCGCCTCAAATCTGCGGCCGCGCCCCGCTCCCGAACTCGAAATACAAAAACGCCGGGACATCTGCAGTCCCTGTAAAACAAGGGACCGGATATCCCGGCGGTACCACCCTAATTAACTGCGCTTTCGCGGGTCTCGTAACTGTAACCTGCTCCGTGCGCGGTTCGCTCATTCGCCTTTAACGCAGGCTCTACGCCGCACTTTCATGCAGAAGCTCCCGGGCCGGTTCCATATGTTCCTGCAGAGGCTCTCACCAAACGCCTCCTCTCTGAAGCAGTCCCCATATATACTAATCCCGTTCATCGCTGTCCGTAACTGTGATTTTAGCGAATAACCCGGCGCTTGTCAACCCACAAAAACCGTGCGCCATCACCCTTGTATCTGCAGCAGCTTACTCTTAAGCTCCGCTTCCATATTTCGCAGTTCCGCCTCCGCGGCCTGGCGTTTCTCCCGTCCCTCTCTCTGAATATTCATCACCTCATCCAGGGTAGAAATCAACGATTCATTGGTCGTCTTCAGGGTCTCAATATCCACAATTCCTCTCTCGGACGCCTTCGCCGTCTCTACAGTCGCCATCTTGAGCTTCTCCGCGTTCTTTTTCAGCAGCTCATTGGTCACATCTGTCACCTGGCGCTGCGCCTCAACCGCCTGCGCCGAATGTTCCACGCCAAGGGCAAGCACCATCTGGCTCTTCCAAAGCGGAATCGTATTCACGATCGTAGACTGAATCTTCTCCACCATCTGCGTGTCATTATTTTGCACAAGACGGATCTGCGGCGCGGTCTGGATCGAAATCATCCGCGTCAGTTCCAGGTCATGGAGCTTTTTCTCAAAACGCAGGCACATCGATTCCAGATCCCTGGCAGCCTGGGCGTCTTCCGGCAGACCGGACATCTGTGCTTTCCGGGTGAGTTCGGCCAGTTTGGTTCCCCGCACTTCCGCCAGCTTCTTTTTCCCCGCCAGGATGTACATGGACAGTTCTTTAAAATAGGTCAGGTTCAGCTCATACATCTTATCCAGCAGGGCTGTATCTTTCATCAGCTGTACCTGGTGTTTTTCCAGGACCTTCACAATCTCATTTACATTCGTCTCCGCCTTCGCGTATTTGGCTTTCATGGACTCAATCTTATTGGACGCCTTCTTAAAGATCCCAAAGAAGCCTTTTTCCTCCTCCTGATCAAAACTTTTCAGCTCTGTCACCACGCCCGAAAGCAGGTCTCCCACTTCTCCCAGATCTTTGGACTTCACATTCTCTAGGGCGGACTCGGAGAAATCCGCCATTTTCTTCTGTGTCCCTGCCCCATACTGGAGCACAAGGGCGGAATTCGTCAGGTCGATCTGCTCCGCAAACGAATCCACCATTCTGCGCTCTTCCTCTGTCAGCACACTTTCATCCAGCCCCGGTTCTTCCTGTACGATTGGAGGCTTCTTCTCCTCCTGGGGCTGAAACGGCTCCAGCGTCAAAGTCGGCGTTGTGCTGAAATCTTGAAACTCATTTCCCATCTGTTCATCCTCCATGTTCTCAATATTATTTCCTGCCTGCCTTTAATCCGTCCTCTGTCAGTCCTTCCTGCGCAAGCATTGTATTCAGTACGGAAATATCAGAAGAGAGATCCCACGCCGTATCCTGGAACAGCTCGTCCAAAAGCTTTTCAAATGCTGTGTTCAGCGTATCCAGCGTCTTCTCGATCTCCTTTTTGGAGGAGATGATATTCTCCCCCTGTACAGGCTGCGCGTCAAGCTCCTCATATGCCTCCAAAAGCTTGATTGTCGTCGGGAGATAATATTCCATAAGCCTGCGTGTATCGTCTACTGTATCCGGTTTCTGCTCTACCCGGTCGAAAATCCGGTCCACAAGCGTCTCCATCCTGGAGATCTTCGCGGAAATCTCCTCCCCCGGTATCGCGTCATTGGACTTACGGATCTTCTTCACATACTCATCGCCCGCCTCAATGACCTTCTGCACTTCAGGGGACAGCCTGGAATATTCCTGCTGACGCTTCTGCGCCGCCGCATCCCGCTCGGCCTTCTCCCGGTCCATCCGTTCCATGAGCTCCGTATACTGATGATAGGCTCTGTCGCTGACCATCAGGCAGGCTTCCTTTCCGTCCAGATGCCCCTGGCGGAACCAGCCTTTCCCGATCATCTTCTTCAAATCTTTCACCACATTTTTCACGGATCTGCCTGTCTTCTGTGCCAGTTCTTTGATATCGCAGTATTCCCGGTTCCCTACAATCGCCACGTATTTACGGAAACGGCCGGCACTGCCCGACATGCCTATCCCTTTCACCGCCATCACCGCGAAGATAAGCGCAAACAGCACGAACGCGCCCGTTCCGATCCGAAGCACCAGACTCCAGCCCGCTGCCAGGGCCCCCAGGCAGAAAAACAGTACAAAAATAAGCGAAATCACGCCAAACGCGATCCCCGTCACCGCCAGGAAAATCCCGCCTACTCTGCTGGACGTTCCTTTCAAAAACAGGGGGTTCTGATCCGCCACCGGCTCTGCTGCCCGCGCGTACTGCTGTGCGCTCCGGCCCATATCGTCCTGCGCTCCGGCCTCCTGGGACTGACGGCGCTGATCCGCCGGGTTTTCCCGATACCAGCCTCCGTTTTTCAATCCTCTGGACACATTGTCCATCGCGCGTCCTACTGTGTCTGAAACTGTCTGATTCAGCCTGCGGTAATCCCGGGAATCCACAGCGTCCTGTATCGTCCTGCGGATCTCATCTCCGAACCGCTCCCAGTCATTATTTATCATGGAAATCCTCCTTATGGTCCCGGGCAGAAAACACTGCCCTGAAACGGTGTATCTTTATTTTCATCTTGACCCTGAAAATCATTTATATGATAATCAGTTTAGCCGTTGTACATGGAAAAGTCAAGAATCCGAAATTCTAATTAATCAGGAAGAAACTAGAATAAAATAAACGTCCCCGGACGTGAAAGAAAGGGCCATGATATGAAACCAGATATAAACACTCTGATTCTATATGAAGACTCCCATATAATTGTCTGTCACAAACCTGCCGCGGTCGCAGTTCAGACCAGCAGAATCGGCGCGCAGGATATGGTAAGCCTGCTGAAAAATCATCTCGCCGGCACGCTGGGGCTGAGCCGGCAGAACGGACGGCCGGCAGAACGGGCCCGCGAGCCATACCTGGCTGTCATCCACAGGCTGGACCAGCCCGTAGAAGGGCTCCTGGTCTTCGCCAAGACGCCAGAAGCCGCAAAAGAGCTGAACCGCCAGCTCACTGCCTCTGGTTTCGGGAAATATTACCGCGCCATTGTCATGGGAACTCCCGAGCCGCCTGAGGGCATACTTGAGAATTATATGGTAAAAGACGGCCGCTCCAACACATCCCGCATCTGTACCAAAGACACACCCGGGGCAAAACTGGCGCGGCTCCACTACCGGGTAATACAGCCTTACAACGATACCCGCCCTTCCGCATCCCTCGTGGAAATCAAGCTGGATACCGGCCGGCATCACCAGATCCGGGTGCAGATGGCGCATCTGGGATGTCCCCTTGAGGGGGACCGGAAATACGGCAGCTGCGAAGCAACCTCACAGACGTTGAAACTGTGTGCATACAGACTGGAATTCCGACATCCCCAGAGCGGGAAGAAAATGAACTTTCAATTGCCATACGAAGGAAACGACGTGGAAAGGCGGCCGAAAACAGAAGAATGATTTGAAAACATATTCGCGGAGCGCCTTTTCGACCGCCTTTCTGCGCGGGTGTGCGGGCGGCTGAGGCGACTTCGGAATGGGCTTGGAAAAAATAAAAATCAGAGGACATGCGTGAAGTTTGACATGTCCTCTGATTTTGTAGTTTTTCCTGCCCTATAGAGCGGAGCCGAAGCCGCCCGCGCACCCGCGCAGAATCCAGATTTTATCTTCTCTGGCGTCTGCGGATTGTAACCGCTCCCGCTGCCAGTACAGCCGCCAGCATCATCGCCGCCGCAGGTCCTGCCGCGGATGCCGCGTCCCCTGCCTTCGCCGCTTTCTGGCTGCCGCCGGCGCTGCTTCCATTTCCGTTCCCGGCATTTTCTGTCTTTCCTGCCGTTCCCTTATCTCCGTCTGAGCCGTTTCCGGTGTCAGAGCTTCCCTCTCCGTTTCCGGTTCCGTCATCTGTAGTTCCGCTTCCGGTTCCTTCGTTTCCGTCACCTTCATCCGTTCCCGGGTTCTCTCCTTCTCCGCCGGATACGGTCTCTTTCGGCTGCAGGCTGTCTACTGCCGCTGAGAGTGCCAGTACTGCGTTATCCACGGTCTGCTGGTCCTCTGCAGTCAGGCTGAGATCTTCCAGCACGGCCCTGGCTGACGCGAACGCCGCCTTAAATGTCTGGACGCTTTCTTCTGTATACTGCTCCAGATCCAGCTCTGCCACACTGTTCAGCAGTGCTTCTAAGGCCGCTTTATCCGCTTTCAGCCTCAGCTGTGCCATGGCATCTGTCAGCGCCTGCCATGCGCTGTCCACCTCCGGCTGCATGGCGTCCTTATCTGCCAGCACGGCCTCTGCCGCTTCTTTCGCTGCCAGGTACGCTTCCTGCCCTGCTTCCACATACTGATCCAGGTCGATCATTCCCGCCAGCTGCAGTGCCATCTCAAGGTCCGTCTTATCCCCGGCCTTCATATCCAGGGCCTGGATCGCCAGCATCAGCTTCATTGCGGCATTCTTCACTTCTTCTCTGGAAGCGTCCTCTTTCGCCATCACCGCTTCGCCTTCCGCGACCGCTTCGTCAAACATCTGCTTCACAGATCCCACAAGGCCTTCTGTATCGCCGGCTTCCACATGGGCTTTCGCCTGGTTCAGGAAGTACTCCAGCGTAGTCTTGCTGACCCGCAGGCCGTCCACTGCCGCCTGCAGGCTGTCCTTCGCCGCGTTCACCTGATCCTGGGACGCTTCTTCATCCTTCAGGACAGTCTCTGCTGCCTTCAGGGCTTCTGTAAAGGCCTTCCAGGTCGCGCTGGTATATCCGTTCTTGTCCAGATCTTTGTACTGGCTGTAGAGACTCTCCAGTCCGCTCTTGTCTACATCCGGTGTTTCTCCCGGATCTACCGCATGGACTGTCACAGTCTGCGTCACTACATTTCCGCCGATATCACCTACGATACAGCGGAACTGCGCGCCGTCATCCGCTTTCTCCACAGTAAAGCTGTATGCCGCTTCCACCGCGCCGGTGATGGTACGCCAGTAATCGCTGCCGAGGCGCTGCCACTGATAAGACAGGCTGGTCCCTTCCGCCGCAACAGACATCTGTGCTTCTTTTCCAATTTCTACCGTGATATCTGCGGGCTGTGATGTAATGACTGCTTTTACTTTCTCAAGTGCATTCAGCGCGTCGCGAAGTGTCTGCGCCGCTGCTCTCATTTCTTCCGCCGAATCAGAACCGGCTGAGCCTTTGGCCGCTGACACAGCTGCCTCAAGGGCTGCCACCGACTCCTCTGTGTACTGATCTTTCGCGATTCCTTCTGCCTCTCTGATGGTCTCACTGAGTTCAGTTGACGCGTTTGCCAGCTCTTCCCCGTACACTTCCAGCTCGTAGAAGGTGATCGACGCCGATCCCTCTTCTGTCGGTCCGGTGAGCCGTACAGCCGCCGCGGTTACCGGCTCAAAACCGATACCCACATAGGAATGGGAGGATGTGCTGGAAGCCACTGTCCTCAGATCCTCATCATAAACATTTCCGGAAGAAATCTCGATCCATTCTCCGCCTGCTTCCTTCTGATATTCCAGCTTATACTCGTACAGACGGTTGTCCTGCGTATTGCTTGAATTCTTGAACTCATCCACATAGACAGAATCCATTGTCACCGGACTGTCAAATGTTACAGTCAGGCTGACTCCAGTTCCACTTGTAGCCCATCTTGTGGACGTATTGCCATCCACCGCGTTGGATGCCGGGTACTGATCCTTGTACGCGTCGTTGGACGCCTCCGCTGTCTGGTTCAGGGCATAATTTTTCTCTGAGCGGCACAGATACCGCCTTGTCACAGTTTCTGTCCTTGCGCCATTATCCGCATAACCGGCAATCTTAAGCACAGATACTCCATAGGGAAGTGTAATTGTACCTCCCGCTGCTGCCGCGGACTCTCTTGTGGGCTCTGAACCATCCAGTGTGTAACGGTATTCTGTGACTGTGTCATTGTCTGCAGCCACCGTAACCGTCTGCTGGCCTGTATAGAATCCGGATTCCATGTCCACAGAAACCGAACCTGCCGCCGTATTTTCGCCTTTAAATGCTTTAAGCGCGTCATTCAGCTCTTTTGCCGCAAGCTCCAGCGCTTCTGTATCGCCTGCATCATCCATTGCCTTCTTCGCTGCGTCCAGTGCCGAAATCAGGCTGTCATAATACTCCTGTACATACAGCTCATGTTCCGGTGTTATTGTTTCGACAGCCTCTTTGGCCTCCGCGGTCAGGTTTGTTATCATTTCTGCCGCATCACCCATGATCGCTGTCAGCGCGCTTTCAAGCGCATCTGCCGCCGCGTTTACTTCATCCTGTGTCTGCGCCCCGGTATTTTCAAGCACGGTGACAGCCGCGGCTTTTGCCTCTTCGTATGCCGTAACCAGAGCCGCATCGACTCCTGCTCCATACAGAGGGCTCTCTTCATACTCATCCCCTTGTGTCAGAAGGTTGAACAATTCTGCCTTATTATAGATGTCTTTTTCTGCCGAGCACTGAATCTCATAGATGGACACCGCTTTATCCGACTCAATGTTATCAAATGTCAGACGGATCTTAGACGCTTCTTTTCCGTCCATTTCGAATTTCACCGTCTCCCCGCCCATAAGAGACACGTCTTCATATACAGTCTCCCATGTTTCACCGTCCGCAGTGATCTCAATTTTTGTACTTCCTGAACGGGTTCCGCTCGTCATAGATTTGTCAAGCCATTCCAGAACTGTCAGTGTTTTTAGTTTCCACTTATTTTCCAGGTCAATCGTCATTGTGAACGGATCACCGTTTCCACCGAATCCGACCCTTGAACTTAAATCACCGTCCACCACTTTATCAATTGTATAACTTCCAACGGTTCCCCGGTCTGATTCCACCGTCTTATCGAGGCAGACATTTTCCTCAATCTGCGCGAAGTATTCCACATCGATCTTCTTGCTCTCACCGGTATACTCTACCTTGCTCAGAGACAGCTCATCTTCTTCTGTTACTCCCTCCAGCTGCATAACTGTATAAGGAGTTCTTAAGATCTCTGTATATTCACCGTCTTCAGCTTTATAAAGCACATATTCGGTATCTTCTGTGCGAAGCGGGTCCTCTACCTGAACCTGGAGCGAGCCATTCTCAAGGAAATACCCCTTCGCGCTCTCCACTTTTTCCGTCGGCACGAATGTCATATAGATTCCCCTGCTTTCCGTGCCGTCCGCTGAAACCGCGGTTACTTTATATGTAGCCTGCGCGCCTTCTTTGAATTCACCAACGTAAGAAGTCTCTGTCACACCCTCAGCGTATGTCTCGTATACAGCCGCGCTTTCCTCCGCGCGGTAAATGTTGTAGGACGCCGCGTCCGGGGACGCGTCCCAGGTGACTTCAAGCTGCTTGTCCCGATTGACATTGAGCGCCAGGTTCGAGGGGTCTTGTACGGCAGCATGCGCCGGAATCTCCGCAATCGTATAGGTCTCGTTTTCCACGGTGTCAAATACGATCATGTCATCGCCATCCGTTGTAAAGCTGACTGCTTTTCCTGATGAATCTGTGACTTTCGCTCCGGAAAGGTTCTCATATTTTACTTTACATTCTCCGCCGGACTTTGACAGGATTGTAAAGCGGTCCGCCTGTCCGTCTGTCCACTGCGCGCTGACCTCAAAGTTCCCTCTCGCGGAAAGCCCTTCATAGCTTCCTGAACTCCATTTTGACGGAACTGCAGCCAGCGGGGAGATGAATCCCTCATGGCTCTGGAGCAGCATCTCGCCTACAGCCGCCGTCACTCCGTAATTGGCGTCCGCCTGGAACAGATGGTTCGCGCTGCTGCTGGAGCCGCCGTGGTCATTGAACAGATTGCTCATCAGATTGACCTTGATCAGTTTCTGATAATCATTGTACGCCCGGTCTCCTTCATACAGACGTGCCCAGATCGCCGCTCTGTGCGCCTTAGACCATCCTTTTGTCTTATCCGGGTCTTCCTCTCTCTTGCTGAGAGATACTTTCGCCGCGTCCTGCCATGCAGGAGTGGAGGAATTTACCATGGTTCCCGGGTATACGCCCACCAGCTGGGATGTATGCCTGTGAGTCGGCTCTGTACCGATCTCCCCGTAATAATCCTCCTCCCTGTACTCTTTCATCTGACCTGAAGATCCCACGAGGATCGGATCAAGAAGCGGAAGCTGTTTCTCAAATATTTCTGCGGCTGCCAGATCCTGTTCCGAGAGAGACACGCCATTCTCCGTGAGAATTTCTACTGCTTTTATCGTATCCAGATGATTCTCGTAAATCATCGTCTGGTCAAAAGTACATCCCACGGTTTCATAGCTCTGTGTACCAGTGTCAGCAGCGACCTGTACTTCTGGTGAGAAGGAATGCTGCGCCAGGAGCTTCCCTTCTTCATCCTCACGTACGATCTTGGAAAGGAACTTGGACATCCCCGAGATCGCGGGATACGTCTTATCCTCAAGAATCGTCAGATCCTGTGTGTAATCATAATAATCCCAGAACAGAATCGACATAAATGGACCGGTCCCGAAT
Source organism: uncultured Lachnospiraceae bacterium (assembly GCA_959022495.1). GTDB lineage: Bacteria > Bacillota > Clostridia > Lachnospirales > Lachnospiraceae > Mediterraneibacter. The sequence continues at coordinate 7,563 of CAUEYX010000004.1, read as the reverse complement.
CCCGAGTGGGACGCAGATCCGCTGATATTGTACGGCCATGTCGAATTGCCAAGTGCCCATCCGTCATCGTAGGCATCTGTTCCTTCCATCTGTCCGTCTTTGTTGTATTTGCTGATATTGCTGGAAGCATAACTCTCTGCCTTATCCACATATGCCTGCCAGTAATCAATGTACGGTTCAAATGTCTCAGCCAGGTTCGATGTAAACGCGCCCCAGTAATTCATCTGCTCATTGATGTTGTGCCACATGCCGGCACGCCAGGACGGGTCCTGATACACGTTCCAGATCCCCTGAAGGTTCGTGGGGAGTCCTCCCTCCCTTGAGGAGCAGACCAGAAGATAGCGCCCAAACTGATATGCGAGCGTCTCCAGGTACAGTCCCTCCGCAGTGTTGTCATAGTTTCCACTCTTATAATTCGCGACCAGATCATCCGTCATCAGCTCTTCCGGCACGCTTCCGCCAAGATCCACGTCAACTCGGCCATACATAGACTGATAATCCGCAAGATGCGCGCCTTTCAGCTCACTGTAATCCTTGCCGTCCACTGCTTCCATGATTGCATCCACACGGTCATGCGCCGGTTCATTTCCCTCCAGTTTTGCCTTGGGATCACTCTCTGTAAAGAGCTTGCTCTCCATGTCGAAGCTCGTGTCCAGGCCCATGACGATGGTCGCGGAACTTGCGCCCGTGACTTCGATGGTACCGTTATCATTGTTCTCGTCATTGGCAGCCTTATATTCACCGTCCGTGATGACCTTGTACTGCCCCTCGAATTCCAGCCCGTAATATTCCATCTCACCTGCCAGAGTGATCATATCCCCCTCCGCTGTGACCGTGCCGGATTTACCTCTGGACTCCTCAGAGTCCCCTGAGATCTTTCCGTCACCGTTCACATCACGGCCGTCGCAGAGGTAGGGGATCGTCGGTCTGAGCGTAAAGTCCAGGCTTCCGTCACTGTCACTTTCCAGATGGATCACCAGCACCTTGTCCGGATAACTGGCAAAATATTCTCTTGTATAATGCGCTCCGTTATAATCATATTCCACGGTTGTGATGCCCTCATCCAGGGAAAGTTCTCTCTGATAATTGGTCACGGCGTCATACCCGTAGTCAAAATCCAGATACGTCTCAGAGAAATTATTCAATCCTCCGATTGTAGAGTTTGAATCCTGAAGACTGTTCTCTGTAATCTGGATTCGGTCATGGTCCACTCCGCCAAACAAATTCAGCCCCATATAGCCATTGCCCATAGGGATCGAATACTCGCGCCATCCCGCGTAATTGTACGGGTCCTGCTCTTCACTTAATACCTGCGGCGCTGGTTCGTCATACACGAGCCGGAGCGCCATCTGGCTGCCGCCTCCTGCCGCATATACCGGGCCGTCTGCTTCTTCCGCATATGCCGGAATCGCTGATAAAGCCGTCTGCCCTGCCAGAACCAGCGATAGAAACGCTGCAAATACTTTCTTTCTTTTCACTTTTTCTCCTTACCTCCTTTTACCTGCACGCACATCTCCTAAAAGCCGTACGCACATTTTCCCGGACTTTGTCTGAAATACAGCCCTTTCCAGCTCCTGCCCGGCTTCTGTTCCAAACCTCCGCCAGAATATCCTTTTTTCACTTTCCGATGAAGGCATGTAATGTTATATCCGCCAGGCAGCTGTAACCCGGCTGCAGATAACTGGCTGCGCGCACCAGTTAACGCCATGATTATTAAACAGTTCTATATTAGACAGAACGGGAAAGACATATAATGCACAAATTTGACATTGTATGTGGAGAATTTTGACTTCATGGTACAAATAAATGTGGACATCCGCAAAATGATGCCCACATTTATCAAGGGATTCACCTGCCCGGGTTCCTCCCGCTTTTTCTATTTTTTAGTTTCTCCTGCGCCTCCTGCCGGTTGTTACTGCCACAGCCGCTGCCACAGCGCTTAAGCCCAGCATGCCTGCCAGAGTGCCTGCCGGTATCTCATCACCGGTCTTCGGAGCATTGCCGTCTTTCTGGCTGTCTCCACTGCCATCCGCGGAACGATCTCCCGCTGCGGCATCCGAAGTACTGCTATTGGTGCCGGCTCCATCCGAAATTTCTGATCCCGGGTTATCCGTTCCCTCTCCGCTGTCCGGATCCGTTACAGCCGGATCATCCGCCTTGGGATCGTCCACATCAGGGTCATCCACATCAGTATTACCTGTACCCTCTATAAGCTTCAGCTGTTTCACCGCGCTCTTAAGCGTTGTCACCGCGTTATCCACAGTCTGCTGGTCATCCACTGAGAGCGCTTCATTTACCATTACCGCATTCGCTGCCTCGAACGCTGCCATATACACGCTCACGCTCTCCTCCGTATATCTTGTCAAGTCGATATCTTCCAGATCCGCGAGCAGCGCTTCTAACACGGATTTGTCCGCTTTCAGCCTGAGTGCCTCCATGGCCTCCACAAGCGCGCTCCATGCAGAGTCAGCCTCAGCCTGCATTGCGTCGCCGTCCGCCATGACAGTTTCCGCCTGGCTCTTCGCCGCCTGGAACTCTGCCCGGCCTGCCTCTGTATAATCCGCGAGGTCGATCATTCCGGCAAGTTCAAGCGCCATTTCAAGATCGGTCTTATCCGCCGCTTTCATATCCAGCGCATGGATCGCTTTCACAATCATCATAGAAGCATTTGTCACTTCATCCTTTGTCGCGTTCTTATCCGCCATCACCTCTTCGCCGAGAGCGATCGCCTCATCAATGAGCTTCTGCACGGATTCCACAACACCATCCGCGTCTCCGGCTTCTACGTGTTCTTTTAACTTGTTCAGGAAATATTCCAGCGTCTTTTTGCTCACCGTCGATGCCTGCGCCTCCTCAAGCGCTTCCGCGGCGTCTTTGAGCGTCTGCGCCGCAGTGTCCAGCTCGGCCTGATCCAGGCTGTCTTTGAGCACGCTCTGTGCCTCTGACAGCGCCTTTTCGAAAGCGCTCCACGTCTCTTCCGTGTAATCCGCCTCCTTGAGACCGGATACCGCCTCGATCTGCTCAGAAAGCCTGCTCTTATCGATAAACTTGAAGTTCATGCAATGATACGGACGCTCCCCTTCTTTTACTGTCGGTTTCGTAAGTTCCGTCGCGCTGTTTACGTATCCCGACAGCAGATATGTAATCTGCGGAGCCGTCTCAAACGGTTTCGTGAAAGCAGAGTGGAACCAGTTGTCTTCTGAGCCCTTCGGATAATAAACCGCGATCTCATATTCTCCGGCCTCCAGCTCTATCGGCTCGTCCAGAGCCACATAACAGTATCCGTTCTCATCCGCCTTCGTGCCTTTTGGCACTTCCGCTGAAGCCAGCGGGGTGCTGCCGTCGATCTTCCAGATTCCCACTTCAGATCCTGTATTTCCGAACACTCCATCACCGTTCTGGTCATAAATTCCCAGTTCTGTCAGCGTCACCGTTCTGTCCACGGAAAAACTGTATGCCATGGTATAGGATTTTGATTTTGTATTCCCGTCATCCCGGTTCGCCTCATCCGGATAATAGGTAAGCGCTCTGTATCCGTCTGACGCGGCTTTCACTGTCACTTCCACGGAAGCAGTGATGCTCTCATCCGCGGCTGCCTGCGCGGTAATCACTGCCGTGCCGGAAAGTCTGCCCTTTACAGTTCCGCTGGAGCTGACTTCCGCGACCGCTGGATTACTGCTGCTCCAGACAACCGTCTTATCTGTCACATTTTCCGGAAGCACCTGGGCGTCAAGTGTTTTCTTCTCATTTACGGAGAGCGTAAACTTTCCGTCTTCCACGCCTTCTCCCGATATCTCTACGCCTTCCGGCAGCTGGCTCTTCACTTCAATTGTAATCGATCCTTTCACTTCCGGACTGATTACGGAGGCCGCCGTGATCTCGGCTGTTCCTTCTTTCACACCTGTGATCACGCCCTTCTGATCCACTGCCGCCACAGTTTTGTCAGAGCTTGACCACTTCACTGCTGTCACAGACGCGTCTTCCGGTGTTACGGATACCTGCGCCTGGATCGTGCCGCCCACAACGACTGCCTGGGCGTCCGCTGTTACTGTAACGCTCTCCACCGCGCTGTAAGGAGTATCATTTTCGGTAATCGTATAAGACGCGCCTTCTGTCGTCTCAAATGTATAGAGTAGTTCACCGGTGTTTTTTGTCGCGCTGATCTGCGCTTCCACCTTATTGCCGTTCTCGTCAGTGATTACCGCGCCGTTCTCCCACGGAGAGACAAAGTTCACTGTACTTCCCTTCTCGCTTGTCAGCTTCACATACGGAATATTCTTAGTATCCGCGTCGTATTCAGAAGACACGAGGAATGCTCCTTTTGCCTTGAGGTCTACGAATTTAATGCTTGTGCTTTCTGCCCAGGACGGGAATACTCTCAGCTCGTCTTCTTCATTCTGAAGAAGCATAGAGTTGACCGCCTCGATAGCGCCGCTGGATTCCAGCCCGTGGGGGCTTCCATTATTGCACGTCAGGTTCTCTCTCCAGATGTTCATGATCGTCTTCTCCAGATTCGCCAGGACATAATCCCCGTCGAGACCCAGTCTTGCCGCGATCGTGAATGATTTCGGGAATCCATTATAAGCACCGCCTCTGTAATAATAATACATCGGATTAAAGTATTCAAAGGTGTCTTTCGCAAGCTGTACCAGTTCCGGATCAGACGCAAGGCTTACATTCTCCGCCGGATGCACAACACCCTCAAGGGCTACCGGCTGATTTCCCTCGTAGATATACATTCCCCACGCACAGTTGGACGCGTTCACCTGGGTCTGGTTCTGTGAGAAATACGCGGAGAGATACACTTCCTTACCAAAATCGAATCCCAGCGCTTCCAGGTCACTCTTCGCCGGCTCCGCGTTCTCGCTTGTCGGCATCTCCACCAGATTGTCGATTACATCCTGCGCCTGCGCGGCAAGCTCCTCATCTCTTCCCAGGTACTCTGCCATTTCTATAAATGACGCAAAATGAGACTGGATGTACCCGATATCCAGGATCGGATTGATATCACATTTCGTCTTATCTTCCAGCTCGTTGTTAGCACTGTTGTAGATCCAGTATTTCCCGTCATCTTCTTTGACTACAAAATCTACATAAAACTCTACTGTCTGCTTTACCATCGGGTAAACATATTCTTCCAGGGTCTCATCATTGAGATTGTACTCCCATTCCCAGATTAAGGGCTGGGTAAAGAGCATTACATTGGACTTCTGGTCTGTGGGCAGCTTGGATACATTCTTCGTATCGCTGACCTCAATGGGATCTGCTTTCGCGTAGAACGGATATACCGGCACAATGGATCTCTGGAACTGTGCCCCTCTGTATCCAAGTTTCGCCACCGTGTTCTGGGCGATGGACATGCGCACGGAAGCATCCTCATAATACGGCTCCATCAGATCACTTCTGTTGCTGGAGTAGATCCCGTAATAGGGTGATTCATAGTTATAGTTTGTGTACCCTCTTCCCGAAGAAGCGCATGTATCGTTTGTCTGCCATACGCCGAGAGCTCCGGAAGGCACGTTGGGCTGTTCTGCTCCCTCCGGCGTCGGACGGATGCAGCATCCCAGTGCGTAGAGCGCTCCATAGTAATATCTCTGGAGAATGGTATCGTCTGTATTGATGTAGGATTTCATCCAGTAATCCTTCCACCACTCCAGATGTTCCCCGTGTTCCTCCTCGATATCCGCTTCACTCACCGCGTCCACGCGGGTAACCGCTTCCTCCAGCACTGTGCTGAGATCTTTGGCCGCGAGCCCGGCGGTCTTTGTCAGGCCGCTGCTGGAATGCGCGTAGGAGACGACCTTCATTGTCTCGCCCGGTTTCAGCGTAAGGATGAGACTGTCATTCTCCACCCGGCTCTCGCCGTCTAACACCTTCACTGCCGTGGCTGTTCTGGACACGTAATCTGATCCCGCATAACGGGTCAGCCAGATCACATCACCTTCGGACCCGATCTCCTCATGATAACCTTCCGGCGCTGTGAGGGAAGCCTTAAGCTCCAGCGGTCCCGCTGCGTCCTCATCCAATGTAATATCTGTATAAAGCATGTTCCTGCTGTCTGAAGTCCAGGAAGTAAATGTCACGCTCTCGCCATTAAATTCCTGCTGGCTTCTCACTTCCGCATTCAGGATATCCTGCTCGTGATAATAGCTTCCGTCGTCTTCTTTCGGCGGGTTAATCACATTGACACCGCCGCTGTACAGGTTGATATCAACTACACACGCGTTGGTCATATCATTCTCATAGTGCTTTGTCTTATATTCCGGCGCCACAGGATTGGATGTATACAGCCTGAGATATTTTGTTGTAACCGGCTCGGAATATTCGAATGTATTGACGCTCTCTGTATTCTCCGCCACACTCTCAAGTGTATTCCATGTCTTACCGTCATCCGAGATCTGCAGATCATATTCCCAGATATTATAGCAGCTCAGTTCCGGATACAGCGTTCCGATCAGATTGATTTCCACTTTGTCAAATGTAAATATCTGATCCGATGACACCTGGATATACTTATCCTGCTTGCGGGTCTTTCCGTCCGCGCCGTCAACGACCTGGGTTTCTGATCTCCACATGGTGTACGGATTTGAGTCAAATGCCGCTTCCTGCGAGGTATTGACGCCCGCGCTGCAAGATTTTTTGAATGAGAAAGTCTGTCCCTCATCTTCGTCCTGCTCGATGACAGATTTTCCATTATAGAGGAAATCCACCTCTGATATCCTGGCCACATCGCGGTCGCCTTCTTCTTTATAGGTTTCCTGTCCCGGCTGGACTGCCGCTGTAATATTTATGCGGAAGTACCTGGATGTCACCGCGCTGTTCAGCTTCCGGTCCACGATATAATCTTCGTTGCCTTCCACCACATCCACATCTTCCCAAGTCTGCCCGTCCTCACTCACCTGAAGGCTGAAATCACGGGTGTTATACCTGGTGTTATGCTCTCCCTGGGAATTGGTGTCCATGTATCCTCTGTGAATCGTGGTCCACTGGTCAATGGTCACCACTTTCCCGAAATCAAATGCCAGCCATTTATCCCCGGCTGATTTATTCTGGGCATAGGTAATCCAGTATGTGAGCGGGTCTCCGTCCAGCACCGCCTCCGCTCCTTTTGAGCCGTCGCCGCTGTTGCTCTCGCTGGCTGTAACGACCAGGCTGTTAATCTCCAAGGGAACGATCTGGAGCTGTGCGTTCATAATCTTCTGATTGTTGTTCCACACGTCCTGCCCGGCGAAATAGAAACTCTGCTCATTCTCCCTGGCATCGGACACCACGCCGAAGCTGCCGTTGCCCAGCAGCATTCCCGCGCTGTACTGGCTGCATTCTACCAAATCTTTGTCAGGCGCTTCGGTGTACCTGCCCGTCACGCCTGTCAAAATCTCCTGAAGCTCGGCCCACTGCTGATCTTTTGAATCGGTTCCCGCCGCCTGTACGGCTGAAGCGGGAAGTACGCCTGAAGTGGCGATTACAGACGCTGCCAGCAGCCCTGCCGCCGCTTTTCTAAGTACCTTCTTTTTCATATCAATCTCCATTCCGCCGCCTTTCAGTTGGCGGCACAAATAGCAA
>CAUEYX010000003.1 GCA_959022495.1 uncultured Lachnospiraceae bacterium | reverse complement strand
TTTTCTTGTTCCATGGAGCGGAACCGAAGCCACCCACACCCCCGCGCAGAATACGGCTTCAAAAATCCGCTCCGAAGTTTTCGTCCGATTTGCCGCTGCCCCTGTGAGTCTCCCCGGCAAATCCAGATTTCTCACCCTAAGAGCGGCACTTCCTGTCCTCTGAGCCGGATCACCGGTCCCCCGGTTCCTTCGATGTACTCTCTGGTGATAATCACTTCCCCGATGCTGTCATCCTTGGGGATCTCATACATAATATCCAGCATGAATTCCTCAATGATTGCGCGCAGCGCACGGGCTCCTGTATCTCTTTTCATCGCTTTTTCCGCGATGGACTCCAGGGCTCCGTCGTTAAAGTCCAGACGTACCTCATCCAGCGCCAGAAGCTTCTGATACTGCTTCAGGATCGCGTTTTTCGGCTCTTTCAGGATCTTAACCAGCATATCCTTATCCAGGCCTTTCAGAGTAAATATCACCGGCAGACGGCCGAGGAACTCCGGGATCATGCCGAACTTTCTTAAATCCTCCACCGTCACTTTGGAGAGAATTTCCTTGTCATGATCGTACTTATCTTTTAGTTCTGCGTTAAATCCCATCGAAGTCTTCTTTTTCAGTCTTTCTTTAATAATCTCTTCCAGGTCCGGAAACGCGCCCGCGCAGATAAAGAGGATATTCTTCGTATTCACCGTAGTGAGCGGCACCATTGCGTTTTTGCTGTTCGCGCCCACCGGAACCTCAACGTCACTGCCCTCCAGGAGCTTGAGCATCCCCTGCTGAACGGACTCCCCGCTTACATCTCTCTGGTTTGAGTTCTGCTTCTTGGCGATCTTGTCAATCTCATCGATAAAAATGATTCCCTGCTCCGCTTTCTCCACGTCATTGTCCGCCGCGGCAAGCAGCTTGGATACGACGCTCTCGATGTCATCCCCTATGTATCCCGCCTCTGTCAAGGACGTGGCGTCCGTAATCGCCAGCGGCACGTCCAGAAGGCGGGCCAGTGTCTTGACGAGATAAGTCTTCCCGCTTCCCGTAGGCCCGATCATAAGCATGTTGGATTTCTCAATCTCAATATCATCCGCCGCGCCCGCCGCAACCCTTTTATAATGGTTATATACTGCCACGGACATAGCCTTTTTCGCATATTCCTGTCCTACGACATACTCGTCCAGCCTCGCCTTAATTTTATGGGGAGCCGGAATTTTCTTGATGTCAAGCTGATGGAACTCTTTGGGTTTCTCTTTCTTCTTTTTAATCTTCTGCTGTCTGGGCTGCATGTTTTCCAGGTCCGACATGTTGAAAAACTGGACGCCCGGTGTATTCATAAGACGGTTTAAGTCCACCGCCCCGCTTGTCATGGCGTCAAAGCTCTTCTGCATACAGTCCGGGCACACAGTGATATTGTTCGGAAGATCGATCATCTTCCCCGTCACGCTCTCCGGACGGTGGCAGATAAAACAGATCTTCTCGTACTCATCGTCTTTGTCTTCTTCCTTTATTTCCGCAGCAGCGATCTCATCACGTGCTATTTCAGAGGAAGGCGCGCTGCCGCCGTCCCCCTCATTTTCTGTGTGGCCGGAATCACCCTGTTCCATGATGGTTTCTTTATTTTTTTCTTTATCTTCCTCATCTTCAATGATGAAATTCTGATCTGACATAAATTGTCCCCTTCTATACATTCAACATTTCCGGAGTCCGCTTTTCCTCTAAAATCTGATCCCCGGATGCTTTTTATTATAGTACACCTGCATCTCTTATACCAATGAACTTTTTCTAAACACTTTCTCCGTATTTTCCGGCTGCCGCCCTGTCAATGGAATTCCTGGAGCCTCAGTCCTGCCGTATCTGTCACGGGAAGAGAAAAGACAACAGATTTCACCCTGCTCTCAAGACCGGCATTTTCCATAATGGAACGCATAATGGCATTTTTCATCTCTGATTTCGCCACAATCAGAATCATCTCTTTTTCATCCGCGATGGAGACACCGAGGAATTTCTCCGCTTTTTCAAGTCCTGTGCCCTTTGCGTGGATGACCGTCCCTCCGCCTGCTCCCTGCGCCCTGGCAGCATCCATCACCTCTTCGCTGTATCCCTGGTTCGCGATTACGATGATTAATTCATATTTTGTATTTTTCATCACATTCTCCTCTTCTTTTTCATAAGGCTGTCCGTCTAAAAGGAACTGAAATACTTTTTTTCCGCCTACGCTGGACACTGGGACGAGAAATGCAATCCCCATCCCCGGCACATCAATCTGCAGGCTGTCTTCCATATCTCTTTTTACATCCTTCCATGTATCGTCAGACACAACCGCAATGGTAACAATTTTCTCTGTCAGATCCAGACCGAGACAGTCAAGAATCTCACTGTCCGCCGTCCCCCGCGCCAGTGTCCAGAACACAGCGGAAAGGCTGTTCCGTTCATAGCACGCCAGAAGCTGCCGTTCCATCGCCCGTTTCGTTATCGTCATCAGCATATATATCTCACTCATATTCTACCTCTTAAAGCTCTATAATTTCATCATCCGCAGTCTGTACAGCTGCTGTTTCTTTCTCTTCTGCCGCCGCTTCTTCCATATGTCTGGAGCGGAACCTGTATACAAGACCTAAGATCTGTATCGTGATCAGGGGCGTCATGGCCACCATAGCCACCACGCCGAAGCCATCCGTGACAATATCCCCGCCCACACTTACACAGGCACCGATTGCAAAGGGGAGCAGGAAAGTCGCTGTCATCGGGCCGGACGCCACACCTCCTGAGTCAAACGCGATCGCCGTAAATATCTTCGGCACAAAAAACGAGAGCGCCAGAGCCGCCGCATAGCCCGGAATTACAAACCACAAAACTGAAATTCCCGTCAGCACCCGGGTCATGGCCAGCCCAAGGGAAACCGCGGCTCCAATGGAAAGACTCAGGCTCATGGCATCCGCGCCGATGGCGCCGGATGTAATATCCTCCACCTGATGGGTCAGGACAAACACTGCCGGCTCCGCGCGGACGATAAAATATCCGATCACCATGCCAACCGGCACAATCACCCAGCGGTAAGGATTGTCCGCGAGCACCTGCCCCAGATAATTTCCGGCAGGCATAAATCCCGCATTCACGCCGGTAAGGAAAAGCACCAGACCGGCATAAGTATAGGCCATTCCAACAGCAGTCCTGATCAGCATCCTCCTCTGCATCCTTTTAAATATAATCTGAAAAATGACAAAGAACACAATAATAGGCAGAAGGGACAGCGCCATCTCTTTCATATACACGGGGAATTCTTCCGCAAAGAGCTTCCACAATTGTACAGAATCATGGATCTCAGGTATCTGGTCCGGCACATACTGCGCGCTCTCAGGCTGGTAGATCAGGCTGAGCACGAGCACGGACAGGACCGGCCCTACAGAAGACAGGGCCACTAGCCCGAAACTGTCATCCTCCGCCCTCTCATCGCTTCGGATCGCAGAGATACCAATTCCCAGCGACATGATAAAAGGCACGGTCATCGGCCCTGTTGTCACTCCTCCCGCGTCAAACGCTACTGCTATAAAGTCTCCCGGCACGAGAAAAGCCAGGGCAAATACAATGATGTACAGCACAATCAGCATGTGCGCAAGCGTAATATTGAAGAGCATCCTGAGCAGGGCCGCCACTAGAAAAAGCCCCACGCCAAAAGCGACCGAGAGCACCAGCACCAGATTCGGCACTGCCGGGACTTGTTCTGCCAGCACCTGCAGGTCCGGCTCCGATATGGTGACAATAAATCCGAGTATAAAACTCAGCAGCACCATGACCCACAATTTCTTTGTCCGGGTCATACAGGTTCCCACATTTTCGCCGATGGGCGTCATAGACATATCGACCCCCAGGGTAAAAAACATCATTCCCACAATCAGCAGCACCGCCCCCAGAAGAAATGCCAGAAGGATTCCCGGTTCAAGAGGCGCAATTGTAAAGCACAAAACGAGCACAATCCCAATAATCGGCAGCACCGCCTTCAGCGTTTCGTCCAGTTTCTCCCTTAATTTTTCCTTTAATTTCTCTCTGATTCCCTCTGTTTTTAAATTCACACTTACCTGCCTTTCTCTGTCTGCTTAACTGTATGCCTCACATTCCACCGGGCGCCGCTGGCCCTGATATTTCCCGCCTTTTTTCCTCATCCAGCATCCCCAGGAACTCTTCCTCAGATATAATCGGAATCCCAAGTTCTTTTGCCTTTTTATTTTTCGCTGATGAGGAAGTGATATCATTGTTGATCAGATAATTGGTTTTTGACGTCACACTGCCCGTCACTTTGCCGCCCCTCTTCTCGATCTCTTCCTTCACTTCCGCCCGGCTGGTAAAATGCGTCACACTGCCTGTAACCACGAAATTCACTCCCGCAAACTTCTGGCTGTCCTCCGCCTGCTCCTCCCGGGGAATCGTAACTTCATCAAGAAGGCGGCGGAACACGTCTCTATGTTCCTGGTCTGAAAAATACTCCACATAAGTTCTGGCAATCACATCCCCCACACCCGGAATCTCATCCAGCTCTTCCATCGTTGCATCAAGCACCCGCTGAGGATCATTGCCAAGTGCCCGGCAGATCACCTTCGCGTTCGCGATCCCGATATTGGGGATTCCCAAGCTGTATACCAGCCGCGGCAGTGTGGTCGTCCTCGCGTTTTTTATGCTTGTCTGGAGATTCTCAAAGGACTTCTCCCCAAATCCCTCCATGCCTTTGATTTCTTCTGCGCATCGGTCCAGATGGAAGAGGTCCGTCAAGTCTTTTACATACCCGTTTATAATGAACTTCTCCAGCGTCGCCTCAGACAGTCCCTCGATGTTCATAGCGTCACGGCTCACAAAGAGCGCGAACATTTTCACATGCTTGGCCTGGCATTTTGGATTCATACAGTACAGTGTCTTTGTCTCGTTTTCCATGGAAATCCGGGTCTCTCCCCCGCACACCGGACAGACCTTTGGTATGTCTTTTACCCCGCTGCGTGTCAGGTTCTCCGCGATCTGTGGGATAATCATGTTCGCCTTATACACAGTGATCCTGTCTCCGGCTCCAAGTTCCAGCTCCTCCATAATGCTGATATTGTGCACACTGGCCCGGCTTACTGTTGTTCCCTCCAGTTCCACCGGCTCAAAGACAGCCACCGGGTTAATCAGCCCTGTCCTGGAAGGGCTCCACTCGATCTCCTTAAGCGTAGTCTCCCGGATCTCATCCGCCCATTTAAAGGCAATCGAATCCCGCGGAAACTTTGCCGTTGCTCCGAGTGACCTCCCGTACGCAATATCGTCATAAATGAGTACCAGCCCGTCAGATGGCACTTCATTTGCCTCAATATGGCGGGCAAACCACTCAACTTCCGCATCGACCGTCTCCCCTGTGACCGCATGGTTCTCTACCACGTCAAATCCCTGCTCTTCTAACCATTTCATTTGGTACAGCCGCGAGTTATGGAAATCCACATCATCCGCGCTCACGAGGGTAAACGCATAGAACCGGACCTTCCGTTTTGCCGTGATCTCATTGTTCAGCTGGCGCACAGAACCGCTGCACAGATTCCTGGGATTTTTATATTTCGCGTCCGCGTCCCCGATCTCCTCATTAATTTTATCAAAATCTTTATAAGAAATCACCGCCTCGCCTCTTAAGACAAGCTCGCCCTGATACGGAATGTGCAGAGGGAGGTTCTGGAACACTCTGGCATTGCTGGTTACCACCTCACCCTCTTCACCACTTCCTCTGGTCACCGCCTTTTCAAGCGTGCCGTCCCTGTATGTGAGGACAATGGTCAGACCGTCCAGTTTCCAGGAGATCATCCCTTTCTGATCCCCCAGAAATTCTTTGAGCCTTGCCGTGTCCTTTGTCTTATCCAGAGAGAGCATGGGCCTCTCATGGCGTTCTTTTGGCAGTTCACTTAAGACTTCGTACCCCACGTTGACCGTAGGGCTGGCAGCGAGCGTTGTATTCAGTTCCTTCTCCAGGCTGAGCAGCTCATCGTAGAGCCTGTCATACTCATAGTTGCTCATAATCTCTGTATCTTCCTGCTCATAGGCACGGCGCGCCCGGTTCAGAAGATCCACCAGTTCCCGCATCCGCTGCATGTTATCCTGATTTTTACTGTCCGCTTTTCCTGTCATAATTTCCTCCCGCTTGTTCTGGGTGCGCGCCCTCATTTTCCCCTCCTGCCAGGCTCTCCCGGCGGATGATTTATTTCCTCATACAGCTGATCAAGCTCCGTGTCCGTCAGCTTCCTGTACTGACCTTCCTTTAAGCTTCCCAGACGGACATTCAGTATCCTGACACGCACAAGGTCTCTCACCTCATATCCAAGTGCCTCGCACATCCGCCGGATCTGCCGGTTCAGTCCCTGGGTCAGCACGATAGAGAAGGTATATTTTCCGATCTTCTCCACCCTGCACGGCCTTGTAACGGTATCCAGTATATGCACTCCTTCGGACATCTTTTTCATGAATTCAGACGTGATCTCCCTGTCCACTGTCACCTTGTATTCCTTCTCATGCCCGCTGGCGGCACGCATCATCCGGTTGATAATGTCCCCGTTGTTCGTCATGAGCAGCAGCCCCCTGGAATCCTTGTCCAGCCTGCCCGCATAAGTGACACGCACAGGATAATTCAGGAAACGCACAATGCTGTCTCTCTCCCTTTTCTCCTCCGTGCACACAATCCCCCTTGGCTTGTTCACCGCAAGCACAATCATCTCATCCTGTCTGGAAACGACTTTGTCACCGACTTTCACTACCTGTCCGGGTGTGATTCTCATCCCGGTCTGGGCAGGCTTTCCATCAACGGTCACCTTCCCATTCTCAATGAGGCGGTCCGCTTCCCTTCTGGAACAAACGCCCGCCTCACTTAAGTATTTATTGAGCCTCACAGGCTCTTTCTTTTGTATAAATTCTTCTCTGATCCGATTACTCACCTGTAAATACTCCACTGATATTATTGTCTGTCATAAATGTATTCCCACTATACAGGATCAGGATATCCGTGATCCTGTATGTGTCCATGATATCTGTCATTGTACCACTGTAATATCTGGGGTCAACAACCACAATTTCCCTGTAAAATGGGGTCAGAAACGGTATAAAGCAGTCCGCGAAAGAATCCTTGACCACCAGCAGCCGCTTCTGGCTGGTAGACACAGTCCTGATGTCCATGACGGATGTATTGCCACCAAAAAATACCCCGTATTTATCTCTTGTCTCCAGCTTTGAAGAATCGTACAGAGAAGTCCGTTTCTTTCCCTCGTCAACATAATTCACGATCACATCATCGTCCCCTTCTATGGGCACATAAATGTCAATCCGCTCTTTCTCATCCAGCCCCACTCCGCTCTTGGAAGCCAGCACGCCGTTGAAGCTGTCTGTCACTGCATAAGAGACAAAATCACCCGATACGTCCCCCTCAATCCCAAGGCCTGCCGCCGCTTCCTGAAACACATAGAACGCGCCCTGCGTGGTCCAGTGATGGTCTGTCTTATAGTATAACTTCTCTGTTTTGTGTTTATTCAAAATGGAGGATACGTCCACCCAGTTCACGGAATCTTCAAGGCCGCGCTCCACCATGCTGAAGATCTGTCTCTGATCCTCCACGCTGGCAAATGCCGGCAGGCTCTCACTTAAAATGCAGGCCGCGTCCGGAATCAGCATCACCGTCGCCGGAATGTCCGGGTAAGTATCCACAAAGCTTTTCACCGCGTTGATATTGTCTGTAAACAGCTCGTTGTCCGGCACCGCGATATCTTCCAAAAGCTGTCCATCTTTCCCGATGAAAACTCCGTTCTCCATACGGCTGCCGCCCAGCCGGTCCAGGCCGACTTTAAGGCTGCGCCACAGGTTCCGCCCGGCAAACTGATCCGCCATATAGCTCTCCCACTGCTCCATGAAATCTCCGTTCATGACGCTTGTCAGACTGGGCTTTGGCATTGTATCCAGCACCCGGTTCTCTTCCTCTGACTCTTCTTTGTCCGGCAGAATCAGATTCACGATCAGCACAAGAAACAGGCTTAATATAAATAGTTTCCCCATCAGGCTCTCCGCGCGCCCTCTGCGTTTTCTGTTATCCATAGCTCCCACCTAAAATCGAAAATACAAAAACGGGTTAAACGTATCTGTCACAAGAAATGCGATCGAGATCACAAATATCCCCATATAGATCACTGCCGACACCACCGCGCCCGCTCTCTCTCCGGAGATCATCCGGGGCAGAGCCCCGAGCAGCCGCATTCCCAGGGCAGAAGATCCAAGCACTGCCAGGAGATATAACAGCCAGTGTGTCAAGAGGAGAAAGGCTCCTTCCGAATCCACGATCCCGGCTCCTCCCCCGGCCATAGCTCCCAGGTAACGGAGCGCATAGCCAAGGCTCGGACTGAAGAAAAATACCCAGCCGGCCAGCACCAGTATGATGGTATAGATATGCCTTACAACCCCCGGCAGACGGTCCAGCGAAGCGCCCCAGACGTATTTCTCCATCACAAGGATCATCCCGTAGTAGACACCCCAGACAATAAAATTCCATGCCGCCCCGTGCCACATGCCGGTCAGTGTCCACACTGTCATTAAGTTAAAGATATTCCTGGACACAGAGCATCTGTTTCCACCCAGCGGGATGTACACATATTCCCGGAACCAGGTACTCAGGGAGATGTGCCATCTCCGCCAGAATTCTGTAATGCTCTTTGAGATATACGGGTAATCGAAATTCTTCCTGAACTCAAAGCCAAACATCCTGCCCAGCCCCACAGCCATATCCGAATATCCGCTAAAGTCAAAATAAATCTGAAACGCGTAGGAAAACGCCCCCAGCCACGCTGTGAGCATGGAAAGACTGCTGGCGGGCATGTCTGCGATCTGCTCAAATACCGCGCCGGCCGTGTTGGCTATGATCACTTTCTTCCCAAGTCCGATGATAAAAAGCACCGCTCCCTGCCCCAGGCGCCGCAGAGATATCTTCCGCTCCCGAAGCTGCGCCTCGATATCCACATAACGCACAATCGGTCCAGCGATCAATTGAGGAAACATGCTGATATACAGGGCAAAATAGAGAATATTTTTCTGAGGTTCTGCTTTTTTGCGGTACACGTCCACAAGATAAGATACTGCCTGGAACGTATAAAACGAAATTCCGATCGGAAGAGGAAGCTCCCGGTACGGTATCTCTGTGGGAAGCAGGGCATTTACCGAATCCAGAATGAATCCATAATATTTAAAAAAGCCGAGAATGAGTACATTGACCGTAACCGCAAAGGCAAGGCTCAGCTTCGCCTTCCTGGAGTCATCACTGCAGGAAGCGATGTCCCGTCCGCAGAAATAATTAAAAACAATGGACAGGAGCATAAGCACCACATAGACCGGCTCTCCCCACGCGTAGAAAAAAAGGCTCGCAAGCAGAAGGACGACATTTTTCGCCTTCATTGGGACCATATAATAAACTGCCATCACTACAGGCAGAAATAAAAACAAAAACGTAACGCTGCTAAATAACATCGAATGCTTTCCTCTCCTTACAGGCACCCGGACATCCGCGGCAGCCATCTTACAGGCTGCTGCTGAAAATTTCCAGATATTCTTCTGCTTTCGGCGCGGCGGCAAAGAAAATATATCTTCCTCTTACACTCTGCTTCGCATCCTCGAGCAGTTTCACTTCCTCCGGCGCATAGCCGTCGAAATCATTCTTTCTCGCCTCAGTCCGCTTATGAATGGCGTCTGTGACTTCCTGAACCTGGCTCTCGTCTTTTACCAGTACGACAAGCACCTCCTCCGCGGAGATACTGAACTCCGAGGCATAGTACATCACTCCCGCATAGTCTGCCTCGCTCAGCCCGAACTCCCTCTTAAATGAGGACCCGTCCTGCAGTACCAGATTGTCCTTATCAAGGGAACTGCCCACCGCTTCTTTCACTTCCTCAAACGGACGGCTGCTCCCGCTGGCATACAGCAGAATCATCACAACAAAAGCCACAATCAAGATCAGGGCCAGATATTTCATAATACGGGCAATTCGGAATCCTCCTGCTCTCATAACGCCGCCACCTCCGCCATATGCTCTGCCCACAGCGGATAAAAATCCGCCTTAAAATGTTCGCCGTCCTCTTCGTAATACTGATCGGACACCAGGCTGGTATTGTCAATAAAGGCCACCGTCTGCTTATCACACAGCTCTTTCAGAGCCTCATTAAACTCCGGTATCTTCTCTAGAACCGGCTCCCCTTCAACCGCCTTTTCCTGTACAGGGAAGATGGAATTCACAAAAATGTGCGCATCCGGCACCTCTTCTTTCAGCGTTGTCAGCACTTCCTTATATTCAGAGACAAAACGTTCCACATCTCCATTCGTCGATTTCACATCATTCATGCCCAGATATAAGAACAGAACTCCCGGACTTAATTCTTTTACTTTCGCAATCTGCTCATCCAGCTCATTCAGGTGCACTCCGATCTTGGCCGCCACACTGGATGCGTTCAGAATATCATACTCTGTAAAGCCTTCCGCCACGGAATCCCCCATCACCACGGCTCCCGCGAACTTTTCCTTCATGCTGCGAGTATCTTCCCCGCTCCCGTCCTGCCGCTCAAGCAGAACAATTTTTTCCTCGATAGCTGTGATATTCCCTGCCTCCTCTTTTTTGATATATTCGACTCCCGCCGACGTATCCGCCCCTCTGCGCAGAATTCCTCGCACTCCCCAGATCACAAGGATCAGCACAATAACAGCCCCCGCGATACATAGGCCAAAAATAGCGCGCTTTCTTATTTTCTCCTGTCTTTTATCCATAAATCACTCTTGCTCTCTATCATCAATGCAATATCATCATGTAGTATCACATGGCAGCAATCCGCCACATTATCTATTAATAATACTTTTTTTACACCCAAAAGTCAATGTCAGCACTTCTATTTCAGTTTTGAATACCAAAAATATTTCTGCCCGCGCAAATCAAAGCTGTACAGCCGCATCAGGGGCAGCTTTCAAACAGAAAGAAAGAGCGCGGCCTGCGCTGGATGTTTTCATCCGCTTTTGGCCGCGCCCCAAATACTTTTTCATTATTTATGCTCTTTTTCTATATACTGTCAGCACCGCCGCGCCTGATAGTATCACAAGCATCATCCATCCCATAAGCGGAGCTCCATCGCCGGTCTTTGCCGCCTTGTTTCCAGAAGTTCCACTTTTCTGGTCATCTGGGTTCTGGTCATCCTCATCTCCGTCTTCCGATCCGTCCGCTTTCGCCACAAGACCTTCTTTCGCTTCCTTCAGGGCTGCTGCGGCGGCATCCACTTTCTGCTGATCCGCTTCTGTCAGCGCCTCGTCCGCGAAGACCGCCTGGGCGGAAGCAAATGCTGCCCGGAACATGGTTACGGATTCTTCCGTGTAACGGCTCAGCTCAAGGCCTGCCGCCTCATTTAAGAGTTCTTCCAGAGCTTCTTTATTGGCTTTCAGTCTCAGGTTTTCCATCGCGGTCACCAGATCGCTCCAAGCCGTGTCCACATCGCCCTGCAGCGCGTCCCCGTCAGCCAGCACTTCCTCTGCCGCTGCCAGCGCGTCTGAGAATTCCTGCTGCCCAGCCTCTATGTATCTGCTCAGGTCGATCATGCCGGCCAGTTCTGCCGCCATCTCCAGATCGGTCTTGTCCGCCGCCTTCATATTCAAAGCATGGATCGCTTTCACCAGCTTCATGGATGCGTTCATGACTTCCTCTCTTGTGGCATTTTCATCCGCCATCACGGCTTCGCCCTCAGCGACTGCTTCCTCAAAAAGCTTCTTTACTGACTCCACGCAGCTGTCTACATCACCGGCCGCCATATGCTCTTTCGCGCTGTTCAGGAAATACTCCAGCGTTTTTTTGCTGACGGTCTCATCCGGTTTGAGGGTCAGTCCATCGATTGCCTGCCTCAGGGCTTCCGCCGCTTTGTCCACGTCAGTCTGGGACGCCGCGCTGTTTTCTAATACGGTTTCTGCTTCTGCCAGAGCATCCTGAAGCGCTTGTTTCGATGCCTCTGTATAACCGTCCAGCTCGATGGAGCCTGCCTCCAGGATCACCTGTTTCAGCGCAGTTATATCTACAAGCACATTCACCTCCGCGTCTTTCAGCTTCTCCAGCATAGCCCTTACTTCATCCTGTGTCTGCGCGCCTGAGGTCACTAGATCATATCCCTCTTTGATAAGGGCTTTGAACGCTGCCACACTGTCTGCTGCTGCATTCGACGTATCTACTGCTGTCAGTTCACTTAATCTTTCGATCAGCGGCGTGATATCTACTCCCGGTGTCTCTTCTTTCTTCGGTCTTGTTCCGAATACTTCCATTTCTACGATATGGTTTGTCGTTGCCGCGCTGTCTGCTCTGCCTTTCATGTAAACACGAACAAACCGCACTTTTGTGTTGTCAGCCAGAGTCCAGGACCTGCCTTCTGATGTCTCTGCATACTCTTCGTCGAATGTTTCCTGGCTTTCCGAATTTAGTCCGTGGGCATTGGTTTCATCTGCATTATAAACAATGACAGCAGTGCCATTTTTGAAGTCTTCTTCTTTTTCAGCTACAGCTACAATTGTATCTTTATAAGTTCTGCCATCGCCCCAATAGCGGTATAGGGATAATGCGTCCACATCACATACGCTGCCTAAATCGATCTGCATATAAGATGATTCATCTCTTCCGTCCGCGCCAAACTCAGCATAGTTTCCAACATAATCCGTCTTGTTACCATCGACAGCCATAGACATCGGCCTATCGCCGCCTTTTGCCGCGTTTGTATCATCTGCCGTCCATTTTGCTGTTACTTCCGCATCTTTTGCGATATTCTGCGCTTCTTCTTTGTCATAACCATACGCAGTATCATATACTGCTGCTGCCGATACGTTTTCTCCAACCGTAACAGCCGCCTTTTCTACCTTGTAGAATCTGTTTTCCGCATCGTAGGCAGATCCTTCCAGATGACCATCTACATAGAGTTTCAGCATACCATTGTTTTCTTTCACACCCAGAATCTTATGCCCAGCCCCGTCATTGACTGCTGCTTTGCTGATCGCTGTCACACCGTTCAATGTGAAAGATGCTTTTCCGTCTTCTGTTACTTGCAGCGCATACTGTCCCCCCTGTTTTACAAGCGTTTGATCTGTATCTGTCGTATTTACAACAGCGGATACTGTAAAGCCATTATTCGAATCCAGGGAGTTCTCTGCTGCCGCGAGTTCTCCTGCCTCTGCAACTTTTTCATTTTCAACGATCACATTATCTTTATGGTATACGACAGATGCCGCTTCTTCCGCTTTATTTCCAGACAGATCTTTAATATCCAGCGGAGTTACTTTTACAACAGCCGTATCCTCCGGAGCTTCCACCAGTTCGATGTGATAGGTTGTATCGTCTGCGCTCTTTTTAATAGACGCAGCTTTTGCGTTTTCTATTTGAAAAAGGTTTCCTGATACTTTCTCATCAAATTTTACTGTAATTTCTCTCGCGCCGTCTGTCATGATTCTGTCAATCTTCGGCGCCGTTGTGTCTTTCTCTGCTGAAACGCGTAAAATACGCACTTCATTCGGTTTCAGATTCACAGTATACTCTTCGCCGTATGTCAATGTACCTGTCTGCGCGGACGGATCGGAAAGAAGATAGCTGTGCTCCAGATGATAATTTAATGTACCTGCATTTTCCGCTACGCCGATCGTGCGGTCAAAAGGAAACGTAATCGTCTTATCTGCTGACGCGGATGGGTTCCGAAGGGAAATAATACCGTCTGTTCCGTCAAAGCAGGAGAATCCATATGCTTCTGCCTGAGCTTCATTTGTATTTCCGTCACCCAGTGTTGTCACATCCGGTCTGCCGCCGATCATCTTCGCATTTTTAAGGATATGGTAGTTTTCTTCTGCCCACTCAAGGAACTCTCCGGTGATCTCATATTTTCCGTCTGTCATTATACTGTCAGAGAAGTACAGCTCCCAGAATGCGGTACCGCGAGTGGACAGCATATACAGATAATTCTGGAAGTCTTCATCGGAAGCAGTATTTATGTTCATTCCCGTTCCTTCTTTTCCATATACCGGATCATGGTTATAAAGATTTTGAAGCGGGAACTGGAATTCGTGATTTTTCACAAAGTCATAATAACACGCATCGCGATATGTAATCTGCCGGTTCAGCTTCGTTGTCCCGAAACCTGCATCTTTTTGGTCATATATACACTGAATCCATACCGAGTTTGCCCACTGCAGATACCACGGGCTGGGATTTACATAACAGGTAAGAGAGATCCACAGGTTGTTAACCCCATCCTCTTTCTCACTCTTACGTACTGCTTCCATCAGATCGATCCATGCCTCCCACAGATCGGTCACTTGGTACATCTGGTGATAACCGCCTGTCATATGATGGTTTGTCTCGCTGTATACCGGGACGCCGTCCGCTCCGCCCAGGCTGTTGAAGTGATTAAACTGAGCGTTATCCGCAAATCCATCCCATTTCCAGTAGTTAACGCCAAATTCCTTCTGCCAATTCACTGCCATCTCTGTAAATTTCTTTACATATACACGGTCAGCAACATCGATAGAGCCGCCAGCTTTACTTCCATTTCCAGCTTTCTCAATAATATTGGCAAGATTTCCGTAGAAGTTATATCCGCCTCTGGGCCCGACCCAAATACCGAAATTGCTTCCGAAATTCTGTACAAGCTCGCTGGATGGAGTCAGTTCCTCCGGAAACTTTGAATTAAACGTCCAGAAACCGTCTTCGTTCAATGTTGTTCCTGAACGTTCCGCATCCACCACATATGTATCATTATAATTATTCCATCCGTCATCCATTACATAAGAATCAAGCGGACGAACTTCTTCTTTGTTCAACTCACGGTCAATTTCCATGAAGGACTCCAGAATATCTGCATCGTCAATCTTCATCATATTGTCGAACCATGAGTTGTACTGCGTGCGGAACTCTGACGGAGTCGCGATAGAGCTGATATACTCAAAGAAGTCCGCCTGAATGATCTCGTTCTCTGTACTTCTTGCCGCTCCCGCAACGGTCTGCCATGTCACGTATTTTCCATCTGTCGTCAACTGGTTATCTGCCTGCAGTCTCTCGAATGTTTTACCGCTGTAGTAGCGCATAAATCCGGTTCCATCTATGATTTCTGTATCCGCTGCCGGGAACTCGCATCCGAAAAACATACCCTGAATATAGATCGGCTGGCCAAGGTTTGCCTTGAACTCCTCCATGGAAACGATTCCGCCTTTTCCTCTCGGGATCGTCCACTGCGCGTCAGACTCAGCCACTTTTAAAGACTCAAGGTCGATGTAGTCAATTTCAGCATTCGTCATTTTTTCATCCGGGACATCGATTTCCAGATATTTACGCATGAAATGATCCCCTTCGTACATTACGATTACTTCGTCAATCGTGTACTCAATCTCTTTATGCGTATAAGGCTTAAAAGAGAAGGTTACTTTCTTGCCCTGTTTCTTCACACCGTTGATCGACGCTTCTGTATCTTCAACTTTCACCGCGTCATTGCCGTCTTTCAGCTCTAAGTCGCTTGTCTCAAACGAACGGTCGTCTGCGGCAATTGGAGCTTTCTCCGCATGGAGATTGAACTCGGCGCCGCCTGCATATCTCTCTCCATTGTTCGAAGATACTGCCACCAGCTTAATTTGTTTCGCAGAACATGATTCTTCTAAGTTTACATAGATCGGGTTTACGCCATTATACTCGAACTCGCCTTTCGCGATCGGCTCTCCCCACTCTTCAGATTCATAGTCAAGTTTCTCCGCCGCTGTTGACGCGTACAGCTCATATCCCTTGATATTCCCGTTTGTCATTTCCCCCTGATGTCTTGGCGTGTAAGAGAATGACTGAAATGTCACGTCTTTCCCAAATGTAATTACAACGCTGTGAGGATAATTCTCATCCCCGGTTCCCCCGCCGTAATTTGAATGCCAGATGCTCTCCGTTCTTCCATCCAGCAGGTTCTGTGCCGGGCCGTCTGAATCCCCGCTTGCATTATGATAGCTGTCGGCTTCCGCTGACCAGCCTGTCCGGTCGATCGCTTCTAATTCGATCGGCTCATATTGCTCTTTTGTCGTCTTTACAACGAACTCTTCACTGCCATCCTGGGGAGTGAAAACTGTGCCTTCTCCACCAGTCCTTTTGTTGACAATTTCCGTCGTGGACAACTTTTTATCCGCGATTGAAAATGTTCTTTCAATGGCCTCGTTTCCGATCGTCACAGAATGATCGTTCTGCTCTACCGTCACACTGCCATATGGGACAGCCGATTCTGCCGCCTCCGCCACTGATGTTGTAGAGAAAACGCTCGTTACAGTCATAGCTGCCGCCAGCGCCATACTGAAAAACTTCTTTTGCATAACTTTTTCTCCTTCCCCCGTAGAATTGTACATTCTTTTCATAGTTGTATTTCAGTATAACATACATTTTTATTTAACTAAATTCGATTTTTTGCTACATTTCTTAGATTTTTTGTCATATTCCTTTGCTTTTTTGTTATCTTCTTTTTGTTCGTGCTTAAATATATTATATTTTTTGAACTCACCTGTTTTCCTCTTAACCGGCAGTTAATAAAGTGCAGGTGAAGAATACACCTATTATTTTAAACTCTCTACTCAAAATTCAATGACGGCATTTCTGTTTTATGGTACAATGGAATAATGTTAAAAATACTTACAAAGGAGCATATTATGATCGCATTTTCCCTGACAAACACAAAAGAATTTATGTCCTGTCTTCTGCTTTCAGATACATTTGACCATTTTTCTTTTATTGAAGGGGAAATCGTCACTTTCAATACTTTTCAAATCGACGGCTATATCCAGAAAGATTTTTTCGACACAGATTCTGAGCTCCCGGAATATTCCCCCTGGAAAAACGTGCGGGATTTCTGTTTCTCCATTATCAAGGGGAAACGTACTCCATTAAGTTTCCGCTTTATTTTCAGCTTGTCCCGCAAAAATATCGGGCGGCTGATCTCTCAGAGCGCGCCGGCGCTCGACCCGGAAAGCGTACAGGGGCTCTATCTGAACATCCACTATGAGGGAGCCCGTCTCTCCTGCGTGACTGGGACTTCATTTAAGACATTTAGCATGGATAAAACGCTGGAACACGCGTGGGATGAAATGGTGGAAAAATTCCTGAAACAAAAAAACATCGAATTCGAGAAAATGTAAAACTGGATTTGCAGGGATCATGGGATGTGTCCGCCGGGGAATGGATATGCCTTGCAGGCCCGCTTTCGCTCGGGCCGCAGCATAGCGGTACATAGGGCTGCAAAGGACGCAGCCCAAGTGCCGATGCTGCTCTACGGCCTTTCAGGCATACCCATTCCCCGGCTGGTCTCATCTCATGATATTTGCTGGAAAGTCTTAAAGGAAGGACGTACGGCGTTAATTGACCAGCGGATGCCTGAGGCTGATGCCGAATCTTCCGCTGGTCAATTGTTTTTAGCTGTGTGTCCTTCCTTTTAGATCTTTCCCAAATCGTGGAACGGAACCTGATCCGTCCCGCTCCTCTCCACGAATACGTCCTCGAAAGTATTGCTGTTTTCGGACTTGTTCTTTCAAAGTTGTCTCCCCCACAAATCCAGATTTCAAAGCCTGATTTACTCGATCACGGCATTCTCAATCCGCTTCTCCGTTTTCACTGCCGCTCTGTCATAAGCTTCCTGATACAGGAGCTCCTGGGAATTGACAGGCTCTCCCTTGCACGGAACAAGAGTGTAATTTCCGTCGGGCTGTTCCATGCGTGCCTTCTTGTTGTCACTTAACATCAAGTCAAAAATTCCACGTATCCTTTTCTTCAGCTTTGGTGAATAGACCGGTGCGGCGACCTCCACTCTCTTCACCGTATTCCTTGTCATGAAGTCCGCTGAGCCAATGTAGTATTTGGTCCGATCCCCGCGCCCGAAGATATAGATTCGCGAGTGTTCCAGGAATCTTCCCACAACGCTGATAACGCGGATATTCTCTGTGCCGCCCGGCACACCCGGGATCAGACAGCATATCCCTCTCACAATCATATCGATGCGTACGCCCGCCCGGGAGGCTTCCGCCAGCTTCTCCATAATCTTTTTGTCTGTAAGGGAATTCAGCTTCAGCCCAATGTACGCTTCCTCTCCGCTCTGCGCCCGGCGGATCTCGTCGTCAATCATGTCAATCACCTTGGACTGGAGGCATTTCGGCGCCACCAGCAGGTGTTCCGATTCTTCGACTGTCTCACCCTTTGTCAGTGCCTGGAATACACGTGCTGCTTCCAGGCCGATCCTTTCATCCGCGGTCATAAGAGAAAGGTCTGTGTACAGTCTGGCGGTCTTCTCATTATAATTTCCGGTGCCGATCTGGGTAATGTACTCGACTCCGTCCCTTCCTCTCCTTGTGATCAGGCAGAGCTTAGAGTGCACTTTAAACCCTTCCAGGCCGTAGATAATCTGGCAGCCTGCCTTCTCAAGCATGCGCGACCAGCGGATATTATTCTCCTCGTCAAAGCGCGCTCTCAGCTCTACGAGCACGACGACCTCTTTTCCGTTTTCCGCCGCCTCACACAGCGCTTCTATCACTTTACTCTGTTTGGCCAGACGGTACAGGGTCATTTTGATAGACACAACGCTGTCATCTTCCGCGGCTTCATTTAACATGCGCAGGAAGGGGCGGATCGATTCATACGGATAGGACAGCAGTTTATCCTCCTCTTTAATCTGCTCCAGCACACTCTGTCCATCCAGGAAATCCGGTGATTTCTGAGGAACTCTTTTATTGTAGAAGAGTTCCGGGTTCATGCGCAGCAGATCCTGGATTTTAAAAATGAAAGACACATCCAGCGGAGCCCGGCTCTTAAATACCCGCTCCGGGGAGACGTCCAGATACCGGCAGAGCGCTTCCACTACATTTCCTTCCATATCCCTTGAGAGATCCAGGCGGACGGGAGAAAGCCTTTTGCGCTCCTTCATAAGGTCTGCCATGAACTCCCTGTAATCAAGGTCTTCGTCGTAGAGCGCATCCGCATCAATATCCGCGTTCCTCACTACACGGATCAGAGACTTGCCTTTTACCTTATACCCTTTGAACACTTTACCGATATAATGAAGAATCAAATCTTCCGAAAGCATGTACCGCCCTCTTCCGCCGGGAAGCTCAATCAGGCGCTCGACCATATTGTTCGTACAGGGAATCATCCCCAGGCGCTCCTTGCCGCTCCTTGTCTCCAGGACCACCACAGCATAGATCTCCTGATTGCGCAGAAACGGGAACGGCTGCCGCTTGCTTACAATTGTGGGGGAGCTTAAAGGCACGATCTCATGATTAAAGTACTGCTCCAGATATTTCTTCTCCGCGGCGTCCGTATTCTGGAAATTAACCAGCTGTATCCCATATGCAGCGGCTTTTTCCATCAGTTTCTGGTACACTTCATCCTTCCTCTTATTCAGGCGCTTTACTTCTTTTAAGATTGCCTTAATCTGCTCCTCGGATGTCATATTGGTCTTATTATCCCGGATCTTCTTGTTGAGCAGCATCTGATCCTGAAGGGAGCCCACTCTCACCATGAAAAACTCATCCAGATTACTCTGGTAAATCGACACAAATGTCATGCGCTCGCACAGAGGCACCTCCTGATTTTCCGCCTCTTCCAGCACTCTTTCATTAAATTTCAGCCAGGATAACTCCCGATTCATATATATCTTTTCCATACTTTCTCCTTTTGTAACACTTGAAATCCCTGCCGTTCCTTTCCTCACATTCCGGGACAGGCCGGGATGCCGCGGCTTTCACTTATAAGACTGATTTTAGTTCCTGTTCTTCAATTTTGTGGCGGCTGGCATAACCGGTCAGAATCATTGTCAACGCGCCGTCACCTGTAATATTGCAGGCAGTTCCAAAGCTGTCCTGGAGCGCGAAGATGGTAAGCATCAGCGCGGTTCCTGTGGAGTCAAATCCCAAAATACCTGTGATCAGCCCCAGGGATGCCATAACCGTTCCCCCGGGGACGCCCGGCGCGCCGATGGCAAATACGCCCAGAAGAAGGCAGAAGAGAATCATTGTTCCCAGAGAAGGGAGTTCCCCGTACAAAATCTTTGACACCGTCATCACAAAAAACACCTCCGTGAGCACAGAGCCGCACAGATGAATGTTTGCGAACAGCGGAATGCCAAAATCCACCATATCTTTGCGCAGCGGCCGTGCTTTCCCCGCGCAGCGCAGCGCCACCGCAAGTGTGGCAGCCGACGACATCGTCCCCACTGCCGTAAGATACGCTGGACCATAACAGCAGATCACATCCAGCGGATTACTTTTCGAGTAGATCCCTGCCGTAAGATACAGCACTGCCAGCCAGATAAAATGCCCTGCCATCACAATAAGCACAATCTTAATAAACACGGGAAGCTGTTTTGTGATTGTACCTTCATATGAGAGCGCGCAGAACGTAAAACCGATAAACACGGGAAGGATCGGGATCACGACCCGGGTTACAATCTCAAGGACAATCTTCTGAAATTCTTCCAGAATATTGGTGATCACTTCTGCCTTTGTCCAGGCGGCCGCGAGTCCGATCAGCACAGAAAATACCAGCGCGCTCATCACGCTCATGATCTGGGGAATCTCAAGCTGGAACACAACTTCTGGAAGCTCTTTCAGCCCCGACGTCTCAGAGACAATGGACAGATGCGGAATCAAGCCGTATCCCGCGCCCATTGACATCAGCGCGGCCAGGATGGATGACATGTACGCGCAGAAGACTGCCACTCCCAGCATGCGGGAAGCATTCTTCCCCAGCCTTGTAATGGACGGGGCGATAAATCCGATGATAATCAGGGGAACACAGAAATTAATCAGCTCTCCGAATACAAATTTCACTGTTACGACAACATTCATCAGCTCTGTCCCGAAAAACTGCCCTGCAATGATACCGATCACTACGCCCAGGAGCAGGCGAAACGGGAGGCTGGCGGCTATTTTCTTCATAATATAACCTCTCCTCTTCCTGTTTTTCAGCTCTCTTCTGCCTGAAGCACAGTGCAGGCGGGAGCCGTCTGAAACGAATAGACAGGGCGCGCTGCTGGATCTGTTCCGCATCCCTGCCCACTCCTCATTCATATCATGCATTATTATAATCAATGCAGGAATATCTGGCAAGGAGCTTTCTTTCGTATCTGCATATCAATTTCTTCCAAATCAGCCTGGCCTTCTATGGTGCGGGTGCCCCGCTCTTCTCAGGTTCATCGGTAATCCAGATATTCTATAAACCGTTTCAGTATGGGAGAATTTCCCTTTTTCTCCTTCCATGCCAGCCCAATATTTCGGTACGCCGGAATTTCCAGCTCCCTTGCCGCGATTCTGTAAGGCGCGCGTTTTAAGATGAGCTCCGGAAGGATGCTCACCCCCAGACCGCTCTCTGCCATAGACATAATCGCATAGTCGTCCCAGGTTGTAAAATGTACTTTCGGGCTGATGCCGCTTCTCTCGAAGATCTCGGATACATCGGCCTTGGCGCCTTTCTCCAGAAGCATAAACGGTTCCCCGGACAGCGCGCTCACAGGGATCTTCTCCCGCGCCGCCAGTGGATGTTCCCGCGGAAGTATGACAAGGAGCCTGTCCTGCTCAAGAAACATGGTCTCAAGCTCCATTTGTACGGGAAGCCTTACAAATCCACAGTCCACCCGCCCCTCGGATATCCACTCCTCGATCTCCGCATAATCGCCGAGAAGCAGTTCATAGTCAATGTTCGGATACTCCTTTTGGAACTCGCGGATAATATTGGGCAGCCAGTGGGTCGCCACACTGGAAAAGGTGCCGATGCGGATCAGGCCGGATTTTAACCCATTGATCTCATCCACCTCTGCCTGAAGTTTCTCATACTCCGCGCACACCCGTTTCGCATACGGAAGCAGACGGACTCCCTCGCTGGTAAGGCGGACCCCGGAACGCCCTCTCTCAAGGATGGTTACTTTCCATTCCCGCTCCAGATCCCCAATCATGCGGCTGATGCCGGACTGAGAATAATTGAGCAGCTCCGCGGCTTTTGTAAAGCTCCCGCATTCAACCGTTTTCACAAACGCAAAATATTTTTGAATACTGACATCCATCTTTTTCTCCCATGTATCCTTTCTCTATCCTGATTTTATCTTCCGGATTTTTCTTTCATCTGTTTTTATCATGTTTACTATGATAAATATTCGCTTTTGTAATCCTTTCATATATGATAAGTTAAAACGGTATCAGAATCAAGCAGAAAGGCAGGCTTTATTTATGTTTTATGTAAGCGAAATTCAGACCGACGTTCCGGCGGTCTTCCACACCAAGCTGCAGGAGCTGGTCTTTCACACATTACAAAATCTTGACATTTCTTTTTACCGGGTAGATACTGAGGAGGCAGTTACCATGGCTGACTGTGCGGCCATTAATGAAAAGCTGGATATGAAAATGGTGAAGACACTTTTTCTCTGCAACAGACAGAAGACAGAATTTTATCTGTTCGTCACTGCCGGAGACAAGCCATTCCGCTCAAAAGATTTCAGCCAGGCACTGGGCGTCTCCCGCGTTTCTTTCGCCCCGGCAGAACTGATGGAGATCATGCTGGGAACAAAAATCGGCGCGGCAACCGTATTCAGTGCCCTGCTGGACACAGCTGAAAACATAACATTTGTGTTCGACAGTGATGTATTGAGGGAAGAGTGGTACGGGTGCAGTGACGGCACAACAACCGGATATATGAAGATACGAACCAGTGATATTACTGACAGAATCCTCCCGTACACAGGCCATGAATTCCTGGCTGTTAAACTGTAAACTTGGCCAGTTTTATGAGTGTACAAAAGAACCGCACTGACTGCATTTCAAACTAGGGATGCATCGGATGGATTTTACAATTTTTAAAAGGAGAATTATCATGGGACTTTACAACAACAGAATCGTAGTAAAAGTAGGCACATCCACACTTACAAACGACGCCGGCAAAAGCGACCTGCGCGCCACGGACCGGCTCGTCTGCACTCTGGCCGATATCCACAATATGGGATATGAGGTCATCCTCGTCTCTTCCGGCGCCATCGCTGTCGGCAGGAATAAACTGGGCATGCACTCCAAGCCGGACAGCATGCGGATGAAGCAGGCCGCGGCCGCCGTGGGACAGTGCAGCCTGATGTACCTTTATGATAAGTTTTTCGGAGATTATGATAAGACCGTTGCCCAGATCCTTCTGAATGCAGAAGACATTGAGGAAGAAGAGAAGAAAGAGAACCTGACCAACACATTCAACGCTCTGCTGGAAATGGGAGTCATTCCGATCGTAAATGAGAACGACTCGGTAAGCTATAAAGAGATCGAGTCCGAGGACCGCCTCTTCGGCGACAATGACATGCTCTCCGCTGTCGTGTCCATACTCTGCCGCGCAAAAAGGCTTGTCATCTTCTCAGACATCGACGGATTCTACGACAGCGATCCCCGTCTCCACCCCAACGCAAAACTGATCGAACAGATCGACTGTATCGATGACAGTGTGTACTCTCTCGCCGGAGGCGCCGGAAGCCGCCGCGGCACCGGCGGAATGCGCACGAAGCTGCAGGCGGCCCAGCTGGCCGCATCACAGGGGATCGACACCATCGTCACCAATGGCAAAAGACCGGAAGCGCTCTATGACATCATTAAAGGAGGTCAGGCAGGGACGCTGTTTACGGGTAAGAAATAATTTACCGCCCATCCGGCAGGGACTGTCACGCTGTATACACCCACAGATTATTAATCTGTGGGGCCAGCGTCTCATAATCCCACAGCTTTTCACTCCGCTTTACGCTATTGGGATCATTTACCCGAATCCTGCCATTTTCAATGCCGGTAAGAACAATAAAATGCCCGGTTGTCGTAAAGTCGCCGGGGGACATGCTGCATATAATGGGATTTCCATTTTCAAGCGCGGAAAATATCTCACTTTCACTTAACCCCATCTCTTCACCGTAGATTCCGAACTGCCGCGCCCCTTCGGTCATCAACGTCCAGCTCGTCCCCGCGTCTCCTGCGTAATATCCATTTTCTTCCGCAAATTTCGCCACTCTGTACGGGGTGATTGTCCGATCTCCGGTGAGTCCCGCGGAAACCATGGAAACCACGGTCTGGCCGCATCCATTTACAGCAATTATGTTGTCTCCATATGTCTGATATCCCCACCGTTCATCCCACTGAAGAAGATGAGGAATCACCCCTGCAGTGACTTCTCCGATATCTTCTGCCGGCGGATTATCTTTTTTCGCCGGATAATCCCGGACAAACCCAGCGGTCTCCGGGTTATTTTTCACTAATTCCCTCAGCGTATCCTCCATATCCCCGGCCTGCTCATATACCTCACTGAGGTCTCCAGCCTGCTTAAGATACCCCATCAGGTCTCCGTCCAAGACAATACCGTCCTCTGTCAGTGTCAAATATTCTCTTGTTATATTTTTAAGGGCCAGGAACATAGCGATTATCACTGCTGCCGCCGCTATCCTCCTCAGAATCCTGAATCTGCGCCTTCTCCTTCTGCGCTTCCGCTTATTTACCGGATAACGCTTTCTCCTGCCCTCATCTGCATAATCAATCCACTCCTGCGGCATCTGTGCCTGCCTCCTTAAGCACTTAGACTCACGGGGAACCGTTCCATCCATGTTCCCACTGCTGCCCATTATAAGAATTGAAACCGATGTATTTATGAAATAATTTCTTAATTTTGCATGAAGAATCAAACATTTCCCAAAAGAAAATACCCATCCGCGAAAAACCATGTCAAATCATGTCGTTTTCCGCAGACGGGTATTTTGATCAATCTTCTCTGTCGTTTGTAAGTTTTAATTTGTCCAGGACAAAAAAGGAAAGCCCCATAAGCATGCCTACCACACACGCCAGCACCATTCCTGTCAGCTGGATGCTCCCAAACTGCACGTTGATGCCGGACAGCCCCACGACAAAGATCACGGATGTCATTGCCATATTTCTCGAACGTCCGTAATCAACTTTTGAATCTACCAGGATACGGATGCCCGAGGTACCGATCATTCCATAGAGCAGGAAAGAAATCCCCCCGATCACGGGATCAGGCATGGTATCGATCAGGGTTGTCATCTTCCCGATAAAAGAACAGATAATTGACAGCACCGCGGCGCCCCCGATCACATACACGCTGTACACCTTTGTCATTGCCATGACCCCAATATTCTCCCCGTAAGTCGTGGTGGGCACTGAACCGATAAGGCCGGAAATCATCGTAGAAAAATTATCCGCGAATAAGGATCGATGAAGCCCCGGTTCTTTGAGCAGATCTTTCCCTACGATTTTACTGGTGACAATCTGATGCCCGATGTGCTCCGACGCAATGACCAGAAGTACCGGGAGAATCACCACAATCGCCTCCCACTTAAACTTCGGCGCAGAAAAATTCGGGATGGAGAATATGGAAGCTGACGCCACATCCGCGAAATCCACCATACCGCAGATAAGAGCCGCCGCGTATCCCGCGATAATGGCGATCAAGATAGGGATTACCGCCAGGAACTTCCGGAACACTACAGATCCAATCACCGCCGTAAGTAACGTGACAAGAAATACGATAATATTTTTACTGTCTACGGACGCGTCCAGCAGTCCCGCATTGGACGCCGCGGTCCCCGCCAGCTCCAGTCCGATCAATGCCACTACCGGTCCCATGGCTGCGGGCGGCAGGACGATATTAATCCAGTCTGAGCCAAATTTATAGATCAGCAGTGCCAGGATACAGCCGCAGAGTCCGACCACCACAAATCCGCCGAGCGCGTAACTATATCCCCATTTTTCGATCACAACACCCGCCGGGGCGAGAAACGCGAAGCTGGAGCCCAGGTACGCAGGCGCCTTCCCCTTTGTAATCAAAATAAACAGCAGCGTTCCCACACCGTTCATAAAAAGCACAACCGCCGGATTGATGCCAAATACAAAGGGCACCAGGACGGATGCCCCAAACATGGCGAACATGTGCTGGATGCTTAAAGGTACCAGCATCTTAAAAGGTACTTTCTCTTCCACCTGAATGATTCTTTTGTTTTCCATTTTCTACCTCTCTTCCTTTCATCCTCTCATCACACACCGTGCGGTCAGTATACTGCCAGCGCAGGAAAGGAAGCGCCCGCAGGGCATTTTCTTTCCAAGCGGCAGCTCACAGTATAATCCCCATGTAATGGGGCAGGGCGATGGTGTCGCCCTGGATCGCACACCGTGCGATCATTATACCACCGGCGCAGAGAAGGAAGCGCGCGAAGCGCATTTTCTTCTCAAGCAGTGGATTGCTGGTATAACCCCTGCG
This sequence comes from uncultured Lachnospiraceae bacterium, assembly GCA_959022495.1. Lineage (GTDB taxonomy): Bacteria > Bacillota > Clostridia > Lachnospirales > Lachnospiraceae > Mediterraneibacter. The sequence continues at coordinate 203,998 of CAUEYX010000003.1, read as the reverse complement.
CAGCAGGGGACAGGGCGATGGAATCGCCCTGGATCGCACATCGTGCGATCATTATACCATGCCCCCGCCTTCTGTTCCAGAATTTTCTGCCAGCCGCTCTTATTCCGTACACTCTCGTAAGACGCGCATCACATTTTGATATGCTGTCTTCTCGATCTGACGTTCCGTAATTTCCGCCCGCTTCATAGCCTCCCACAAAACCTCCATATCCTGGACCCCGTTTATGCCTGCCGGCAGATATTCCCTGTCAAATCCATCAAAGTCCGTGCCCAGTGCCACGGCGTCTTCTCCCGCTTTGTCCATGATCCACTTAATATGGCGCACAATATCCTCCACTCCTGCCCGGCCTGTCTTCTCCTGATTTTTCTCATTCTCCCGGCCGGTGCTTTTTAAAAACACCCCATAGAAATTCACTCCCGCCACACCGCCTTTTTCCCCCAGCGCGCGCAGCATCTCATCGCTTAAATTGCGGGGATGGGGACAGAGCGCCCGGGCGTTGGAATGAGAGGCTGCAACCGGTTTCCCGGAGCGGCGGACGCAGTCCCAGAATCCCCCGTCCGACAGATGGGAAACATCCACGATCATCCCCAATTCATTCATCCGCTCCACCACTTCCATCCCAAAAGGCGTAAGCCCTGCCTCCATCACACTGCGTTCCCTGCTGGCAGGACTTCCGATGCAGTTGGCATAATTCCACGTTAGTGTCACCAGCCGGATGCCCGCCCTGAAAAGCTGATCCAGCCGCTCAATCCTGCCGTTTAACACGCCGCCCTCCTCCACGGTCAGGATGCCGGCAGAGCGCCCCTGGGCCTCCAGCTCCAAAATATGTTCCGCGGACCCTGCAATGCCGAAATCCGCGGACTCTGCCCGGCGGGCGTAAGCCGCCATGGACAGAATCTTCTCATATCCCTGATCCCACGGAGCGTCCTGCCCTCCGAAATCCGCCGCGTTGATATAACACGCGAAAAACTGCGCTGCCCCTGCCTCCTTCAATCTGCTGATATCCACGCAGAGACGGTTCGTTTCAAGGGCAGCTTCCTGATCCCCTATAAGTGCGCTGAGTGTGTCACAGTGCATGTCAATATACTTCATAACTTCCCCTTTCTGAACAACTACTTTCATTTAAATTATGGATTGAATATCCATGTTTTCCATAATCGATCACTTTGTTTTATGTTATGCTGTTTAAAATGTCTGCGTTTTTACGTGCCGCACGATTCAGAAACATTTTATGCAATGTATATTTTTTCCTGATTTTACATATCCTGTCATAGCTTATAATACAAACTAACGTGAGGTGAGCATATGGAGCCTAAGATCGGCATTGTTGTCTGTGGTTTTGCTGAGAACCGCCAGTTCGTAACCAATCCTTATATCCAGTCTGTCCGCTATTCCAGAGGAGTGCCATTGATCCTTCCGCTCGTGCGCAGCGACCATGTGATGGACGAATACGTGAAATTCTGCGACGGGTTTCTTTTCTGCGGGGGAGGAGACATTACCCCTCTTCTCTTCGGGGAGGAGCCCCGCGACGGAAATGGGAAAACAGACATCACTGTGGATCTGTTCCAGATCCGGTTTATGAAACGCATCCTTGCTTCCAGAAAGCCGGTGCTTGCCATCTGCCGGGGCATGCAGATCTTAAGCGTAGCCTGCGGCGGCACAATCTGGCAGGACATGTCCCTGATTCCCGGCAGGGTTTTAAACCACATGCAGCAGTCTGCCAGCCGCGGTGAAGTCAGCCACCGCGTCCGCATTGAGCGGGGAAGCCGGCTTAGGCAGTACACCGGTTCCTGTCTTTATGTAAACAGTTTCCATCACCAGGCGGTCAATCTTCCCGGAAAGGGAGTTTCCGTAAGCGCCCGGGCCCAGGACGGCACAATCGAAGCCATTGAGGTGGATGCGCATCCCTTTGCCATCGGCGTTCAGTGGCACCCGGAATGCATGTACCGCACCTCCCGGGAAATGAGGGATCTTTTTCATGAATTTATCGCGCATTCACTCATAAACAATGGACATGCCGGACATACTAACTCCTGAAAAACATTTTATTTAAGGAGGCATACGTCATGTCAGAAATATCAATTCTTGACCTTCAGAACCTGCGTCATCTCATCGGCGGATATTCGACCACACACTGCAAGATGACCGATTACGCGTCAAAAACCGAAGACCCTGAAATTAAAAAGCTCTTCCAGGACGCGGCAGATTCTGCCATGAAAAACAAGCAGGAGCTCATGAAATTCCTGTAAAAGATTCAAAAACGAGGTGAACAAAATGGATGAAAAAACAATGGTAGCCGACGCGCTTGTCGGCATTAACGGAGAACTGAAAATGTTCGGGGACATGATCCCGCAGACAGAGAACAAAGAACTGAAACAGTGTCTGAAACAGATGCGCAATCAGTGTGAGATGTCCCAGGAAAAGATGTATGACGCTGCCCGCGAGCGGAGCTATTATGTCCCTGCGGCAAAAGCGACACAGGAAGAGATCAGCCATGTAAAATCCATCGTACAGGCGAATTAAGCCTTCTGGATTTCTGCATGCCAGGATAACTGAAATCGTGGTCAGGCACAGGGAGGCCGGCATACGCGTTCCAAATCAGAAACGCTGCGCCGGCCTCCTTTTTATCACTGCCTCTGCATATACTCTGCTGGAACCCCTGTCAATCTCCATCCTCACATTCCCGGATGATCCAGAAGTTTCTCTATTGCCTGCGCCGCCCCGCTGCGGTCATTGGAAGCCGTCACATAGTCCGCCCTTTCCTTCAGTACAGAGACAGCGTTTCCCATGGCGATCTTCACGCCTGATGCGTCAAACATGGACAAATCATTCTCTCCATCCCCGATGCAGGCGGTCTCTTCCTTCTCAATCCCCAGGTACTCCCGTAAGGCTGTCAGTGCCCTTCCCTTGGATGCGTCCTTGGAATAAATTTCCGCGTAAATCCCAGAATACGCCGCCTCCAGCCCGGGACAGGACGCCATCACGGATCTTAATTTCTCCTTCGCTCCCGGAGAAAGAAAATAGAATTGGAGCTCTTCCACCTCATGCGGGCTCTCTTCTACCGCTTTCTGTATATCTCTGGCACAGTATACTCCGGCGGCGTCCCTGCCGTATAGGAAACGTCCCGCCAGGGTAAGGAGCTTCCCCTCCATCAGATAACGGTGGCAGATGTGGGCTGCCCTGCCAAGCGGGATCTCCCCGCACGTTTCCAGAAGAGACAGCGCCTCCTCTCTTGGCATCATCCTGTGGAAGATGGTCTTCCTCTTTCGGAGATCCGTCACTGCCGCTCCATTGGATGAGATCACATAGCGGAACAGTCCCTGGTTCTTCCTCACATCCTCATCCGCGCCCCGGTAAGGCATTCCATGTTCATAGACGGTCCCCGCGGCCAGCCGGTGGGGAAGGCACCCCAGATTGCGCCCGGTGGCAGGCACCACGATGATCCCTTCTGCCGCGGCCCGGCGCAACGCGCGCAGTGTCCGGTCTGTCATGCGGCTCCGGCTGTCCAGGCAGGTGCCATCCATATCGATCATAAGTAATTTAATCATCCGTCCTCCCACAATTCCTGTCATTGAAAAATGGTTTCACCGCCTTGTAATTTCTCGCGAGCTTTTGAAGCTCTTTCCGATTGCCTGTCTTCTTGTAATACGTCTTTGCGCAATGGTAACACTGGTGATAGTAAGCTTCCAGACTGCCGCCCTCAAACTCATGATTCCGATCCAGTTCTTCCAGGCTGGCCCTGTCTTCTTTTCGGTACATAGCCTGGACTGTCTCACAGATCATTTCACAGCTCTGAATCCACTTTGTCTGCTGTCCGGTCTCCTGGTTCTGCAGGATGTTTCTGCGCAGAAACTCCGCCGTCATATGTTCTTCCAATGCTTCTTTGAACTTTCCAATATCAAAGAGATCCCTTCCGATGCAGTGATGGGCCGTCGCGAGATAACCTTCTAATTCTTCCGCCTTGTCCGGGTAAAGATCTTTTAATGTTTCCCGGATCTTCAGCCCTCTGCGGTGCTCCCTTACCGCCGCGCAAAGTCTCGGTTCTCTCTCTTCCCCATTGCCAAGGGCGGCCGCAGCCCTGTAATATGCGCCCATATTCCCGTGAATGAGAGCCCGGGTAAGCCACTTATTGTACCCATCTTCCCCAAGCTCATTTATCGTACACTTTCTCAGTGCACTGACGGCTGTCAAAAGCCCCTCTCTGCAGCGCTCACACTCCTCTGCTTTCTTCCCTCTGTCAGCCGTATCGGTATGAAGCATGCTGTACGCGCTCCCGCTGATCATCCGGCAGCGGCGGATTTGATCTGTCAGGTTCTGTGGGCTCCACTCTTTGACAAGCTCCAGTACCCTTTCCGTAAGCTCGAATATCTGGTCCAGGCAGGTCCCTGTCTCTTCGTAGATCTCTGTCAGTACATAACCGGTCTCTATAATTTCAAATGGCACTGGTTTCTTCCTGGAAAACCGCCTCCAGTTTTCATACAGGTTCTCCGCATAGGCAAGACATTTATAATAGTCTTCTTTCTTGTCCTCTTTTGCCTGATTTAACAGATTATTACCGTATGTCCTGCAGTCGTCAAAGGAGAATCTCTCATCCTTATTTACGATTTCTCTTACCATCGGATGCACAAAGATCCTGCTCTCATCCCCCTCCTTCTCTTCTGATATCCACGACTCATTAATCAGTGTCTCCAGCCCCTCTCTGATATCAGCCTCAGATATTTTTTCATTATGCCCGCTCACTTTTTTCAGAAATTCCTCCCTGCTCATGCCGGACAAGGGGAGAAGCGCGGCATTTTCCATCACAATCCAGTTCACATTCTGAATCTTAGCCGCATTAAAAACGGTCTTCATGTGCTCATAAAGTGTTTCTTTTCCTTTCACACGTCCGCCTTCATCTGAAATTCTGTCTGGAATCTGCTGAATCGACATTTCCTTAAACGCGTTTATCAATTGATCCAGAATCTCTTCATTTCCTTTATTCTTTTTAACAAGCCCTGCGGTCAACGTTACAATAAGCGTATTCTTTTTTACTAAATTTATGACTTCCTCTGCCTTCTCTGTAATCTTTGTTTCAGACTTATGTTCATACAGGTCTTTAATATCTTCCAATGGTTCCATGTGCATTCCTTTCTGACTGACAATGTCCGCTGTGATTGTCGTTGTTATCAGCATATGGACACCTGTATTAAGAAGATCCTGGAACTCTTCTCCCTGCAGTTCAAGTATGTACTGATCTTCCTCATCACTTTCATCATTATTAAAATTATCAATGACCACAAGCCACTTCCTTGTTTGAACCGGATCTCTTCTCAGCTCTTCCAGCGCCATCTGGTACGCGCTTTTTTCATAATTTCCGTCTTTTGGCTCATATTCTTTCCCATACAAATAGCCATACAGCGATTCGACCGTATTTTTAAAGTTTCCTTTATACTCTGTGAACAGCACATGAGACTTGTAATTCTCAACAGCATACAGCTTCGCGAGCACCGTCTTTCCCATACCGTGCTCCCCATATATAAAAACAGCGTTCACCCCGGGGGCATCTGCCATCCGTTTCAGGCGGTATAATTTTTCTTTTACATATTCTTTATAGCCGCCAGGTATGGAGAATTCCCAGGAATTCCATTTCCTTTTGGGCTTTTCTTCCAATCGTTTCCGGAACTCATGTGATAGCTGCTGTACTGTCTCTGCAATCTGTCGCAGCAGGGTATGGATATCACAGAGTTTCTTCATCTCAATCTGATTTTTTACCGGTTCATCTTGAAGCATCTGATCCCAGATTTTCCTATCCAGATACCGGGCTATGATTTGGAGCCCCTCTCTGTCATTCTCCGGTATTTCTCCTTTTCCCCAGAGCTTCTCACTAATCTTTTCCAGCTCGCCTTGGAAATATCCGCTCAGATTATCAATGTGGTCATATATCTCCTGCCCTGATCTTCGGTCATCTCTCAGCAGTTCCTCTTTCAGGTCCTCAACATACTTCCACCAAAAGTGAGGTCCCTCAGACAGACTGGCATCCGCCTGCGCGGCCCTCACTTCAGGCAGATCAGACGGCGAAAGCCCATACCAGTCATTTCCCAGTTCCCCCACAGCCTTCTTAAAAAACTCCTTAAAGGTCTGGTCCAGATCCTGCTGGTCTGTATAGACAGCCTTCACTATTTCTTTTATTTTCACAATAAATTCCTTAACGTCCAGCATCGTTCCGAAAACACTGGTAACTTCTTCTATCATCTCTTCTCCTCTGCCTGACCTCTTTTCTCATCCCTGGTTCTGCCTCATCGTTTATCCCACTTCCCCCGCGATCTCTCTTGCCACATACACGCCGCTTGCGGACGCGTGGGACAGGGAATGGGTCACGCCGCTTCCATCCCCGATCACATAGAGCCCCCTGTGCCTTGTCTCAAGGCGCTCGTCCAGTTTCACTTCCATGTTGTAGAATTTCACTTCTACCCCATAGAGCAGGGTATCATCATTGGCTGTTCCAGGCGAGATCTTGTCAAGAGCGTAAACCATCTCAATAATCCCGTCCAGAATCCGCTTTGGAAGCACCAGGCTTAAATCCCCCGGCTCCGCGGCCAGCGTGGGGCGCACAAACCCTTCCTCGATCCGGTCCCAGGTACTCCTTCTTCCCCGGATCAGATCCCCGAAACGCTGTACCAGCACTCCGCCCCCAAGCATATTGGACAGGCGGGCAATACTCTCGCCATAGCCGTTGCTGTCCTTAAAAGGCTCTGAAAAATGCTTCTCAACCAAAAGGGCAAAATTCGTGTTTTCCGTCTGCTTCTCCGGGTCCTCATAGCTGTGCCCGTTCACGGTCACAATGCCGTTGGTGTTCTCGTTGACCACAATGCCGTACGGATTCATGCAGAATGTGCGCACCTTATCCTCAAACTTTTCCGTGCGGTATACGATCTTGCTCTCATACAGCTCGTCCGTCAGATGGGAGAAAATAACCGCCGGAAGTTCCACCCGCACTCCGATGTCCACACGGTTCGACTTGGTCGGAATATCCAGGCTCTCACAGATCTGTTCCATCCATTTGCTCCCGCTGCGCCCTACGGAAATAATGCACCGGCCGCATTCGAACCCTCCTTCTTTCGTGATGATCCGGTAGCCTCCGTCAATGATTTCCACCTCATCCACATGACAGTGAAAATAAAATTTTACTTTCTCCTTCAGCTCTTCGAAGAGATTTTCCAATACAACATAATTGATGTCCGTGCCCAGGTGGCGCACAGAAGCATCTAAAAGTTTCAGCTTATTCTGCATGCAGAGTTTCTTAAATTTTGTCCCTGCCGTAGAATACATCTTCGTGCCTTCCCCGCCGTACCGCACATTGATCTCATCCACATAGTGCATAAGGTCAATAGCCGTTTCCTTGCCGATATACTCATACAGGGTCCCGCCAAAATCATTGGTAATATTGTACTTTCCGTCAGAAAACGCCCCAGCCCCGCCAAAACCGCTCATAATTGCGCATGTCCTGCAGCCGATGCAGCTCTTTACCTTCTTTCCGTCAATGGGGCATTTCCGCTGTTCCAGCGGATTCCCCGACTCAAACACCGCCACCTTAAGATCCGGCGCTTTCTGCATCAGCTCATAGGCGGCGAAAATGCCGCCCGGTCCTGCCCCGATTATAATCACATCATATCTTTCCATCGTCTTCGTCCTTTCTTTTCCGGTCATTCTGCCCATTCTGCCGTCTCTTTTTCCTCTCCGGTTGTCAGACTCTTTCCTGTCCTTTCGCCGATCCATCATCCATTTACAGTCTCCTATTCCTCATGGAGCACCGCCTGCACTGTCTTCTTCGTTCTCGGCAGCCAGAACTGCACCAGCGGACCTGTAAGAAAGACCGCCACGACCGTTCCGGCGCCCACCGTGCCGCCCAGGATAAATCCAAGCGCCACGAAGAACAGGTCACAGCCCACTCTCACCCATCGGAACTGCACGCGTTCGATCTTATCCGAAAGAATGACAGCCACAAGGTCATTGGGCCCGGTCCCCGCATTGCTGTTGATCACAATGGACATGCCTGCAGACAGGATCACACAGCCTGCCAGCATGCTGAGAATCCGCAGGGGCATCCCCGCCTCGGCGTTGATCCAGCCTCCCAGCATCCAGGTAAACAGATCAATGATCGGACCTCCGCAGAACGCGCACACCACAGTCCCCGGCTTCACATATCCTTTTGTCGTCACCAGCATCACCGCCATCAGGATACAGAGTACAATCACGTGTATGGTTCCCACCGTCAGGCCAAACACTCTGGAGAGACCCTGGATAAAGACCGTGAACGTATCTGTCCCCAGCTCTGACAATAGAAAAAGTGACACCCCCAGATGGGCCACCGTAAGCCCAATCAGCAGGATAACCAGTGCTTTTGCCCAGTCGGACGCGCTCCTTCCGGATGTGTCTGACGCGAATTTTTCTTTTTTCTTTTCCATATGTTTCCCCCGTTTTTTCTCTCTTACTCTTTCCTGCACAAAAACACTGCCGCCCCATTTTATAGTTCTGGGACGGCAGCACCTTTTTATCCTTTTCTGAAAAAGCCGGTTCTACTCAGTTTCTGAAAACTGATCCTTTCCTACTCCACACAGCGGGCAGAGGAAATCTTCCGGTACATCTTCCCACTTAGTGCCTGCCTCAATGCCGTTATCCGGATCACCAGCTGCCTCGTCATAAATGTACCCGCATACGTCACATACATATTTTTTCATTGCTGTACTACCTCCTGTTCATTTCTCGATTCTTCAGACTTTCTGTCTTTTCTCTGCTGTTTTATTATGGTCGGAAGTGATCTTCCTCATTCATGATAGCATACCTTCCACGCTTTGTCATCCCGTTTTTTTGCGGTCATCCCACAGCGCGCGGACGCCTCCTGCCAATAGTTTCACATCGTCAAAAATATAATCAAATGCCCCTGCCTGGCACATATTAATCAGCACCATTCCGATGGGAACGGCGAGAATCATCCACAGCACCCCGCCCATCCGGTAACCGATATACAAAAGCAGAAGCGTCACCAGCGGGTTCAGCCCCACGCTGTCGCCCACAAACTTTGGCTGAAGGAGCTGTCTGACCACCTGCGTCACCACATAGAGCACCGCAAGGGCTGCCGTGGTCTTATAGTCCCCCATGAAGAATTCATATACAGCCCAGGGGATCATCGCTGTCCCGGTCCCAAAAAAGGGCAGGAAATCCAGGAACGCGATCAGCAGCGCCACCAGCACAAAATATCCGGTATTCAAAAATCCAAGCCCCACAAGAAGGATCAGAAATACAATTCCCATAATTTTAAACTGTGCCTTAAAGTATCCCCCCACAGCATATTTCAAATAATCCATAACAAGGGTCATTCTTTTGCGCACCGCATCCGGGGCAGTCCGTTTCATCCAGCCTAACACTTCTTCTCTCTGTACGATAAAAAAGTACGCGGACATGACTGCCACGATAAAGGAGATCAAGTAATAGGGCACCCTCCTGGCAAAATTGCCGGCAGCGTTCACTGTGGGCTCACTGATGCCGGAGACAAGTTCCCCCATATATCTGTCCAGGTTCTCCGCCACCGTCTTCCAGCTGGTTTGAATCCCTTCCGGCAGACGCTTAAAAATGCCGGACAGCGTATCCCCGATCTGCCCCAGCCCTTCTTCAAGCTGGGCGTACATCTGCGGGAAATTCCTGGCCAGATCCCCCAGCTCCGCCGCCAGGCGGCTGATGCCGAAATACAGTACCAGTACAATGGCGGCAAGCACCAGAATTACAATCAGCGCGGACCCCAGCTTCTTCACGATGCGAAGCCTTTTCTCCAGCCAGTTCACAAGCGGGGCCGCAATCGCCGCTATAAGCCATCCTATGACAAAAGGCATAAGAAAACCTATGAGCTTGATTCCAATCACCACGAATGCTGCTGTGGCGAGAATACTGAATAAAAGTCTCACCGCCGCCAGCCAGTACGGACGTCCCTTTTCCATCCTTATCCTCCTGAATCCATTTTCCAAAATTAAATTATCTTTTTCCAGTCTCTGTCATCCCGAATCAGTCCTGCGCGCACTCTGTCTCGATCAGCTCCCAGATCTCTTCCCTTCCCTGCTTTGTCTGGGAAGAAAACGGGATCACTTTTGTTCCGGGCACCAGATCCAGTCCTTCCTTTAACATTTTAACATGTTTCTGCACCTGGCTGCGCTTTATTTTATCTAATTTTGTAGCAATGATGACTGGCTCATACCCCTGGTCCACAATCCACTTGTACATCATCCGGTCATTTGCCGACGGATCATGGCGGATATCAATGAGAAGGAACACCGCCTTTAGCTGGGCAGAGCCGTGCAGATACCGCTCAATCATCTTTCCCCACTGCTCTTTTTCCTTCTCGGATACCCTGGCATAGCCGTACCCCGGAAGGTCTACCAGATACAGGCTGTCATTGATATTATAAAAATTGATGGTCTGAGTCTTTCCCGGAGTGGCGGAAATACGCGCGTAGGATTTCCGGTTCATAAGCGCGTTGATCAGTGATGATTTCCCCACATTGGACTTGCCGGCAAACGCCACTTCCGGCTTGTCATTGTCCGGCAGGCTGCTCGTGATCCCGCACACGGTCTCCAGATTTATATTTTTGATTACCATATCTTCCTCCTGCCGCGGTTCTGCTTTATTCCGCGGTTTCCTCTGTGATTTCCGGCGTATCGGCCAGAGCGTGTTCCAGTACCTGCTCCATATTTTCTACAGGGATGATCTCCATTCCTTTTGTTATTTCTGAGGAAAGCTCTTCTGCATCGACCCTGTTTTCCCGGGGGATGAGCACTGTTTTTATGCCCGCGCTCTTTGCCGCCAGCAGTTTTTCCTTCAGTCCGCCGATGGGAAGAACTCTTCCCCTCAGCGTGATCTCTCCGGTCATAGCCAGATCCGCGCGGACCTTTTTCTCCGTTATTGCGGAGAGCATTGCCGCTGCCATGGTAATGCCGGCAGACGGTCCGTCCTTTGGCACGGCTCCCTCCGGAATATGTACATGGATATCATGCTTCTCAAAGAAGTCCTCCGCGATCCCATATCTTCCGCTCACAGACCGAATATAGCTGATCCCGGCCTGCGCGGACTCCTTCATCACATCCCCCAGCTGTCCGGTGAGCAGAAGTTCACCGCTTCCCGGCATCACGTTTACCTCGATCTGCAGCGTATCCCCGCCCACGCTCGTCCAGGCAAGGCCGCGCACGATACCGACCGCAGGCGCCGGATTTGCCATCTGATACGTATATTTTTCTTTTCCCAGGAACCGGCGGATATTCCGGTCTGTGACCACGATTTTCTTCCGGTCTGTGGTCAGGATCTCTTTGGCCGCTTTTCTGCAGACATTTCCGATCTCCCGCTCAAGCTGCCTTACTCCCGCTTCTTTTGTATAATTATGGGCCATTTTCCACACCGCATGCCTGCTGAAGGAGAGCTGTTCCCCGGTCAGCCCGTGCTTTTCAAGCTGCTTGGGAATCAGATGCTCCATGGCGATGTGCAGCTTCTCATTGTCCGTATAACTGCTGATCTCAATGATTTCCATCCGGTCAAGAAGGGGCCGCGGAATCGTCTGAAGGGTGTTTGCCGTCGTGATAAACATGACTTCCGAGAGATCCAGCGGAACTTCCAGATAATGATCCCTGAATCTGCTGTTCTGTTCGCTGTCCAGTACTTCCAGAAGCGCGGAAAAGGTATCCCCCTTATAGTCCGTGCTCACTTTGTCAATCTCATCCAGCAGCATGACCGGATTCTTCACGCCTGCGGTGCGGAGCCCGTTGGCAATCCGTCCGGGCATCGCGCCCACATAGGTCTTTCTGTGCCCGCGGATCTCCGCCTCATCCCGCACCCCGCCCAGAGAAATACGGACATAGGGCTTCTTCAGCGCCCGGGCCAGGGACTTTGCTATAGAGGTCTTGCCTGTTCCCGGAGGACCTGCGAGGCAGAGGATCGGGCTGTCCCCTTTCTGTGTCAGCGTGCGCACGGCAAGGAATTCCAGGATGCGCTCCTTCACCTGTTCCAGTCCATAATGGTCTTCCTCCAGTACCTGCTCTGCATAGGCAAGATCCTGGTTATCTTTCGATGCCTTATCCCACGGCATCTCCAGAAGAGTCTCAATGTAAGTGCGGATCACCCCGCTCTCTGCCGGAGAATTGATGGAGCTTTTAAACCGGTTGATCTCCTTCTTCAGTTTCTCTCTGACTTCCTTTGGAGCCTTCAGTTTCTTTAAAGCCTCCTCAAATTCCTCCGCGTCCGACACCGTAGAATCTTCGCCCAGTTCTTCTCTTATCAGTTTTAACTGCTCCCTGAGAATATATTCTCTCTGATGTTTATCCACCCGCTCCTTTACCTTGTGCTGGATCTCCTCCTTAATGTTCATAATCTGGACTTCGTTCACCAGCTTAAAAGCAAGTTTCTCATATCTTTTTCCAAGTTCAGTCTCATTCAGGATCTCCTGCTGATCCGTATAATAGAGTGGGATATTTGCCGCGATCTCGTCCACCAGTTTCCGTAGCCCTTTGATTTCCAGAAGCTGGGCAGTGGCTTCTTTGGACATCTTCCCATTCTTGGATGCGTATTCTACAAGCATATCCTTCAGGCTCCGCTCCATCGCCTCACTGTTGGCATCCTCCGGCATCGTCCCGTCTGACTCCGCGATCACTTCTACTTCAGCCCGCAGATACGGGTCAGAGAATTTGATCTCCCGCAGACGTCCTCTCTGTTCGCCCGAGACAAGCACCCGCACAATCTGTTTCGGCAGTTTGATGATCTGCCTCACCGTGCCCACTGTCCCGATCTCGTATACATCTTCTGCCCCCGGCTCCTCCGTATCAATGGATTTCTGGGCGGTGAGGAATATCTTCTGCTCTTCCACCATCGCTTCCTGAACGGCAGCGATAGACCGCTCCCGGCTCACATCAAAATGTACGACCATGCCCGGCATGATGGTCATACCCCTCAGGGCGACCATGGGCAGGCTTTTTATCTCGTTGTCCATATTCTTTCCTCCTGATCTTCCATACCTGTCTCCACTAGGTCAGTCCGAAGGACTTTCCTATGATATAAAAATAGAAAAAGCAGGTACATATGGCAATCCATTGCACCCGCCTTTCTATCCTTTTTTACAATGGCTCCGCCGTCATGCGCTCTCTGATGTCAGAAACGACCTCCGCTCTTCACCATCCCGCAGATACAGCGGATTCCCGGTTCCCTTCACAGTCTCTTTCGTGATCCGGCACTCTTTGATCGTCTCGTCTGACGGAACCTGATACATCGTGTCCATCATAATCTTCTCCATGATGGCACGCAGACCTCTGGCTCCTGTCTTTCTCTTGAGCGTTGTCTCCGCGATCTCGATCAGAGCGTCACGGTCAAATTCCAGCTTCACGCCATCGAGCTCCAGCAGTTTCTGGTACTGTTTCACGATCGCGCTCTTGGGCTCTGTCAGGATGCGTATCAGCGCTTCTTTATCAAGCAGATCCAGCGATACCGTAACCGGAAGCCTTCCCACCAATTCCGGGATGAGGCCGTATTTTACCAGATCCTGGGGAAGAACCTCGTGGAGCAGAACATCCATGTCATACTCGTGCTTGGCAGCAATCTCCGCGTTAAAGCCAATGGACTTCCTGTCAAGACGTGTCTCTATGATCTTGTCAATCCCTTCAAACGCGCCTCCGCAGATAAACAGAATATTCGTCGTATCTATCTGAATCAGCTCCTGGTGCGGGTGCTTGCGCCCTCCCTGGGGCGGCACGGACGCCACAGTACCCTCGATGATTTTCAGAAGCGCCTGCTGCACGCCTTCGCCGGACACATCCCGGGTGATGGACGGGTTCTCAGACTTTCTCGTGATCTTGTCAATCTCATCGATATAGATGATCCCATGCTCCGCGCGCTCAATATCACCGTCTGCCGCCTGGATGACCTTGAGCAGGATATTTTCTACATCCTCGCCCACATATCCCGCCTCGGTCAGCGCCGTTGCGTCCGCGATCGCGAACGGAACATTCAGGATCTTCGCAAGGGTCTGCGCAAGAAGGGTTTTCCCGCATCCGGTAGGACCCAGCATCAGAATGTTGCTCTTCTGGAGTTCCACCCCCAGATCCTGCTCCGCCATGATTCTTTTGTAATGGTTGTAGACTGCGACGGAGAGCACTTTCTTTGCCTCATCCTGGCCGATTACATAATCATCCAGAAACGCCTTCATCTCTTCCGGCGTCAGAAGATTGATGTCGTCAAATACTTCTCTCTCATTGTAGTCCAGCTCTTCTTCTATGATCTCCGAGCAGATACCGATACACTCGTCACAGATATATGTGCCGTTCGGTCCCGCGATCAGCTTTCTTACCTGAGCCTGCGTTTTATTGCAGAAAGAGCATCTTACGATATCGTCTGTCATTTTCCCTGCCATATAAAGTCACCTCATACAATAATTAGTGGTTCACGATCACTTGGTCGATCAGGCCGTATGCCTTCGCCTCTTCCGCGGACATGAAATTATCCCGCTCTGTGTCAGCCTTAATCGTCTCAAGATCCTGTCCTGTGTTTGCCGCCAGGATTTCATTTAATCTCTGCTTCGTGCGGAGGATATGCTCCGCCGCGATCTGAATCTCTGTGGCCTGCCCCTGTGCTCCGCCTGAAGGCTGGTGGATCATAATCTCCGCGTTGGGCAGCGCGAATCTCTTTCCCTTCTTTCCGCCCGCGAGCAGGAACGCTCCCATGCTCGCAGCCATGCCGATGCACACGGTGGATACGTCGCACTTGATATACCGCATCGTATCATAGATGGCAAGTCCTGCCGTCACAGAACCTCCCGGGCTGTTGATATAAAGCTGGATATCCTTATCCGGGTCATCCGCCTCCAGGAAAAGAAGCTGCGCGACAACCACGCTGGCTGACACATCATTTACCTCTTCCCCGAGGAAAATGATCCTTTCCTTTAATAGTCTTGAATAAATATCATATGAGCGCTCTCCTCTGCTCGTCTGTTCAATGACATAAGGTACTAAACTCATCTCTTATACCCCTTTCTGCCTGCTCTGTCCTGCCGCAGGCTTCTTCTATTCTCAGCTTTCTCTATTCTTCCAAGTCTGACAAGAGGTGTGCCTGCGGCACACCTCCTTACAGCCTGGATTAACCTTCTACTGCCGCGTCTGCGATCAGTGTCACTGCCTCCTGAACCGCAATATCCTCTTTCATCTGCTTCTTCTCGTTGTCGCCCATGAATTCTTTGAGTTTCTCAACCTCCATCTGGTAGGATTCTGCCATCTTCTTCAGCTCCTCGTCCAGACGTTCATCGGACACTTCAATATTCTCTGCCGCGACAACCGCCTCCAGCACAAGTCTTGTGCGGATGCGCTTCTCAGCCTGCGGACGGAACTCTTCCATCATCTTCTCTTCAGACAGTCCTGTGAACTGGAAATACTGCTCAAGGCTCATTCCCTGCTGCATGATACGGCGCGCGAAATCATCCGCCATCTGCTTTGTCTGAAGGTCGATCATCGGCTCCGGGATATCGATCTGCGCATTTGCCACAGCCTGCTCCACAGACTGGTCCTCTCTCTTCTGCTTTCCTTCGCGCTCCTTGCGCTCTTTGATTTTTGCCTTTACCTCGGCCTTGTACGCATCCACAGTCTCGCTCTCTTCGGAAACATCTGACACAAACTCGTCATCCAGCTCCGGAATCTCTTTGGCCTTGATCTCATGGACAGTACACTTAAATACCGCTGCCTTCCCAGCCAGTTCTTCTGCCTGGTACTCCTCCGGGAAGGTCACATTCACTTCCACTTCTTTTCCAATCTCAGCGCCGATCAGCTGCTCTTCAAAGCCCGGAATGAATGAGCCGGAACCGATGGTCAGGGGGTACTTCTCGCCTCTGCCGCCCTCGAATGCCTCACCGTCTACAAACCCTTCGAAATCAAGGACAACCTGATCCTTGTCCTGAACCGCGCGGTCTGTAACTTCCACTGTCCTTGCATTGCGCTCGCGCTCTTTGTCGATCTCTTCATCCACTTCTTTTTGTGTAACTCTCGTAGAGACTTTATCCACTTTCAGCCCTTTGTATTCACCCAATGTAACTTCCGGCTTCACTGCGACCTCAGCTGTAAAAATAAACGGTTTCCCTTTTTCCAGCTGTGTGATCTCCACCTTCGGCTGGGATACAATGTCAAGCTCACACTCGTCGTATGCTTTTCCATATGCCTCTGATATCATATGATTTGCAGCTTCATCATAGAACACTTCCGGTCCGTACATCTTCTCGATCATCTGACGCGGCACCTTGCCCTTGCGGAATCCCGGAAGGCTGATCCTGCTGCGTTCCTTTAAGTATGCTGCCTGGAGCGCCTTCTCCACATCTTCTGCTGACACCTCAATCGTCAGCTTCGCCATATTATGTTCTAATTTTTCTACCTGTAAACTCATTTTTTTCCTCCTTGCATGCGCAAAATCATAGAACCTCTCCTGTTATAAGAGGGCATTTGCAGTCATTGAAACAGTATAGCACACAGACACCCATATTTCCAGTATTTTTTAATATTTTCGCCTGTTTCCGGCTGTTTTTGTTCATTCCATTCCCTCTGCCGGGAACTCGCGCATGCCAGGACAGGAAAAAAGACCGCAGCCTTTCTTAAAAGCCCCGGTCTTCCTGGCAGTTCTATGAAGCTGCTCTCTTTACGACCCTTTTCTTTTTCTTCCAGTTCTTCCAGATGACGACGCCCCCCGCCAGAACCACAGCCGCTATGGCCGCGTAAAACCAGATCGACGCGTAGAATGGCGCTTTCACCTCAGGAAGCTCCACCTCATACGGTCCGGTCTTCTCGATCTCCTCCGCCGCCACGCTGGTCACTACCTGAATCTCCGGTATCTCCAGCACACGGCTGTCTCCCTGTGCGCCGTAAGGGAGTTTTACGGTAATCTCACACAGCTCAATCTCCTCCCCTGTCAGTTTCCCTGACATAACGGCAAAATACATAACACCGTCTTTATACACATTTTCCGTGGCGTTTCCGCCTGCTTTATTTTCAATGACAATATCGTCTTCATTTTCTGATTTTACATGAATTTCATATCCCTCTGCCTGATCTGCCCCACTGACGCTGACTGCCACCGTATACTCCGCATGGGCAGCTTTTTTATGAATCTCAGGCTCGGAAAATTGACACTCCAGCTGTGTTTCGCTCTCTGTAACAGCATCTGCATTCTGCCCCGCGGTCTCCTCCGCGGCATAGATCGGTTTACTTAATCCGGCAAGAATCATACATGTCAGCACCAGCCCTGATAGTTTTCTCATGTGTACCCTCCCAGTTCGTTCAATGATATGGCTCCCCGCAGATTTGGATCTCTGCGGGGAGTTTGTGCAGACAGAACATGTTTACAGTTACTGGTTTACGCCAAGGTCATTCGCGGTAACCATTCTTGTTGTGAAGGTCTCCAGATTGTTTTCATCCAGTTCAAACACCCTCACTCCCCTCAGACGGTCGTTGTCCGCACCGCCGAGGCCGTATGTCTGATAACCTGCATTCGCGTCATACCCGAGCTGAATGCCATAGTAGTTACCGGTATAATTGTTCACATGGTCATGTCCCACGAACATTCCTCTCACGTCGCCTCTCTCAAGAGCAGCGGTGAACATGCCGCTGTTAATATTCGGCGGGCACTCTTCTTCATTTTTCTCCCCGACAACATTGAACTTGTCTTTATTGTCCCACATGTCGCTCCATTCCGGGGTCGGAATGTGGAAGAACATCAGAGAGTTGATCTTCTCTCCGTATTTTGCCTCAAGCATCTTGGAAGTGTCCGTGTACCACTGAATCTGTCCTGTACGAATCCAGTCGTAGCCGCCGATTCCTGTTCCGGAGTCCTCATAGCGGTTTGAATCCAGCGCCCAGATATTATAAATCGGATTCTTGCCCTCCTTATCATAGATCAGCTGATACATATCGCCTACAGCGATCGTATTTTTGCCGTTTGATGTATATCCCTGCACGCCGCTCATGCTTGCGCGGTTTATATTGTACTGAAAGCTGCGGTAGTAAGAAAGCTGTTTGATCTTGTTCCATCCCTCATTCAGCGCTGTCACAGCATCTTCGTCATGGTTGCCGAAGGTTACAAGCCACGGGATCTGCCGCTCCTCGAATGGCTGCGCGATCTGGTCGATCAGGCTCTGTACCTGGTCACCATTCATATTTCCGCCGATCTGATCCCCGGTGATCACAACCAGATCCGGTGCTTCCGCGTCAAGGGCCGCGTTGATCAAAGCTGTTGTTTTCTCATTCAGGCTGGGCTTGCTGTCATTTACATAGTCCTGGATATCTGAGATCTGCATAATCTTAAATCTGCCATCTTCACCGAACTGAAGCTTTCCGATTCTCTGGGAATCCAGAATCGCGTTGGCGATCTTGACAAAGTCATTCAAATTAATAACCTCATTCTCATCCATATCGTATTTTGCCGCCTCTGCCCATTTTGCATTGGTTGAATCCACCATGAAGTATGTCATCGCTTTGGACAGTGTCTCAATGGTAAATTCCTCGATGAGCTCATCACTGACCACAGAGATCGTATTATCGTCCTGCGCGATCGTAATGGCAACCGTGTTTCCTTCTTTTGCCGCTTCACACGCTGAGATCGAAATTGCTCCAACCGCTTCCGTATCTCCCGCTGCTGCAGTTACAGTAAGAAGTTTGGAGTAATCCGTTGTCTCCGGATCTACCATAAGTACCATATTTACCTGATTGTCGTTTTCCTCCGATGCCAGTACGGTCACTCCGTCAGCCGGCTTTACTTCCAGCTTTTTAAATGCGGAAGCATCGTAAGTAAGGCTCATGCTGACCGCATCCGTTCCGCCGATATCATAAGAATATACGGTACCGGAGATTGTTTCCCCGCACAATACAGACGTCTGTCCGCCAAATGTCAGCCCGACCGTTCCTTTCCCCACGATCTCCGGAGCCGCCGATACTGTCATGCCCGGCGCTGCCACAAGAATCAGCAGCAACAGGCTCAGCAGCGCAGAAATGATCCTTATGTGCTTCCCGTTCCTTTTCACACAATTCATTTTGTCCCCTTTCTCCGAAATCTCTTCCCGTTTCGGATCTCCTCGTATTGTTTGTACACACAATCGCTCAGGAATGCTTCCCAATGTCTGTCTGCCTCCATCAGGCGCAGCGAACTCCCCGCCACCTGTGTGCAGACTCAATATACGGCATGTGTGTTAAACATATTCAGGGCAGACCGTAAAATGATCGTTAAAAAAAATCTCAGAAAATAAGGGATTTTTTAAATATGTTAAGCCGAAAAATCAAACTGCATATACAATCGCTTCCCGGATCTCCTCTGCTTTCTTTTCTCCACAGAGGAGGACAGTCAGCTTCAGCGCGAACGGAATTGCGG
This sequence comes from uncultured Lachnospiraceae bacterium, assembly GCA_959022495.1. Classification (GTDB taxonomy): domain Bacteria; phylum Bacillota; class Clostridia; order Lachnospirales; family Lachnospiraceae; genus Mediterraneibacter. The sequence goes on along the minus strand of CAUEYX010000003.1, from coordinate 184,603 downwards.
CGCCCATCCCCCGTCCTGTCGTAATATGTCCGTCTGTCACTACGGGTTCCCTCAGTACCTGCGCACAGTCCAGCTCTTCCTCAAAAGACGGGTACGCACATGCTTTTCTTCCTTTTAACATTCCAAGTCCGCTCAGAATGCTGGGCGCCGCGCAGATCGCCGCAATCGGCTTCCCCTCTCTGTCAAAATCGCACAGCATCTTTCTCAGTCCCTCATGCGCCTTCAGATGCAGTGTCCCCGGCATGCCGCCCGGAAGAACCAGCAGATCAGCTTCGGCCATAGAAGCTTCCTCAAACAGGCTGTCCGCCTCCACAACGATCCCATGCGCGCCCTGGATCTCTTTTCTCCCCATTATGGACACCATCTCCGTCTCAACACCGGCTCTCCGCAGAATATCCACCACCGTCAGGCCCTCAATCTCCTCAAAACCATCAGCAAGAAACACGCAGACTTTCTTCATCTTCTTTCCTTCCTTTCCTCTCCAGATATGATCAAATCTCTTTGTTTCAGCCGTTATGGGTGCCTGGAGTCCGCTTAATGTTCCGCTTCCCTCCGCCCCAGACACGTCCGAACACTCTATGTCCAGTTTACCAGACATAAGGGCTGAATGCAACGCGTCCTCTTCCCACACCGCTCATCATCCCCATTTTCACTCCTAAATTCAGGGTAGCGCGCCTCATTGGAATGTTCTATAATTGGAACTACAGACACATGATTACGGAGGTGCATCATTTCATGGAAATCGAACGAAAATTTCTAACGGATTTAAAACGGCTGCCATTCCACCCGGAGGATTATCCTTTCCGCCAGATCGAACAGGGCTATCTCTGCACAGACCCCGTCGTGCGGGTACGCCGGGATCATGACAGTTATTTCCTCACATATAAATCAAAAGGCCTTATGGTCAGGGAAGAATACAACCTTCCTCTCACCAAAGACAGTTACCGCCATCTGATCGCTAAAACCGATGGGCGGATCATTACAAAAAAACGGTATGTCATCCCCTTAGAAGGGGATCTCACTTTAGAGCTGGACATCTTTGAGGGAGACCTGGCTCCGCTTGTACTGACAGAGATCGAATTTCCTGATGAGGACGCCGCCCGGTCTTACATTGCGCCCGATTGGCTTGGGGAAGATGTCACCGCTTCCCCTTTGTATCATAACAGTACACTCAGCAAGAAATAGGTTCAGAAAAAGCAACGATTTGTTGCCTCTATACACAATTCCTCGTTTCGTTGCATATCACTTTATTTACAGGGAAAATTGATATAATGGATGAATAAATTATGCAGTCATTTTAACAATTCCTTGTAAATGGAGGTATGCCGGTGTCTAATATTCAGCTCGCAGCGAATCTGCGCAGACTCAGAAACGACCACAACTACACACAGGCGCAGATCGGCGAGAAACTTAATATCTCCCGCCAGGCATACTCGAATTATGAGACAGGCAAGCGCATTCCTGATATCGATATGCTCATCCGTATCGCGGATATCTATGAGGTCACTCTGGAACAGCTGCTCACTCAGGCATGCACAAAAGACGGAATCATAAACGAGGCACCCGGACCGTATTTTACCGGAAGAATTATCGCCAGCGCGGACACCGTATATCTCACATCAGAAGAAATCGATATCATCACACACTATAGAAACGCCGGGGAAGATGAAAGAAAACTGACGCGGAAGGTCTTAGGGATGTGAAATCTGGATTTGCCGGGGAGAGACTCGTAATGGTCAGCGGTAAATCGGACGAAAACTTCGGAGCGGGGTGTCGAAGACGTATTCTGCGCGGGGTGCGGATGGCTTCGGCTCCGCTGTTTTCTCGATTTACTCAAGACAGCAGGCGTCTTCCCGACATATGCAGGATTTCAAGAGAAGATGAGGAGGGAACGTAACTGGAGAAAAAGAGCTGTACCAGAGCCGGAAGGTGAAAGGGAACTCCATCTGTTCCGCAACCGGTACAGTTCCTGGTGTCTCCCATTGCGCTCCCCTTCGTCCTCTTTTGAAATCCTGCATTTGTCTGCGGGGAGGCGTTTTCTAATCGGATGCGCTCAGAAAACAGCACCCATTTCGAGTACCTTTCGTGGAGAGGGGCGGGGCGGAGCAGGCGACTTGGAATGATTTGCCGGAAAGTCTTAAAGGAAGGACGCGCGGCGTTAATTGACCGGCGGATGCCTGAGGCGTAAGCCGAATCTTCCGCCGGTCAATTGCTTTTAGCCGTGTGTCCTTCCTTTTAGATCTTTCCCAAATCATGGAGCGGAACCTGATCTGCCCCGCCCCTCTCCACGAATACGTCCCAGAAAATCCTTACTGTTTTCGGACCCATTCATTTAGAATCGTCTCCCCCGGCAAATCTAGATTTCCTCTCTTGTTTTTCCTCTTCTCTTTATTTATAATGGGTATTATTTTGTAAAGGAGTTTTTATTATGATATTAGGTTCACATGTGGGCATGAGCGGCAGAGAGATGCTGCTGGGCTCCGCGAAGGAGGCGGTCTCTTACGGAGCGGATACATTTATGTTCTATACAGGCGCGCCCCAGAATACAAGGAGGAAGGACATAAGCGAGCTGAATATCGCACCGGCCTGGGACTATATGAAGGAGCACGGAATCAGCCAGATTATTGTACACGCGCCTTACATTATCAATCTGGGGAATGCCGTAAAGCCGGAAACATTTTCTCTTGCTGTCGAATTCCTCGCAAAAGAGATCGAGCGTACGGTAAGCTGCCGCAGCCACACCCTCATCCTCCACCCCGGGGCCCATGTGGGCGAAGGGGTTAATACCGGAACAACGCAGATTATCAAGGGGCTCAACGAAGTGCTCCGGGCAGATACCGATTGTTTCATCGCACTTGAGACAATGGCGGGAAAGGGTTCTGAGATCGGCAGGTCCTTTGAGGAACTGGCGCGGATCTACGATGGCGTCACTCATAACGAGAAACTGAGAGTGTGTTTTGACACCTGCCATACCAGCGACAGCGGCTATGACATTATCCGCCATTTTGACGATGTCATAGAGGAATTTGACCGGACCATCGGGAAAGAGCAGATTGCAGTATTCCACATCAATGACAGCAAGAATGTCCCCGGTGCCGCTAAGGACCGGCATGAAAACATCGGGTTCGGGCAGATCGGCTTTGACGCCCTCAACTATATTGTACGGCATCCGGATTTTGAGAATATCCCGAAAATACTGGAAACGCCTTATGTTCCCTCCCCTGTAAATCCGAAAAAGTCTTACGCTCCGTATAAGTACGAGATCAAAATGCTGCGAGAGGGCGTATTTGACCCCGCACTGAAAGAAAAGATTATAAAAGATCACGAACAGCAGTGAAAAGCAGTCAAAGTAAATAAGTAATAAAAAAAGAAAATCTCCGCGTGGCGCTTGACATTTTAGGTTTAACAACATATTATTGTATTATCTAGATAATACAGTTACAGGGCGCGGGATATCCCGCGCCCTGTAAGGGACCGCCGCAGGCGGTCCCTTTAAAACAGAAAGTGAGATGATCGAATGCCGTGGAATTTAGACGACAGCCGCCCTATTTATCTTCAATTGATGGAGCGGATCCAACACGACATCATCTCCGGTGTCTATCGTCCGGGAGAGAAGCTCCCTTCCGTCCGTGACCTTGCCCTGGATGCCGCAGTGAATCCAAACACCATGCAGAAGGCACTCTCCGAACTGGAGCACAGCGGGCTGGTGTATTCTCACAGGACAAGCGGACGCTTTATCACAGATGACGAAGCCCTGCTGAAAAAAACAAGAAGCGAACTGGCAGAAGGGTATATGGACAGCTTTTTAGAGCAGATGCGCCATCTGGGATTTAACAGCAGAGAGACACTGGATATGATAAAGACAGCTTTAGGAGGGGAAAACAATGAGGCCGATTCTTGAATGTCAGAGACTAACGAAAAAATACGGGAACTTTTACGCGCTTTCTGATCTGACCCTGTCTCTTGAGCGCGGGCAGATCGCCGGTCTTCTCGGGCCCAACGGGAGCGGCAAGACGACGCTGATCAAACTTGCCAACGGTCTGCTTGTGCCCACAGACGGCCACATTATGATTAACGGTCTTTCCCCATGCGCGGATACAAAGAAGATCGTGTCCTACCTTCCTGACCGCAGTTTTTTAAACGAACATATGAGGGTGAAAGAGATTCTGTCATATTATGAAGCCTTTTATGACAATTTCAGCATGGAGCGCGCCTCCGGGATGCTGGACTCCCTTGAGATCGACAGGCAGTCCCGCCTGTCTTCCCTCTCAAAAGGGACGAAAGAAAAAGTCCAGCTTGTACTTGTCATGAGCAGAGTCGCGGATCTCTATATCCTGGACGAGCCGATCGGGGGAGTGGACCCGGCAGCCAGGGAATATATCCTTCGCACGATCCTCACAAATTATGATGAAAACGCCACAGTACTTGTGTCCACACATCTGATCTCTGATATTGAGAATGTCCTTGACCGGGTCATTTTCTTAAAAGGCGGCCAGCTCGCGCTCAATGCCTCTGTGGACGAGATCAGGACACAGTATGGGAAATCAGTGGATGCTTTATTCCGGGAGGTATTCAAATGCTAGGTAAACTGATTAAATATGACTTAAAGTCATCGGGAAAAATATTTGTCCTGCTCCATGTTATCTTCCTGCTGCTGTGCGGCGCCGGACGGATTTTTTTCATGAACCGGCTGGATTTTGGAGCTCCGGCAAAAACCCTTTTAGCCCCCATTACAATCGTGTTCACCCTCGGCGTTTTTCTGGTGACAGCGCTTAGTTTCTGTACACTCCTGCTGATCACATTCCGGTTCTACCGGAACCTTTTCGGACGGGAGGGCTATTTGAGCTGGACACTTCCTGTCTCTGCTGTCAAACACCTCTGGGCGAAGCTGATCTCCGGGTACCTCTTTATGGTGATCGACATCTGCGTCATTTCCGCGGGACTCCTTATCCTGGTAACCGGCAGGAATGTGGCAGAAGCTTATGCCTCCATCGCTTCCGAAGTCACAGAAGAACTTGGCATGTCAATCACCTCTTTTTCACTTTATATTCTGCTGTTTAGTGTAATCGGGTGTATCAGCAGCATACTGATGATCTATTTCAGTATCTGTATGGGGCAGCTGTTCCCGGGACATCGTGTGCTGGGTGCCATTGCCATATATTTTATCACCAGCTTTGTCATTCAGATTGCCACGTTTATCATCATGGCGGCATTTGGTCTGTTTAACTTCTATGGTTCGAAAGCAGGAACCGCAGCGGACAACATGTTCTATATGCTGGTTCCGAACATTGTATTTTCCTTAACTCTGAGCATCGCCCAGTATGCGGCTGTTCACTATATGATGAAGAATAAGCTCAGCCTGATTTGATAAAATAGTTTATGGAGATAAAAGGTATTTAAAATGCTTTCAAGACGCAAAAAAGGAACTGCCTGCGCAGTTCCTTTTTTCAGCGTCTGAACGGAGTCGAACCGTCGCACATGCCTCCGGAGGGCATTGCTCTATCCACTGAGCTACAGACGCATTCCGGTCTGTTCAAGAAAAATTCTCTTTCTTGAACAGCCTTAATTATCCTAGCACAAATCGATTCAAAAGTAAAGCATTTTATTGCCGTTCTTCCCTATCTTATTCTGCCTTATCCCGTTTGATCAGCTGACTTTCGACTGTTTTTTCCGCCTTCTTTTCCCTGATTTCCTGAAACAGATAAAAAAGCAAGCTCCCAAGGACAAGACTGCCGCAGATACAGCCGCGGCATATCCGTTTTCCGGGGAATCCCCCGTGGGGGCAGCAGTCTCTGGTCTTGCCATGATTGAAACGGTCTGCTCTCCGTCGTCCGGATCACTGTGGGTAAAGATCAGAATATCCCCAATGTAGAGCGATTCAAATACTACGATTCTCTTCTCCTCAACCCGGGCAGAATCCAGTGTAAATTCCATCCGAATATCCTGGGACGCGCTTTCTGCTGTGAATCTCTTCTCTATGGGCGCGGGGCTGAAATCTTTCTCAAGCGGTTCCCCTGTATCAGCGTCTGCCAGCACGCCCCTGAGTATATATTCCTGCCCTGCTTTCAGATTCTCAAGACTCACCGTATCTACAATCACTTGGTCTTCCCCGGCATAGATCTCCTTTGTCCCACTTTCTTTCCACAGGGCGCGCGTACCGCTGATCCGGGTTTTCTGATTTTCGATCTTATATTCCATGCGGTCTTCCCCGTCAATCCTCCCGGTTGTATCAACTGTAAATTCCCACACCGCATCATGTCCCAGGTAGCCGGGAAGGGGCTCTGTTTCCCGGACACAGTATGTACCTGGTGTGAGATATCTCAGCACAATCCGTCCTTCTTCGTCCGTCACACAGCGCTTTTCATCTGCCGCATCCCCTGTCTCAGTTTTTGTCCAGACAGAGAATTCTACTCCCTCCAGTTCATTTTCCGTACCTTCCTCCGTCTTGCGCAGGATTACCTCTGTAGGCTGGTTTGGAAGCTCCAGATTTACAGTCACAAGCTCGGTTTCCTGGTCTTTATATTGTAATTCCACCTCACAGCCCTCTTCAGCGAGCACATATCCCGGCGGCTGTTCGATCTCGCGGATCTCGTATTTCCCGAGGTACAGGCTGTCCAAGCGCCCGCTGCCATCCTCCCCGGTAACGATCACCCCCGCCAGGCTTCCGGCAGGCATACGGATATTTCCCGCAGGGGTCAGGATGTCTTCCTTTGTCCATATTTCGAATTTGGCGCCGCCAACGCCCTGCCCTGTCACGCTGTCTGTCTTTTTAATGCAGATCTGTCCCATGACCGGCCTGTCGGTAAATTCTATCACGAACGGGTCGCCCCATTCATGGTCCTCGGTGATTTCGAACCTGACCGGTTCTCTGCTGATTACATAACCCTCCGGTGCCTGTATCTCCTGGAAATAGTAGATCCCCGCACTCAGCCTTTCCGGCAGGATAAAACTTCCGCTTTCATCTGTCTGAAACGTACTGTGTACTGTCTCCTGTGGATAATGTACATTCATGGAAATGGGATTTCTCTCCTCATCCAACAGCTGGAACTCCGTCCCCGCGGCGGGAATCACCTCGCCGCTGTCCGCGTCTTTCTTTACCAGGCGCACCGGTGAAAATACCCGCTTATCCTCAAGAATATAGGAGAGCCTCTGTCCCTCTTCGGATATAGTAATCTCAAAGTCGTCCACAGCCACGAATCCTTCCGGCGCGTTTTCTTCGCTCACCAAATACGTGTCAAAGATCAGACCGCCTTTTCCCTCTTCCACTCCCTCTGTAGAGGCATATCCGTTTTCGTCTGTCACAATCTGAATCTGCTCTCCTGTTGTCTTTGAAGTCACGGTAAAAACAATCCCCTCAAGGGATGTCTTCTGGTCTTCCTCTTCATTCTCGTCCTCCCCGAACTTCACGATCTGGAGATCTCCACGTATCACCTGCTCCGGTACTTCCGGCAGATGATAGATGGTGTCCGTCTCCCCGCTCCCCTGCGCCTGAACTTTTTCTACATAGACCGTATCATTGAGCAGGTATCCTTCCGGGGCTTTCACCTCCTGGACGGTGACCGTCCCAAGCGGAAGCACATTCTCACCGGCATCATTTTGATAAAATTCATCGCCGCTGACTCTGCATTCTTCTGTAAACCAAAGTTCGCCTCTGGCATTGGTCCGCAGTGTCCATGTCCGCTCCGGGACGGTCCCTGGGCCCTCCGGCACAGAATCATAGTGCCCTGCATAATAATTCACTGTGAATTCCGCCCCTTCAAAAGATGCCGCCCGCTGAGGCTCCCCCAGGCCGGTTTCCGCGTCTGCCTTACTCAGCAGCATCTGCATCGGATAATACTGTGCCTGATTCACGAACTGGTACACATATGGAGTCCCTTCCTCCACACGGATCTCCTGCCGCTGTCTGCTGCCCGCGAATCCCCTGGGGCTTTCCAGCTCCGCGATCTCGTATGTGCCAATTGGGATGTCCGATATTTCACCGCATCCATTCACGTCTGTAGTCACAGTCCATGCAGGCTCCGCCTCTCCCTGCCTGTATACCCCGAACACCGCGCCTTCCAGAGAATAGCATGGATTGTCAGCAGTCCACTCCGGCCGGTTCGAACGTTTCACGATCCGAAGTCCTCCCGTCCTGTCGTTTCCGCTTCCTCCCATCACCTGTCCCTTCCCGCCTATGTTGAACAAAAACGCGTAAAATGCTTCCGGCGGTTCCGGCAGGCTTAAGATCTGTTCCGCGTCCTCCTTCAGAGCCTTTATGGTACTGCTGCCAAGACCCGTAAATGCAGAGTCATTTCCCAGATAGAGATAGGACAGAATACAATGGCTCATCCAATATTCTTCATCCTGTCTGTCTCCTCCCCCGGTCCCGAAACTTCCGAAGCGTTCCCGGTACACGGAATATCCCGGCCCGCCGTACGCGTAGTAGAGCCCTTTTCTCACCGAACCTCTCTCCAGGGGCTGTACCGAATAGCGTCCGGAGCCCGGCGTATCCTTGAGCGGTTCAAGGCAGTAAGCCGCTTTTCCGCCCACATCAAAATAATTCGTGGCGTATGTCCCATAATAAATCTTTCTGCCCACGGTCAGTTCCACAGTCTCACCCGCGCCGGCCGCGTCCGCAGGATACACGGTCCTTAACAGCAGATAAAAAAACAACGCGGCCACAATAAAAGCTGTCCCACTTCTCTTCGTCAGTCTCTTCATCCTGTCACCCTCCCCGCCTGCTTCCTATTTCCGCTGCAGAGCGTGCCTGTACTTCTCTGATACAGATACGCATGGCTGCTCAGAACTTCTTCTTCCGCCACCTGAGTGATATTGATCTCCTGCACCATCTCATCCAGCTCCCTGCTGTCAAGCCCCGCAGAATACGGCACAATAATCACCTCATGTACACTGCTCGGAAGAACATAGTAATCTGTCCGAAGAATCTCCCCGATCATCTCAAGGATATGCGGGTATGCCATACATGCCGCCCCATAGCTTCTGAGGCTGTTGGAAAGGATATACATGTTGTCCCTCTCCCCTGCATGCTCCAGGAGCAGATTTTCCCTCTCCTCAGGCGCTTCCTGTCCCGCGTGTTCTCTCAGCATCTGCTTAAGCGCATAATTCATAGTGACAAACTCTGCCGGCAGAAGTTTCCTGACATTGCGCACCGCATCCGTCCAGAGAGCATCCGCACAGACTTTCCACTGCTCCGCATGACTGTCGGACACAGCCAATGCCGCGGTCCCATTATCAGCTGCCCCAAGCAGCACGTAGAATACAATGGAGAGATCCATAAATGTACGGTGAGGCACTGTGTTTAAAAACTTCCGGTTCTTCGCCGTATTCACCAGCTTGAAAACAACCCGCTCCCTGACATTTTCATAATTTCGCAGTCCTTCGCAGTCCCATGATTGATCTTTTTTAATACTGTTGTAAAAATTGATAATCTCATCCACAATCTGCGCAAACTTCCTGCCCTTCCGATAACTTTCATAGTATTCTTCCAGGTAAATCGTGGGAGAGATATTAATGCCCGGTGTCTCGATCAGAACACCCACACGTTCTTTTCCATTATTTTTTACTGCTGTATGAAGGCTTACCTTAACACCCCCTGTCATCTTCTGATTCATTTCCTTTTCCACTGCGTCTGTAAATTCCCTGTAATTCATTCTTCTCCTTCCTTAACGGGAACCATCTTTCATTAAATGAGGAATCCGGTATGAAATATACCGCTTGAATTAGATACATTCATCTGAACTATATTATGTGATCTTGATTATAGCCGGGGTGCCAGCAGAAATCAATGAGGCAGGTTTTACGAAATACAGAGCTCAAATTTCTTGCAGTTTTCCCTCTTGCTTCCCGCCTCTTCATAAGAAAAAGGATGTACCGCACAAAGCGACACATCCTTTCTTATCAACTTTTTGTATATTTTTATCGTGCTTATACTCTTGACAGATACTCTCCTGTACGGGTATCAATCTTCAGCACATCCCCTGTCTCGCAGAACAGCGGCACCATAACCGTCGCGCCTGTTTCAACAGTCGCGGGCTTTGTAGCTCCCTGGGCTGTATCCCCTTTAAATCCGGGCTCTGTCTCTGTAATCGCCAGCTCAACGAAAAGCGGCGGCTCAACAGAGAATACATTTCCTTTGTGTGAGCAGATCTTAACTGTCTCGTTCTCTTTCACAAATTTCAGCGCATCCCCTACCACGTCTGAATTCAACGCGATCTGGTCATATGTCTCCACATCCATGAAATTGTACAGATCGCCGTCCTGATAAAGGTACTGCATATCCTTTCTGTCAATATGGGCATTCTCAAACTTCTCAGTCGGGCGGAATGTCTTCTCAACCACGCCGCCGCTGATAATATTTTTTAACTTTGTTCTTACGAACGCTGCACCTTTTCCAGGTTTTACATGCTGGAATTCTAAAATCTGATAAATATTTCCATCAATCTCTACGGTAATGCCGTTCTTAAAATCTCCTGCTGCGACCATTTGTCTTCCTCCTTCAATCGTGCATCTGAGCAGACGCTCTATCTCTAGATTCTATACTAATTTTTGCTATTTTTCAATCTTTTTTTATAGAAATGGAGCACAATCTTCTCAAGATACCGTTTAAGCACGATCTGAATCTCCTCTTTCGGGTGAATGGGGCGCACCAGAATATTGTGGATACCTGCCCGTTTCGCGCCCCACACATCTGTGAACAGCTGATCTCCCACGAACACGGTATCGGACTTGTCCGTCCCCATGATCTCCATAGCCCGGATATAATTTTTTGTAGACGGTTTATGGGCATTATAGATATAATTTGTCCCAATGTCACGGTTAAACATCTTCACCCTCGGCTCCTGGTTATTGGAGATGAGGCAGGACGAGAATCCGATGTCCGCAAGCCTCTTGAACAGTTTCCGCGCCCGTTCATCCGCAGGAGCCCCGTGGGGCACCAATGTATTGTCAATGTCAAAAATGACACCTCTGTAACCTTCCTCATACAGTTTTTCAAATGGGATGATATACGTGGACGCCACGTACTCATCCGGGAAAAATTTCTCAAACATTACTTTTTATCCAACTCCGCCAGCTTTGTGAGCAGTTCTTCCGAAATCTGCAGGACCGTCCTGCCGTCTGTCTGGATGACAACATCGGCTGCGGTCTCGTATTTCTCTCTGCGTTTTTCCATCAGTTCCGCGATAAATTCTACGTTATTATTTCCTTTCAGGATGGGCCTGTCACTGCTGTCCTTCACCCTCTCATAGATGGTTTCCGGGCTGGCCGTGAGCAGGACAACCCTGCCGTTCTTCTTCATCTCTCTGACATTTTCTTCCCTGAGCGCCACACCGCCGCCGCAGGATATAATGCAGTTTTTTCCAGTCTGCAGCTCCTTTAACAGGTTTGTCTCCAGATTCCTGAAATATTCTTCACCATATGTGGCGAAAATATCCGGGATGCTCATCTCCTCGCGCTCGGAGATCTCCTGGTCCATCTCTACCAGCCTCATGTCAAACATGGTGCTCAGGTAGTCTGAGACTGTAGATTTTCCCGCGCCCATAAAGCCAATCAGCACGATATTATAGTTGAAAAGCTTCCTTGCCTGTATTCGTCTGCTGTTCCTTAAAATACGCCGAAAGACATCCTGGATCTCCTCCTGGTACTTATTGTCTTTCAACTTCTCATCCAGCCTTCTCTGCTGCTTCGCCTCCTGAGCAGGCTGCAGGATCGGCATTCCGTATTTTTCTTTATATGCCATGATCTTCTCAATTATGGCATTTCTCTCCACAAGCGCGTCAATGATCTTGTCGTCGCACAGCGCGAGCTGCTCACGGTACATTTCCAGATCGTTCATCTTCGTCCTCCATCCTCTCTCCCCACCGCCGCAGGTACTTATTTTCCGCGGACATGCGGGTTTAACGATCCCATTATAACAACTTTCCCCGCTGACCGCAAGGATGAAGACTTCCTATTCTAGTTTTCTTCCCGGGTCTTCTCAATAGCGGCGCCCACATTTTCCTTGAAGTCTTCCCACGCATCCTCATGGTCCACAAAATATTTCGGACAGATCTTTCCCGTCACATCATAGTGCCGGATCACATCGTCCGATGACAGGTCAAATTTCACACACAGCCAGGCCGTCAGCTGCACAAGGGAACGGTAAGTCTCGTCCGTAAATTCCCCCGACTCATCCGGATGGCATACCTCGATGGACACGGTATCAAAGTTGCGCTCATTGGAAGCATACGCCACTTCCCAGGTGGGCACGCACTGTATGATCTCACCCTTAAGCCCCACGATAAAATTGCTGCTGGCCTCTGTAGCCTGCGAATACTGAAGACCGTTAAAATAATCCCGGTTCTCCTGGGCTGTGCTCCCCGGATTCGCTGTATAATGGATCACCACGCCGTTGATTCCATCGCTCTCTATCCCCGGCCTGGAGTACGGATTGACATCGAGAAGCTGCACATCGATCTCAGGCTCTGAGGCGTCTACATCTACGTAATATCCTCTTCCTGACACACAGGAATACACCCCCACCGCCACAGTCAATGCTGCCAGAAAAAAAAGTCCTGCTGCCGCGTATGGTTTCCTGCGGACAATCTTTCGCGCCCATTGTTTCCATTTCCGCTTTCTCCGAGGCTTTCCCGGTCTCATTCCCGTTCTGCCATGTCCGGTCTTTTTCTTTTTTCTTTTGTTCTCTCTGTATGAATTCATCTTTATGCCCCGCTGTCGTCAATTCGCGGAAACTGCCAGCCCTGCCGCTGTTACCGATTTCCCTGCTAAATGGATAGTATAGCACAAAATTATAAAAGCGGCGTGAATAAAATCTTAGGAATTTATGAAAGCATGAGCCAGTTCGCACGAAATGGCCGCATCAAATTCCAATACCAGGCTCCCGCGAGACCGTACTCATTTACCAGGTTCCATTTTGCTTCCATGCTCCTGACATCCTCAAACCACACCACATGTTCCATGCCATTCTGGCGGTAGGTGAACCATGGGCACTGCGCGATCGGCGCGTACTCGATGACTGCGCCATATTCTGCCGCTGTCTGTACTGCTTCCACATTCCCTACTGTGCGTGCCCGGGTGATGCCCCGCTCATAGGGCAGAGGCCAGTCATATCCATAATTTGGGATTCCCATCACCAGCTTCCGAGGGGAGATTTTGGACACCGCATATTCCACCACCTGCCGCACTTTATCCAGAGGAGCTACCGCCATAGGGGGGCCGTAGGTATATCCCCATTCATAAGTCATGAGAAAGATGGCATCCGCGTTTTCCCCCAGCATGGCATAATCCAGTCCCTCCACGAGAAGTCCCTTCTGATCATCCGAAACTTTCGGGGCAGCGGCAACGGAAACACGATATCCATATTCATTCATTCTCCGGCGGACCTTGCCCACAAATTCTACATACTGCGTCCGGTTCTCGGGCAGAATATATTCAAAATCAATATCAACACCCGCATACCCCCTGTCGCGCACGGTTACAAGCATCTGGCTGATCAGCTTCTCCTGGATCTCCTCATTTTCAACCAGCACTTTCACAAGCTGGTTATTAAACGCCCCTCCAGAAAAAGGCGTAAGGACCATCAGCGGCTCTGCCCCGCGGGCCCACGCCGTCTCAATCATCCACAGATCGTCCTGAGGCGGCGGGATGAGATTTCCCTCAAAGGTAAAACCATAGGAAAATACAAGCAGTTCCTTTAAGGCTGGGAACGCCTGCCCGAGGATTTCCGGTTCAATAAAAGGGTACGCGTATCCGCCAACCGTTTTTCCCTCTGAAAGCCTGGCGCTCTCTCCCGGCATCAGAAGCAGAAGTGCCTGCCCCGGAACCAGGATGTTTCTATCAAAAAGCTGGTTATCATATACGATTTTCCACACAGGCACGCCCGTCTGCCGTGAAATTTCTTCCAGCGTATCTTGCTTCTTCACTACATAGATCAAAAAAGTCACCCCCGTGCTCAAAGCATATGCTCCTGCACGGGGGATTATGACTCCTGTCTTTTCCGGCCCGGTATTTTCATTTCTGCATTTCCCAGTCACTTTTTCGGAATGAATTCTTCCTCTAGAAGTGCCACACACTGGGAGCCCCTGGATGCAAATACATGCTCAAACCTTTCCCTCGCATATACTCTCAGGCCGGACAGAGGGTCAGCGATAGTGACGGTTTCCTTCTCACAGCCGATGAGCACAGCTCCGTGATCGTTTCTGCTCCATTCCATCCACTCCCCGGCTTGCGTATACCATCCCTGCACCTGGTCCCGGTCCTCCATGCCGATCGTTACCCAGACCAGCACTGGTATCCCTTCATCCACAAGGAGATACAGATCCTTCGCATCTGTCCCTGTCAGGTCTTCCGCCCTGAGGCTGCTGCCCCTTTCTTCCAGAAACGCCTCCGCGGCGGACACAATCGCCCCTGTGCCGCATATATATCCGCCGGAGGCCGGATCTCCTACGAAATACGCCTCCATATCAGGTCCATACAGCCTGCCGTCTGTCCCTTCATAAAAATCCGCAGGCACTTTCGGCAGATATTCCGATGCCATGGTCATCTTATCTACATGGAAACCATAGTCGTTCAGAATCATGGTCAGTGCCGTGATCTCACATCCGGTGGGAAGCTCCGGCATCTGACGGATGATCTCAAAGTTTGTAAGCAGCGCCAATTTATCCTGAGTATCTGCATCTTTCTTTTTCTTGATATCCCGCGCCTGCCCATAGACCTCATTCATTTCCTTTGCTTCCGCCTCCCCGGCAGATACATGGCCATACACAGCGCACTGCCCCCGCAGAAGCGGCCGTGAAAAGCTCCCAGCAAAAGAAAGGACCACTCCGAGCATGAGACAGAGAAGAGCTGTTTTTCGCTGCAATACACCCGCTTCTCTCCTGCTGTTTTATCACACCTATCTTATGACCGGGAACAAGCTGTTTATACCTGAAGGAATTTCGTCTTTCTAGTTCCGCCCTATACGATAAACATGGCGTCTCCAAATGAAAAGAACCGGTACCGCTCCTTCACCGCTTCCTCATATGCCGCCAGCACATGCTCTCTTCCTGCCAGAGCGGATACCAGCATAACCAGTGTGGATTCCGGCAGGTGGAAATTGGTGATCAGGGCGTCCAGAATCTTGAACTGATAGCCCGGATAAATGAAGATCTCCGTCCATCCACTGCATTCGCTTAAACGCCCATTCTCATCCGCCGCGGACTCAATGGTGCGGCAGCTTGTGGTCCCCACGCAGATGACGCGCCCGCCGTTTTCTTTGGCACGGTTGATCTTCTGCGCCGCCTCCCCGCTGATCATGTAGAACTCGGAATGCATATGGTGGTTCTCCACATCATCCACCTTCACCGGGCGGAACGTCCCCAATCCCACATGAAGGGTCACCCTGGCGATATCCACGCCCTTCTGTTGAATTTCCTCCAGCAGCTCCGGAGTAAAATGAAGTCCAGCTGTTGGAGCAGCGGCAGAACCGGAATTCTTCGCATAGACCGTATTATAACGGTCCTTATCCTTTAACTGATGCGTAATATATGGCGGCAGGGGCATCTGCCCTAACTGGTCCAGAATCTCCTCGAAGATCCCCTCATACGAAAAGCGGATCAGCCGGTTCCCTTCCTCCACGATATCCACAACCTCACCCACAAGCAGCCCGTCCCCGAAGCTGATCCGCGTGCCCGGTTTCGCCTTGCGGCCCGGCTTCACCAGTGTTTCCCACACATCGTCCGCGCCACGCTTTAAGAGCAGCACCTCGATCTTAGCCCCGGTCTTTTCTTTTGCCCCGATCAGACGCGCAGGAATGACCTTCGTGTCATTGATCACCAGGCAGTCCCCGGGGGTCAGATAGCCGGCAATGTCACGGAATACATGATGCTCCGTCTTCCCGGTTTCCTTGTCAAGGACAAGCAGCCGTGAGGAAGAACGGTCCTCTAATGGGTCCTGAGCGATTAATTCTTCTGGAAGGTCATAATAAAAATCACTTGTTTTCACTAAATTATCCTTTCTACATAAATAGAGCACTCTATTATCTGAATATTCTGTCGTTTTTTCTTAAAGGGGTCAGACCCCTTCCGGAAGGTGCCTGACCCCGTTCACATTTTTTTCACAATTATTGTCTCAGTTCAATCCCCAGCTCCTCGAGCCCTTTCAGGATCTTCTGCATTGCCGCGGTCACATCCGCCTCCTCAAGTGTGCGGTCCTTCGCGCGGAATACAATGGAGTATGCCACAGACTTGAAGCCTTCCTTGATCTGCGCTCCCTCGTACAGGTCGAACAGTCGGAAGCTCTCCAGATGCGCGCCGCCCTTCTTCTCGATGACATCCTCGATCTGTCCCACAAGAACGCTCTTCGGAACGACCATACTGATATCCCTTGTCACAGACGGATACTTCGCGATGCCTGTGTATTTCCTGTCAAATGTCGCGTAGGGCAGGATCTCGGGCATATCGATGACCGCGATGTACGCGCGCTCGCCGATGCCGTAAGTATCAGCCACTTCCGGGTGCACCTCTCCTAAATATCCCACGACCTTGCCGTCGTAGATGATATTCGCCTGGCGTCCCGGATGGAGATACGTCTTGCCGGCATTGGGATCGTATTTCTCTCTCTCCTTCATGCCAATCTTCTCAAAGAACTCTTCCACCACGCCTTTTAATGTGAAGAAGTCTCCCTCTCCGTACATTCCCAGAGTAAACTGCATCCGCTCTTCCGGAAGTTCGGTAAGCGGGAGGGATTTGGGCAGGTAAATGTTGCCCTGCTCATACAGGCGCACGTTCTTATTTCTGCGGTTGTAGTTGGTCGCAAGGGAGGTAAGCATCCCGTTTAAGGAGGTCGTCCTCATGATGCTATAATCCTCGCCCAGCGGGTTCATGATCTCTACCGCATTGCGCAGC
Source organism: uncultured Lachnospiraceae bacterium (assembly GCA_959022495.1). Lineage (GTDB taxonomy): Bacteria > Bacillota > Clostridia > Lachnospirales > Lachnospiraceae > Mediterraneibacter. Next base: position 167,723 of record CAUEYX010000003.1, on the reverse strand, counting down.
GGGGAATCTGCCGGAATGAGAAGCTTGTCAAATACCTTCGGGCTTTCGAAGGAATAGGTCATGCCCTGGCTGAAGCCGCAGAACTCCGCGATATCTCTTGCCACCTGCTCCACCCGCAGCTTGAAGGACAGCTTACCTGTGGTCGCCTCTCCGGTGGGAAGAGTGGTCGGGATGTTGTCATATCCATAGAATCTTGCCACTTCCTCCGCAAGGTCCGCAAGACGGAACAGGTCGTGGCGGAAGGTCGGCGCGATGACCTCCTTCGCCTCCGCGTCATACTCCAGATCGATCATCTTGAAGTAACCGAGCATCTCTTCTTCCGAAATGTCTGTGCCCAGCATCGCATTGATCTTATCCGCGTCAAAAGGCACTCTCACCGGCTCTTTCTTCTTGCCGTATACATCTACCATGCCTCCGACCACTTCGCCGGCTCCCATCTCTTCTACAAGCTGGCACGCGCGGTCAATGGCTGCCTGCGCGTTGTTCGGGTCCAGCCCCTTCTCGAACTTGGCGGAAGCGTCTGTCCTTAAGCCCACGCGCTTGCTGGACTTACGGATATTTACCCCGTCGAAGCACGCCGCCTCGAACAGCATGGTCTGTACATTATCCGTGATCATGGAGTTCTCGCCGCCCATGATGCCGGCAAGTCCGATGGCCTTCTCGCCGTCGCAGATCATAAGCACATCCTCGTCCATGGTGCGCTCCTGACCGTCCAGGGTGACGAACTTCTCGCCGTTTTCTGCTGTCTTAACAACGATATGATGGTCCGCGATGGTATCCAGGTCATAGGCGTGCATGGGCTGCCCGTACTCTTCCATCACATAGTTCGTGATATCCACCAAGTTGTTGATGGGACGGATGCCGACAGAAGCAAGCCTCCTCTGCATCCACTTCGGGGACGGTCCGATCTTGATATTCTTCACGACTCTCGCGCAGTAGCGGGGGCAGAGGTCTGTGTTCTCTACCGTTACCTTTACATAGTCGTTGACATCTTCATCATTTCCTGTCGGTGTCACTACCGGAGGCTTGAATTCCTTGCGGAAGGTCGCCGCTGCCTCTCTCGCGATACCGATCACGCTGAAGCAGTCCACGCGGTTGGATGTCACCTCATACTCGAATACCGCGTCGTCTAAGCCCAATGCTTCGATGGCGCCTGCCCCCACTTCCGCGTCCTCCGGGAAAATGTAGATACCATACTCCGGCGCTTCCGGGTACATGTCTCTTGTAGAGCCCAGCTCTTCGATGGAGCACATCATACCGCAGCTCTCCACGCCGCGCAGCTTACCCTTCTTGATCTTAATGCCGCCGGCAACCTTCTGCCCCGGCTCATGTCCGCCCGCCACGCGTCCGCCGTCTAAGACGACCGGAACCTTGTCTCCTTCTTTTACGTTAGGAGCGCCTGTCACGATCTGCACGGTCTCTGTTCCGATGTTCACCTGACAGATGATGAGCTTATCCGCGTCCGGATGCTTCTCGATCTTGTCGATCTGTCCGATCACGATCTTCTCAAGATCCTGATCCATCCTCTCATAACCTTCTACCTTTGTTCCGGATAATGTCATCGCGTCCGTGTACTCCTGGGGAGTCACGTCAAGATCCGGAACATATGCTTTTATCCATGATAATGAAGTATTCATTTTCTTGATTCCTTTCTTACTTTGATACTGTCACCACGCTCTGCAGTGGTATGTCATTCCTGCTGAAGCTGTCCGTCTTCCCCTTGATCCTGCCGCTGCGGTCTGCTCCTCTCCTTGTTCCCGCTGCCGGACAGGGAAACTAGAACTGTTTCAGGAAACGGTCATCGTTCTCATACAGCAGTCTCATGTCGTCGATCTCATATTTCAGAAGCGTGATACGCTCCAGACCTACGCCGAACGCGAATCCGTTGTACTCTTCCGGATCAATGCCGCACATCTCAAGCACATGCGGATGCACCATACCGCAGCCCAGGATCTCGATCCAGCCGGAGCCCTTGCAGAAACGGCATCCCCTGCCGCCGCACTTGAAGCAGCTTACATCCACCTCGGCGCTGGGCTCTGTGAACGGGAAATGGTGGGGACGGAACTTTGTCTTTGTCTCCGGTCCGAACAGTTCTTTTGCGAATACTTCCAGCGTTCCTTTCAGATCCGCGAAGGAAATGTTCTTGTCGATCACAAGTCCTTCAATCTGATGGAAGGACGGAGAATGTGTGGCGTCCACCTCGTCAGAACGGAACACTCTTCCCGGAGCGATCATACGAATCGGGAGCTTGCCCTGCTCCATCACACGCGCCTGGACAGGTGAGGTCTGTGTACGCAGCACGATATCCTTATTGATATAGAATGTATCCTGTTCATCCTTCGCCGGATGGTCCGCCGGAATGTTCAGCTTCGTGAAGTTATACTCATCGTACTCCACCTCGGGGCCCTCTACGACTTCGTAGCCCATGCCGACGAAGATGCGCTCCACCTCTTCCAGCACGATATTATTCGGGTGTCTGTGTCCCATGATATTCTTTTTAGACGGAAGGGTAACATCGATCACCTCCTCCTTCATCTGCTGTTCGCGGATGGCTTTCTCCATCTTCGTCTTATACTCGTCGATGAGCTCCTCGATGGATGCTCTCGCGTCATTGACAAGCTGTCCCACCTTCGGTCTGTCCTCGGGAGCAACGTCCTTCATGCCCTTTAAAACAGCGGTCAGCTCGCCTTTCTTTCCCAGGAAACGGACACGCACGTCATTTAATTTCTCCGGCACATCCGCCGCCTGAATGAGCGCGGTCGCTTCCGCCTTGATCTGTTCCAGTCTTTCCTTCATCTTTCCTGACTCCTTCCTTTACTTTCTGTGTAAAGTCTTCTACGCACCCAGATTTTTACGTTTGTGTGTATCCGACTCGGAGCTTATCTGCCCACAGAACAGTCTGCTGAACTTTCCTAATCATACAAAAAACCTCATCCCAAAAGGGACGAGGTCATAAACTCCGTGGTACCACCCTGATTCCCGCAGATTACCCGCGGGCACTCTCATCTGTGTAACGTACAGTATACGGCGCTTCCTACTGCGAGTTCAAAAGCGCGGCTCACATGCGAAATTCGATTGCCATCTGAACTAAAGAGGACTTTCAGCCGGTGATCCTCTCTCTCTGATAGAAAATGGTTCTCTACTTTACACGGTCAAAGCTTTTTGCAAAATTACTTTTTCATTTTATCATATGTTATTGGTTTGTCAACCCTGCATCTTCCTATTTCCCGCATGTCTTTCATCATATATGCCGTTTTTCTGCCCCGCGTATCCTTCCAAAAATGAGTTTATCTCACCCCCAAGAAGAATAATATACATACAGACATACAGCCACAGCATGATGAGAATCACTGTAGTCATACTTCCATACATACTGGAAAACCCGGTAAAAATATCCAGATAAACAGAGAAGAAAAACGAAATCAGCAACCATCCGCACGCAGTAAACACGGCCCCCGGAAGCTGTCTTCGCATCGTTGTTTTCGCCCCGTGACCTCGGTTTGGAAGATATTTGTACACAAGGTCCCAGAATAACGTCAGCACAACAAGTGTTACAAATGTCCGAATCCGCATAATAAAGTCCACAACTTTGCTCAGAAACGGAACATACTCATATACCATCACACTGATGCTGTTCCCGAACACGGAAATAATAAGTGAAAGCATAATTGCCAAAAGAAAGAGTACGGTATAGATTGACGCCCGGATTCTCAGGTAAAAATAATTTCTCGTTTCTGTGTTGGAATAGATACAGTTCAGCCCGGATGTGACAGAGAGCACTCCTTTTCCGGCTGACCACACGGCCACTATCACGGTGATTGGAATCACTTCGTCCGCTTTCGTATAGATCTGGATTACAATTGCTTTGATAAGCGAAGACGTAGAAGCCGGAAACACCTGGCTGACCGCGTTGAGCACGTCATCCCGCGTCACATCCGTATACTGCACCATCGTCAGCAGAAGAAGCACGATCGGAATCAGTGACAGCACAAAAAAATAGGCTGCCTGAGCCGCGTAGGCACCTGTATGATGAGAGTTGACCGTCTCTATCATCTTTATGATCCGCTCTTTAACCTGGTTTCTCTTTTCCATGCTAAACCCCTCTGAAATTTCCCGCAGCATGCATATCGGGAAAATTTCCGCAATATCAAGTGGAAAAAAGCGGCCGTACAAGACGACCGCCTTTATCTTTCGTAGTCACCCAAAATGCCGGTCCTGTATTTTGAGTCCTAGCCGCAGCCAGGTGGGCAACCGCATCTGCTTTTCTGTCGTCCACTGCATATCGGAGGCCTGACATATTACAGAAATATAGGAATCCCGTTTAAACAAATGTAGGTTCAAAATTACAGGGTTGTCGCACATCCCAGGTTAACTTTCTTATTTACTCTATCAGTATTATACTCCGGTTATATATTTTTTACAACTGATTCTTTTTTCCATTGAAAAATCGCCGTAAAAAATAAGATGAATAAAGGAAAATGGCATGTATAGAAAAACGACCGCATATCTCATACGATCGTTCCTCAGCACCTCATTTTAGAAATTTAACCTGTCTACTTACAGGGATCAAATCCGGTTTTCTAAAGCTTGTATGTAAGCGGAATTATGACCGGTTGGGATACGCAGGGTCCACACTGCCAACCGTGCCATAATGATACCATGTCCTGTTACCTAATGATGTGGTCCAATAAATGATCTCTCCCGGCTGCACATCTGATATCGTACCAGTCAGTCCCTCCCAATCACTGTCCCTTGTTAACTTACATGGCAGAATATTATCGCCATACTCCGTAACATTATATTCTCCATTCCCAACTTCTGTAATATATTGACTGTGAGCCCATCCGCAGCCTTTCCCGTCGCTGTTATGAGAATGCGTTACACCACTCACTGGATTATGCGGATCTGGATTAGGGTAATTTTCCCCATTCTGCGCACCTGCTGTGCATGCAATCTGCCAGCACGCCGCCACATATTCATTCACTTCAAATCTCTCCACCCTGGCACTCGGTGCCTCCCATCTCTCTTTCATTTTAATCCTCTTCCTCCTCTGATAACTTAAATCCCAGTAATTTCTCAGCAAAACCGTGTACATCTTCCCCAGATCTTATCATACTCTCCCCTCCCATAAAAAGCATACTATAGATCCTCTTGAGGAATATTGATGCAAAGGCTGTAAAATTTAACTATTTGGCAAATAACAAATTCCTCTTTAACGCGAATCATTATATCATGTTGATCTGAAGGTATCAATAGAATCTGACAGATTTGTGTTCTTTTTCCAATGAAAAGCAAGGTCACCTGCCCAGATTTTTTTCGATCTGCCGGTACCACTTTGCAGCCTCCCTGTCATTCCTGCTGTTTACATAGACCGGTCCGTCGGCCGTGCTGATCTTAAGAATCGGTTCACAGCCTGTATAAAGGTACAGGCGGCAGTTTCCGGACTCTTCTCCGCGGAATTTCCCCACCAGCATTTTATCACTGTCGCCACCGTTTATCTTCTTATACTCCTCGTCCGGAAGCCGGTCCAATAGATCTATGTCCTGTATCTCATCATAGCTCAGTGTCACATCCGTATACCCGGATGTAACTTCCACACGCTCCCGGGTAACCATTACATGAATCGGGGTCAGCTCAAACTTTGCCAGCATGGCCGCCACAAAGATGAAGAGCCCCACAACGAAAACTACTGTCAGCACCAGAAACACCTTTGCCGCAGGCCTTGCCATGTTAGTCGTATAATTATACGGGCATACCCAGTCCTGCACGATCAGCCTTTTGTCATTGGGATTACTGTACCATCCATTTTTCCAGTACACATCATCATCAATATACAGCGGTGACTCAACCTCTGCCAGCAGATGGGGCTTTTTCACCCGGATATATGCCATTCCCGCTATGAGAAACAGAAGCGGCACACTCTGTAGAACAAAGTAGACCGTATATGCCCATGCGTCAATCCATTTCCCGTCATCCATATACCCTGCAATGAACAGATAGGAAAATGCGTTAAATAGACCACATCCTGCCAGGGACCAGGCCCACGCATTCTTCTGCATCTGGTTTATCTCCAGATTTCGGTCCGAATCTTCACTGTAAACCTTATTTCTTGTCCTTAAGATCACGGCGTGCAGCGCGGCAAACACCAGCCAGACCGCCAGCGCACTCAGAAAAAAGATCAGTCCTTCTTCTGAAGTACGGATACATTTCCTCACACCGGGCAGCAGGCACGGCAGCAGGATGAAAAATAAAAACAGACTATGCCACCACACGGGCAGTCCCATCTTTCCGGACCGGGCGCCCACTTTTGTGTCAGCCGCCATAATACGGCTGCCTCCGCTCCCAATCCAGCCCCGCTCTACTTTCAGCTTGTACAGCTTCCTGTGCGGCCAGTATACCAGCAGCATCCCTCCCGCGCACATTTCGACAAGCCAGATCATCCACACAATAACAAAAACAGACACATACCAAAAATTCAACAGGCAGACCACGCTGCTGACTGCAGCGTTTCCAAGGTAAAACCATTTTGTCAGCTTTCTGTATTGTTTCATAATCGCAGCGACCTCTTCACTCTCCGCCGCGCTTTGGGGTATGTGGACGCCCATAAGCATCCCTTCCGAATACGTACGCTTCACACCATACACGGCATAAAACACACCGATTACAAAAAGATTCACAGTCAAAAATATCCAGAACATCATCATCAATCATCCCTCCTGCGGCATCAGCCCTGCGCCCTGAAATCCTTCTCCTTCGAACGCCGCGCTGCACATTCGAATAAACTCTTCTTTCTGAAATCCTTTGATCTTTGCCTCCGCGCCCAGAAGCTCCAGACCGCTTTCCAATTTCTCGCAGAATGCCTGATCCGCGCACTGCACACCCCGGCCCGGCAGACACACCACAGTCCCCCGTCTCCTGTCCGTCTCAATATACCCCTCTGTCTTCAGATATTGGTATGCCTTGCTGACTGTCATTGTATTTACGCCCAGATCCGCTGCCAGCTGACGCACTGTAGGAAGAGTCTCGCCGTCGGCAAGCTCGCCTCTGCCGATGCCTTTGACAATCTCATTCCGCAGCTGCATATAGATGGGAAGCTCCCCCGAAAAATCAATCCTGAGTATCATATTCATCCTCCTGAATTCGGCCCAAACGTGTTTCTATATTTGTATTATAATCATTAATACAAATAATACAATCACTTTTTGCACATTCCGTGCATTTCTCTTCAGATTGTGCTATCATGATATTATCTTTTCTGCCGGAATCAAGCATATATTCCCAGGGATGTAAAACATATCCCCGGACGCACATGTCCGGCGGAAGCACGATATATCATCACTTACCAAAGAGTAAAGGAGTCTGCATTATGAAAATAAACGAACTGAAACTGGTCTATTTCAGCCCCACAGGGTCCACGCGCAGGATTCTGATGGAAACTGCCCGCAGCATTGAAGCAAAATCGATCTCATATGACTTTTCTGTTTATAAGGCGAAACGCCCTGCCCTGAAGTTTGCTTCTAATGATTTTGTTCTCTTTGCCATTCCGGTATATTACGGGCGTGTACCGGCTCTCTTCATGGAATATCTGCAGAATATTTCAGGAGACGGCACTCCGGCCGCTCTGATCGCGTCGTACGGCTGCAGGGAGTATGAGGACGCTCTGCTGGAATTAAAGACCGAACTGGAACACAGAGGCTTTCAAATTATCGGCGCAGCAACATTCCCCACAGAACACTCCCTTGTGCCTGAAATCGGCGCCAGAAGGCCCAATAAAGCTGATTTGAAAAAGGCGGCAGAATACGGTATTGAACTGAACCGACGTCTGCGAAAAATGGACAGTTTCGCGGACTTCTGTCTGGAGATTCCCGGAAATACGCCTTACCGTAAATATGGAACTACCGCGCTCTTTCCCAAGGCAGATCCAAGCCTGTGCACCCTCTGCGGAGCCTGCGCTAAAGTCTGTCCCGCAGGGGCCATTCCAGCTGATAATCCCAAAAAGACAGACCATAAAAAATGCATCGGATGCATGAAATGTGTGCGCTCATGCCGCCAGAAGGCCCGGGCCGTCAATTCCTTTAAACTGGGAATCGTGAACAAGAAGCTAAAAAAAGTGTGCAGGTCAGACAAAGAGGTGGAGGTCTTTTTATAAAAAAATCTGGATCAGCCAGGAAGAGACTCGCACCGGGGGATGGCAGATTTGGATGTGCGCAGAAAACAGCACCTATTGGGAGCGGAACCTGATCCGCCCCGCCCCTCTCCACGAATACGCCCTCAAATAATCCTGCTGTTTTCGGACCCATCCCCCAAACTCATCCACACACACAAATCCAGATGTTCTCACTCTTTTCTTCTGAGGATATCGTACACCTCCGGCGCCTCCCCAAGCTCTACCCAGAGTACCTGTTTCGAGTGGGGAGCACTCTCCTGCTCTTCTCCGTCCTCATTGAGAATACGCTTTACCGTTGTCTCCACGTTATCCCCATTCGGTTTCATTATCTCAATCACTTCGCCCACGGAGAATTTATTGCGCTGCTCGATCCGGCAGAGACCGTCCCTGATCTCTCCCGCGATTCCCAGGTAGGTATATTCTTTATTGTATGTGTTATTGTCATATATCTGGGTATTCTCATCCGGCTTTCCGAAGAAAAATCCCGTCGTGAACTGGCGGTAAGTGCAGTTCGATATCTGGTCCAGGTACCATGGCATGTTCCTGCGGTACAATTCCGGGTCCTTCCGGTAATCATCCAGGGCCTTCCGGTATGTGCGGGCAACCGTCGCCACATACAGCGCGGTCTTCATGCGCCCCTCGATCTTCAGGCTGTCAATCCCCGCGTCAATCAGTTCCGGGATATGTTCGATCATGCACAGATCCTTGGAGTTAAAAATATAAGTGCCGCGTTCGTTCTCGTATACCGGCATATACTCACCGGGCCTTGTCTCCTCCACCACCGCGTATTTCCAGCGGCATGGATGGGTACACGCACCCCGGTTGGCGTCCCGTCCCGTAAAATAATTGCTCAGAAGGCAGCGTCCGGAATAGGAAATACACATGGCGCCGTGGATAAAAGTCTCAATCTCCAAATCCTCAGGGATATTCGCCCGCAGTTCCTTTAATTCTTTCATGGACAGCTCCCGGGCGGACACCACCCGGCTGGCGCCCTGACGGTACCAGAAATGATAGGTCCCATAGTTCGTGTTGTTGGCCTGGGTGCTGATGTGCCGTTCGATCTCAGGGCATACTTCTTTCGCGATGTCAAAGACTCCCGGATCTGCGATAATCAGAGCATCCGGCCGGATCTCCCTCAGCTCTTCGAAATATTCCCGCACCCCGGCGAGATCCTCATTATGAGCCAGAATATTGGCTGTAACATAGACTTTGACGCTGTGCGCATGGGCAAACGCAATTCCTTCTTTCATCTCTTCCATAGAGAAATTCTTTGCTTTTGCCCGCAGTCCGAATGCTTCCCCGCCGATATACACGGCATCCGCCCCAAATATGACCGCGGTTTTTAACACTTCCAGGCTGCTCGCCGGAACTAATAATTCAGGATGTCTGCTCATCTCCTGCCTCCTCCTGTCCTTGTACTTTCCCCGCCGTTTCCCGTTTCACGCTCACGGCCACGCCATCTCCCAGCGGTATAATGGATGTGGTGAGCGCTTCATTGTGTTTTAATTCATACAGATACTCTCTCATCCTCGCATGGATCGTGCGATTGCGGCGCTCCACGGCAAAACGGGACTCTATGATATCCCCGTCCTGCATCACATTGTCCGAGACAAGAACGCCTCCTCCCCGCATGAGCCGCAAAGCCTCCGGCAGATAATGGATATACTGTCCTTTCGCGGCATCCATAAAAATAAAATCATAAGGGCCCTCAAGTGTTTTCATCACTTCCGCCGCATCCCCTTCTATCAGGGTAATCTGTTCTTCCCGCCCCGCGCGGCGGAAATTCTCCCTGGCTATTGGTATCCTCTTTTTATAATTCTCGATCGTCGTAATCCTGCATCCATCCGGCGCGGATTCGCTCATCAGCAGCGCGGAAAATCCCACTGCCGTCCCAACTTCTAAAATACGAGCAGGCCTCCGGATCAGCAGGAGCACCTTTAGAAAACTCTGCATTTCACGTCTTATAATCGGCACAGAGTCAGCCAGGGCTTCCCGCTCAATCTGCTCCAGTAATTCACTGTTTTTCGTATCCAGCGAATTGATGAATGTAACAACGCGTTCATCCACTATCATCGTTTCACCTATACCCACAATCGGTGCACAGAGGAAGCATCCTCTGTGCACCGACTATTTTCACTTATTGATCTGTTCTTGTTATTCCACGCTTCCGCGAGCCTAGACGTCTACATCCATGATAATCGGAATCACCATTGGTCTTCTCTTTGTTTTCTTCCAGATATAGTCATTCATAGCGTCACGGATCACAAGCTTGATTTTATTCCAGTCTGTGTGGCGTCCGCTTAGACATTTATCCAGAGCGTCCGACACCGCTTTTCTCGCGTCCTCCATAAGCTGCTCGGACTCCCTTACATAGACAAATCCGCGCGATACGATATCCGGTCCCGCCAGCAGGCGGTTCGTCCTGCGCTCCAGGGTAAGGACCACAATGATAATGCCATCCTCGGCAAGATGCTGCCTGTCGCGGAGCACGATATTTCCAACATCGCCAACACCGAGCCCGTCTACCAGCACTGCCCCTGTATGCACCTTGTCCACGATTTTTGCTGAATTCTCGTCCAGCTCCAGTACGTCACCTGACTGGATGATAAATACATTTTCTTTCGGAATGCCCAGTGATTTTGCCACCTCCGCATTTGCCTTCAAGTGCCGGTATTCGCCGTGCACTGGGATCGCGTATCTGGGCTTTACAAGTGAATAGATTAATTTCAGTTCTTCCTGGCAGGCATGTCCTGAGACATGGGTATCCTGGAAGATAACCTCCGCTCCTTTGGCGGAAAGCTCGTTGATCACACGGGACACGGATTTCTCATTGCCCGGGATCGGGTTGGAGCTGAAGATAATCGTATCATTCGGCTGGATCGTGACCTTGCGGTGCACGTCCGCCGCCATGCGGGACAGGGCCGCCATGGACTCTCCCTGGCTTCCCGTGGTAATAAGCACCATCTTCTCCGGCGGGTAATTCTTCATCTCGTCGATCTCAATCAGCGTATTCTCCGGCACATGCAGGTAGCCCAGCTCGGAAGCCGTGGAAATGATATTCACCATGCTCCGCCCTTCTACCACAACCTTTCTGTGGTATTTATAAGCAGAATTGATAATCTGCTGTACACGGTCCACATTGGACGCAAAGGTAGCGATAATCAGACGGGTATTCTGATGTTCCGCAAAAATGTGGTCAAACGTGATCCCTACGGTCCGCTCAGACTGGGTGAATCCACGTCTCTCCGCGTTCGTACTGTCGGACATCAGCGCCAGCACGCCCTTCTTTCCGATCTCAGCGAATCTCTGAAGGTCAATCGCATCCCCAAAGACGGGAGTATAGTCTACTTTAAAGTCTCCTGTGTGGACAACCACGCCTGCCGGCGAATAAATTGCCAGCGCCGAAGCGTCCTGAATACTGTGGTTCGTCTTGATGAATTCGATCCTGAATTTACCCAGGTTAATGGACTGTCCATGCTGCACCACCTTGCGCTTTGTGCTGCGCAGAAGATTGTGCTCCTTTAACTTATTCTCGATGATTCCCATGGTCAGCTTTGTCGTATAGATCGGAAGATTAATCTCTTTTAAAACGTACGGCAGCGCTCCGATATGGTCCTCATGTCCATGGGTGATGACAAATCCCTTCACCTTGGACGCGTTGTCCTTTAAATATGTCACATCCGGAATCACCAAATCGATTCCCAGCATATCATCCTCCGGGAAGGCAAGCCCGCAGTCCACAACAACAATACTGTCTTCATACTCAAAGGCAGTAATGTTCATGCCGATCTGCTCCAGACCGCCCAGCGGTATGATACGCAGTTTTCCTTTTTTCTCTTTCTTCAAAAAATAAACACCTCCATAATGTTTTTATTATTTTATTATCGGGCACAAAAAGAACAGCAGGATCAGCAGCAGCCTTTCTCCTTTTTCATACATTCTCTGCACAGGCCATAAAATTTCAATTCATGGTCCAGTACATGGAATCCTGTGGCTTTCTCAATATGATGCTCCAAATCGTCCAAAAGGTCCGCATCAAATGGGATCACCTTGCTGCATTTCCTGCATATGAGATGGTGATGGTTATGTTTCGACTCATCCAGCAGCAGATGTCCGATCTCATAGCGCACACATCCGTCGTCCAGATTAATTCTGTCCACAAGCTGCATATCCCAGAGAAGCTGAAGAGTTCGGTACACTGTCGCCAGCCCGATCTCGGGATAATCTTCCGATACAAGCTCATAGATATCTTCCGCCGCCATATGCCTGCCGCTGTTCTGCTCAAGGACAGACAGGATAAGAAGCCTCTGGTGCGTCACTTTCAGCCCTTTCTCCTTCAATTTCCGCCTGAGCAGTTCCTCTGTCTTTTTCTGTTCCATCCGTGTCCCCTCAAATACTACATTTCTATATTTACATCCTCCAGCAGTTCTTCGAACACTTTTGATACTGCCAGAAGCTCTGTTTCGTCCTCAACGATCTCGTAGACACTGTCTCCCGGCGCAGGCCCTTCTGTCTCTTTTAAGATCAGGCACTCTGCGTCGTCTTCCTCGGAATCCGTGACAAGTATATATGTACTGCCATTGATCATCGTTTCCTCAAGTACAAAAAACTCGTCTTCCCCGCTGCCATCCGCGAATGTAAATCTTATTTTCTCCATTAAAAACGCCCCTTATGACTTTTTCACGCCTCTTCTTCTCTCTCTTTCGCTCTCCGCATATGAAGAAGGTCCAGATACCCCTGAAGAATAAACACTGCCGCAATCTGATCAATATGTTTCTTACGGTTTTCACGCCTGACATTGCTCTCGATCAACGTTCGTTCCGCTTCCACCGTGGTCAGCCGCTCGTCCCACATAATGATCTCGATTCCTGTCCGGCGGTGCAGCATATCCCTGAACTCCAGCGACTTTTCTGCCCGCTCCCCAATATCATTGTTCATATGTTTCGGAAAACCAAGCACAATTTTCTCAACGCCGTACTTCCCGATCAATTCCTCGATGCGGGCACAGGTACGGCGCAGCTTGTTCTCCTCTTTTCGTTCGATCGTCTCTATTGCCTGGGCGGTAAGTCCGAGAGGATCGCTGATCGCGACACCCACCGTCTTCGTCCCATAATCAAGCCCCATAATTCTCATAACTGATTATTCCCAGGAATTGTGCTCAATATACGCTTTTAACATCTCTTCTACAAGTTCATCCCTCTCCACCTTCATCACAAGGCTCCTGGCCCCATTATAGCTGGTGATGTATGTGGGATCTCCTGACATGATATATCCAACGATCTGATTGACCGGATTGTATCCTTTTTCTTTCAGAGCTTTGAACACGATCTCAAGAATATCTTTTGCCGATATCTGCGGTCCCGGCTCTACCTGAAAGAACTGTGTGTTGCCTAAATCACTCATCCTGATGCTCCTCCTTCTTCTGTCTGTTCCTAATTATTTCAGGCCTCTGCCGGATGATGCCGGCGGTGCGCCTTTTTCCTCTGGGAAGACCCAGAATCCCTATTTACAATTCTAATATAATCCCTTTTAAAATTCAATGTATAATTTGTGAGTCATTATCAATTTGAACGTTTACGATACAATTACGGAGATTTTCTTCTATGTCTAGTGCAATTTTTATATATTCCTTTGTATGCCCTGTCTGGACAGTCTTTCCTCCTATGACAGTCTCTTCCTCCACCAATACTTCTGCCTGCCTGCCGATGAAACGCTCCTCATATGCTCTGCGTTTCTTCTCTCCCAGCTCGATCAGAAGCGCGCTCCTTCGCGCCTTGATCTGCTCGTCTACCTGGTCCATCATGCCGGCCGCCTTTGTCCCCTCTCTTCTGGAATATTTAAAAATATGTGTCTCGTAGAAATTCACTTTGTCCACAAAATCAAAAGACTCCCTGAACTCTTCTTCTGTTTCCCCCGGAAACCCTACAATCACATCCGTGGTCAGGGCGGGATCGTCAAAATATTTCCTGAGTATCCTGCATCTATCATAATACTCGGCACTCGTATACCGCCGGTTCATCCGTTTCAATGTGGCGTCGCAGCCGCTCTGGAGAGAGAGGTGAAAGTGTGGGCACATCTTGGGCATGGCGGCAAGCGCCTGAGCAAACTCCTCTGTCACAATGCCCGGTTCCAGGGACCCGAGACGAATCCGCATAATCCCCTCCACACTGTGAACCATGCGTATCAAATCCAGCAGGTGCCGCTCCCCGTCAAAATCAATGCCATAGGAACTCAGATGAATGCCGGTTAGCACGATCTCCTTGTATCCGGCAGCTGCCAGCGTCCGAACCTCCCGCTCTACATCCTGCATGTCCCGGCTGCGCACACGTCCTCTCGCGTAGGGAATGATGCAGTAGGTGCAGAACTGATTGCACCCATCCTGTACTTTGATGTAGGCGCGGGTGTGTTCACCTGTTCGCGTAAGATGGAGGGATTCATACTCCTTTGTCCGGTTTATGTCCTCGACCGCATATGTCCCATGTACACCGCCGTCCCTGCTTTCCCGGCCGCTCTGCTCTTCCGGGTTCCAGACCGTCCGGCTCACGTTTCTGCTCTCCTCATACTCCTCCAGAATCCTGACCAGATCTTTCTTGTGATTGTTCCCGATGACGATATCAATGCAGGGATCGATCCTGCTTATGTCCTGTGCCTGCACGTAGCATCCCGCTGCCACGACCACGGCGTCTTTATTTAATTTCCGGGCGCGATGCAGCATCTGGCGGGACTTCCGGTCCGCAATATTGGTCACAGTGCAGGTGTTGATAACATAGACGTCTGCCCCCTCTTTAAAGGGCACAATCTCGTATCCTGCCTCCTCGAGCATCTCCTGCATGGCCTCTGTTTCATATGCGTTTACTTTACACCCTAAATTGTGAAGCGCTGCTTTTTTCATATTGAATTTACCTCTTTTTTCCTCTATGTCACTTGACTTTTACGGCAGCATCCCCTAGAATATACATGAGGTCTGAGACCTTACTTTTTATTTTATGATTCAAGGAGGGCTATCCAATGAAAACAGTGCAGATTTCATTAAACTCAATCGACAAAGTAAAATCTTTTGTAAACGAGATTACAAAGTATGATAATGACTTCGATTTAGTATCCGGAAGATATGTTATAGATGCCAAATCCATTATGGGAATCTTCAGCCTGGATCTTTCCAAGCCGATCGATCTCAATATCCATGCAGACGGAGAGATTGATGACATTCTTGCCGCGCTGGATTCTTACATTATCAAATAATAACCGGACAAAAATTTTACTTATGAAAGAGCTGTCTCAATGTGAGGCAGCTCTTTTTTTCCTCTGTTCAGCCGTATACAGATACAGCATCGTGCCCCCGTTCCCATTCTGTCAGAGGGAGGGGCATATCGTTATTTTCCTGCTGTAATCACTTCCGCTGTCTCAACTGCCGTCCTCATAAGTTCCTCTATCTCTTCAGACAGATTCCGCTCGGACTTTTCGATCCGCTCTACATTCGGTTTTGTCACTGGATGCTTTGCCACAAAAATCGTACAGCAGTCCTCAAAAGGCTGAATGGAAGTCTCGTAGGTGTCAATCTTCTCAGAGATCTCCACGATCTCCCTCTTATCAAACCCGATCAGCGGACGGTACACAGGAAGGGTGCACACCGCATTGGTCGCCGCCAGGCTCTGCATGGTCTGGCTGGCTACCTGCCCGATGCTCTCCCCTGTAATCAGCCCCAGACATCCATCCTTCTTCGCGAAATGCTCGGCAATACGCATCATATACCGGCGCATAATGATGGTCAGTTCATCATGGGGGCATTTCTCATAGATTGCCAGCTGAATGTCTGTAAAGTTTACGATATGGAGCTTGATCGGCCCGGCATATGCAGATACAAGCCGCGCGAGGTCAATTACTTTTTCCTTCGCCCGCTCACTGGTGTACGGAGGAGCATGGAAGTAAACCGCTTCGATCTCCACCCCCCGCTTTGCAATCATATAGCCGGCCACCGGGCTGTCGATCCCGCCGGACAGAAGAAGCATGGCGCTTCCATTGGTCCCCACAGGCATGCCTCCCGGCCCGGGAATGATCTCGGAATAGATGTAGACTTCCTCACGGATCTCCACATTCAGGCGCACATCCGGGTGGTGCACATCCACTTTCATCTCCGGGTACGCCTCCAGCACTGCCTCCCCCAGAGCGCAGTTGATCTCCATGGAGTTCACCGGATAACGCTTGTTGGCGCGCCTGGCCTCCACCTTAAATGTCTGATTTCCCTCGGGGTACATCTCCCCCATATAGGCGACGACATCTTGTTTCAGTTCCTCAAGCTCTTTGACCGGTTTGCGCACAACAGGGCAGATGCCCACAATCCCGAACACCTTCTCAAGGCTCTCTACGGTCTCTTCATAATCGTATTCCCCCTCGCAGTCCACATACACCCTTCCGTGGCATTTGTGGACGAGGAATTCACCGTCTACATCTTGAAGGGCATACCGGATCTGACGCACGAGCGCGTCCTCGAACATATAGCGGTTCTTGCCCTTTATCCCTATCTCTCCGTATTTAATCAGAAATGAATGAAACGTCATGGTTCTCTCCTTTTTGCTGAAACCGATATCCCTGCCGCCCGGACAGCTCCTGTCCACGCCCGCAGTCCAGAACCGGCTTCCTCCCGCGCATCAGCGCCGTGTAAATTTCCGAAGCATCGGTATACAATTATATAGTGTTTCCAGCGTATAGTCAATTTCTTCTTTTGTGGTAAACTCAGACATACTAAAGCGCAGTGTGGCGTCCAGGTATTCCCGAGGCGCTCCGATAGCCTTTAAAACGCCGCTGACCGCCGGATGGTTGGACGAACACGCGGAACCCGAAGATACATAGATGCCCTTGTCCTCCAGCGTATGGAGAAGAACTTCACTGCGCACCCCCGCGATGCCCGCGCTGATAATATGGGGAGCGCTTCCCTCATCCGTCACGCCGTGTACCGTCGTATTCCCGATCTTTTTCATTCCTTCTATAAAGTGCGCTTTTAATTCCCTCATAAGGGCGGTCTTCATCTCCAGATCCTGATAGATCATTTTCGACGCGAGAGCCAGCCCCGCAATTCCCGGCACATTCTCCGTACCGGAGCGGATATCCTTCTGCTGCCCGCCTCCAAAGAGGATCGGATGAATCTTCACCCGGCTGTCAATATACAGAAATCCGGCCCCTTTCGGCCCATGGATCTTATGTCCGCTGGCCGAGAGCAGATCAATCCCCATACGCTTCGGATAGATGCGGTATTTTCCGAATCCCTGCACCGCGTCCGTATGAAACAGGATCGAGGGATGATAGCGCTTCACCATCTGCGCCGCTTCCTGGACGGGCTGTACGGTCCCCACTTCATTGTTTACATACATCAGGGAGACAAGAATTGTCTCCGGGCACAACGCCTCCTGCAGCGCGTCCAGGCGGACACGCCCCTGTTCATCTACCGGCAGGTAAGTGACCCGAAATCCCTCTTCCTCCTCCAGATAACGCATGGTGTTTAAGATCGCCGGATGTTCAATGGCCGAGGTGATCAGATGGTTTCCCCTGCGCCGATTGGCCCGGGCACACCCGATGAGCGCCAAATTATCACTCTCTGTCCCCCCGGACGTAAAGAAGATCTCTTTTGAATTGACCTTCAGGATCTTAGCGATGGTCTCTTTCGCGTCACGGATATAATGTTCCGCCTCCACACCTTTGCGATAGAGGGAGGACGGATTTCCATAATCACGGCACATTACTTTATATACCAGTTCCCCCACTTCCGGGTAACACATGGTCGTGGCGGAATTGTCCAGATAAACTTCCATTTTCCCTTTCCTTTACTATTTTCTTACTATTAAATTATGCACAGGCCGGATGCCCGTTCATGTTCTATGGGTCTCCAGATGGTACATCAGGATGGACAGGGCGGTCAGCCCCGCGGTCTCTGTGCGCAGAATCCGTCTGCCCAGCGTCACTGGATGCGCGCCCGCTTCTTTTGCAAGCGCGATCTCCTCCTCCTCGAATCCGCCCTCCGGTCCGATAAAAATACCCACGGACTGTCCGGGAGCAATTTCTCCAATCACGCGCGCTGTCTCTCTCATCCCTTCCTCCATCTCATAAGGAATGAGTATGACATCCAAGTCCGCCGCCAGTCTCAATGCCTCCATGAATGTCACCGCATTGTACACTTCCGGTATGATCCCACGCCCGGACTGCTCTGCGGCTCCCTTGGAGATCGCCTGCCAGCGCGCCTGCTTCTTCGCAGACTTCTTCTCGTCCAGTTTCACCACTGACCGCCTGGCGGCGAAGGGTACAATGCGGTACGCACCCAGCTCAACCGCCTTCTGCACGATCCAATCCATCTTGTCCCCTTTCGGAAGTCCCTGGAACAACACGAGCCGGGACGGAAGCTCTGTATCTGAGTCCAGCTCCTTGAGGATATCCAGTACCGCGCTCTCACTCTGATAGGAACTGATACAGCACAAGTACGTCTTTCCCATGCCGTCATGAATCCGCACATCCTCCCCCGGCTTCATGCGGAGGACATTTTTCATGTGGTTGACGTCAGCTCCTTCCAGATAAATCTTATTTTCTTTTACCTGTGATGGTTCTGCAAAAAACTGCTGCATTCGTTCTTCCTCGCTGTCACGCAGACCCACTCGCCCTGGTATGTTACGTCAAGGACTTCAAGCCCTGCCGCTTTCACCGCTTCGACTACGGTCTGCTCTTTCTCGTCAATGATTCCGCTGGTGATATAGATACCTCCCGGCTTTAACTGGTTTACAATAACCGGTGTCAGCTCCACCAGGACATCCGCCAGGATATTGGCGGCCACAATATCATAACACTCGTATCCTGCCCTGTCCTGTACATCCTTGTCGTCAATAAGATTCCCGATCATCACCTCATACTTCTCTCTCGGGATGCCGTTTACTTCCATGTTTTCATGGGAAGCATCGATGGCGCACGGGTCCAGGTCCGTGCCCACGGAGTAAGCCGCTCCAAATTTCAGGGCCAGCATCCCCAGGATTCCGCTTCCGCAGCCCACGTCAAGAATCTTCGTCTCCGGTGTCACGAACTTGCGGATCTGGCGGATACACAGCTGGGTGGTCTCATGCATTCCCGTCCCGAACGCGGTCCCCGGATCGATATGGATGACCAGCCGGCCTTCATCCTCAGGCTTGATCTCCTCCCAGGATGGGATGATCAGGATGTCATCCACATAGAACTGATGGAAATACTGCTTCCAGTTGTTCACCCAGTCTACATCCTCTGTCTCAGACTCTTCGATCAGGCATTCCCCTACATCCACAAAGGCTGACAGCTCCGAAAGCTCCCGGCGTACATCCTCGAGAATCCGCTCCCTGTCCTCCTCCGGCTCCAGATAAAAACTCAGATAAGCCACCCCGTCGTCCGCCTCGATGTCCGGAAGAATATCCACAAACATCTGCTCCTTATCTGACTGGGTCAGCGGAATTTTATCTTCAATCTCCACTCCCTGGATGCCCAGGTCCATGAGCATGCTGCTGACAATGTCCTCTGCCTCTGTCGTTGTCTTCAAACGGTATTTGTTCCATTTCATCCTTTATTGTCCTCCTGTTTTCCGCTTTCTTTCTGAAACCATAGATTCAGGTCCACGTTCGCGTGAATCCCCGGAACTGCCCCGGTCTCGCTGTACTGCCAGATCTCATAATCATAAGGGCACTGGGGAATCTCATGATAATCCGCGTACCAGAAATCATACTCCGTAAGTGCTTCCATATCAAGGGTAAATGCCATCCACTTCATGTTTGAGTAGATCATAGCGTCATATCCGGCCTGTTCCACAGTGTCACAGAACACCTTGCAGTAATTGGTAAAATCCTTATCCGAATTCACATCCGTGCGGGCCGCGTCCCATTTGATCTCCTCCGTGTCGCAGACAACCGGTCCGGTTATCTCATAGGGTTTCACATGTTTCAACACGAACTCCGCTTCCTCCACAGCCTCCGCGCCGCTGACAGCCTGTGAGAAAAAATAGACCCCCACATCCAGCCCGGCGTCCAGCGCTCCTTCCATATTCTGCTCGTACATGGCATCCATCACCAGTTCCCCGGTCTCCCCATATGCCCGGTAGCCCAGACGGATCAGAACAAACTCCACACCGCTGTCCTTCACCTGCTGCCAGTCGATCTCTTCTCCCTGAAACTCTGACACGTCGATTCCAAACCGGGCTGTAACTCCGTTTTCCTCATCATGGTAACTCTTGTACCCGGTCTCCTCATCGGTCTTCAGATATGAGAAATCATAGGTACAGCGGGGAACCCCCGAAAGCAGACTGGCTTCATACTCATTCCCCTCTACATCCTGGAATGTATACGTTCCCTTTTCCTCGTTTTTCTGTGAATCGGTCTCCTCCGCCAGATCCGCCCCGGTCTGCCGGACCTGTCCAGAACAAGCTGTGAGGGATGCTGCAATCCATGTTGTCAGACAGAACAGGATACACACTTTTCTATAAAACACTCTGGCTCTACTCATACTTTTCCACCTTCATCTCATCACCTGCCCGGATGACTCCGCCTCGGATCACTTTAGCAAACACACCCTCCCTGGGCATTATGCAGTCTCCCATTTTCTGAAATATCTGACAGCCGTGATGACATTCCTTGCCGATCTGTGTTATTTCCAGTATCACATCATTACAGCAGAGACGCGTGCCAGCCGGGAGGGCGCTGAAATCAATCCCACTGACCACAAGGTTCTCCCCGAAGGCTCCGTCTTCCACCTCCGCGCCTTTTGCGCGGAATTCTTCAATCTTCTCCCAGGAGAGAAGGCTGACCTGGCGGTGCCACGCTCCTGCGTGGGCGTCACCCTGGATACCGTAATCTTCAATAAAAATACCTTCCCCCATATTCTGCTTCTGCGTGCCCTTCGCAGGGCTTGTGCAGACTGCGGCAACCTTTCCCATCATATCACTTCAGCCTCCAATCCTGGACATCTCTTTTGTCTCCAGTGTCCGCTCTCTCTGCCGGCCGCTGCCCGGGCCAGTAAACTGGTGGCAGGGTGGTTTTTCATAAATCGTCCTCTCCATCGCTGCCCGGATTCCTTCATCTTCGGCACCGTTTCGGAGCAAAGCTCGTAAGTCCGCCCCTTCCCCGTACTGGAGGCAGGGTTTTAAATATCCTTCCGCTGTCAGCCGAATACGGTTGCAGCCGCCGCAGAACTGATGGGATACCGCGCTGATGAATCCAATGTACTTCCGAAATCCCGGAAACCGCACATACACAGCCGGACCGTTTCCCAAACGCCCGCTGTACACTTCCGGCTTTCCGTACACCCGTGATAATACAGCGCAGATATCCTCTCCGCTGCGCCCTTCAAAACTCTTCCCCATTCCAATGGGCATCATCTCAATGAAGCGCACATCTGCTTTTCCTTCTTCCGCGAACCGCGCGAGACGGATATACTCCTCATCGTCTGCTTCCTTCAAAGGCACGCAGTTCACTTTCACGCCCAGCCCCCTGTATTCTGCCGCGGCCTGCAGCCCTTCCAGTGCTTTTTCCACACTGCCCCCTCTGGTCACTTCACGGTAGCGCTCAGGGTCCAGTGTGTCAAGACTGATATTGACATAATCCAAGCCATTCGAAACGAATCGATTTATCTGTTCCTTTAAAAGTGTACCATTCGTCGTCAATGTCACCTGCTCAATCCCCGGGACCTTTTTCAGCATTCCAAGGAGGTCCGCAAGTCCCTTCCGTACCAGAGGCTCCCCTCCGGTCAGTTTCAGCTTTTTGATCCCCAATTCCGCGCCAATCCTGCAGATCCTTGTAATCTCATCAAAATCAAGAATCTCACGATGGGGAACATAAGGCACCCCTTCCGCGGGCATGCAGTACACGCACCGCAGATTGCAGCGGTCGGTCACGGACACTCTCATATAATCAATGGTTCTGCCAAACTGATCTCTCATTGCGCGCACTCTCCCGCCCTTCCGGTCAGTATGGCAAGTCCATGGTCCAGCGACGGCAGCACAGCCTCTAAATTTTCCCTGGCTGCCTTGGGGCTCCCCGGCAGGTTGATAATCAGTGTCTGCCCGCGGATCACGGATACCCCCCGGCTCAACATAGCCCGCGGTGTCACTTTGAGGGAGGCAAGCCGCATGGCCTCCGCGATTCCAGGCGCGTTCCTGTCCGCCGCCTCCAGGGACGCCTCAGGCGCGCAGTCTCTCGGCGAGAATCCTGTCCCTCCTGTTGTAAACACAATATCAAGTTTATCATCATCACAAAGCGAACAAAGACACCTTTTTATTTCTTCTTTTTCATCCGGGAGAAGAAGTACCTTTCTCACGTCATACCCGGCTTCCGCCAGCATCCCGCATACAAGAGGACCACTCTTATCTTCCCGCTCGCCGGCGTACCCTTTATCACTCAGCGTCACAACCGCTGCTTTCCATCTGTATTCTTCCATCCGCTGTATTCTTCTCCTTTCCCCGGTTTTTTCTTTATTTTTCTGCACATTTTGTAACCATGTCTAAAGTATATCCAGTTCCCGCCCTGCCCGTCCGCGGCCGCCTGTGTCTTTTTCCCTGTCCCTGCGCAGCCCGTTTGATACATCCTCGCTCTTTCCCCCGGTCTTATGCACAAGATAGATCTCCCCGATCTCCATGGATTTATCCATTGCTTTGCACATATCATAAATGGTCAGAAGGGCAACACTCACCCCGGTGAGCGCCTCCATCTCCACCCCGGTCTTCCCGGTCACTTTTACAATACAGCTGCAGTAAATTGCGCACGCATCCTCATCCATGTCAAAATTGATCCTGCAGTTCGTGATAGGCAGGATATGGCACATGGGAATCAGATCCGCGGTGCGCTTCGCTCCCATAATCCCCGCTGTGGCTGCCACTCCCAGCACATCACCCTTACCTACTGTGCCTTCCCGGACGGCAAGGAAGACTTCCCTGCTCACGGTGATTTTTCCTGAAGCCCGGGCCTCCCGGGCGGTTTCATTCTTGCCTGTCACATCCACCATGACAGCTTTTCCATTTTCATCAAAATGTGTGAATCCCATTCTTATCCCCGCTTTCTTACTCCCGCTTATTCTATCACAGATCAAGGGCGGATACTATCTCAAATTTCCCGGTATCCCATCTCTTCCCTGTATGATTTTCCTTTATTTTTCTGCGCATCCTTATGTATCCGGGAGCATCTTTCTGTTTATTTCCTGCCACTCTCTCGGGGACATTCCATACTCCTTTTTAAACGCCCGAAAGAATACGGAATAATCTTTAAAGCCATACATCAGGTACGCTTCCGTAATCTTAATCCCATTCCGGATCGCGTCGCGGCATGCGGAAAGCCGTTTCTTCATAATGTACTGATGGATGGAGATCCCGATATGATCTTTGAACACATGGGCAATGTGATACTTGCTCACATAAAATTCTCCTGCCAGGCTGTCCAATGAAAGTTCCTCATCCAAATGTTCCCCGATATAGTCCGTGAGATTCTCATACAGAGACTGCTCGGCCCGGGGATGCTTCTCATGCTTCTGTTCGTAAACGATGCGATTCAGATGCAGCACCAGATCGCTGACGCACAGGGAGATCCTGGCCTCTCTTCCAAACCGGTTTCCCCTTGTCTCCTCGATCAGACGGAATACTTTTGTCTGTATCTCATTAAAACCAATCCGGCTGTTGTGGAAGATGTATTCCCCTTTCGTCTGGACATACTGCATCAGATAGCCGTAAGCCACAGAGGACTCCATCATCCGGTTCAGGTATTCCCGGGTGATCCAGAATACGAACCGCCGGTAGGGCGCTCTGCTGTCCCGGATAAACGGCTGATGCGGTGTACCCGGAGGAACCAGCACCACATCCCCGTACCGCAGCGGATATACTCTGCCGGATATTTCAATGGATACGTCCCCTTCCAAAAAGAAATAGAATTCATAATAGTCGTGTGTATGGCTGTCCACCCCGGGCAGTGAATTGTCTTTATAATAGTAGATCTCAAAGTCTCTGGAAAGCATATACTGCCTGGTACTGAACCTGGTCTGGAGATTTTTTTTCATAACATGCCCCTTTCCTGTCTAAATACAATATACCCCTTTCTATTCATCCGCGCAACCAGTATCATGCGCAATTTTTGCAATATAAACAACAATCCGCGCAATTGTGTCTCTGGCTGTTTTTTCTATAATAAATCTCAGAAAGAGCCGGCCGCGGGCTGTCACTGCGCCAAACAATCCGCGGCCGCTGATTTACCTGAAAGGAGACACAAAAAATGGAAATGACACTCAGATGGTACGGTTCTGACTTTGACACGGTTACCTTACAGCAGATCCGACAGATCCCGGGCGTTACCGGGGTTATCACCACACTCTACGACACAGCCCCCGGGGAGGTATGGAGCAGGGAGCGCATCCGCGCCATGAAAGAAGAAGTGGCTGCCGCGGGGCTCCATGTATCCGGCATTGAGAGCGTAAATGTACACGACGCAATTAAGACAGGAGCCGCTGACCGGGACAAGTACATCGACAACTATATAGAGACTCTGAAAAACCTGGGTGAGGAAGATATTCACCTTGTATGCTATAATTTTATGCCTGTGTTCGACTGGACGAGAACCGAGCTGGCAAGAAAGCGGCCTGACGGCTCCACGGTCCTTGCCTATACCCAGGAAGCGGTGGACGCTCTGGACCCGGAGAAGATGTTCGACTCCATCTCCGGTGATATGAACGGTACCGTAATGCCCGGCTGGGAGCCGGAGCGCATGGCTCACGTAAAAGAGCTCTTTGAAATGTACAAGGATATCGACGATGAGAAATTATTTGCCAGCCTGAAATACTTCCTTGAGCGGATCATGCCGGTATGTAATGAGTATGACATCTATATGGCCATCCATCCGGACGACCCCGCATGGAGCGTGTTCGGGCTTCCCCGCATTATTATTAACAAAGAAAATATTCTGCGCATGATGAAAATGGTGGATGACCCGCACAACGGTGTCACCTTCTGCTCAGGCTCTTACGGGACCAACCTGGAAAACGACCTGCCGGATATGATCCGCTCGCTGAAGGGCAGAATCCATTTCGCGCATGTGCGCAACCTGAAATTCAACTCTCCTACGGATTTCGAAGAGGCCGCTCACCTGTCATCAGACGGTACATTCGATATGTACGAGATTATGAAGGCACTGTATGATATCGGTTTTGACGGACCGATCCGCCCGGACCACGGACGCATGATCTGGGACGAAGTCGCGATGCCGGGATACGGGCTGTACGACCGCGCGCTTGGAGCGGCATACTTAAACGGGCTCTGGGAAGCTATCGAAAAGAGCGAAAGCAAAAAATAACTATCAAAAGCCGGAACCAAAAAAACACAGAAAAAGAAAGGCAGGAATTGAAGATGCAGTTAAGCGAAAACGGGCTGAAAGACCGGGAAAAATGGGAATCCGCCGGCTATCAGCTTCCGAAATATAACCGCGGTAAAGTTTCAAAAACGGCTAAAGAGGCACCCTTCTGGATTCATTTTGGAGCGGGGAATATCTTCCGCGCCTTCCAGGCAGCGGTGGTACAGAACCTCTTAAACAGCGGAGACCTTGACCGGGGCCTGATTGCCGCGGAAGGATATGATTACGAGCTGATTGAAAAGATGAACCATCCCCACGATGACCTGAGCATCCTTGTAACACTCAAGGCGGACGGCAGTGTGGAAAAGACCGTGGTGGGCAGTGTGGCAGAATCCCTTGTGCTGGATTCGAAAAACGAGGAGCAGTTCGCCCGGCTCAGAGAAATTTTCTCCGCCTCTTCCCTCCAGATGGCGTCCTTCACCATCACAGAGAAAGGATACAGCCTGACAGACGGCAGGGGCGTCCAGCCTGCTGATGTGACAGCGGATATGGAGAACGGCCCGGAAAAACCAGACAGCTATATGGGAAAAGTAACGTCCCTTCTCCACGCGAGATATGCCGCAGGCGGAACCCCCATTGCCATGGTCAGCATGGATAACTGTTCGCACAATGGAGACAAACTCCAAGCCGCGGTGACGGCCTTTGCGAAGGCCTGGGAAGAAAACGGCACCGCTAAAGAAGGATTTCTCTCCTACGTGACAGATCCAGGCAGGGTCTCTTTCCCGTGGACCATGATTGACAAAATCACTCCCCGCCCCGACCCTTCCGTGGAAGCGCTGTTAAAGAAAGACGGGATCGAAGGACTGGACCCCGTAATCACCACAAAGAAAACTTACGCCGCACCTTTTGTCAATGCTGAAGAAAGCGAATATCTCGTGATCGAGGACCGCTTCCCCAACGGAAGGCCCGCGCTGGAGAAGGGCGGTTTCATCTTCACAGACCGGGAAACCGTGGATAAGGTAGAGAAAATGAAGGTGTGCACCTGTTTAAACCCACTGCATACCGCGCTGGCTGTATTCGGATGCCTGCTGGGTTATGACCTGATTTCCAAAGAAATGAGCGACCCGGTGCTTAAAAAACTGGTGGAGACCATCGGCTATAAGGAAGGGCTTCCTGTTGTTGTAAATCCGGGCATCCTCGACCCGAAAGAATTCATTGACACGGTGCTGAATGTCCGCGTTCCCAATCCTTTCATGCCGGATACGCCCCAGCGCATTGCCACGGATACATCCCAGAAACTGCCGATCCGGTTCGGAGAGACTGTCAAGGCATATATGCGCTCGGAGAAACTGGATGTGTCAGACTTGAAGTGCATCCCCCTTGTATACGCCGGATGGATACGCTATCTGATGGCAGTCAATGACAATGGCGAACCGTTTGAGTTAAGCCCTGACCCGCTGCTGGATACTGTATGCCCATATGTGGCGTCCGTCCGCCTTGGCGATGAAATCAACGCGGAGGAACTTTTAAGGCCTCTTCTTGAGAATCAGGAGATCTTCGGCGTGAATCTCTTTGAGGCCGGGCTCGCCAATCTGGTGTGCCGGTACTTCACAGAGATGATCCAGGGACCAGGCGCCGTGCGCGCGGCGCTTGAGAAATACGTATAACATTCAGGCTTAGAGTCATAACCAAACAGTCATAAAACAGCAGGGAGGACCACATATTTTGATCCTCCCCGCTGTTTTCAATCTAATATCATACTACTTACTCACCCAGAAAATATTTCCCATAAGCGTCTGCTTCCTTGATCGCCGCACAGACGATTTCCGGCGTTACCTCAAAATGTATCAAAACACAGCTTGGCAAGCGCCATTGCCGCGGACGTCAAGAATGTACGCCGGATTATTCAGATTAACCCAACCGCAGCGTTTCACTTCACCCATTCTCTCACCCCTTAACTCCAAGCAGGAAAAGCCATCTCTGCCGGAAAAATTTTTCTTTACGATTTTCATATTACCGGAACGGAACAGTGCTTCAAATTCTGAGAAACTCCGGTTTTTTACATGGGAAAAATCCCGCAGGGTTTCGATTCTATCCTCCGTTTCTCGCAGAGCCTCCGGGGCAGCCTGTCCCACCGCAAGCATAGCGGGGTTGCGTCCACACAAGTCACCTGATGGAGATGGGGAGCAATCGCCCGTCCGCACACACAGGTGCCGGAAGCCACTTCAAGAACCCGATCCGTCTCCGATAACCCGATAGAACGCACGATATCGTCCAGATATTCCTTCGCATTTCCCGCAATCGGAGCAACCGTTACACCTCATGCGGCTGCCGCATTCTTTACAACTGACAGGGTGAAAATGAGGCACATACAATTCGCTTTCTGAGATTTCCCACCCAAATTCGTCTGTAAGAATAAACTTCACTTGGTTTACCGTTCGGGGGAACAATTTTCTGTTTCAAACCGCAAAGCGAAGCGGCATCTTCCAAGCGCCAACAGTACTCAGTCATATCCTTGAACTTGATTCAGGTTTTTTTGATAATGTGTTCTATTTCATTTCTCAATGTTTCACATGTAATGATCAAGGTCCGCATATGCAATCTCCCGAAAAATAGATCTGCCAGAACCTAATGTTTCCATATTACGGTGCGGTACTTTTTGTCGGGATGAAAAAATTGTTCACATTCACACCCTCATGGGCAAGCAGTCGTATTTTTCTGTTGATACCTCCGGCATAACCTGTCAGACTGCCGCTGGCACCCACCACCCGATGGCAGGGGATGATAACAGAAATAGGGTTGTGGCCCACTGCACCACCCACAGCCTGTGCGGACATATGCTCCTTGCCGAATTGAGCAGCCACCTGCTTTGAAATCTCTCCATAGGTCATGGTTTCTCCGTAAGGAATTTGGCACAGGATGTCCCAGACGGCACTGCGGAACGCACTCCCTTCGGGAGCCAGATGCAGTTCCGAAATATCCGGTTTTTCTCCGGCGAAATAACGGTCGAGCCAGTTTTGTACGTCATGTAAGACTGGTTCGTCCGATCTTTGCTCCATTGGTTCTTTCAGAGAACCGAGGAAATATTTTTGGTCCGTAAACCAAAGGCCGATAAGCGCACCCTCTCTGGAAGCAAGTAAAATTTCCCCCATCGGAGAATCGTAATTTGCTGTGTATATCATATCAATCTCCTTGCCTTAAATGGCATTCTACAATGTCACTTCATAAATACAGGTCTTTCCGTCTCTCAGGAAAGAGCGCGCCACTGCCGCTTTCACTTCCCGCTGCAAAACCAAGGAAAACAATTTGCCGATGAAGATGCTGGAACACTCGACTGCACATTGTTCCAAACCGTCCTTCCCAACGGCATATTTGTAATGAAAACTTGCACAATGATCCAAGCATTTTTTTTGAACCTCCGGGGAACAGTGGCATGATACCCCGGTCAAAAGTGCTCTGGCAAAAGACGTATGGAATATACTTTCCATGATAAAATCCTCCTTTACGGCGCTGTGCTGTGCTTGGGGACGAAATAGCCGTCTTGATATGCGCCTTCTAATTTTAAAAAGGCCATTTTTTTGTCAATACCGCCGGCGTAACCCGTCAAACTGCCGTTTGTCCCGACCACCCGATGACAAGGGACAATGAGGGAGATTTCGTTGCGGCCAACAGCAAATCCTACAGCTTGTGCGGACATCCGCTCCAGCCCCCGCTGTTTGGCAATCTGCTTCGCCAGTTCGCCGTAGGTGGTGGTCTTCCCGTAGGGGATCTTCCGCAGCAGTTCCCAGACTTCCAACTGGAACGGGGTGCCGATCATGTGAATGGGCGGCATAAAGTCCGGCTCCCTTCCGGCAAAGTAAATGTCCAGCCACCGTTTTACCTCGACGAATACGGGGATTTCTTTTTCCTCATGTTCTTTATCCAGGCTGAGGGCATAATATTTTTCTCCCTCAAACCATAATCCGGTCAGGCCGATGTCATCGGCAGCCAGCAATATTTCCCCTGCCGGGGATTGATATGTTGTTGTGTACTGCATTCTCACACCTCCAAAAATCGGTTGGAATCTTCCGGCGCATCCTGTCTGTCATGGTATAAGTGCGGACAGGTGTGACCACAGTAATCGTATAGTCTGTAAAATCCTCCATTCTTCCGTGCTTCTGGCACATCCGATGAGTGGCCAGATTGCGCCATCGAGTGACGCTTTCCTCGTCCTTCCAAATCGACATACTGAGGAGTTTCCCATCCACAGCCAGTGAAGAGAATCGTTCTGAACGAAGAAAACCGTCTGCTTTGGAAAGCTCGTCCTTCAAAGATGCTGCCATTTGCAGATAGTCGTCCATCTTTCCATCTTTTATTGTCACTTCAAAAAGTACAATGACTTCTTTCATATTCATTTCCTCCTGATTGATTATAGATAATATACCGGCACAATTTAATTTCCCCACAGTTCTTTCATGCAGACTTTACACGGCCTGTACCCGTTCGCCAGCGCTTCTTCCAAAGTATTATAGAAGACCATGTTTTTTTCTAACGGCATTTTAGATGAGCACCCCGGATTGCAGACAATTTTTGTGCTTTTCACTGCTAAAAAGAACTTGCCGGTATAGTTTTTATCCCTGTTTTGGCATATCTTCACCATTTCTTGTCTTGTTATGATTCTCATACCTCCTGCTATTCTAACGAGTTCCACAAGCTGATGGCCGCATAACTCCGCCAGGGCCGCCATTGTTCGGACAAAGCCAGCAGCTCCTTTGGAGTTCGCCCCGGCAGCGCATGTTTGATACCGATATCCGTTTCCAAAAAGACGTCTGGCCAAGCCATGGTCCGCATAGCGATGTAGTTCGCTGTCCAGCTTCCGATTCCCTTGATGGTTTGGAGTTTCCTGATCTCCTCCGCCGGATCAATGCACTGATCGAAACAAATTTCATTTTTCATGATAGCTTGGGCCAGCGACTGGATCGCCTCTGCCCGGCTGCGGATCACACCGAGCGGTCCTATGTGCTCGCTGATTGCTCCGTCAAGTTTCACGATACGCTCCGGTGTTGGGAAGGTGTACGTCAGTTCCTCAACCGGGGTTTCTAATTTCTCCCCCAGAGCAGAAACAATGCGTCCCGCAAGGGTACTGGCCGCCTTTACCGTAATCTGTTGGCCTAAAATCGCTCGGACGGACATTTCAAAAGCATCAAAACAGCCAGGGAGCCGTATTCCTTTTACGAAAACCCCTTTTTTGAGTTCATTCATAGATTGGAGTGTTTCGGAAATTGCTTCTGGGTCACAGCACAGATCGAACATATTTTTAATCCGCCCGAGCACCTGCGGGAGAACGGGGAGCAGCGATTCTCCAAACGTGACATCCAAAGCATTTTTTCTTGGATTGTTGGAGATGGCTGTCCAGCCTCGAATAAAAGTCCCTTTTGCTGTTTGGATGGAAACGGTACGGTAGTACACACCGTTTTTTACAATGTCCACACCGGGAATCGTTCGTTGTTCTAAAAAATGCAAAATTTCATCCCATAGATATGGCGGACGATAGCCGAGAGATACTTTGATATCTGTGCATTTCCGTTTTTCTTTGGACATCTGTTTCCGCAGATCGGTAGGGGTGAGGTGATATTTTTCCTTAAACGCATCGTTAAACCGGCGCAAGCTCTTAAAGCCGGATGCAAGGGCAACCTCCATGACCTGCAAATTGGTATCGGTCAAAAGGTTTTTTGCTAAGAGCAATCGGCAAGTCTGCAAATATTGGACTGGAGAAACGTGATATTCCGCTTCAAAAACTCGGCGTAAATGTCGGTCCGTGCAGCCTAATATCTTCGCCAGTTCCTCAAGATTTTCTCCATTTCCACAGTTTTCCTCGATAAATCTTGCAGCTCGTTTCGCAAGGGAAGAAGTCGCATCGACCCGGGATGTCCCCGGGGCAATTTCTGGCCGACACAAAAGGCAGGGGCGATATCCGGCTTGTTCCGCTTCAGCGGCGGAGGTAAAGTAAGTGCAATTTTCCTCCTTTGGTTTTCTGGCATGACATATAGGGCGGCAGTAGATTCCGGTAGAAGAAACGCCGACAAAAAATCTTCCGTCAAAACGGGAGTCGTTTGCACAAAAGGCGGCATAAAGTGTGTGTTTATTGTTTTTCGTGACCTTCACCTACTTTCTTTCGTCCTTTATATTATAACATATTGTCCGAATATATCTGGCTGTTTTCGGACTTACATATTTTTTTCTTTTAAAATCGATGTATGGCATCAACAAATTGGCAAATTGGCAAGCAAGGCAAACATGTACATGTTTGCGATTTTGGCGGGTTTTCTAACCCGCCAAAACGCTTGTTGAGGGATAAACCCCAAGCCCCCAAGATCGCTACCTTCGGTAGCGGCTGCGCGTCCTGCGGACGCTGAAAATTTGAAATAGGCAAAAGTAGAAATCAGGGTACATGCGTTAAGTTTGGCATGTACCCTGATTTTGTAGTTTTTCCTGCCCTATGGAGCGGAGCCGAAGACACCCAAGCACCCGCGCAGAATACGTCTTCGACAACCCGCTCCGAAGTTTTCATCCGATTTGCCGCTGACCATTACGAGTCTCCTCCGACAAATCCGAATTTTTTACGCACACGTCTGATCTGCCGATTCGAACTGGCTGTTGTACAGTTCTGCATAGAATCCGTCTTTTTCCAGCAGTTCTTCATGTGTTCCCTGCTCCACGATATCGCCGTCCCGCATGACGAGGATGAGATCCGCGTCGCGGATGGTGGACAGCCGGTGGGCGATGACGAAGCTGGTCCTTCCCTTCATCAGGTTATCCATCGCTTTCTGGATGAGCACCTCTGTTCTGGTATCAACGGAGCTGGTCGCTTCATCGAGGATGAGGATCTTCGGATCAGCAAGGATGGCTCTTGCGATGGTGAGGAGCTGTTTCTGCCCCTGGGAGACATTGGTCGCCTCCTCGTTCAGTTCCATATTATAGCCGCCCGGAAGTGTCTGCACGAAGCGGTGCACATGCGCCGCCTTTGCCGCGCGGATGACGTCCTCATCGGAAGCGTCCAGCCTGCCGTAGCGGATATTCTCCATGATGGAGCCGTGGAACAGCCAGGTATCCTGGAGCACCATGCCGAACATTTCACGGAGTTCACTGCGGTTGAAGTCTTTTACATTGTGCCCGTCGATCAGGATGGCGCCGCTGTTCACGTCATAGAAGCGCATGAGCAGCTTGATCATGGTCGTCTTTCCCGCGCCGGTCGGTCCTACGATGGCGATCTTCTGACCTTCTTTCACTTTTGCGGAGAAGTCGTTGATGATGATCTTATCCGGGTTGTATCCGAAATGCACATGGTCGAACTCCACATTTCCCTGAAGACCGTCTATGGATACCGCGTTCGGCACGGTCTGGTCTTCCTCTTCTTCATCAAGGAATTCAAATACCCTCTCGGACGCTGCCGCGGTCATCTGCAGCATGTTCGTCACCTGCGCCACCTGCTGGATGGGCTGGGTGAAGTTCCTTACATACTGGATGAAGGACTGGATATCACCGACCTCGATGGTATTGCGGATCGCAAGGAAGCCGCCGAGGATCGCCACGCCCACATACCCGAGGTTTCCGACGAACTGCATCATGGGCATCATCATTCCCGAGAAGAACTGGGACTTCCATGCGGAATCATAGAGCTTTCCGTTTGTCTCATTGAACTCGCGGATCACATCGTCTTCTTTATTAAATGCTTTGATGATGTTGTGCCCGCTGTAGATCTCCTCCACCTGTCCGTTGACATTTCCCAGATAGGTCTGCTGTCCGCGGAAATATTTCTGAGAGCGCTTCATGACAAAGGAGATCAGGAGAATGGATATGGGCAGGATCAGAAGCGCCACCAGCGTCATCAGCGGGCTGATGGAAAGCATCATCACCAGCACACCGATGATGGTCGTGACGGATGTGATCATCTGGGTCGCGCTCTGGTTTAAGCTCTGCCCCAGCGTATCCACGTCATTGGTCACGCGGGAGAGCACCTCTCCTACTGGTTTCGTTTCAAAATAATTCATGGGCATACGGTTGACTTTTTCCGTGATCTCTTTTCTCAAACGGTAGGTCGTCTTCTGGGAGACGCCTGTCATAAGGATGCCCTGGATAAAGGAACACGCCGCGCTGACCACATACAGCGCCAGCACCGTGAGGAGGATGGTGCCGATCCTGCCGAAGTCCATCCCCGCACCGCCGGACACCTTGCTCACCAGACCGTTGAAGATCTCTGTGGTCGCTTTACCAAGTATTTTCGGTCCTACAATATTAAAAATGGTGCCGCAGATCGCAAAGATCGCCACAAAGAGCATCTGGATCTTAAATGCGCTCATATATTTGACCAGTTTGATGATCGTTCCCTTGAAGTCTTTCGCTTTTTCGCCTGCCGCGTTACGCGGTCCCATTCCTCTAGGCATGGACCGGCACCTCCTTTCCTGAAATATCTGCCTGCGGCTCTTCCATCCCCGCCTTCAGTTCTGCTTCCGAGAGCTGGGACGCCGCAATCTCACGGTATACCTCACAATTCTTGAGAAGCTCGCGGTGGGTACCCATTCCGGCAACTTTTCCGTCGTCCAGCACGATGATCTGCTCTGCGTTTAAGATGGTGCTGATCCTCTGCGCCACGATGAGCACCGTACTGTCCTTCGTGCGTTTTTTAAGCGCTTTTCGAAGCGTTACATCGGTCTTAAAGTCAAGGGCAGAGAAGCTGTCGTCAAAGATGAACACTTCCGGATGCTTGGCGATGGCTCTGGCAATGGAAAGCCTCTGCTTCTGTCCGCCGGATACATTGGTACCGCCCTGGGAGATATGGCTTGCATATCCCTGTGGTTTGGCGTCGATGAATTCCATCGCCTGGGCGATCTCTGCCGCCTCCACCATCTCCGCATCACTTCCGCCGGGGTTGCCGAACAGGATGTTGGAGCGGATATCCCCTGAGAAAAGCAGCCCTTTCTGGGGGACGTATCCCAGCTTTTCTCTCAATTCATGCTGTGTGACCTCGCGGATATCCACGCCGTCCAGGGTAATGCTCCCCTCGGACACATCGTAGAAACGCGGGATCAGGTTGACCAGAGTGGACTTCCCGCTTCCCGTACTTCCGATGATCGCGGTCGTCTCCCCGGGCTTCGCGGTAAAGGTGATATCCTCAAGAACATTTTCATCCGCTCCCGGATACCGGAAGGAAACATGGTCGAACACAAGCAGCCCTTTCTTCTCTCCGGTGAATGCCTTTGCGTTTTCCGGATCGTGGATAATGGTCTGGCTTGACAGCACTTCTTCCACGCGGTCCGCAGCCACGGCAGCTCTGGGCAGCATGATGGAAAGCATGCACAGCATCAGGAATCCCATGATGATCTGCATGGTGTACTGGATAAATGCCATCATATCGCCGACCTGCATCTGCCCCTCGTTGATCCCGTGGGCTCCTGTCCACATGATGAGAACCGACACGCCGTTCATGATGAGCATCATGACAGGCATCATGAATGTCATGGCACGGTTGACGAACAGGTTTGTCTTGGTCAGTGTGCGGTTCGCCTCGTCAAAACGCTCCTCCTCGTGCTTCTCCGTACTAAAGGCACGGATAACAGAAAGTCCGGTGAGGATCTCCCGCATGACCAGGTTCACCTTATCCACCAGTGTCTGTAAGATCTTAAACTTCGGCATTGCCACCAGGAACAAGATCAAAATGACCAGCGCGATCAGGATCACTGCCAGCGCGATGATCCATGACATGGACACGTTCGTCTGGAATACCTGGAAGATCCCGCCGATGGCAAGGATTGGTGCGTAGAGCACGATACGCAGCAGCATAACGATGATCATCTGAATCTGCTGGATGTCGTTGGTGCTCCTCGTGATGAGCGACGCGGTGGAGAAATGGTCGAACTCATTGTTGGAAAAGCTGACTACCTTGTGGAATACCTTTCCTCTCAGGTCGCGTCCGGTCGCAGCGCCCACACGGGAAGCGAGGAATCCCACGAGGATACTCGCCGCCATTCCCAGAAAGGCAAGCCCCGCCATCTTCGCTCCCGTAGAGAGCAGATACTGGAACTGGATCTCTTCCATATCCATTCCCAGCCCCTCATAGGCAGACTTCACGTAGCTGACTGCCGCCTGCTCGAGGATCGTATCCGGAAGTTCTCCCATCTGGCTGCCCATCTCTTCGACAAGCATCTCTTTCTGCTCCGCGGGCAGCATCCTGATAATGTCAAATACTGTCATACTGTCAATATCAACGCCTCCCGGCATATCTCCGCCAGGCTGCATTTCCGACTGCATCCCGGGCTGAACTTCGGACTGTGCCTGTTCTTGCGCCTGGATCTGAGCCTGAGCCTGTGCTTCGAGCTGGCTTTTCATCTGCTCTTTGAGCTGCTCCTCGATCTGCAGGGTCATGTCGCTTCCGGATTCGAAACCCGCAGTCAGCATCATCGGGCCGGCAAGGATTTCTTTGAGTTCATCTACCGCTTCCTCATCATCAGAAACAGCCTCCTTCAGCACATATGCCTCTGTGTCATAAGTACTCTCATCTGTGACATAGGCGTCAAGTACGGTCTGCTGATCCTCCTGAGACACGAACAAAAGCAGCTTCTCCATCTCATCCGCCGCGATGGCGTCCGGGATCTGATCTTCGATGCCGCCCTGCTGGATGCCTACATTGACGATATCAGATGTGTAAGCAGGAAGCGACAGGTCGCAGTATGCCTGAATGACCAGGATGGCAATGATCGCGAGCAGAGATTTCCAGTGTTCTGCCGCATACTTAAACAAATTCTTCATGCTTTTTCTTTCCTTTCATAATTATCAAGATTTTCATTGATCTGGAGCATCAGCCGTCTGAACAGCAGACGCTCCTCGAGGCTCATTCCCTCCGAAAGTATCTGTTCCATCCGGTCTGAGACATCTATTACAGACTGGACTAGGGATTCCCCTTTTTCCGTCAGGGACAGGCGCATCACTCTCTGATCCTGTTCATCCGTCCTGCGGGTAATGTATCCTGATTTCTCCATCTTCTGGATCATCGATGTGATGGACGGCGCGGTGACGTTTAGCCGTTTTGCCAGTTCCTTCTGTGACATAGTCTTCCTATTATGGAGCATAAATAATACGCCCGCCGAGCTGCGGTTCATATCAAACTCCTGATACATATCTTTTGCCGTATTCTTCGCACGGTGGGATACCATCCCAAGGAGGCCCAATATAGGGATATCATCCATATTACAATGAAACATGCTCTTTCCCTCCGCAATTTAATTTAGTTAGATAACTAAACGATATCTTATTAGTAATATACAATAAAGTCAAGGATATGTTCGCTATTTCACATTTTTTTCATACTTTTTGTACAGATTTAGTTAAGTGCTTAATTATTAGGATTATTTTTCACCTGCCATTTAAAACACCTGCTTTTTCAGAAAAGATTCCCGTATCCTTACATGATTTTTTCCTGAATTCTTGACAAATATTTTCTTTCTTTTTATAATACGATAGTTTGAATTAAAACTATCGTAATGGAGGTTCTTATGAATTACCATGACCTGCACTATCTCCTGCTCGTCGGCCAGCATCACAGCAACCGCATCATGACACGCAGGACACGCCCTCTTAAACTGATGCCCGGACAGCCGAAGATCCTGGAATTTCTCTATGAAAATGACGGGTGTACCCAAAAGGAGATCGGCAGAGGATGTCTGCTCGACAAGTCCACCGTCACCAGCCTGCTCTCCCGGATGGAAGCCTGTGAGCTGGTCACAAAAGAGACGGACGGTGAAGACCGGAGAAGTGTCTGCATCCGGCTTACAGAAAAAGGGGTTGAAATGGCTGAGAAAGTGCGTCTCTTCGGGTCTGAGACGGATCAGTTGGGATGGGAAAATATATCTGAGAAGGAGAAGGAAGCCTTTATCTCCACGTTTCAGAAGATCATCAAAAATTTAGAACAATGGGAGGACATGCCATGAAAAACTATATTTCCAGATATTTCTGGTTCATCCTGGGGGTACTGATCAATTCATTCGGGATCGCGCTCATCACGAAGGCCGCCATGGGGACATCCCCCATCTCCAGCGTACCTTATGTGCTCAGCTTCCGCTTTGCCCCCAGCTTCGGACAGCTTACATTCATTTTCAACCTGTTCTTCATCCTTGGTCAGGCGGTGCTTCTCCGGAGTGAATTTCAGCCCATCCAGTTCTTACAGATCCTGGTGAACCTGATCTTCAGCGCCTGTATCGACCTTGGCATGTATGTGCTGTCATGGTTCACTCCCGACAGCCTTGTCACACAAGTGCTCTCCCTGCTCGCAGGATGCGCAGTGCTTGCCGCCGGCATCTGTATCGAAGTAGCGCCGGATGTCCTCATGGTACCGGGCGAGGGCATCGTAAAGGCGATCTCCACTGCCTTTGGATGGAAATTCGGCACTGTGAAGGTCGCCTTTGATACAACGCTTATGGCTACCGCCCTTGCGCTCTCTCTGTTCTTCTTCGGAGGTCTTCAGGGGATCGGGATCGGAACGATCATCTCCGCGCTGATCGTCGGACAGTTTGTGAATCTATGGAACAAGACACTGCCGCTGATCCCGTATATCAGCAGGCTGGCGGAACCGTCTGCCGGAGGATTATCCTGCTAATCATAGGTGAATATGCACTTACTCTTCCGCCTGCTCCTGCCGGGGCTGGCGGATTGTTTTTACATTGATCCCGTTCACCTCGATATGGTCGTCCACCGGGATCACGAGGCACTGGCGCCCGTCGATGATCCTCGTCTCTACAAGATCCGCCCTCTCCGGGTTCACCTTGATGATCACGTCCGGGGTCTCGATGTTGAACTTCCTTGTCTCCGCAATGTTGGAGGCGAGGAGGGCAGCCTTCTCTCCGGCATTTGTCTCAAAGTTCTGATCAAAGTTCTCCATCTTCTCCGCATCCACACCGCTCTTTTCGAAGATCTTCTTCACTTCCGTCTTATCCAGCGCCAGAGGCTCCGGCTCTTCCTTGTGCTCTTCGATCAGTTCATTGAGCGTCTCGTGGATATTGCGCACGGTCTCATAGTCCCCGTCCTCACCCAACGTATCCTCGATGATCATCTGGAAGGTCTCCTTCTGCGTATCCGCGGACATGGGCATCTTCGCGCCTAAGAGCTGGTCGATCAGTTCCGGCTGCAGATCCTCGGATTTCTTCGTATAGTAGAGCACACTGTGAAGATCCGTGCTCCGGTCATTGAACGCCGGGAAGAGGAATCCCTTCGCCGGAGCATCCACGATCCAGTCGCGGATGCGGTCCTGGATGCGGTTGTCCTCCGCGTTATAGCTTAAGCCCGCCTTGGACAGCGACACCGGGCAGATGCTCATGAGCAGGTACTCGTACACCTCATCCGACGCGTCAAACATCTCCATGCCGTCCGAAGATTTCCCCGGGATGTCATACATGGCATGGATGAGGATGATGTAATAGTTCTCCGCATACTCATATGTAGCGATGACCTTGTCGTAGAACTCCTCCAAGAGCATATCGTCTTCCAGCTTGCTGTCTCTGAGCTTTAACAGGAACTCCTGGGTGCCGCCCGGCATTTCCGCGTCCAGCGGGAACTCCAGGTTCAGCATGTTCTTGCCGACTGTGCCGGACAGTGTCTTCTTGAAAATGTCGAAATACTTAAATGCCTCTTCTTCCGGCAGGGAGAGAAAAGCATCCTTGGATTCCATCTTTTTCGTCTTCTCATGATCCACATAGCAGCCGCAGATACGCGTGATCGCGCAGTTCGCGGGTGTGAACTGTTTCCTTATCTCAAGTATCTCTTTCTTATTCATTATCTATATCCCTCGCTTTCTTCTGCTCATTGATCTCGTACTTCACATCGGTCTGCAAGTTTTAACAGACCGGCGCTGAGCAGGAACAAGATTTATTTTACAATAAATCCCCGCTAAAAGCCAGAACGGATTATGATGTAACAGTTTAAAAGTAACCGTTCAGCCATCTGTATGTCAGTCGTCGGATTCTTATGCAAGCATAAATCCGTCTCCTGACACCAGATGGCTGAACGGTTACTTTTACATTGCTTTCCCGGATATTCTGTGATATGATGTCCACGAGAAATAGTGAAATGTTACTCTCTGCCGCCGGGCAGAGTTCAAAAGGCATTCCGCTCCACACCGCAGGCCTTAGAAGGTGTGAAGCCCGGATGCTTTTTATTTTGCCAGCTTCAGAAAGGAGACCGTACCAAAATGAACACAGCAACGACAAAAAAAGAATCCCTCTTCCCGCTTTTCTTCAGATATGTCTCTGCCAATGTGCTGGGAATGATCGGATTCTCCTGTTATATCCTGGCGGATACATTTTTCATCGCGAGGGGGATCGGCGCGGACGCCCTTGCCGCGCTCAATCTTGCCCTGCCCGCATACAGCCTGATGAACGGCACAGGACTGATGATCGGCATGGGCGCGGCGGCGCGGTATTCACTGTCCGCCGCCCAGCCAAAGGACAAGGTCCATCAGACCATCTTCACACATGCCCTCTATCTCTCCGTGCTCGCGGCGGTCATCTTCTCCTTTGCCGGGGCGCTGCTCCCCGGACAGATTGCGCATATCCTGGGAGCCAACGGGGAGACCATCGGCTATGCCACAGATTACCTGCGCATCCTGCTCCTCTTCTCGCCGCTGTTCCTGGGGAACAACCTGCTCACCTGCTTTGTGCGCAACGACGGCGCTCCCGGGTTGTCCATGACCGGCATGATCACCGGCAGCCTGACCAATATCGTGCTGGACTATGTCTTCGTCTATCCTCTGGGAATGGGGATGACCGGAGCTGCCATCGCCACTGCTACCGCTCCCCTTGTGGGCATGGCGGTTCTCTCGACACATTTTATAAAGAAAAAGAATCAGTTCCGCGTCCTTCCCGGCGTACGCGTTTCAGGAAAGCGTTGGCTGGATATCTGCTCCCTGGGGGTATCCTCTCTGATCTCGGAACTGTCCTCGGGCATCGTGATCATTGTGTTCAACTTCCTGATCCTCTCACTCAACGGAAATACCGGTGTGGCGGCATACGGCATCCTTGCCAATATCGCACTCGTACTCGTGTCCGTCTTCACCG
Source organism: uncultured Lachnospiraceae bacterium (assembly GCA_959022495.1). Lineage (GTDB taxonomy): Bacteria > Bacillota > Clostridia > Lachnospirales > Lachnospiraceae > Mediterraneibacter. The sequence continues at coordinate 127,161 of CAUEYX010000003.1, read as the reverse complement.
GCATCGCCCAGGGCATCCAGCCCATTGTCAGCAAATACGCGTCTGCTGAGAGGCGGAGCACGGAGACTTCCTCCAACGGCAGGTCGCTGCGCTCCATCCGCCGGTATGCTCTGATCACTGCCCTTCTGATGGCGCTGATCGCTTACACGGCAGTCACCGTATGGTCTGTGCCGATTGCGGAGCTCTTTAACCGCGATCACGATCCTGCACTGACAGAGATTGCTTCCGGCGGTATGAAGATTTATTTTGTAAGCCTCTTCTTCTCCGGAATCAATATCGTGGCAGCATCCTTCTTAAGCTCCGCGGACCGGCCGAGGCAGGCGTTCACAGTATCCATCTTAAGAGGATTCGTGCTCATCATCCCCGCCGCATGGATCTTGGCGCGGATCGCCGGGCTGACAGGGATCTGGATGGCAGTGCCTGTGACAGAAGGGATCGTGTGCCTGTTAGCGCTGGTATTTCTTTTTAAACGTAAATCTTCTCTGTATCTTACTGCAGCGTTGTGATAAAATAATTTCATCGGAAAAACAAGGAGCGATTGCTATGAAAAATGAACAACTGATCCGGCGCTTCCGGATTGAGCGGGAAAAGTTTGACCGTTCCGGAATATACGCCTATACACAGCGAACTCTGGCCTACAACTCCAATAAGATCGAAGGTTCTACACTAAACGAGGAGCAGACAGCATCTCTTTTCGATACCGGAATGCTCCCGCAAAGTGACGATTACTACCGGGCAAAAGATGTGGAAGAGATGAACGGGCATTTCCTGATGTTTAATAAAATGGTAGATACTCTGGACGAGCCTCTAAGCCAGGCACTGATCAAGGCATTCCATTATGAACTCAAAAGCGGAGTGTTCGAAGACCGGGCCAATGGTTATGCCATCGGGGATTATAAGAAGCGTCCCAACATGATCGGCATGTATGAGACTGTTCTTCCAAAGGATGTCCCGGGAAAAATGGAAGAACTGCTCGCCTGGTATCACGGAATTCCGGAAAAATCACTGGCAGTCATGGCAGAATTTCATGCCCGCTATGAAAGCATCCACCCCTTCCAGGATGGCAATGGCAGGACCGGAAGGCTCATTCTGTTTCGGGAGTGCTTGAAAGCGGATCTCACTCCGATCGTTCTGGAAGATCAATACCGTACAAGGTATATTGATGGTCTGAAGGAATACCGGGAAACAGGAGAAACCAAACTGCTTCAGGCATTATTTGCAAAAGAACAGGAAAAATATGCCGGGAAGGTCTCCTATTTCCTTGACGAAGAATACCAATAAATAACTTCGAGCCGCCCACCTGGACGGCTCTTTTTTCGATCATCCATCTGCTACAGGTTAGCTTCAGTGCCTGCCTGTTTCTCCTTGATCCCCCAGTCGCTGCTTAGCATTTGCAGCTTCACCATGTGCGGATAGATCTTGCCTGTTTCCATCAGCTTTTCCGGTGTCCCCTGCTCAGCGACCATACCATCTGAAAGTACGACCACTTTATCCGCGCCGCTTACGGTACGCATACGGTGGGCGATGACAAGTACGGTCTTATCTTTTATCAGCCTTGACAGCGCTGCCTGGATCAATGTTTCATTTTCCACGTCAAGGCTTGCCGTCGCCTCATCCAGCAGGATGATCGGGGAATCTTTAAGAAATGCGCGGGCGATGGAGATGCGCTGCCGTTCACCGCCGGAGAGTTCGCATCCGTTCTCCCCGATCATGCTGTTGTAGCCGTCCGGCAGCTTCGACGCGAATTCCTCGCAATTCGCCAGTCTTGCCGCCGCGATCACTTCTTCATCCGTCGCATCCTTTCTGCCGATCCTGATATTCTCCATGATCGTATTGTTAAACAGAGTTACATCCTGGAACACGATCGAATACAGAGACAACAGGGTTTCCGGCTCGATTTCTGATATATCCATGCCTCCCACGGTGATCTTGCCCTTACTGATATCCCAGAACCGGGCAGCAAGGCGTGATACCGTCGTTTTCCCGCCGCCGGAGGGCCCGACCAAAGCGGTGACTTCCCCTTGTTTCGCCGTAAATGACACGTCCTTTAATACGGTTTCCCCGGTATTATAGGCAAATCCCACATGGTCGAACACGATATCGCAGCCTTCATTGGTCAGCCGGTTTCCTCCTGTCTGGACAGGATGGTCGAGGATCTCATTCATGCGGTTGATATTTGTCTTCGTAGAGATGACCGCCGCGAGATTCTGCAGAGCGCCTTCCAGTGGAGCATACAGCCTGGAAGCCACGAGCAGGAACAGGAAGAACAGCGGGATATCGATCTCCCCGCGGATGAGCAGGGCAGAGCCCACCAGCGCCACCGTGGCGATCCCGAACTTTAAGATCAGTGTTGAGGAAACAACGAAGAGCGCCGTCCCCAGTTCCGTGATGATATGCCGTTTTTCCACATGGTCGATCTTCTTATAAAGCCCTTTCAGATAGCCTTCCTCCGCGTTATTCGCCTTTAAGTCCTGTAAGCTCTCGATGCACTCCTGCACACCGCTTTCCAGCGCCACATTTGCCGCTACGGATTTCCGGTTGAAGTATTCCTGTATGCGGGCGGAAAAGAGGGTGATGGTAAATGCGATCGGCAGCACCCACACCGCTGCCAGAGCCATGCGCCAGTCATAGGCAAACAGCCCGGCCGCAATGAGCGTTGTAGAAATGATCGAGCCCGCTAAAGCCGGCACATAGTGGGAAAATGCCGTCTCAAGCGTGGCGCAGTCTCCCATGATGGAATTCGTCAGATCGGCGAGATCTTTTTTCCCGAAGAAGGATAAAGGGATCTTGCGGAGCTGCTCCGCCAGAGAGATCCTTCTTACGCCGCTCTCCACATAAGTCGCCAGATACGTCGCGTTATATTGGAACCAGGTCACGACAAATATGAGGACAAGACACGCGAAAGCGCCGGCCGCATAGAACAGGATGCGATCCCCGTTCACGCCTCCGTTCATGGTATCAATGACGAAATAATAGAGGAGCCCCACAGGAAGCATAAAGGATATATCCTGCGCGACGCAGGCGCTGCAGCCTTTTATCAGATCGACTGCCCCCTGCCTTGATAACGCAAACCGTCTTTGCAATCTTTTGATCATGCCCTTACCTCCTTCGCAATCTTCCATTCTGCCGCTTCAGAATAATTCTTCCACATCCGTGTAAATGTCCCGTTTCTTTCCAGCAGTTCGCTATGTGTACCGCTTTCAACGATCTCGCCATCCTGCAATACATAAATGCAGTCCGCCTCTGTGATGGACGACAGTCTGTGCGCGATCATAATGACTGTTTTCCCTTCCGAGAGAGCAGACAATGCCTGCTGTACGCGCACTTCATTGTCGGGATCGGCGAACGCGGTCGCCTCGTCGAGGATCAGGATGGGCGCGTTTTTCAGGATCGCGCGGGCGATGGCGATCCGCTGCTGTTCGCCGCCGGAAAGATATACCCCTTTTGTCCCAATGACCGTATCCATCCCCTCCGGCAGCTTTTTGATGATATCCATGCACTGCGCGGCAGTAAGCGCCCGGGCGACTTCTTCACGCGAAGCGTCAGGTCTCGCCATGCGCACATTCTCCAGGATGGACGCCTTGATCAGCCGGCTGTCCTGGAATACAAAGGACACCTTGTTCATCAACGTTTCTTTCGGAATATCCCGTATGTCCATGCCGCCGATCAACACGCGCCCTTTTTGCGGGTCAAAAAATCTTGTGACCACATTAGCAAGAGTTGTCTTTCCTCCGCCCGACGGGCCGACCAATGCCGCCACCTGTCCCGGCATGATCGACAGGGACACATCGTTCAGCGCGTTTTTCTCACCGTCGTAGCTGTAACTGACGTGTTCCAGCGTGATCCCGTTATCCTCCGGTATGTTGTTCTCCCTGCCTTCGGGCAACGGCTTTTCAGCCAATACTTTATCGATCCTGCTGATGGCATCGCCTACGATCATCGCGTCCTCACTCATAAACATGATCTTCGTGAGCGTCGTGCCGATCACAGGCGTGATCACGATATAGAAGATCAGGTTCAGCAGCAGTTCATTGGTCACGCCGCCTCTTGTAAACAGGATGCCTCCGGCGATCAGGAACGCGAATACCCCGTTGATCGCGGTCGTGTAAAACATCATCGGCAGCCGCAGCGCCTTGGTATAGGCGATCACCCATGTCTCATAATTGTCGATGGAGTTTTTGAAGCGTTTGAAAGAAAAGATCGTCTGACCGAAGGTTTTCACCACGGGCACGCCTCTTACATATTCCACCGCCTCATTGGACATATCGGAAAGCGCGTTCTGGTATTCCTTCATCTTTTCTTCCATTCCCGCGCCTGTCATCTTCATCATGATCAGAAAGCCGAGGGCAACCGGGACAAGGCTTAACAGCCCCAGCCTCCAGTCAAATGCAAGAAGCAAAAAGAGCAGACCCACCGGCGTCGCGATGGCGCCTGCCTTGTCCGGCAGCCGGTGCGCCAGATAGGTCTCCGTAGCAGCGCTGGACGTATTGACGATCCGCCTTAAGTTCCCGCTTCCGTACTTCTCCGTCACGCCGAGCGGAAGCGCCGTGATATGCCGCATCAGTATTTTCCTGATATTCGCGGCGACCCGGAACGCACTGATGTGCGAACACATCAAAGCAGCAATATAGACAACGACAGACAGGACCGCGAACCATACGGCGCACCAGCCGTAATGCGTGACCTCCCCCGCCTGCGGATAATCCGGGGCAACCTCGAGTATGTCGTGGATGATGCGCCAGATGTACCAGAAGGGAACGAGCGCCAGCAGCGCGCTTATGACCGACAATCCCCAGGAAAGATAAGTCAATAGCCGGTACCCTCCGGCATAGCTCATCAGCCTTGACAGATTCGACTGTTTTTTCATTCCATAAAACCTCCTTGTCTTAAAATCTTGAATGATTATGATATGAGGACGGAATGTGTCCTCGAATATCCTTTACAGGGTTCGTTCTTCTTGTGGTTAGTTATAGCTAACCCATGTATAAAAATTATAGGGCTATTGCCCCATAATCTTCATCCATCCGGCAGTGTAAAAATCTCTCATTCATATATCACTGTCTTATCATATGACAGCGGAAAAAGACTTGTCAATGCTCCAAAGCTGGACCTCGGTGATAATATTTCTCAAAAAATAATTCAGCCGAAACCACAGTTTATGTGATTCCGGCTGTTGTTTTAAAACACCTTATTCTACTGCCCTGTATGCAGGATCTCATTCGCGTTTTTGATCCGCTCTTTTGTCGGCGGCTCGATCCCCGCCAGCGGATACTCGTATCCCAGTTCTTTCCACTTGTACTCACCAAATGTATGGTAGGGGAGCACTTCGACTTTTTTGACATTATTTAATGCGTTTATGAAATCATAAAGTTTCTTAAGATATTTATCTTCGTCATTTCTCTCCGGCACCAGCACATGGCGGATCCAGACCGGCTTTCCGATCTCAGAGAGATACTGTGCCATATCAAGGATGTTCTCATTGGTATGACCTGTGAGGATCTTGTGCTGCTCATCATCGATATGCTTGATATCCACAAGCAGCAGATCCGTATACTTCATCAGCTCATTGAATTTCCCGAAGAAGGGCTCTTCCCTCGTAAACGGCGCGCCGCTGGTGTCGATGGTCGTATTGATCCCTTTCTCCTTTGCCTTGCGGAACAGCTCGATCATAAAGTCCATCTGCAGCAGAGGCTCTCCGCCGCTTACCGTGATGCCGCCCCCGTCTTTCCAGTAAGATTTATAGCGGAGCGCCTGTGTAAGGACCTCGTCCGCGCTCTTCTCCTCTCCCACCTGCATGTTCCATGTATCCGGGTTGTGGCAGAACTGACAGCGCATGGGACATCCTGCCACGAAGATGACAAAGCGGACTCCCGGTCCGTCCACCGAGCCGAAGCTCTCTGTCGAGTGGATATATCCTTTGGTTTCTGACATAATTACCTCCTTGCAGATCCGGCGGGAAGAAGTCCTGCCGGACTTTAAAAAGGGACGCAGCACTCTCACTACGTCCCCTGCTATTATCTCATGTATTCAGCTTTACAGCCGTTCGGCTCGCGCCATTCGTAAAACCGCACTCCGTGCTTATTGTGGCTTCGCCACTGTTTTACATATGATCGTGGCATGTTCTTGCGATTACGTCAAGCTGCTGCTCTCTTGTCAGGTCGATGAACTTCACAGCGTATCCTGATACACGGATCGTGAAGTTTGCGTACTCTTCTTTCTCCGGATGCTCCATCGCATCGATCAGTTTCTCTGTACCGAATACGTTCACGTTCAGGTGATGTGCTCCCTGATCGAAGTATCCGTCGAGAACGTGTACAAGGTTGTTTGTACGCTCCTCGTCATCATGTCCGAGTGCTCCCGGGCTGATGGTCTGTGTATTGGAGATTCCGTCAAGCGCCTGCTCATACGGCAGTTTTGCAACAGAGTTTAAGGATGCCAGAAGGCCGTTCTTCTCTGCGCCGTAAGACGGGTTCGCACCCGGAGCCAGTGGCTCGCCTGCTTTTCTTCCGTCCGGAAGAGATCCTGTAGCCTTACCATATACCACGTTGGAAGTAATTGTAAGGATGGATGTTGTCGGCTCGGAATTTCTGTATGTGTGGCATTTTTTCAGCTTGCTCATGAATGTGCGGAGCAGCCATACCGCGATATCGTCTGCACGGTCGTCATCGTTTCCGTATCTCGGGAAGTCTCCCTCTGTCTCGAAGTCAACTGCGATACCGTCCTCGTCACGGATTACTTTTACCTTCGCGTACTTGATCGCGCTTAAGGAATCAACTACATGTGAGAATCCTGCGATACCTGTCGCGAATGTACGTCTTACATTTGTGTCGATGAGCGCCATCTCAGCAGCCTCATAGTAGTATTTGTCATGCATGTAGTGGATCATGTTCAGTGTATCAACATACAGCTTGGACAGCCACTCCATCATCGCGTCATATCTTTCCATTACCTCATCGTAGTCAAGGTACTCGGATGTGATCGGTCTGTAAGCCGGTCCTACCTGCTCTCTGGACTTCACGTCGATACCGCCGTTGATCGCGTAGAGGAGGCATTTCGCAAGGTTCGCACGAGCTCCGAAGAACTGGATCTCCTTACCTGTCTGTGTTGCGGATACGCAGCAGCAGATGGAGTAGTCGTCGCCCCATACCGGACGCATTACATCGTCGTTCTCGTACTGGATGGAGCTTGTCTTAACAGAAATATAAGAAGCATATTTCTTGAAGTTCTCCGGCAGGTGTGAAGAGTACAGCACTGTCAGGTTCGGCTCCGGTGACGGTCCCATGTTCTCCAGTGTGTGGAGGAAACGGTAATCGTTCTTTGTTACCATGTGGCGTCCGTCCATTCCGATACCAGCCATCTCAAGTGTCGCCCATACCGGGTCACCGGAGAACAGCTCGTTGTAAGACGGGATACGGGCGAACTTCACCATTCTGAACTTCATAACGATGTGGTCGATGAGCTCCTGAGCCTGCTCCTCTGTGAGGATGCCCTTCTCCATATCTCTCTGGATATAGATATCAAGGAATGTGGAGATACGTCCAACACTCATTGCGGCGCCGTTCTGTGTCTTGATCGCTGCAAGGTATCCGAAGTACAGCCACTGAGTAGCCTCTTTCGCGTTTGTAGCCGGCTTGGAGATATCATATCCGTATACAGCTGCCATCTCTTTCATCTCTTTGAGCGCTCTGATCTGATCAGCGATCTCTTCACGGAGACGGAAATCTGTTCCCTTCATTCCGTGTCTCTCGTACTCGATGAAATCAGACTGCTTCTTCTCGATCAGGAAATCGATTCCGTAGAGAGCTACACGGCGGTAGTCGCCTACGATACGTCCTCTTCCGTATGTATCCGGAAGTCCTGTGATGATCTTGTTGTGACGCGCTTTCTTCATCTCAGGTGTGTATACATCAAACACTGCCTGGTTGTGCGTCTTGTGATATTTTGTAAAGATTTCATGCAGTTTTTCACTCGGTGTATATCCGTATGTCGTACAAGCCTGCTCAGCCATCTTGATACCGCCGTACGGCATGAATGCTCTCTTGAGCGGTTTGTCTGTCTGAAGACCTACGACCTGCTCTAAATCTTTCAGTTCTTCGCTGATGTATCCCGGGCCATATGCTGTCAGACCGGAAACAACCTCTGTCTCCATATCCAGAACGCCGCCTTTTGCGCGCTCTTCTTTCTGAAGCTTGGAGAGTTCTCCCCAAAGTTTGTTCGTTGCTTCTGTCGGGCCTGCAAGGAAAGACTCATCTCCGTCGTACTGAGTATAGTTGTGCTGGATAAAGTCGCGCACATTTACTTCCTCTTTCCAGAGATGACCTTTAAAATCTGCCCACTGGTCAAAATTTGTTTTTGCCATTTTCTGAAAACCTCCTGTGAAATCTTTTAAACATGTTCCAAAGTGTCGGTTCCTGTCGTCCCCTCTCACTTTCCATGCGCTAGTATACCATCCCGTTAAAAAAAAGACAAGCCTTTTCATGATAATCGTTCTCAAAAACGGCTTTGTATGCAATTTTATACAATTTCAGAGGAATTATACTATATTTTGTATCTGCATAAATACAATACTACCTTCCATAGTGGTATTTCTTTCTCTCTCCATACAAGAATCCTGCCGTCACAAACAGTGCCGCGCCCTCTGCCGCCAGCACCGCGATCCACACGCCGGTGATGCCCATCAGCGCCGGCAGCGCCAGCACTGCGATGATCTGGAATACCAGTGTCCGCAGGAAAGAGATCGCCGCTGACACGATCCCGTTGTTCAGCGCGGTAAAAAAGGCGGAGCCCCATACATTGTTCCCCATGAGAAGAAACGCCAGCGAGAACAGCCGGAACCCCTCCACAGTCATATCCATCAGCGCCTGGTCATAGCTTACAAAGATCCTGACAAGCGGCTCGGAAAACACCTCCGCCGCAATGGTCAGCAGGATGCCGCCCGCCGTAAGGAGAAGCAGGCTCTTCTTATATAAGTTCCTCAGTTCGCCGTAGTTCCCCGCTCCGTAATGGAAGCTCACCACCGGCGCGCTGCCGATGGAATACCCCATAAAGACCGCGACGAAAATGAAATTCACATACATGATGACGCCGAACGCCGCCACGCCGTCCTCCCCTGCCAGCCGCATAAGCTGGAAATTATAGAGGATATTGACAAGAGAGGTAGACAGATTGGTCACCATCTCCGAGGAGCCGTTCCCGCATGTTTTTAGAAGCACTTTCCCGTACAGCTTCACTTTGCCTGTGAGCCTCAGCAGGCTGTCATTCTCCCTTGCGAAATAGATCAGCGGCGCAAGACCTCCCACGACCTGCCCCAGCCCGGTCGCCAGAGCGGCTCCGGCAAGCCCCCACCGGAAGACCTCGATAAACACATAATCAAGCACCACATTGGTAAGCCCTGCGGCAATATTGATCTTCAGGCTCAGCGCCGGCTTCTCCGCCGCCACAAGGAAGCTCTGGAACATATTTTGGAGGATGAAGGCAGTCTCCGCCAGGAACAGCACCCTGCCGTAAATGATGCAGTCCCCGACCAGTTCCCCCTCTGCCCCCAGCATCCGGCTGATCTGGGGCATGAAGACAAAGCAGACCGCAGAAAGTATCACGCTCAATCCGATCCCCACATAGATGATCATGGAGAAATACTGGTTCGCCAGCTCTTTTTTGCCTTCTCCCACCGTCTTCGCCACCACGGCGCTGCCGCCGGTTCCCAGCATGAAACCGATCGCCGCCACGCCCATGGTCACCGGAAATACGAGATTCACCGCCGCAAATGATGTCTTCCCCACAAAATTCGACACAAAAAATCCGTCCACCACACTGTACATAGATGTACACACAAGCATGAGTATCGTCGGCAAAGTAAACCTTAACAGTTTCTTATAAGTAAAATGATCAGACAGTTGTATCCGCATATTCTTTCAAGCCTCCTGTTTTCCTTCTGAATGACCCTATGTCCTCTGAATGTGTTCCGCTCCGATGATCCTGTCTATTTCCTGAACAGTTCCGTATGTTTCCGAAACGCTTCCGCGTATTTTTCATTGAGCCGGAGCAGTTCTTCCCTCTCCCCGGGCTCCATCTCCAGAAATGCCCGGTCCTCCGCTTCCATGATCGGGAAGATCTTCTCCCGCACCAGTTTTTCCCCCGTTTCTGTGAGGACGATGTGCTTGTCGCGCCCTGCACCGTTTACCAGAGTGATGTAGCCTTTCGCCTCCAGATTCTTCACCGAGGAATTGATCGTCTTGCGGCTGGTGGAGCAGTAATCCGCGATCTCCCGCTGAGAACAGTTCCCGTCCATCTCCACGATGCTGTACAGGATGAGAAAGGCACTGTCCGAAAGCCCCATCTTCACGCACAGCTCATGGTACAGACCGTCCATCTCCCGGTAGATCCGGTTATTCTCCTTTAATGCTTCTGACTGGGTATAATGGATCATGTCATTTCCTCCTTAAAACGCAGTAAATCCGAAATCGGATTATATGCCTGTAGGACACATTCTAGTCTGATTTCGGATTAAAGTCAAGCTGTTTTCATTGTCTCTTTTCTCCATCTCCAAAAAGAGCTGTCTCGCCTTTCGGAAATGTTACTGTCACTTTTGTATATTCTTTTTCCTGGGACGCGATATCCAGTCCCAGCCCCAGCCTGCCGCACAGCTTCTTTGACAGGTACAGCCCCATGCCAGTGGAGTTTGCCTTGCTCCTGTCCGAACCTGTAAAGCCTTTTTCAAATACCCTGGACAGATCTGATGCCCTGATGCCGCACCCGTTGTCCGCAATAGTAAGGACGACCGCACTTTTCGTCTCCCGGCTGCAGATGGACAGCCTGTTTTCCTGTTTATTGAAATATTTGACTGCATTCTGCACGATCTGCGAGAGGATAAATGTCAGCCATTTCTCATCCGTATAAACTACATTGTCCAGGCTGCGGACGTCAACTGAAGCATTTTTCTCCATGAGGGAAAATCGGAACTTTAGGATCACATTGTGGATGACCTCCTCCAGGGCAAGCGGCCTGACAAAATAATCTTTTTCCGTATTTTCGCTCCTCGCATAGTAGAGCATCTGCTCCACAAGCCGAAAGATCTTGTCTGTTTCTTTCTTAAGCGCGTGATTTTTCATATTGTCAAAGGCTAGAGACAATGCGCCGATGGGAACTTTAATCTCATGGGCAAAGCTCTCCACATATTCCTGATATTCGTGCCTTTCCTTCTCCACGGCACTGATCTTGTCATTCATTGCCTTGCAGGCTTTCTTCAACGCGCAATAATAAGCCTGGTTCTGCATCTCTTGCGGTTTGGGCAGGATCTCAGCGATATAATACCCGTCTTCCAGACCATTCGCCAGATCCGTGATCTGCAGCCAGTTCTTCTTCTGCCTTCGGTAAGTGATCCCCTGAAATGCACACTGTGCGCTAAGATACACTGCCGCCACAAGAAGGAGATACGGCAGGTCCACGCCGTAAAAGTACAGGATAAATACCACCAGTGCCAGAAAGAAGACCTGGAACAGGATCTCGGATATCTTTTCTTCCAGAAACGAGAAAAAACTCATAATCTCCACCCCTTCCCTCTTACATTCTGCAGAAGATGGTCAACGCCGATCTCCCTTAATTTCTTTTTCAGCCGGGTCATATTGACCAGGAGCACATTTTCGTCCAGATAGTATCTGTCATTCCACAACTTTTCCAGCAGTTCTTCCTTGCTGATCACCTTGTCCTCATTCATAAAGAAATAATATAAAATACGGAACTCATTTCTCGTCAGTTCTACACTTTCCCCTTTGTATTTGAAGACAGACAGATGCAGATCCAGGGTACATTCCTTCTTCGTGATCTCCCGGAAATTTTCAGGATCAGAAAGCTTCAGGGCGCGTTTGATCTTCTCCAGGAGGATCAGCGTGTCATAGGGTTTTGTGATAAAGTCAGCTCCGCCGGAGCGGATACTCTGCAGTTCGTCCGCATCCGTATCCCTGCTGGTCACGAAAATGACAGGGACTGTCATGCCTTTCTTGATCTTTTCACAGACCGCGAAGCCATCCTCGCAGGGCAGGCTGATATCCAGAAGCACCAAGTCTGCCGGGTATTGTTTCAGTTCTTCAGCAGGGTCCTCACGACCGGTAAAAAGGGCAGTTTCATAGCCCTGCCCTTTCAAAAGTCTCGATAATTCAAGACGTGTGACCTCATCATCTTCAATAACCGCGATCTTCATCTTAATCATACCTCATTGATATTTCTCTTAAATCCTATATATGCCGCTATCCAGTATATACCATATATGAGAAAGAAAATAAACAGGCTTCCCGCAAAATAAAGCAGCCAGATATATTCACTCTCCAGAAGGATCTTATAGATATTATTGATGGCAGCTACCATACAGAAACAGCAGATGACAGAGTACACTGTGGGAACCCCGAACATAATAAGGAGCTGTTTTCTGACCGTCTGATACAGTGAATTGTCGTTCACGCCCAGCCGCCGGAGCGTTACATAGCGGTATCTGTATTTCGCGGAGTCACTTAAACACTGCACCGCGAGCACTGTCCCCACCGCTGAGATCAGGATAAACGCGATATACAGACAGAAGCTGGCGATCATTGCTGTCATGGTATTCTGTTCCTCGACTGCCACTCCTCTGATACGTACACGATAATGCTGGTCAACTGTCTCCCCCTCCTCGTTGGTCCTGATCAGGCGGTATTCCATCTCACGGTATATCTTTTTCTGAAGTTCCGGCTTTGTTTCCTCTTTGGTGTCAACGATCAGATGACTCTCCAGCAATTCCATTCCCTGTACACACGTATCAGGAACAATCACTACAAACCCGCCGCCCTGATTGCTCATAGCGATCCAGTATGTGTCCGTTTCAATATCCCTGAGAGCCAGTTTACTTCCGTCCGGCATAGAGATAGAGCGGATATTCTCATTGTCTTCAAAATTATATAACAGCTGACTGTCCGTTGCCAGAATATATTCATTTTCCGCCATTGCAACGGGCTGCTTCCCCTTTAATTCTTTCAGCCTGTTATAATCACTCAGCCTCATAACCGCGTCAAATTCATAGAACTGGTGCTTAAAATACTGCTGTATCTGTATATCTGTATTTTTGTAGACATCATATTCAAATGCTTCCTCTACCGTATAATCTTCCTCAATGACATCCAGATATTCTCCCAGGGTCTCTTTATCGTCAAAAACAGAAACATCATACGGTGCGTTCATCTCTATGCTGGCGCGGTAAACCCCTTTATAGATGCCGGAAACATTCAGACACAGCACAGCGGTCAGGATCAGCATGGAAAGCGTACCGAATGTAAAACTCATTGTCCTCGCCTTTGAGGCAAATGTCCTTCCCACAAAAAGCGTGTCCTTCTGGTATTTGATTTTTTTGCTCTTTAGTATCACGGATAAGATCAGATCCGCGCAGGTTGCCGATACCCCGTATATACTGACGATCAGCCCGAACATGCTGACCAGCATATATGTCATCGTATCGCCGCCCGCAGATGCTTCAAAGCTGCACTGTGAGAACCACAGCCAGAGTGCCGCGATCCCCAGGATGGCGCTGAGGATAAAGATCACATTCCTTCTCCTGCTGCTTCGGAACATTTTCTTTTCATTCTTTTTCTCAAGATACAGGAAGTCATGCACAGTCATCTTCCTTACCTTTCTCAGAAGGTTCACCAGGACAAGGAGATAGATCATAAAGAAGCATGCTGCCAGCGAGCCCACAGCTTTGATATTCATGGAAATGAAGATCACCTCCGGAACCCCGAGCAGCTTCACGATCACCAGCGAGATCAGCTGGCTGAGCAGGAATCCAAAGGGCAATGCCAGAGCAAACGAAATGAAGCCCACGAGGATGTTTTCCGTCACAAGCATCCCCGCAACAGACCCCTTCCGGATACCGAGAAGCATGTACGTCCCAAATTCCCTGCTCCGTTTCTCAAACATGAACTTCGTCGTATAATTGATAAGGAAGCAGACCACAAACACGATCACAACATTGATAAATGTAAGGATCTGTTCAAACGTACCCATCCCCGAGGACAGCCGTTCCACTTCCTCTGAACCTGCCACAAGATAGAAGGCAAGGATCAGCGAAAAAGAGATGGTAATAGTGATCAGGTAGATCAGATAATCTTTGATACTGCGTTTTGCGTTTCTGTAAGCAAGTTTACCTAACATTTTCCATCTCACCTCCCAGCAGGGTCAGGATATCCAGGATCTCGTCGAAGAACTCCTTTCTCGACTTTTCGCCTTTGCGGATCTCATTAAAAATCCTGCCGTCCTTCAGGAACAGCACCCTGCGGCAGAATGACGCACTGAACGGGTCATGCGTCACCAAAAGGATCGTGGCGCTTAGTTTTTGATTGATATCCGCCATCGTCTCCAGCAGCATCCTTGAAGATTTCGAATCCAGCGCTCCAGTCGGTTCATCCGCCAGCAGCAGCTTCGGCTCGTTGATCAGCGCTCTCGCGCAGGCACAGCGCTGCTTCTGCCCTCCGGATACCTCGTAAGGAAATTTTGATAAAACCTCCGTGATGCCCAGCTTCTCCGCGATCATCTGTACCTTCTTCCTGATCTGTCCGGGCTTCACTTTTTGAATGACCAAAGCCAGCGAAATATTTTCCTCAATGGTCAGCGTGTCTAAAAGGTTGAACTCCTGAAAGACAAATCCCAGGTTTTCCCTTCGGAAATCTGCAAGGTGCCGTTCCCTGATCTTTGTGATATCCTGCCCGCCCACAAAAATATGCCCCGCGGTCACCGTATCGATCGTAGAGATACAGTTCAGAAGCGTGGTCTTTCCGGAGCCGCTTGCCCCCATGATGGCAACAAACTCACCCTCATCCACATGCATGGAAATTCCGTCCACTGCCTTTGTAATATTGCCGGTCGTTCCTCCGTAGTATTTCTTCACCTGTTCTAATCTAAGGATATGTTCCATAAACCTGCTCCTTTCATACTGTCACTCTATCCTGCCTGTTATCATGCCTGACAGCACTTCCTCTTTACAAGATTTCCCCTCTGCATAGAAGAATTATATCAGCAGTATACGGCAGATACACTTACACTTTTGAAAGAAAATTGAACTCCGTACTGTTTTCTTATATAATAACCATGTAAAGCAAACGGATGGGAGATCATTTTTGAATAGATGGGAGATTATTTATGAATATCAGAAAAACAACGCGTGAAGAAATAGACCTGCTTATGGAAATGTACGCCAATGCCCGCACTTTCATGGCAGCGCACGGCAATCCCGACCAGTGGAAAAACGGCTATCCGAGCCGCGACCGCGTCATTGCTGACATCGAGTCCGGCTGCTCCTACGTCTGCGAGCATAACGGCAGGATCATCGCCACATTTTTCTATAAAAAGGGCGATGACGTCACCTACCGTGAGATCTTTGACGGACATTGGCTCAATGATGCGCCCTACAGCGTGGTCCACCGCATCACCGCCGACGGTACGGTAAGAGGCGCCGCCTCCTTCTGCCTTGACTGGGCGTTTGCGAGGTGCGGGAATCTAAAGATCGACACGCACAGAGATAACTACGTCATGCAGCGGCTGCTTGAGAAAAATGGATTTCAATACTGCGGGGTGATCTATACAGATGATGGGAGCGAACGGATGGCGTATCAAAAAGAGCGGTAAATTCTGGATTTGTCGGAGTGACTGACGGTCAATGACAAATCGGACAAAAACCGGCGGAGCGGGATATTTAAGACGAATTCTGCGCAGGAGTGCGGGTGGCTTCGGCTCCGCTGTTTTCTTGGCTTGCACAGACCGGGAAGAGTCTTCCCGGCATATGCAGGATTTCAAAAGAAGGTGAGGAGGGGACGTAACGGGAGAAGAGGAGCTGTACCGGAACCGGAAGGTAATAAAACTGGAACTGCCGCCTGCTCAGCGACCGGCACAGTCCTGGCCGTCTCCAATTACGCTCCCCCCTTCACTTTGGAAACTGCATTTCCACTTTCGTCCCGCTGCCTGGCTCACTTTCTACGCTGACTTTCGCCCCGTGAAGAAGCGCCCCATGTTTGACAATAGACAGACCCAGCCCGGTGCCGCCGCGTTCTTTAGAGTGGCTTTTATCCACCCGGTAGAAACGCTCGAAGATCCGCTCATGATGTTCTTTCGGGATGCCGATTCCAGTATCGGATACACTGACCCTGGGACCTTCCAGCGTATTGCCGACCCACACGGTCACTCTGCCTCCGTCATTGTTATACTTAATTGCGTTCTCACAGACATTGTAGACCATTTCGTCCAAAATCTGGCGGATTCCTACGTATTTTACCGGCTCCCCGCTCAGTTCCATGCGGACATTTTTCTGTGCCGCCTGCGGCGCCAGCCTGCTTATGATCTCTCTTGTCAAATCATAGAGGTCTGTCTCCTGCTTTTCCAGTTCCACAGATTCTTCATCCAGCTTAGACAGCTTAATGATGTCCTCCACCAGCGTAATCAGACGGCGTGCTTCTTTGTAAATACGCTCAGAGAAAATGGGAATATCTTCCGGACGTACCATGCCATTCTTCATGATCTCCGCATAACCTGAGATCGATGTGAGAGGAGTTTTAAGTTCGTGAGAAACATTGGCGGAAAACTCTTTTCTCATATTGGAGACCGCCTCTTTTTCTTTATTCTGTTTATCCATGGCGGCCAGAAGGGGATCAAGTTCCGTATAGACCAGATTGTCCAGCGGATGCTCCAGGTCAAGTCCGTTGATGGGCTTGATAAGCCGGGCAGTCTGCCACCTTGCGAGCAGCATGGCAAACACGGTCACTAACACGGCAAGTCCGCCGATTACCGGAAGCATATTCAGGGCAGTACTTGGAAGGCTGTCCATTTCTCTGGCAACCCGCAGAACGGTTCCATCATTTAGGAGAAGTGCGTAATAATACAGATCTTTCTTCACTGTGACCGACTGCCGCACATCCTCGCCTTCTCCGTGGGAAACAGCCTCCCGCACCTCCTCTCTTTCCCCGTGGTTATCGAGGGTGGCTGTATCTCTCCGTGAATCATACAGCACAGCTCCATCCGCCGCGATCTGGGTCACCCGCGTACTTTGGTCCACATTGTCCATCTGTTCTAAGTATTCCGTCCCGGATATATTAACAGCTGCGCAGATATACCTGGCCTCCTTCCTGACCTCCGCCTGCAGGACAGACAGATTTTGATTATAAAGAATCATGGACAGGATAACATAGAAAAGCACGAGGGTCACCGCAAGAATGACCATCATGCTTTTCTGTATTTTCATTCTCATACTCTCGGGATGTTTCTTTCCCATTTTATTCTGAAGCTTCTTCTGAATCATCTGTACCATACTTATGCAGCTCCTCCAACACGATATCCCACGCCCCGGACAGTCTGGATGATCTCGCCCCTTTCACCCAGTTTCTGCCGTAAAGTCCGGATATGTACATCAACGGTCCTGGTCTCTCCGTCAAAATCATATCCCCATATCTCCGTCAGAAGCTGATCCCTGGTCAGAACAATCCCCTGATTGCGCATCAGCTTTTCCAACAGTTCAAACTCTTTGAGCGTCAGTGCAACCTGCTTTCCGTCCACAGTGACTTCGTGCTTCTTGATATCCATGCGGACCCCGGACAGTTCCATATCAATCCGGTCTTCCACTTTGCCTGAGCGCCGCAGGACTGCCTTGATCCTGGAGACAAGCTCCATCATCCCAAATGGTTTTGTCACATAGTCGTCCGCCCCGGAATCCAGCCCGATCACTTTATCATACTCCGTGCCTTTCGCAGTCACCATGATCACTGGAATCCCCTTAGTTTTAGATGAAGACTTCAATTTCTTCAAAAGCTCCATTCCGTCATCCCCGGGAAGCATGATATCAAGCAGGATCAGCTCCGGCGTATCAAACGCCAGAGCCTCCATGAAGGCAGAACCTTCTGCAAACCCTCTGGCCTTAAGACCAGTCGTTTCCAGTGTATATATCACAAGCTCACGGATATTATCATCATCTTCCACGCAATATATCATTGTCAAAAGCTCTCCTTCGTTTTATTTCAGATCAGCTCTCATGAATGAGCGCGCTGTCCTTGTGTACACCTGTGATTGAGAATTCCACCCATTCAGCGATATTCGTTGCATGGTCGCCGATGCGCTCCAGGTATTTGGTCACCATGATCAAATCAAAGATCGCTTTTCCATTTTCACCCTTGGCTTCCTTGATGAAGCTGATCATTTCATCCTTTACTTCATCAAAATACAGGTCAATTTCATCATCCGCTTTCATCACGCCGCGGGCCAGCTCCAGATCCCTGTTCACATATGCTGTCACACTGCTGCGCACCATCTTGCTGACTTCCGCGGCCATGGTTCCGATCACCTGGATATTTTCCGCGGTAGCTGCCCATTTCTTGGAAGAAAGAATAATCTCCGCGATATCCGCTGTCTGGTCGCCGATACGCTCCATATCCGTGATCATTTTAAGAGCCGCGGATATTCTCCTGAGATCTTTTGCCACCGGCTGCTGCTGGAGCAGAAGTTTCAGGCAGAGCCTCTCAATATCTTTCTCACACTGATCGATCTCCTCATCCTCGGAAATGATGATTTTTGCCTGCTCCCCGCTTCCGTCTTTCAATGCCTGTGTCGCCTTTGCGATCGCTGTTTCACAGAGCTCTCCCATATGTGTAAGCTGCTCATCCAGAAGATGCAGCTGTTCGTCAAATTTATTACGCATGATTTAACCAAACCTCCCTGTGATGTAGTCTTCTGTTCTTTTATCTGCCGGTATGGAGAACAGCTTCTCCGTATCATTGTACTCTACGACCTCTCCAAGCAGGAAGAATGCGGTATTATCAGAGACACGCACTGCCTGCTGCATGTTGTGCGTCACCATAACGATAGTATAATCTTTTTTCAGTTCCATCGCAAGATCTTCAATCTTGGACGTGGAGATGGGGTCAAGAGCAGATGTGGGTTCATCCATGAGAAGCACCTCCGGTTCCACAGCCAGCGCTCTCGCAATACAAAGCCTCTGCTGCTGTCCGCCGGACATCCCCAGCGCGCTCGTCTTCAGACGATCTTTGCACTCGTCCCAGATCGCTGCATTGCGGAGCGATCTCTCCACAATATCATCCAGTTTTGACTTGGAATGGATTCCGTGTGTCCTTGGGCCGAAGGCAATATTATCATATATGCTCATGGGAAATGGATTGGGCTTCTGGAATACCATACCCACACGCTTTCTCAACATATTTACATCCATCCCTTTGAAAATATTCTGTCCGTCAAGGAGGAGCTCACCCTCGATACGGCATCCTTCCACTAAGTCGTTCATGCGGTTGATCGACTTGAGAAGCGTTGATTTCCCACAGCCGGAAGGCCCGATAAACGCTGTGATCTTGTTGGCTTCGATCTCCAGATTCACATTTTTGAGCGCTTTGAAATCACCATAATACAAATCCAGATTCTTAATACTAATCTTAGACATCTTCACTACCTCTTTAATCCGGGACGTAGTGAAATCGCATTTTACTACGTCCCCCTTCACAGTTTTTTCACATTTATGCTTTTGTCAGTTTTCTCGCGATCACGCTGGACAGCGCATTAATCCCCACTACAAGCAGCAGCAGGATGACCGCCGTCGCATACGCCTGATCCATATAAAGTCCCTCGCTGGACAAGTTATACATATGAACCGCCAATGTGCGCCCAGATCCCATAATACTGGATGGGATCTGGGCCACAGTTCCCGATGTATACATCAATGCGGCCGTCTCTCCTACGATACGTCCGATCGCCAGAATGACGCCGGCGAGAACGCCCGGGATCGCCGACGGAAGGACGATGCGGAATACAGTGCGCAGTTTTCCAGCGCCCAGTCCAAAGCTCCCTTCCCTGTAAGAATCCGGCACAGCTTTTAAAGCCTCTTCCGTTGTCCTCATGATCAGCGGAAGTATCATGATCGCCAGCGTGAATGCGCCAGCCAGAAGTGAGAATCCCCATTCCAGCGTATTGACGAAGAACAGCATTCCAAACAGACCGTAAACGATGGATGGGATGCCGGAAAGTGTCTCCGTCGTCAGGCGGATCACTTCGACAAATTTATTTCCCCTTCCCGCGTATTCCACAAGAAAGATTGCTGAGAATATCCCGAACGGAACCGCGATCAACAGGGATAGAAACGTCATAATAACTGTATTAATCAGAGCCGGCATGACCGATGCATTCTCAGAGGTATATTCCCATGAGAAAAGGGACGGTGTCAGGTGCGGCACGCCGTTAACAAGAATATAGGCGATCAAAAAGATCAGTACAGCAAAGGTAATCACTGCCGCCAGCATCACCAGCAGCATCACAATAAATGACCCCGGATGCTTCAAATAAGTCTTAAGCTTATCGCCGGCTGTTGTTTTATTACTCATGATCCGCCCTCCTTTTCAGTAATGCTACACTGAAATTGATAATCAGGATGAACACAAAGAGCACAACACCTGTTGCGATCAGCGCTTCACGGTGCAGACCTGTGGCATATCCCATCTCGATGACGATATTGCCGGTCAGAGTCCGGATTCCCTCCAGCATGCTTGACGTGAAACGCGCCTGGTTTCCGATAATCATAATTACTGCCATGGTCTCACCGATCGCGCGGCCAATCCCCAGCACAATCCCCGCGATTACTCCGGACTTGGCGGCCGGAATGATGACACGGAAGATGCTTCTCTCTTTTGTCGCGCCCAGGGCAAGCGATCCTTCATAGTAATGAACCGGTACTGCCCGCATAGCGCTCTCCGTTGTCCCGATGATCGTCGGAAGGATCATCATGCCCAGGATCAGGGATGCTGTCAGGATGCTGTTTCCGTTCCCCGCCTTTTCTACAAGCCCTGCCTGCCTCAGCGCCGCCCCGAAATCACGTACAATCGGCACTACCACTACCAGGCCGAAGAAACCATATACAACCGATGGGATACCCGCCAAAAGCTCCGTGGCGGCTTTCAGAGGTTTGTAGATCCGTTTCGGGCAGTACATTGCCATGAATACAGACGTCAATATTCCGATGGGAACGCCGAAAAGGATCGCCCCTGCTGTGACATAGAGACTCCCGATAATCATGGGAAAGATTCCGAAGATTTCATTACTCGGACGCCAGAGATCTCCCGTAATAAATTTTACAAATCCGATTTCTTTCATTGCAGGGATGCCATTTGCAAATAGGAAGATGCAGATGAGCGCCACCGCGAGCACTGACGCGCAGGCAGCGACAAAAAATACACCCTGCATGAATTTCTCAGTCCATGCTTTCGATTTCATTTTTTCCTCCTAATGAGCCGGGAAGATCCTTGTCTGCCCGGCTCATAAATTCAAAGCGGAAAGTTTTTCAACTCAAGCTTTTCTCTGTGTTATAGCACCAATCTTAACCGAGATATTAGATCCCATCCCATGTTGTCACATCACCGACATAGATGGATTTTACCTGGTCCGCTGTCAGATCATCCGTGGGGTTATCCAGGTTTACGATCACCGCGATACCGTCTGTCGCGATCACTGTGCCGTCAAGCTCAGCAAGCTCTTCCTCTTTGAGTTCTCTGGATGCCATACCGATATCGTAGCTTCCGTCGATTGCGGATGTCATACCTGTTGTAGAATCTGTTGTCTGAAGCTCAATCTCAGCGTTGGCATTGACCGCCTTGTAAGCCTCGATCAGTTTCTCCATTACCGGAGATACGGAAGAAGAGCCGCCTACGACACAGCTTCCGGCCGGAGCGCTGCCTGTATAATCCTGAACATCAGATACCGGAATGTAGCCTTCCTCTTCCACAACTGCCTGGCCTTCTGTACTCATGATAAAGTTCATAAAATCCTTCGCCACTTCGTTGTCAAGATCTTTTTTCACTGCTACATTAAACGGTCTGGATACTTTATAAGACCCATTCTCGATATTCTCCGCAGTCGCTTCTGCCCCATCAATCTTAAGAGCCTTAACCACAGAATCGTCAAGAGATCCCAGTGAAATATATCCGATGGCGTACTCGTTCTCAGAGACCGTCGTCATCATAACAGAAGTATTATTTGTAACCTGGGCGTCAAGCGTTGTCATGTCAACTTTCTCGCCGTCCACTTCCTCGATCACCTCAAACAGCTCCGTGAAAGCTCCTCTTGTGCCTGATCCTTCTTCACGGGATACGACTGTGATCGTCTGTGTCTCATCCCACTCAGAATCTGTTCCCTGGTCCGCTGTACTTCCATCTCCTGATGCGTCATTTTTGCTTCCACATCCAGCCATCATTGCGGCTGCCATTGATACTGCTGCCAATACTGCAATAAACTTTTTCATTTTCATTTCTGATAATCTCCTTTTTGAATCAGATTCTTGTTATGTACCGCGGCCTTCCGCCGCCGCTGCCGGGCTCTGTCCGCGTCCGTCAACAGTTTTTATCATAAAAAAGGAATGTAAAATGTAAAATCAACATTATGTTAAATCTATGTAAAGTCAAAAAAAGCTGTATTTACGGGGATTTTTTGCATTTTCCCGCAAATACAGCACTTGGCAGAAAACTTTTCCCAATTTCTATCCCAACAGATATTCTGCCATGTCTTCCATCGTATCGAACACTTTATCAGCGCCCGCGTCAAGAAACCTCTGCGCCGCCTCGTCACACTTCCGATTCTTTTCTTCCTCTGAGAGCGCTTCGTATTCATCCTGTGACAACCCCATCTCCGAGCTTCCCACCACAATGCCCGCTGACCAGACGCCGGCATTCTTTCCTTCTTTGATGTCTGACACAGTATCTCCCACCTTCAGCACATGGCGCACATTCTGAATCTCCAGTGCCTCCATATTGCGGAAGATCATATACGGATACGGGCGCCCCTTCTGCCCTGCTGCGTCCGGGCTGAACCACACATCCGGCTCATACCCTTTTTCCTTCGCGGCCGGAACCACGATCTCCATCATCTGATCATTATAGCCTGTGGTAGAACCGATCTTATAACCATTTCTTCTCAGCTTGTTCACCACATCCACGACTCCCGGTTTCGGGTCAGCGTACAGATGCAGAATGCTGAAAAGCTTTTCCTCAAATATGGCGTACAGCTTCCGGGCCTCTTCCTCACCCGGCTCTTTTCCATATTTTTCTGCCCATAGATTTTTGATTCTGTCCATGTTCAGCATGGCGCGGATATGATCGATCTTCAGCATGCCCATAGGCTCTCTTACCTCTTTCATAGAAGGAGCGATTCCAAACTCTTGAAACACCTCCACAAACGCCTGTACCGGCGCCATGCATCCGAAATCCACTGTAGTTCCCGCCCAGTCAAAAATCACTGCTTTTATTTTCTTCATGATTGTACTCCTCCAGAAATTCTTTCATAATCGCGCACACCTTCTCGATGTCCTCCTCGTATATTTCTCCGATATTCCCGATGCGGAATGTCTCGGCCTCCGTTACCTTTCCAGGATAGATCGCATAACCTCTTTCCTTGATGTACTCATACATCTGGAAAAATGTAAAATGACACTTTTCCGGGTAAAAAAATGTAGTAATGATGGGTCCCTGGTGCGTGTCGTCAATATAAGGACGGATTCCCATCTCTTCCATTCTCTGAATGAGCAGACGGTTATTTTTCAGATACCGGCGGCTGCGCGCCTCGATCCCGCCCTCCTCTACTAACTCTTTCATCGCCTGCGCGAACGCCAGCACCACATGCGTGGGGGAGGTAAATCTCCATTTTCCATCTATTTCCATGGTCTTCCACTGGTCATACAGGTCCAGAGACAGGCTTCTTGCATTGCCCGCGCTTGCTTTCAGCAGGTCTTTCCTTGCAATAACAAAAGAGAATCCCGGAACGCCCTGGATACACTTATTGGCGCTGCTGACAATAAAATCAATGCCCCAGTCCTTCACCGGAATGTTCACGCCGCCAAAACTGCTCATGGCATCTACAATGAATACCCTTCCTTTCTCCTTTACTACTTTTCCCACCGTCTCAATATCATTGAGAATGCCGGACGTGGTCTCACTGTGTACCATTGCCACATGGGTAATTGCCGGGTCCGCGTCTAACATCTCCCCGATCTTCTGAGCATCGGGCACTTTATTATAATGCTCATTGTACACCTGGTACAAAATGCCCGCGTGCTCTGCAATATCTATCATTCTCTCGCCATATGCTCCGTTGGCGCAGATCAGGACTTTATCGTTTATGCCCGGGATGCTGGTCAGCACGGACTCCACTCCGAAAGTCCCGCTGCCCTGCATCAATACTGCCGTGTATTCTTCCTCCGATACATGGGCCAGATCTAAAAGGCCTTTTCGAATCTGCTGTGTAATCTGCTTATAATCGTCGTCCCAGGTACAGTGGTCAAAAAGCATCTGCTGCTTTACGGTATCCGTAGTTGTCAGCGGTCCTGGTGTCAGAAGTTTGTATGATTTCATCTCTGTTTCCTCTTTTCTCTTCCATTTTTCAGCCCCGCCGGAAAGGGCGGGGCATCCATTCATTTCGTGATATACGATTTCTCTATGCAGGGCATTCTGCCCGCTGTCCGTTTCTGCCGGTTATTCCTTCCTGCCGCTTAGATTCCTGCTGCTTCCTTCGCCTCCTCGGACAGCGCCTGATGCTGCTCCAGGAGGTCCACTGTCAATTTCTCCGGGAATACTTTCGGATTCGCGGACTTGTTGGCAGCGTCCGTTGTCTCCCCGTTGTACAACGCATTCGGATAGTAGGACTGAAGCTCTTCTCTTCCGTTCTCAATGATGCACTGAGCCATCTCCATGGCGAGCGGATTGGTATCATCCCCCTTATCTACCACCGCCACGGACTCTGTCAGGCTGAAGTTGCCTTCCGCCGGGTCAATATAGTCGATGGGAAGCCCGTCTGCTTTGTCCGCAACCGCCTGCTGGCGGAGACCGAATCCGATGGCAACCTCACCCGCGCGCACTTTCTTAAGCGGCGCAGAGCCAGAATCCTCAAGGTGGTCGCCCACGTTCTCATAGATGCCTGTCAGTACTTCTTTCGCCCCGTCCTCGCCGTACTCAGACACAAGCGCCTGGATTAACAGCCATGCCGTGGAGGACGCGGACACATCTGTGACTGAGATGAATCCTTTGTATACCGGGTCAGCCAGATCCTTTAATGATTCCGGCATAGGAAGATTGTTTTCCGCCATCATTTCTGTGTTCACGATGATCGTTCCCTCCTGGGATGTAATCGGAGCGCAGTATGCCTCAAACTCATCGATGGTATCCACATCGAAATCCACATCCACAAACATAGAATTTTGATCCTGCGCGCTCTCTACATAAAACGTACTCATGGTCACCATATCGGCCTCAATATCTTTCCCCTCTGCCAGAAGTTTTCCGCCCAGCTCAGATGTCCCGAATGTCTGGAACAAATACTTCCCTTCATATCCATTGCTGTCCAGGGCATTCTCCATGGCCGTGATTGCCTCCTCGTCCGCGTTGGAATAGATAATGACCTGCTCGTCGGACGCTCCTGTATCGCACCCTGTCAGTCCCATGCTGGCTGCAGCAGCTGCCGCTGCCATCGTAAATGCCGCCGCTCTTTTGAAATTCATTTTTCCTGTCTTTTTCATAATTTTTCGATTCTCCTTTCGTCTGTTACGCCGCCTTTTTCGCGGAATAATGGTACACCTTCGCGGTGTTCTTCCTGCTCATTTTAGCGAGCTTCTGAAACAGTGTCCTGGCGATCAGATTTGTAATCAGGATCAAAAGCGACAGGACAAAGATTTCATTAAATTCATTAAAATACTGAAGTTCTTTAATCTTAGTCGTAATCACCATGGTTCTTGCCCCCGCAATGAAGATCACCGCGCTCACCGTCACCATGGCATTTACAAAATAGTAGCTGAACACTTCCAGCAGTGTGGAAAGCGCGTTCGGCGTCACCACCCGGATGATCGTCTTAAACCAGTTATCTCCCATAAGCATCGCCGTCGTCTCCCAGGACGCATTCATCTTGGAGAGAGAGTTTTTCATCATCAGATATGGCGTAGAAAAGAAATGCACGATATTACATATAATAATAATCGGGAATGTATTCTGCAGCGGTGTCCCCGTAAATATGAACAGATAGGCAAGACCAATGACCATGCCTGGAATCGTATTCGTCACAAGGGCAATGCTGTCAATTACTTTTTTCAATTTCCCGCTGACCGTGCTTCTCGCGGTCACCAGCGCCCCTCCGTAGGACAAAAGCGTCCCCATCAGCGCGGTGAGTACTGCCACCATCAAAGAATTGATATATACTCCATACAGCCGTCTGTCCTCAAATACTGCCCGCACATGTTCCATCGTAAAGTTCATCCGGTAAGGCCATTCCTCGATGAAAGGCACCACAAACATAACAATGAACATACTGAGCGTGCAGATCAGGATCAGCCCGCTCATCATCCCGAACGCCGCGTCTCTTTTCACTCCCTTTTTCAGCTCAATCGGGGAGATCTTATTGTATCGCACATTGTATTTCTCCAAAATATGCAGCACCGTGATACTGACAATGGACGGGATAATCATAACTAATGCCACTACCGCCCCGTTTCCGAAGTTCGGCACACTTCCCAGCATCTCTGTGTAGAGTACGCTTGCCACAACCTCAAACTGGCCGCCCACAGAAGCCGGAATACCGAAGTCCGTAAAGCACAGGAAGAAAGTCTGGATAAACGCCGTCGCCAATGTCCCCAGAAGCGGAATCACGATCGTCATGCGGAAGGTCTGCAGGGATGAATCCCCCATCAGCCTTGACACAATCATAAACCGCTTATCAATATAACCCATAGCATTGTTAATCAGCGTAAAGGCGATGGGCAGTGTATACGCCACGTACCCCAGCAGCAGCCCATTAAACCCATAAATGTTAAAAAGCTGTCTCCCAAAGAGCTGTGTCAAAAGCCCCTGTTTCCCAAAGGAATAGATAATCGCGAAACCATATGTAATCGTGGGGAGCAGCATAGGCAGGATCGCCGCCTTGCTGATCAGCCATTTGTACCGCTTCCCCAGGTTCGTGTAATGGATCGTATACGCCAGGATAAATGCCAGCACCGTCGTAAGCAGGGCGCTGCACACGGAGATCAGGATACTGTTCCAGAGTGCCTGCAGAAACCCTCGCCCCGTAAGCACTTCCGCATAATGGGCAAGAGACACCCCGCTCCCGTCTCCCGTGAAAGATTTCACCAGTACACTGAGCATGGGCACCGCGAGAAAGCCCGTGAAAAACACTGCCAGCAGTGTAAATATCAGTTTTATCTCTCTGTTCTTTCTCATCACTCCCACTCCCTTTAGCACACCTGTGCCTGTTCCTGGAGCTGGCCTGCGAACAGGGTATAGATATTGTTCTTCTTGATTTCAAGCTGATTGAGAATAAATTTTCTTACAAATCCATTCTCCGGTTTTTTAATAATCTCTTCCGGCCTGCCAAACTGCGCGATCCTGCCCTCGTTGATGATCATCACCCGGTTGGACAGTGTCAGCGCCTCTTCCGGATCATGGGTCACGATGATTGTTGTCAGGTTATATTCCCTGGCAATCGTCTTGATCCTGTCCTTGATGGATTCTTTGATCACCCCGTCTAAGGCGCTCAACGGCTCGTCAAGAAGAAGGATTTTCGGCTTCATTACCATGGTCCTGGCAAGAGCCACTCTCTGCTTCTGCCCGCCGGAGAGCTGCCCGATCCGTTTGGACAGATGTTCTTTAAGCCCGAGCAGGCCGATCAGCTCTTCTACTTCCTCTTTTGAAGAGATCTCCGGCTTGTTCCTCAATCCATATGTAATGTTCTGATACACATTCAGGTTTGGGAACAGGGCGTAGTCCTGGAACACGATGTTAAATCCTCTCTTTTCCATAGGTACGTCCGTGATATCTTCGCCGTTAAAGATGATCTGCCCGTCGTCCGAATCCACGATCCCAAGGACTAAGTTCAGAAGCGTCGTCTTGCCGCATCCGGACGGTCCCAAGATTGAGACGATCTCGCCGTCCTCGATATTCAGGCTGATGTCCTTAAGCACCGGGGTGCCGTCATAACTTTTCTTTACATTTTTCAACTCTAACATAATACATGACTCCTCATAATGATTTTCATATTCTGAAAACTCTGAAGTTCCTGCACAGCTGCTGCCGGCATCCGCGCCCGGACCGTATTTATTATGGTCCGCCGGTGTCCCGCTGCCGCGAAATGTCTTTATCGCCCCGCAGCCTGCATGAGATATTATACCCAAACCGGTTCTGTATTTTCTATCATAGAAAAATTAAGCCTTTGTAAAGGATTGGTAAACTTTACAAAGGCTTAATTTATTTGAAAAATAACTTATTCCACTGTCACAGACTTCGCCAGATTCCGGGGCTTATCCACATCCAGCCCTTTAGCCACACTGACATAATACCCCATCAGCTGCAGCGGCACAATGGCCAGGCTGGTTGTAAAATACTGTTCCGTCTTCGGCACATACACAGAGAAATCCGCGTTGTCCTCAATATTATAATTTCCATAGAGGGTAAGCCCCATCAGGTAGGCTCCCCTGCTCTTTGTCTCCACCATATTGCTGAGCGTTTTCTCAAAGAGCGCCTTCTGCGTCACAACGCCCACCACCAGAGTTCCCTCCTCGATCAGGCTGATGGTCCCGTGTTTTAACTCCCCGGCCGCGTAAGCTTCCGAGTGGATATAGCTGATCTCCTTCATCTTGAGGCTTCCCTCAAGGCTGATGGCATAGTCAATGCCCCGCCCGATAAAGAAAATATCTTTCGCGTTGGCATATTTACTCGCGAACCACTGAATCCGCTCCTTGTCGTCCAGCGTCCTCTGTATCTTCTCAGGGAGCCGGCCCAGTTCCTCGATCAGTTCTTGATACCGCGCCTCATCGATCCGCCCCTTCGCGTACGCCGCCTGAATCGCCACCAGGTACACCGCGATCAGCTGAGTGCTGTACGCTTTCGTTGTCGCCACGGAAATCTCCGGTCCCGCGTAAGTATAGAGGGTATAATCGCTCTCCCGGGCAATGCTCGATCCCACTACATTGACAATGCCCAGCACGGGAACGCCTTTCTCTTTTGCCAGGCGCAGGGCCGCAAGGCTGTCCGCGGTCTCCCCGGACTGGGATACCACGATCACCATGGAATCCTTCATAAGCCTGGGATTTCTGTACCGGAATTCCGACGCCAGATCCACCTCAACCGGGATGTCTGCCAGGTCTTCCAGTACATATTTTGCCACCATCCCTACATGGTAGGCGGAACCGCAGGCAGCAATATAGATCCGCTCAAGACCTGCCAGCATCTCACTTGAGAGCCCCACTTCTGAAAAATCGATCTGCCCGTCCTTGACATAAGCGCCCACCGTATCCTGCACTGCCTTGGGCTGCTCGTGGATCTCCTTGAGCATAAAATGCTCGTATCCGCCCTTTTCCGCGGATTCCGCGTCCCACTTGATCTCCACCATTTCCTTACAGATCTCTTCCCTGTCAATATTATAAAAGTGGATCTCTTCCCTGCTCAGTTCGGCGATCTCCATATTGCCGATATAGTATACATTCCTGGTCCGGTCAAGGATCGCGGGCACATCGGAAGCGATCAGGCAGCCGGACTCATTCCTGCCGATAATCAGCGGGCTGTCCTTCCTGGCCGCAAACAGCCTGCCCGGGCAGTCACGGAACATCACGCCAAACGCATAGGACCCGCGGATACGGAGCATTGCGCGGGTCAAAGCTTCCAGCGGCGTGCCTGTCTTTTTATAGTAATAATCAATCAGCTTCACCGCGATCTCTGTATCTGTCTGGGAATAAAAGCTGTACCCGGATTTCAGCAGTTTTTCTTTTAATTCTTGATAATTCTCAATGATCCCATTGTGCACCAGTACAACGGACTTGTCGTCCGTACAGTGTGGATGGGCGTTATTCTCCGATGGCTCCCCGTGGGTGGCCCAGCGGGTGTGACCGATACCGCATGTGCCCGGCACTGCCGTTCCCCCGTCCGTCTTCTCGGAGAGGATCTTCAGCCGCCCCTTGGCCTTGACTACCTCGATCTTTCCGCTCTCCTCACTGCGCACAGCGATCCCCGCTGAGTCATACCCTCTGTACTCCAGTTTCTTAAGCCCTGCAAGCAGGATCGGAGCCGCTGCCTGTTCACCGATAAATCCAACAATTCCACACATCTGATGTCATCCTCCTTTTTGAAAAGCAAAAAGGTGATAAAATCTTCCTTCCATTTTCGAAAAATCTTATCACCAATTAAGAACGATATTATTTCCTCTTTTAATCAGAAATACACTCCCTTGTTCCGGGACTTATCATAACATTACAGAGCGCGCTCTGTCAATAACTTCCGTTTCCTCATTCCCCCGCGGCCAGCAGCTCCTCCGCGATATTTCTCGCATGGTCTGAAATCCGCTCCAGTCCGGTCAAGGCATCAAGAAAAGCGATCCCCGCTTCCGTGCTGCAGCGGTTGTCCGCCAGACGCTTCATATGCTCTGTTCGCAGCCGCACTTCCAGGTCATCTGCCTGATCTTCCCGCTTAAGCACCATTTTCGCTTTCTCTGTGCTTCCCTCTTCCAGGGCTTCCACCGCATAGGAAAAGCTCTCTGAACAGACTTTAAGCATCTCTTTCATCTCCTCTGTCCCTACATCGGAGAAGACCGCCTTCTGTTCTTTCAGGCTCTCCGCGTACTCAGATATATTTTCGCAGTAATCGCTCACTCTCTCTATGTCAGATACGATCTGAAGAAGGCTTGCCACATGCTGGTGTTCTTTTTCATTGATGGCCAGGGAACTGATTTTGAGCAGGTAGTCTGTGATCCCTTTACACAGCCTGTCCGCCACGCTCTCCTCTTCTTTGATCCCCGCGATTACAGCCGGGTCCCTGGTAAAGAGCACCTGTTCTGCCTTCTCCATCGTTCCCTTCACCACATTTCCCATCCGGCATACTTCCCGTCTTACGGTCTGCAGCGCGATTGCCGGAGTCTCCAGCATCCGCTCATCCAGAAGAACTCTTGTCTCGTCCACAGTGGTTTCCTCTTCTTTCTGGATCTTCTTTGCCAGGCGGATGATCCAGTCAGATACCGGAAAGAGCAGAAGCGTTGTCCCGATATTGAAGATCGTGTGCACGGAACTAATCTCGGTCTGGGTGATCATGCCCATTCCCATCTCCGGGTTAATCAGTTTAAAGAACACGATTGCCACAACGCTGAATATCACCGTGCCGATAATATTAAACAGAAGATGCATGATAGCCGCCGTCTTGGCTGTTTTTTTCGCGCCCACACTGGATATAATGGCTGTCACGCAGGTGCCGATATTCTGGCCCATGATAATATAGACTGCCGCGTTAAAGGGAACCAGCCCCGCCGCGGCAAGGCTCTGCAGGATGCCCACAGACGCGGACGAACTCTGGATCACTGCCGTCACAACCGCCCCTGCCACAATTCCCATGAAAGGGTTATGCCCCAGGGCTACAAAAATATTCCGGAATCCCTCTGACTCCTGCAGGGGAGACACGGCCGATGACATGGTCGAGATCCCCACAAAAAGAATACCGAAGCCGATAATGATGCTTGAGATATCTTTCGTGGAGCGGCGCTTTCCCGTAAGCATCAAAACCACGCCGATAATGATGGCAATCGGAGCCAGGTTCGCCGGGCTTAGAAACTTTGCCCACTCCACGCTGGATACAAGCCACCCCGTGACAGTGGTGCCGATATTCGCGCCCATGATCACTCCCATCGCCTGTGACAGGTTCATGATCCCCGCGTTGACAAATCCCACCACCATAACCGTGGTGGCCGATGAGCTCTGGATCACTGCCGTAATGACAGCCCCGAGCAGCACGCCCATCAGTTTATTTTTCGTCAAAACTTCCAAAAGCGATTTCATCCTGCTGCCCGCCGCGTTCTCCAGACCCTGGGCCATGATCTGCATCCCATAGATAAACATTCCCAATCCGCCTGCGAAGGGGATAATAATGCCTGCGTAATCCATAACTTCCTCCCTGCTAAGAGACCTTCCTCATTTGCTTTCACATAATTTATGCAGAGAGGCACACCGTGCGTCCCTGCATATCTACGATAACATTACCGGCAGTAAAACTCAACATAATCTTTGCACAATCTTTACACATTTTTCCTAATCTTTACACGGTACTTTGTTTCTCAGCCGCGCCTACGCGGCCGATCCACCCTGCGCGGCCGCAGATCCAGCGGCGCGCAGACCTACTTCTTCATCTTCGGTTCAAAGATAAATGACGCCAGATACCCGAATATCAGCGCCGCCGAAATCCCTACCGCGCTGGCCTTGAATCCGCCCATGAATATCCCGATAAATCCGTTCTCGTCCACTGCTTCTTTCACACCCTGCCACAAGACATTGCCAAATCCAAGGAGCGGGACGCTGGCCCCGGACCCCGCGAACTCCTGGAACGGTTTGTAGATCCCGCAGAACCCAAGGACTGCCCCCGTACACACAAGCAGCACCATAACCCGCCCCGGCATCATTTTCGTCCGGTCCAAAAGGATCTGCACCACCGCGCAGATCAGCCCGCCCACCACAAATGCTGTAAGATATTCCATGTCATTTCCACCTTTCCTCTGGTTTCTCTATTGTTCAAATCTCCCATTGCGCTGACGCCGGACCTAACAATGCTCCAGCACAATGCCATGGGCGATCCCCGGCACACTGGCCCCTTCGTTAAAACTCACCGTTGACATCAGAGCTCCTGTGGGAACAAAAAGGACTCGCTTCCACTCCCCCTTCTCAATCTTCGGGAGCACAAACGAGGCCAGCGTCACCGCCGCGCAGCCGCAGCCACTCCCTCCCGCATGCGTATCCTGAGTCTGCTGATCAAAGATCGTCATTCCGCAGTCCAGATGCTTCTCCCGGATGTCATACCCTTTCCCCCTGACCAGGTCAAAGAGGATCGACTGCCCCACGTATCCCAGATCGCCTGTAATGATCCGGTCATAATCCGCCTCTGTCCTTCCCATGTCCATAAAGTTCCGCACAATGGTATCCATGGCGGCCGGCGCCATGCACGCTCCCATGTTCTGGGAGTCCTTTAGTCCGTAATCCACAATCTTCCCTACTGTCACTCCCGCGACACGCACATGGCTCTTTCTCTTCGGGTCTTTTTTTCCTCCCCGGACCCCGTTTTCCTCTGCGCTGCTCCCGCTGCCAGTCCCGCCACTGGTCCCGCCACTGGTCCCGCCATTGGTTCTGCCGCCGGGTTCCGCATTGTCCGCGCTTCTGTTTCCCGTGTCTTTCAGACTGTCAAGCCCCGAAGCCCGGACAAGGAAAGCCCCGCCGCCTGTGACCGTCCAATGGGCGGACAGCGGCCGCTGGCTCGCGTAGCCTAAGGGGAAGCGGAACTCTTTCTCCGCGCTTCCAAAATGGCTGGAGGTCACTGCCAGCATGTATTCTCCATATCCCGCGGCCGCGCTCATAGCGGCCAGTGCCAGTGCTTCCCCTGAGGTTGAGCAGGCCCCATACAGTCCGAACATGGGGATCTGAAGAGCTTCCACGCCCATGGAGGTGGCGATTCCCTGGCGGAGCAGGTCCCCTCCGAACAAATAGCGGACGGATTCCGCCCCCACATGCGCTTTTCCGAGGGCCAGGATGCACGCCTCTTTCTGTATAGTGCTCTCTGCTTCCTCCCAGGTCTGAGCCCCAAACAAATCATCCTGGCCTGTCACGTCAAACAATTTGCCCAGAGGCCCCTCTGCTTCCTTGCTCCCCACAACCGATGCCGCGCTCACAATGTACGGAGCATTTTGAAAGATCAGGCTCTGGCTTCCTTTTATGATTTGATCCATATTTCATCCTCACCTTTTCGTCTTCTCGTTTGGATTATTTTGTGCAGGTCTTCCAAAAATATGCAGGGTATATTTGCCTGGAAAATCCAGATACTAGAAGAAACGACGAACTGCCGGCCATGGCAGAAAGGAGATTTACTTATGGATCAGATACAGCGTCTAAAAAAAGAAAAGGAATATGAACAGTATGTAAAAGAGAAGACCCCTCAGCACAATGTCTGGCTGAATATGCTTAAAGCTTTCCTCTTAGGCGGCACAATCTGCCTCATCGGACAGGTCATCTACCATTACTGTGAGCTCAAAAAGCTGGGAACGGATGACTGCAGCGGCTGGACCTCCATGCTGCTTGTCCTCTTCAGTGTGCTCCTCACCGGTACGGGCATCTATCCGTGCCTGGCGAAATGGGGCGGCGCCGGCGCGCTGGTGCCGATCACCGGATTCGCCAACTCTGTCGCCGCACCTGCCATCGAGTACAAAAAAGAGGGGCAGGTATTCGGCATCGGATGTAAAATCTTTACCATCGCAGGCCCGGTCATCCTCTACGGCATCTTCACCAGCTGGGCACTGGGGCTTATCTATTGGATCGGTACTCTGATCAAATAAACGGACAGGATATGCCTTACAGATCGTTTAAAACAGCGGAAGAGATGAAATCAAACTCTCATCTCTTCCGCTGTTTCTGCTCCATTATCATCTATCATATTATAAATGCCAGACTTTTATTTAGATTCAGGAGATCTGCTGCAGGACATCGAGATATTGTTCTTCGATATTCACGCGCAGTTTCACAAATTCAGGAATGTATCTATATAAAATCTCATTGACAAGCCTTTTGGCCGCATCTCCGTCATATATATGGGTCATATCGTTTCTTGATTTCAGCATATCCAGCCAGATATCTTCATCTATAAAATCATAGACTTCATAAGCCGCTTTTAATATTTCTCTAGGCGAACCGGAATTCGCGGCGCCTTTCCCTTCATACCGAAGCAGTTCTTTTAAAACTTTCCAGCTCAATTCAAATTGTACAAAAAACTTGTCAATAATTCCGCTTATAATAAATTCATTTTTTAAATTCTCATTTTCTGCCTTCTGCAGTACCTCAAGATTGGAAACAAAATTATCAAACTTTTTCATAAAGAACGATTCCTTCTTTCATAATCACTTCCAAAAAATCTCCCGGCTCAACATCATCCAAATTCACGATATCATAGTTCAGCAGTGTTGACGTCGTATCTTTTACATCTAATATGAAATCTGTCACTCGTCCGCCCGCAGCTGCCAGGTCAATATCACTGGTCCTGCTATAATCCCCACGGGCTCTTGAACCGAATAAGATTACTTTTTTGACGTCGTATTCTTCTGCGATTTTTTTAATTTCTTCCAGTACAACCGGTTTGATTCCGGTCTTTTTTAAATGGTCCATTTTCCACCTTCGGCTTTTCAATTCATACCTGTCTCTCTGCTGCGTTCACGCTGACATGGTTTCTGTATTATTCTAGCACAAAAGCCGGCCGCACACCATACCGGTTCTCCCGCCTGCCCCTGATTTTTAACAGCAGACTCCTATTTTGTCCGGGCGGCGGTCCCGCCAAGCTTCCTGTGTTCCCTGTCATACGTGTACACGCCGTTCACCTCTTCTTCCACATCAGACCACTGGGTGTACACGCTGGCGCACAGCCCCTGGGGAATGAGCGTCCTTACTCGGTCCATGAGCTGCCCGTACGCGCGGTTCAGGGAATCTTCACTTTCATGCGCCCCATATCCATACCGTTTTTCACACGCGCAGTGTCCTTCCTCCTGGAATGTATAACCGCCGATCTCTGACAGCACATACGCCCGCTCTTTTTCCGGCTTCACGCCCAGCCGAAAGAAGTAATTGTGGACGCTCTTTAAGTGACCGCCGCCCTGGTCGAACCAGCCGCTGGCCTGATCGATCAGCCTGTCAGGATCACACTCGCCCGCGATCCGGGTCAGTTCCTGTGCCTCAAACTGCCCCCAGCCCTCATTAAAGATCACCCATGTGCAGATACTGGGATATCCCTTTAACAGCCGGATTGTCTCTTTCATCTCCCGGACGAACTCTCTCCTTCCGCGGATGTCCTGCCTTGCCAGAACCCATAAATGACTGTCCCGGACATGGTTTTTCTCCAAGAAAGCGCTGTGGCCAGATAGGTCACAAACCAGGGCTTGTAAGCCCCACCGCCATTAACCATGTCCTGCCATACCACCATCCCCAGCCGGTCACAGTGCCAGTACCATCTCTGGGGCTCGATTTTTAAATGCTTGCGCACCATATTAAACCCGGTTTTCTTCATCTCTTCGATGTCAAAAATCAGAGCTTCGTCCGACGGCGCGGTATATAGCCCATCGGGCCAATATCCCTGATCCAGCACCCCGTTCTGGAACTGCGCCCTGCCATTGAGACAGATCCTGGGGATGCCATTTTGATCCTTCTCCACGGAAAACCTGCGCATCGCGAAATAGCTTTCAACCGTGTCCTCACCCATTTTTACAGTAAAGAAATAAAGCCATGGCTCTTCGCATTCCCATCTCTTCACCTCTGAAATGGACACCTCAGTCCACTGGCCGCTTTGTCCCTGCACAGTACAGAGAATCTCACCGTCTTCTTCTCTCCCACTTCTTTCCGCGGTCTGCGCATAGAGACCGGGACGCCTCACACAGATCTGTACTTTCTGCCCGCTCTCTGTGTCCCTGTCAGACTCAGCCCGGATCTGCACGGTCCCTCTCTCCAGGCTTGGGACAGCCTCCACGGACTTGATATAATGCCTGGGCACCTCTTCCATCCACACGGTCTGCCAGATCCCGCTCTGGGCAGTGTAGAACATGCCGCCCCGTTTGAGTTTCTGCTTGCCCCTGGCATGATAAGACGTATCACTTAAATCCTTAACCGCCACGAGAAGTTCATTTTCTCCATCTTTCACGGCTTCCGTAATGTCTATTTCAAACGGCAGGTATCCGCCCGTATGCCGTGCCAGCTTCCGTCCATTCACATAGACCGCGCACGCCTGGTCCACAGCGCCGAAGTGCAGGATCAGCCGTCTTCCCCCTCCGCGCGTTTCCCAGCCAGCGACGGAAAAAGACCGCCGGTACCACAAATACTCATCTGGCTGAAGCTGCCTTAATACGCCGGAGAGCGCGCTCTCCGGCGAGAACGGCACCAGGATCTTCCCCTCATATCTCTTTGGCCTTCGGAATGCCTTCGTAAACGCATAGTCCCAGTAACCGTTCAGATTCCGATAGCTGTCCCTGACCATCAGGGGCCTGGGATATTCCTCAAGGACATGCTCCGGATCAATCGCCCTGCCCCACCTTGTATCAAGCTGCCTCATGGTCCTGCCCTCCTGCGATTTTCAATAACAGGCTGTAACCTGCTTATTTTTTCTTCTCATGCGCATTTCTCCTCCGCAGCATCTTGGCCGGAAGGAGTACAGCGGCGGCTGCCGCCAGCGCGCCGCCAGCGATAAGAACCACAATGCCTGCCGCGTTTCCCGCGCCCGCAGCCATTAAAACGCGCGGGATCAAAAGAAACACAACCGCACATATCAGGCACAGTTTTCCACAAAATCCGTTGGCGTATTCCCAATTCTCTTTATTTTTCATCGCTTCCTTACCATGATACCCTGCCCTTGTATCCGGAAACGAAGAGCGATTTCTTAAGACAATAGTTCCCGTCACCGCGAAAATCAGGGCGAGAACCTGATAGAGGATCACCACTGTTTCATTCATACCTGCCAAATCTCCCTTCCGATCATTTTCACAAGCACTATTTTATCAGATCATCCTCCCCCAGACAATACAGAACCACATGATACCGAAGCATAGAACAGGAACGCATATGAAACACGCGGAGCAGATTACGGCAGCCTTCCGTACAGCCTGGTCACCCTTAAGACCTCCCTTGCTGCCTCCCTGTCAAACTGCCCCTCTTTCATCCTCCACGCCCAGTTTCCTCCGAGCGTGGACGGGATATTGACGCGCGCCTCGCTCCCCAGGCCCAGATAATCCTGCATGGGAATCACGCACAGGTCCGCCACACTGCCCATTGCCATGCTGATAAAGTCGCCTGTCAGGCTGTCTTCATCCAGCCTGGGCTTGCACATATACTCCTTGGCAAAATCCCGGGCATATTTTCCGACCTCATGATACCAGCCCCGCGTTGTATCATTGTCATGTGTTCCCGTGTATACCACACAGTTTCTGGGATATGTATGTGGAAGATAATTGGAAGACTCCCTGGCGTCGAACGCGAACTGAAGCACTTTCATGCCCGGGAAACCGCTGTCTTCCAGAAGTTTGAGCACACTGGGTGTCAAAAATCCCAGATCCTCAGCAATGATCTCCGGTCTGCCCAGTTTCGCCTCAATAGCCCGGAACAGATCCATCCCCGGACCCGGCATCCATTTCCCATTGACAGCGGTCTTCTCCCCATATGGAATGGAATAATATTCGTCAAATCCCCGGAAATGGTCAATCCTTACTACATCATACAGGTTCAGGCAGTATTCGATCCTGCGTATCCACCACTCATACCCCGTGTTCTTATGATATTCCCAGTCATACAGCGGATTCCCCCAGAGCTGTCCCGTAGCGGAAAACGCGTCCGGCGGGCATCCCGCCACCCCCGTGGGCTCGTTGTGATCGTCAAACTGGAACATCTGGGGCGCTGCCCATGTGTCCGCACTGTCAAATGCCACATAAATGGGGATATCACCGATAATCTTCACGCCCCGCTCATTGGCGTAAGCGTGCAGTCTCTTCCACTGCCGGTCAAACTCATACTGCTGGAACTTATAGAAATCAATCTCCTCCGTCAGTTCTCCCCGTGCTCTGGACAGCGCTTCTTCCTCTCGATTTTTAAGCGGGGCGTCCCACTCATTCCAGCTCACGCCTTCATTTTTGTCTTTCACCGCCATATACAGGCAGTAATCGTCCAGCCAGAAAGCATTTTCCGCAATGAACCGCTCATACTCCTCATCCTTCCAGAAACGCTGATATGCCTTCTTAAGCGCTTTGAACCTGGACTGATAGATCTTCTCATAATCAATCCGATCTTCCCGGTCTCCAAAATCGTACTCCCTGCACTCATCTTCCGTCAGAAGCCCTTCCCTGATAAGGGTCTCAAGATCAATAAAATATGGATTGCCCGCATATGTGGAGAAAGACTGATACGGGGAATCCCCGTAACCAGTCGGTCCAAGCGGCAGGATCTGCCAGTAACTCTGTCCCGCCTCCTTGAGCATATCCACGAATTTGTAAGCTTCTTTCGAAAAACATCCGATCCCATACTTTGACGGCAGGGAGAATACGGGCAGTAAAATTCCGCTCGCTCTTTTCATTTTATTTGTCCTCCTGTAATTTCCAGATATCCTTATTATACTCTTCAATTGTCCTGTCAGAAGAGAAAAATCCCGCTTTCGCGATATTGACCAGCATCATCTTCGCCCATGCTTTTCTGTCCGCGTAAGCTCTCAGGGCTCTCTCCTTAGCTTCCTTGTAGGGCGCAAAGTCAAGCAGGGTCATAAACCAGTCTTTGTTGATCAGTTCATTTTTCAGCCTTGTCAGATTTTCCTCGCGGCCCACTTTCCGCATTTCCTCACTGGTAATGAAATCCACAGCCGCCTTGACAGACGGATTTTCTTCATAATAAGTTTTCGCCGCGTAGTCCGCCTTCGCATAATGCTCGATCACTTCGCCGCTGGACGCGCCGAACACGAAAATGTTCTCATCACCCACCGCTTCGTGGATCTCTACATTCGCTCCGTCTTCCGTGCCCAGTGTCACCGCGCCGTTCAGCATGAATTTCATGTTGCCTGTGCCGCTGGCTTCTTTGGAGGCAAGGGATATCTGCTCGGAAATATCACATGCCGGAATCAGCTTCCCTGCCTTTGTGACATTGTAGTTCTCCACCATGACCACTTTCAGGTACGGGCTGACCTCGGGATCATTGTTGATAATCTCCTGCAGGCAGAGGATCAGATGGATAATATCTTTCGCGATCACATATGCCGGGGCTGCCTTGGCGCCGAAGACCGCTGTCACCGGGGCCGCCGGGATTTTCCCTGCCTTGATCTCCAGATATTTGTCAATGATATAAAGGGCGTTGAGCTGCTGGCGTTTGTACTCGTGGAGCCTCTTAACCTGGATATCAAAAATCGTGTCCGGGCTGATCTCAATATCCTGGGTCTCCTTCAGGTAAACTGCCAGCGCCTCTTTATTCTTATACTTAATGTCCAGCAGCTTCTCAAGTACTTTCTCATCGTCTTTATATTTCAACAGCTTCTCCAGCTCCGCGGCATCCTTCTTATAGCCCTCCCCGATGGTCTCATCTAAGAACTGCGTAAGCAGCGGGTTGCAGTGGAGCAGCCACCGGCGGAAGGTGATACCGTTGGTCTTATTATTGAACTTTTCCGGATAGATCTTGTAGAAGTTATTCAGCTCGGAGTTTTTCAAAATTTCCGTGTGAAGAGCCGCCACTCCGTTCACACTGAAGCCGTAATGGATGTCAATGTGTGCCATATGCACAGTGTCATTCCGGTCAATGATGGCCACACTTTCATCCGCAAACTTTCTCCTCACCTTATCGTCCAGCACTTCAATGATGGGCAGCAGCTGCGGAACCACCTTTTTCAGATAATGGACCGGCCATTTCTCAAGCGCTTCCGCGAGAATCGTGTGGTTCGTGTAGGCACATGTCCGCGCCGCCACATCGATGGCATCGTCCATATCAAGCCCCCGGGACACAAGCAGGCGGATCAGCTCCGGAATCACCATTGTGGGGTGAGTGTCATTGATCTGGATCACCGCATAATCCGGCAGGTCATAGAGCGTGCATCCCTTTGCCACACACTCATCAAGGATGAGCTGAGCCCCCGCGCTGACCATGAAATACTGCTGATAAATGCGCAGGAGTCTTCCCTGCTCATCGCTGTCATCCGGGTAGAGAAAAAGGGTCAGGTTCTTCAAGATGTCTTCTTTGTCAAAGGCTATGCCATCCTGTACAATCGTCTCATCCACGGAATCCAGATCAAAGAGATGCAGTTTATTCGACTTGTTCTGATAGCCCGTCACCTCAATATCATACATGCGCGCATTTACTTTCAGCCCTTTAAACTCCACCGGGTATGTGACATCCGTCTTTTTCAGCCATGATTTCTGCCCGATCCATGGATTGGGAGTCTCCTTCTGAAGACGGTTCTCAAACTCCTGTTTAAAAAGCCCCAGGTGGTAATTCAGCCCGATCCCGTCCCCGGCAAGCCCGAGTGTGGCAATGGAATCAAGGAAACATGCCGCAAGCCTTCCAAGACCGCCATTCCCCAGAGAAGGCTCTGCCTCCGCCTCCTCGATCTCGCAGATATCTTTCCCGTTCTTCTCCAGCATCTCTTTTACTTCCTGATAGATGCCAAGATTAATCATATTGTTGGAGAGCAGTTTCCC
Source organism: uncultured Lachnospiraceae bacterium (assembly GCA_959022495.1). Lineage (GTDB taxonomy): Bacteria > Bacillota > Clostridia > Lachnospirales > Lachnospiraceae > Mediterraneibacter. The sequence goes on along the minus strand of CAUEYX010000003.1, from coordinate 85,941 downwards.
GATCAGAAACTCCGCTGAAATATAATACAGCTTCTTTTTGCTGTCCGTGCGCTCCTTCTCCCACGCCATATCCTGCACGATGGTAAGAAGCCCATTGTAAATCTCCTCATTCGCTGCCTGGGATACCGCTTTTCCCAGATATGCCTCTAATCTTTCCTGAATCTTCATGATAATCTCCTTTCGAACCTTTATTATCATCTTTCATTTCCAAAGTTCTCTTCGCAGCTTCTGTTTAGCAGTATAATATGTTTTCACAGATATTTCTTGCAATATTCTTTCTTTTCATTGTACAATACTATCAAAGTGAGGAGATGCTTATGAATATCAATGAATACCAGAATTACCACGAGTCGAAGTCCCACACCACCGCGGATTTTCCCTACATTACCTATCTTTGTTCCATCCCCCGGGATTTCCCCGGCGTACCCGTGCACTGGCACGAGGAAGTGGAGCTGATCGTAATCAAAAAAGGCAGGGGCATCGTGTCCTCAGACTTTCAGAAAAGGCCCGTCACATCCGGTGATATCGTCCTGATCCGTCCGGGGCAGCTGCATTCCATCGAGCAGGACGCCCATTATATCATGGAATACGAAAATATCATATTCAAACCGGAGCTTCTCATGTCCGGAAGCACCGACCTGTGCGCCGCGAAGTTTATCACACCCTTTATGGAAGGGAAAATGCAGACGGAATCCTATCTGTCATCCGCGCTTTCCTGGTATCAGCCTGCGGCAGAATGCGTCCGGCAGATTGATCTGCTCTGCGCGACACGCCCGGAAGGATACCAGCTTGCCGTGAAGGGACATCTGTTTCAGTTCCTTTTCCTGCTCATCTCCAACCGGCAGAAAAAAGAGACCGCGTCTGCCTCCCAGACGAAGTCTCTCGAAAAGATGAAAACTATTTTAAAATATGTAGAAGAGCACTATGCCGAACACATCACCATTGACGGTATGGCCGCCCTGACTTATTACAGCAAGTCCCATTTCATGAAATTTTTTAAGGCACACATGGGCGTCGGTTTCATTGAATACCTCAATAATTACCGCCTCACCATGTCCGAGCGCCTGCTTCGGTCATCAGACGCGCCGGTCATTGAGATCGCTCAGCGCTGTGGATTCGATAACCTCTCCTACTTTAACCGCGTCTTCAAAAGGAAATATGGACAGTCCCCCGGCAGATGGCGGGGCAGGCCTCTACTTCCCGAATCCGCAGGCAGGGAAGGTGCACACCGGACAGTTCAGGCATAATCCACCCTCACCCAGCACGGAGAAGTCTTCCGCGCGCAGTTTCTCACCCGCCGCGATCCGGGGCAGCACCAGGTCAAAAATCGTCCGCTTCGCGTACATTACGCACCCGGGCAGTCCCATAATGGGGATACTCTTTCGATCTTCGCGGGCCCGGGTTTCCTCTTTGCCGCCTTCAGAATCTCCGCGCGCATACGCCAGCATGAACATGGCTCCCGGCAGCACCGGGGCTCCGTAGGTAATGACTTCATCCGACGCGTTCCGTATCGCCAGGGGAGTGCGGTCATCCGGGTCCACACTCATGCCCCCGGTACACACAACCATATCCGCGCCTTTCCTGATCCATTCCCTGACCGCCTCTGTCACCATGGCGGGATCATCATCACAGAGCGTATCCCCCAGCACTTCCAGATCATATTCTTCCAGTTTTTCCCGGACTACGGGGGTAAACTGATCCTCAATGCGCCCGCGGTACACCTCGCTCCCTGTGGTAACGATCCCTGCCTTCAGCTTCTGAAACGGCAGAAGCCGGAATATGGGCTCCCCGCCGCAGATTTCTTTCACACGCTCCATCTTCGCTTCCTCGATCACGAGAGGCACCACACGCATCCCTGCGATCTTGTCCCCCTTTTTCACAGGGAAATCTCCGTGGCGGGAGGCCAGCACTATCTGTCCCATCCCGTTGACCGCGTTTAATTTCTCCCGGTCAATTTTCAAAAGGCCGTCCATTTCCGCAGTCAGTTCGATCTTGCCCTCTTTGGGTTCAGACGCTGACAGAAAAGGACCCTGGCAGACCTGACGGAGAATCTCAGCCGCGTCATTTTCGTGGAGCATTCCCTCCTCTTTCTCCCACACGTAGAGATGTTCCTTCCCCACGGAAAGGAGTACCGGGATATCTTCTTCCGTCACCACATGGCCTTTGCGAAAGACCGCGTCTTTGACTACCCCGGGAATGATCTGCGTAATATCGTGGCAGAGCACACTGCCAGCTGCATCTTCCGTCCTGATTAACTTCATTTCTCTTTCGTCTCCCTTCCTCTGCTCTCCCCAGCGCTTACAGCCTGATCTCCTCCAGCTCTTTGAGCCACACTGCTGCGCACGCGTCGCTTGGCATCCTTAAGTCCCCCCTTGGAGAGAGCGCCACGGTGCCGATCTTCGGTCCGTCCGGCAGGCAGGATCTCTTAAACTGCTGAGAGAAAAATCTCCTTAAGAATATTTTCAGCCACTTCAGGATCACCGCTCTGTCATATTCCCCCTCGAAAGAGCGCTCCGCAAGACGGAATATCTTGGCCGGCTCATATCCGAAACGAAGCATATAGTAAAGGAAGAAATCATGCAGTTCGTACGGTCCCACCAGGTCTTCCGTCCTCTGCGCGATATCCCCGTCCTTTGGAGGGAGCAGTTCCGGACTTACCGGTGTATCCAGCACATCATAAAGCACGTTCTTTAATTCCTCATCCTGCGTCTCATCCGCCGCGTATTTCACCAGGTGGCGCACCAGCGTCTTGGGCACAGAGGCATTCACCCCGTACATGGACATGTGGTCCCCGTTGTAAGTCGCCCATCCAAGCGCCAGCTCCGACATATCCCCTGTGCCAATCACCATGCCTCCCGTGCGGTTGGCAATATCCATAAGCACCTGGGTCCGCTCTCTTGCCTGGGCGTTTTCATAGGTCACATCGTGGTTATCCGGGTCCTGCCCGATATCCCGAAAATGCAGGTTTACCGCCTCAGCGATGGGTACTTCTTTCAGGGTGGCTCCGGTTTTTCTCGTCATATTGCAGGCGTTCTGATAAGTCCGGTCCGTTGTCCCGAAGCAAGGCATGGTCACCGCGATAATCTCCTTTTTATCCCTTCCCAGCATATCAAAAGCGCGGGCTGTCACCAGGAGCGCCAGAGTGGAGTCTAAACCGCCTGATATCCCAACCACAGCTGTTTTTGAATGGGTGTGGGCAAGACGCTTTTTCAGCCCCATGGCCTGGATCGTCAAGATCTCCTCGCACCGCTTCGCGCGCGCTCTCTCATCTGACGGCACGAATGGCTTCCTCGGGAATACCCTGGTAAGCCGGACTTCCTCTTTTTCAATTGCAAATGGCACCCGCATAAGCGTGCCTGTGGGAACTGACTGAAACGTCGTGTTCTTCCTCCGCTCGCTTACGATCCGTTTCAAGTCGAACTCTGAATAAATGATCTCATTGCGGTATCTCTCCGCCTCCATCAGGACCGCTCCGTTCTCCGCAATAATATTGTGTCCGCCGAACACCACGTCCGTTGTGGACTCGCCTTCCCCCGCGTTGGCATATACATACCCTGCGATCAGGCGCGCGGACTGACCGGCGATCAGCTCCCTCCGGTACACATCTTTCCCGATGGTCTCATCGCTGGCAGAACAGTTCACAATCACCGTTGCCCCCTCGATGGCCGCCTGTATGCTGGGCGGCACCGGGGACCACACATCCTCACAGATCTCTGCGGAAACAACCAGGCCTTCTATCCCGGACGCCTCAAATAAGATCTGCGGCCCGAACGGAACCTGTTCTCCCTCAAACTCGATATAACCTGCTTTGTCCGGTCCGGGGGTGAACTGGCGCATCTCGTAAAATTCCGCATAATTCGGCAGGAATGTTTTGGTCGTGAACCCGATCACCTTCCCCCGGTTCAGGGCTGCCGCCGTATTATAAAGTTTTCCCCTGACAGACAGCGGCATCCCCACGAACGCGAGGATATCTTTCTCCTTTGTGTACTTTGCAATCCGCATCAGAGCTTCCCGCGCCGACTTAAGAAGCGCGTCCTGGGTAAACAAATCACCGCATGTGTATCCGGTTATACACAGCTCGGGGAACACGATGATCTTCGCCCCCGTCTCACATGCTTCCCCGATGGCCCCGCATATTTTCTCTGTATTAAAGTCCACATCCGCCACCCGGATATCCGGCGTGGCTGCCGCAGCTTTTATAAATCCATGTCTCATCTTTTCTTTCCCCTTCCTATCTGGGCGCCTTTCCCTATCATGTGCTTGTTTTCTATTTGTGGTCCGCTTTTTATTATCTGCTGTTTCCGTTTTACTATTTCTATTTGTTTTTTCTGTTCTGTTTTGTGGCCGTTCCTTATGACCGGCTCTTTTTCAGCAGTTCTTTCAGCTCGTCTACCGTATAATGATACGCTGTATTACAGAAATGACATTTCACTTCAATGTCCTCCCCCTCATCAATCATAGCCTGGATCTCCTTCTTTCCAATGCTGATGATCGCTTTTTCGATCCGTTCCTTTGAACAATTACACGTAAACTCAGCGGGCATGGTATCCGTAACCTCCAGGTCCAGTCCCTCTAACACCTGCGCCAGCATCTCTTCCGGCGTGTGGCCATTGTCCAGCATCCGGGTCACGGACTGGATGTTCTGAATATTCTGCTCCAGCCGGCTTAATACCGCATCCTCGATAAATGGCATTACCTGCACGATAAATCCTCCCGCACACCGCACGGTATTATCCTTTTCCATCAGTACGCCAAGCCCCACTGAGGACGGTACCTGCTCCGACGTGGCAAAGTAATAGGTCAGGTCCTCCGCGATCTCCCCGGTCTGAAGGATTGTCTGCCCTGAATAAGGCTCTTTTAACCCCATATCCTTGATCACCGTCATCACGCCCTGCCCGAGGGCACCGCCTACATCCAGCTTGCCATTCTTCGGCGGCAGCATAACCTCCGGGTCATGGACATAACCTTTTACCTTTCCCTGGCTGTCTGCCGTCACGGTCAGCCCTCCGATGGGACCGGAACATTTAATCTGGATGGTCAGCATATCTGTGGGATTTTTCATCATGCTTCCCATCATCACCCCGCCGGTCAGAAGCCTTCCAAGCGCCGCCGTAGCCACCGGGCTTGTCCCGTGCCGCTGTCTCGCCTCCTCCACAAGATTCGTTGTCACCGCTGCAAATGCCCGTATCTGCGTATTGGCCGCCGCTGCTCTCACAATATAGTCTTTCATTCGATCCACTCTCCCGTTTCTCTAAACTTTTCTTTCGTCCCTAAGCCATATCCATGATCTGTTTTCCGCTTTCCCGGGCGGTCACACAGATTCTCTCGCTGGTCTTTCTGACCTCTCCCCGGGTGTCCATATCATATGCCGCTTCAAAAATAAGCCCCGCACGGCTTATCATTTCCCGGATCTCATCCAGAGTATACCCTCTTTGAAAATGGGTTTCTTTATATTTCCGGTACAGCATGCCGTTCTCTTCTTCTGTCTCCGGATCTGTTTCCCCATCTCTGTAACCGTATGTGTCTGGTGTCTCTTTCTGCCCTCTCGCCAAGCCTTCTTTGATAAAAAGTGTCAGGTCGTATTCATTGATCTTATCTTCCTCATAATAGCAGTTATCCCATATGAAACTGCACACGCCGCGGTCCTCCGCGATCGTACAGTCCCCCATAACCTCACGGTATTTATACTCAGTGTTAAAATCAAAAACAAAGACCCCTCCCGGGTCAAGATAATTATTTACCAGCCGGAATACTTCCTGAAGTTCCTCCGGCTCAGTGATATAATTTATGGAGTCACACACACTGATCACAGCCCGCACCGTTCCATAGAGCTCAAACTCCCGCATATCCTGAAGAAGATACAGGATGTCGTGCCCCGACTCAAGCCGTTTCTCCATGGCAAGCTCAAGCATGTCCTCCGAGTAATCCACCCCGATCATATCATATCCATATCCCGCAAAGAGTTCTGTCATCGTACCGGTGCCACATCCAAGATCCAGTACAATCCCATCATTCACCCCATATTTACATAGTATGCTATGTATATATTCTCCCCATTCCCTGTAGGGAACATTGTCCATAAACGTGTCATATACTGACGCGAAACTCGTGTACGCTTCCACCGCTAAAACCTCCCATAGATAGAAGTTTAACACATTTTCCGGTTCTTATCACTACAAAATTTGGATTTGCCGGGGGAGACTCGTAATGGCCAGCAGCAAATCGGACGAAAACTTCGGAGCGGGTTGTCGAAGACATATTCTTCGCAGGGGTGTGGGTGGCTTCGGCTCCGCTCCATAGGACAGGAAAAACTACAAAATCAGGGTACATGCTAAATACAAAGTTTGGCAATGGGCAACTCCCTCCGGTCGGACAATCCCATTGCCAAACTTAACGCATGTACCCTGATTTCTACTTTTTCCAAGCCCTATTCCGAAGTCACCTCAGTCACCCGCACCCCCGCGCAGAAAGGCATTCGAAAAGTCGCTCCGCTGTTTTCTCGATTTACTCAAGACAGCAGGAGTCTCCCGGCATATGCAGGATTTCAAAACAGGGTGAGGAGGGAGCGTAACTGGAGAAAAGGAGCTGCACCGGCACCAGAAGGTGAAATTAAGCTTCATCTGTTCCGCAGCCGGTACAGTTCCTAGTGTATCCCATTGCGCTCCCTCCTCGCCTTCTTTCGAAATCCTGCATTTGTCTGCGGGGAGGCGCTTTCTAACCGGATGTGCGCAGAAAACAGCATCTATCTGAAGTACCTTTCGTGGAGAGGGGCGGGACGGAGCAGGCGACTTGGAATGATTTGCCGGAAAGTCTTAAAGGAAGGACGCGCGGCGTTAATTGACCGGCGGATGCCTGAGACGTAAGCCGAATCTTCCGCTGGTCAATTGCTTTTAGCCGTGTGTCCTTCCTTTTAGATCTTTCCCAAATCATGGAGCGGAACCTGCTCCGCCCCGCCCCTCTCCACGAATACGCCCTCGAAAACCTTACTGTTTTCGGACCCATTCATTTAAACTCGTCTCCACCGCAAATCCAGATTTTACTCTCCAAAACGGATTTTCTTATATGCCTTGATTTCTTCTACGCATTTCTCAAATCCCAGCTTCCCGCTGTCAAGGCACAGGTCGTAGTTTCTTGCGTCCGCCCACTCATGTCCTGTGTGATAGCGGTAGAAGTCGCTTCTGTACTCATCTGTTTTCTGAATATATCTCTGCATCTCTTTTTCTGTCATGCTGTGGCGCTCCATGGACCGTTCCAGACAGAACTGACGGTCCGCGTGAATGAATACGCTCATCACATTGGGGTAATCCTTAAGTACATAATCCGCGCATCTTCCCACAATAACACAGGATTCTTTTGCCGCCAGCTCTTTGATGATTTTCGCCTGATAATTAAACAGATTGTCATCGGATGTGAAACCTTTCTCTTCCGGCGGGATCAGATCTCCCTCGTAGGGACGGCTCAAAAGCCGGAACCAGCCCGCATGCCGGATTTTCTCATCAGACATGCCGAAAAGCCGTTCATTAATGCCGCTGTCCTCTGAAGCCATGCGCAGAATCTCACGGCTGTAGCAGTTAATCCCCAGTTCTTTCGCGAGCATTGCGCCAATGGTTTTGCCACCGCTTCCATACTGTCTTGAGATCGTAATCACGATATTTTTCATAAAGCCACGCCTCCTTTACTCTCCGAGATAAGCTTTCTTAATGGAGTCATCCTCCAGGAGATCCCCTGCCTTTCCTTCAAGTACAATCTTCCCGGTCTCAAGGACATACGCCCGGTCCGCGATGGAAAGTGCTTTCTTCGCGTTCTGCTCGACGAGAAGCACTGTCGTGCCGCTCTCGCTTACTGAGCGGATAATATCAAAGATCTCATTTACCATGATCGGCGAAAGTCCCATGGAAGGCTCATCCATAAGAATGATCTTCGGTTTTGACATAAGAGCGCGTCCCATTGCGAGCATCTGCTGTTCTCCGCCGCTCAATGTGCCCGCCATTTGATTTTTCCTTTCCTCCAGACGTGGGAACCGCTTGTAAATATTTTTCAGGCTTTCCTCAATTTCACTTTTATCTTTCCTCGTATAGGCTCCCATTTTCAGATTTTCATATACGCTCAGTTCCGCGAAAACGCGCCGCCCCTCCGGGACGTGCGCCATTCCCATGGATACGATCTTATGAGCCGGCACCTTTGTAATGTCCCTGCCCTCGAACATCACATGTCCCGCCTTCGGGGAGAGCAGCCCGGTCACTGTGTGCAGTGTGGTTGTCTTTCCCGCGCCGTTGGCGCCGATGAGGGCGATGACTTCCCCCTTATCCACATGGAAGGAGATGCCTTTGATCGCCTGGATCACGCCATAATACACTTCAAGATCTTTTACTTCAAGCATTGCCATAATTAACGTCCCCTCCTATTCTCCAAGATATGCTGTGATAACCTGCGGGTCATTCAGGACATCGGATGTCTTGCCCTGGGCCAGCACCTCACCGAAATTCAGCACGGTCAGTCTCTCGCAGATCCCGCTTACCAGCTTCATATCATGCTCAATCAAAAGGATCGTCATATGGAACTTCTCGCGGACAAACCGGATCATATCCATCAGCTCCCCGGTCTCGTTGGGGTTCATGCCTGCCGCGGGCTCATCGAGAAGCAGAAGTTTCGGCTCTGTCGCCAGGGCTCTGGCAATCTCCAGCCTCCTCTGCTGGCCGTACGGGAGATTTGCCGCGTCGATATGAGCCGCCTGCTCCAGATGAAATACCTTGAGCAGTTCCATTGCCTGCTCATCCATCTCCCGCTCCACTTTCCGATAATTTGGCAGTCTTAAGATTCCTTCTACGGTTGAGTAGTGATGCTTATTGTGCAGTCCGGTTTTTACATTGTCCAACACGCTCAGCTTCTTAAACAGGCGGATGTTCTGGAACGTCCGCGCCACCCCGGCTTTGCTGATATCAATGGTTTTCTTCCCGGTAATATCCTGCCCGTCCAGGAGCACCTTTCCGCTGTCCGGTTTGTACACGCCTGTAAGCAGGTTAAACACTGTCGTCTTACCCGCGCCGTTGGGCCCGATCAGTCCGTACAGCTCTTCCTTTTCGATCGATATATCAAATGCGTTCACCGCGCGGAGACCGCCAAATGAGATCCCCAGATTCTTTACATCCAGTAATGCCATTATTTCACAGCCTCCTTCTTCTTTCTTCCAAATTTCAGATATTTCTCTCTCCACTCGATGGCCTTGGGAGCCCAGTTAAAGAGCATCATCACAATGAGCACAATCGCGTAGATCAGCATACGGTAGTCATCCGCATTCAACCCTCTGAGCAGCTCCGGAAGCAGCGTCAGGACAACCGCCGCGATAACAGACCCGCGGATGCTTCCGATACCGCCCAGCACCACGAATACAAGGATCATGATCGACTGGTTATAACCAAAGTTGTTTGTGTTCGCCGTCAGCGTGGACAGGTTGTGGGCATACAGGACGCCCGCCGCTCCCGCCAGCGCGGCAGAGATCGTAAATGCCATTAGTTTGTATTTGGTAATATGAATGCCAATGGACTCTGCCGCGATCCGATTGTCACGGATGGACATGATCGCTCTTCCGTCCCTTGAATTTACCAGGTTAATCACAATAAACAGTGTAATCATAACCAGGATAAAACCAATCAAAAATGTCGCGTCTTTCGGCGTTCCTGTAATTCCCTGAGGACCGTTAACAATCACGGTCCCGTCTGCTTCCATATTCAGGGCCATTACATCTTTCGTAGAGAAATGGAAACCATTGGAGTCCTTTCCAATATAAAGAACATTCACAAGGTTCTTAATGATCTCGCCAAACGCCAGTGTAACAATTGCAAGGTAATCCCCTTTCAGGCGCAGTACCGGAATTCCGATAAGGATACCGAAGACTGCGGCAGCAGCGACGCCGATCAGCAGCGCCAGCAGAAAACGCAGCGCGTCCACCGTAATCACGTCACGCATGCATTTTGAGAAAAAGGCACTGGCAAATGCGCCCACACACATAAATCCCGCGTGTCCAAGGCTCAGCTCGCCCAGGAAACCTACTACAAGGTTCAGAGAGACCGCCAGGATCACATATATACACAGCGGCACCATCAGTCCGCTCAAAAGACTGGAGACACGGCCCGCGCTGATCAACACCTGCATGATAACGAATGCGGCAATGACCATGCCATATGTGATCAGATTACTTCTTGTATTTTTGTTTATTTTTTTCAACATATCCGTCACCTACACTTTCTCCTGAATCTTCCTGCCTAAGAGTCCGGTAGGTTTCACAAGCAGCACAACAATGAGCACCGCGAATACGATCGCGTCCGCCATCTGTGACGAGATATATGCCTTTCCAAAAATCTCGATCACACCCAGAAGAAGACCGCCGATAAATGCCCCGGGAATGGAGCCAATGCCGCCGAATACAGCCGCAACGAATGCTTTGATGCCCGGCATCGCCCCCGTATACGGAGTCAGGCTCGGATACGCGGAACAGAGCAGGACACCGGCAATCGCCGCCAGAGCGGAACCTATGGCAAATGTAAGCGCGATCGTTGCATTTACATTAATGCCCATGAGCTGCGCCGCCCCTTTATCCTCTGAGACCGCGCGCATTGCCTGTCCGGGTTTGGACTTCTGCACAAACGCGATCAGAGCTGCCATGATAATCAGGCAGACCACAATCGTGACAATCGTTTCTCCAGAAATGTTCAGCGTCCCGCCTGCCAGAGACACGCCTTTCCACTTAATCACAGACGGGAATGTCTGCGCGTTGGCCCCGAATACAATCAGCGCGATATTCTGCAGCAGGTAGCTGACACCGATCGCTGTAATCAGCACTGCCAGCGATGACGATGCATTTCGAAGAGGCTTATATGCGATCCTCTCGATCAGCATGCCAAGCAGGGTACAGATCACGACCGCGATCAGAACGGCGATAATCGGTGAAACCCCTGCCTGTGTCATGGAGATAAGCGCCATATACGCGCCGATCATGATGACATCTCCATGGGCAAAGTTCAGCATCTTTGCGATACCGTATACCATGGTATATCCAAGGGCAATGATCGCATAGACACTTCCAAGGCTCAATCCATTGATTAAATACGATATAAAGCTCATACTCATTCCTTCCATTTCTTTTTATCCTATTGTTGACATTACTTCGATTATATCACAGGGGTAATAGGGATAGCAATAAAAAAGTCGAGTGTGCTCGGTTTTTCCCGCCTTTTTCCCTGGTTTTAGAGATTATCCCGCGCATACCGCGCTTCCGGCTTTATACAAAACTGCGGTTTCTTCCATTATAATTAAGGAAATATAAGGAAAAAAGGCCAAGATCAGAGGACCTTTCTGCTCTTACAGAACGTGATAATGAGGAATAATATCTTCGTACTTCCCGTTCTTTGTCAGAAAGCCTCCCGGTATGACTCCCAGCTGAACGAAGCCCAGCTTTTTATAAAGTTTCAGAGCATATGTATTGCTGCTCACCACAGCATTAAACTGGAGGATACGAAAGCCCAGCTCCTTCCCTTTCTCCATGCTGTGTTTTACCAGATATTCTCCGATATGCTGCCCACGCGCGTCCGCGCGCACCGCATAGCTTGCGTTGCAGATATGGCCGCACCTCCCGATATTGTTCGGATGAAGGATATAGAGTCCAAGAATCTTTCCGGAAATCTCATCATAAGCAAGCCCGGTGAAGGACTGTTCTTCAAAAAAATCATGCCCGCTTTCCTCAGTCAATGACTCTGTCTGGGGAAATGCTGTTCCGTCTTCCACAACTTTATTCCAGATCATAATCGCGCCTTTTACATCTGTTTTCTCATATTTTTTGATCTTAACCATAAAACTCTCCATTCCGCCGCCATATCAGGGGCATAAATTTGCAGGGGACAGCGCCGGTACTGCCCGGTACTGTCCCCTGAATTATAGCATATTCTCTGCTGGTGCAGCGTTTTAGGATCACATTATATGAAAAGTTTTGCTTTAAAGTTTCGTTTTAATGAAAGAAATGATCCCCGATCTGGATGCCCCAGTTCCCGTTTCCAAAGTAAAGACACTCACCTACCGGGCTGCTTCCTGCTATCGCGTCTGCAGCCGCCTGCCTGGCAGAATCAGAATAACTGCCGCTGGCAAGTACAGAATCCAGCCATCCAGTCATTGCCGGACCGAACTGACCGGACTGATAGATCACGTCCGTAATCGTATTCGGATACGATCCGCTCCTCACCCGGTTCATGACAACAGCGCCCACTGCCACCTGACCCTCGTAAGGCTGATTTCCCGCCTCACAGTAAATAAGCGCTGCGAGAAGCTCCTGCTCATATGCCGCCGTGCTTGCTGCCTGCGCTTCGGCCGCTGCCTGTGCCGCTGCCGCTTCCTCTGCTGCTCTCGCCTCTGCTGCGGCCTGCTCTTCCGCTCTTTTCTGTTCTTCTACTTTGATAAGATATGCTGTATGTGCCGCGTTTACTGCTTCTTTTGTCTCCTGCACTGCTTCTCCCCGGATGCCGCCTGCGGTCTCAGCAAAATCCCACTGGAAAAGCTCCTCCCTGATGTATGTTCTCTGTTCTGCATTTCTGTCTGTTTCCGCTGCCAGACTCGTAAATCCCGTCAGCAGCATGGCGCTTGCCGCTGCTGCATACAGAGACAGCAGGACACGCCTGTTTTTATTATATTTCATATACTCCTCCTCTAACCTATTGCGATATCTTTACAAATATCTTTTAAAATATATGCCTATATTTTAAATAATATTACAGATATTACAAAAGTGTTACGGCGGGTATTATAATACAGGAATTTCCGTTTGTCAACTTTTTTATTTACAATTGTGAACGGGGTCAGGCCCCTATGAGGGAAATTGTCTGAATTTTCTCCTCATAGGGGCCTGACCCCGTTCACATTTTCTTCACACATTTTATTTCCGAAGGAAATTTGCAATCCTCTTATACAGCACGAACGTAACCGCACCATTAATCCCTGCTTTTATGACATTGAATCCTACAATAAAGGGCATCAGCTCCCAGACTGCCGCAGCCGGCACGCCCATAAACATCGGCGTAATCACCATATTGGCCCCCATCATTACAACCGCCATTGCCGCCATGCCGCACACAAGCCCGATTACCGCATTCTTTCTAGTCTTGTTTTTCTTATAAATGCCGCCTGACACTGCCACCAGAACACCTGTGGCGATCACATGCATAAGAATGCCATAAAGTCCGCTTCCCGCGCTCACCGTCAGCCCCTGCACCACGGAAGTAACTAACGTCAGCACCAGCCCCGCGGCCGGGCCAAATGCAAATGTACCAATCAGAATCGGGATGTCTGCTGGGTCATATTCAAGAAATGATACGACTGGAAAGATCGGGAAATGGATCAGATAAACTAAAGCGACTGATATTGCCACCATTACTCCCATTTTCACGATTTTCAATGTCTTACTGTTTGCCGTTACATTCGGCTGTGTCTGTTCTGTCATGTTCTTCTCTCCTTTTTTACTGCCTTTTCTCAGGCTGATATTGTTTGAAAAGGAATTCTTCTAAGGAGAAACAGCCACATACAAAGCAGGCCCCGGACAACAATGTCCGGGGCCGTATAAACTTCCTCTGTGAAGCTGCTTATTGAACGTTTGTGTTCTAATAAGTATCATCTCTTCTCTCATCCAGACTCTACTGTCGGTACCGGAATTCTCTCTTAAAAGAAAGTCACCGATTCAGCCGCATTATACATGCGGGTCGCGGACTATACCGCCGGTTGGGACTTACACCCGACCCCGAAGATTTATTCCTTTTACGATTACTAATATAACTCTTTACTCGGATGTTTTCAAGAGTTTTTTCGGACGTTCCTTAGTTTTAAACCGCCCTGCTCTTTCTTCTCAGAAGAACTGCTGCCGCCGCGCTGACAGCCGCCAGCATAAGGATCAGTCCTAAGTCCGCTGTGTCGCCTGTCTTTACTGCCTTGTCTTTGTCTGGCGCATCCTTCTTCGGTCCATCCTGCGGCTTCTGTCCATCGTCAGCATCTCCCGCCGGTTTATCGTCCCCTGGTTTCTCTTCTCCAGGATCTTCTTCGACCGGTTTCTTTTCCAGAGCAGCGAGCGTCTCAGTCAGTGCATCTAGCGCCTGATCAATAGCCTCCTGATCTCTGATATCAAGACCACCTGCTTCTGCTTCATCCAGAAGTGCCTTCACATCAGCCATCGCCGACTCAAGCGCCTCTCTGCTCTCATCCGTCAGGCTGTCCATATCAACTTTCAGTGCCGCGTCATATCTTTCCTGAAGTGCCTCTACATTCGCTTCTTTGTACTCAATTGCAAAATAAGCGTCTTCGAGCGCCTCAGCCGCCTTGTCAATATCTGCCTGATCCCGGATATCAAGATCTTCCGCCGCAATCAGGTCCAGGACAGCCTCCAGCGCGCCCTCGTAGGAAGCCTTTGCTTCCGCTGTGAGAAGCTCTGTATCAACATTTCCGTACGCCTCAACAGCTTCACTCAGCACGCTCTTATCCGCGTCCTTATATACCAGCGCATGATAGGCATTTTCCAGCGTCTCTGCCGCCGCATCGATCTCTACCTGATCCTGGTAAGTGAGGTCTTCCGCCTCCTGCAGAGCTTTTGCCGCATTCAGCGCTGCCGTATAAGCAGCCGCGGACTCATCCGTCATCAGCTCAAGATCCGCATTCCCGTAATTGGCAACCGCGCTGTTCAGCTTGTCCAGATCCGCCGCTTTGTATGTAATGCCCGCTATCGCATCATTCAACGCCTTTGTAATACGATCTACAGCCAGCTGCGGCACATTGTCATCCTCAAGGGCAGCCTCCGCGTCTGCCAGGGCTGCCGCCAGAACATCATATCCGCTCTCGCAGTCCGCCTCTTTCACCGCGTTCGCTGTATCCACCGCGGTTTTGAGCGCTTCTTTGTCCGCCGGAGTCACTGCCTCCACAGCCCGGAAAATATTGATCTCCGCCGCGGACGCAAACATATTTGGCTGACTGCCGTATGAACTATTTACTACCAGCCGCACATATTTCGCGTTTACCGGCGCAAACGTAATTACCTGTTCATTGGAAGTATCCTTCAGTTCCCCCTCTGATACCGGGTACCATGTCTCTCCGTCAAGGCTGATCTGAAGTTCATATCCCTTCACGGAGCCATTGCCGCCAGCGCCTCTTGAAAGGTATGCGTACCGGTCAATCACATACTCCCGGTCAAACTCGATCGTCAGTGACTGCGGAAGTACACCGTCGCCAGCCGAACCATAGTGTGTATGCCACCATGTAGCCGGATTGTCATCGATCGCAAGATCCGCCGGGCCTTCCGTAGAAGCGGTATACTCAGACGATGCTGTCGCGGTCATCACAGAGTGCGGGATCTTCGTCAAGTCTACAACGGTACCTGCCACCAAAGCCGGCACTCCATTATGGATATTCTCTGCTGTGCCGGAACCTTCTTTGATACCGGACGCAGTGACGATTCCAAATAAGTCTTCATCAACCGTACATGTAAATGTAAGGATATTTGTGGCGGAACCGGACACATAAGCAGCCTCCAGCTTTTCATCTCCCACAGAAAGACTGAGGACCGGATTTCCAATGACCATGATATCCTGATCAAAGGTTACTTCCACAGTCAGCGCGGTCCCGTCTTTGCTTCCGCTCATAGAGACAACTTCCGGCGCGTCCATCGGGAGCGCAACATCCTCCGCGAGAATCCACTCTTTATCAAATTCTGTATAGTCAATACTGATGCTGCCGCCCGCGTCGTCCAGCTCATAAAGAGACGCGAAATTCCCATCCGCAAGCCTTGTCAGGCAGGAGTATTGGAAATGCCCGGCCGCATAGAGGCGCTTCGCCAGCCAGTTGATCTGTACGCCGTCTGTACTGCCCCAGTTTATTGTTACGTTGTCATCACTCTCTCCGATCACGCCCATGCGCACCGTACCGTCACGTCTCCCCGACACTGACGGATTGGAGAGAAGGATATATTCTTTACCATCCTCTTCGTCAACATAATTGATGACTGACAGCTGGCAGTAGGATTCACAGTCTGAGATCACCACCGGGACATTCGGCTCCCATGTCTCGCCTTCATCATGGCTGATGGCAATTCTCACTCCGCCGTATGCTCTCATGAACTGAAGCAGATCCCCTTTATGATCGCCTGTCTGGATCTCGATGGTCTGGGATTCTGTGATCTCCGGCACGTTGCTGTCCTGTGATGTGTAGGTTGTACTTCCTTCCACTCTTCCATCGTTCGGGGACTCACCGCGGTGCCATGTCTTACCATTGTCATCGCTGACAATATTGGCTGACGACTGCTTTCCATTCGAGTTCGTATAATAGATCGGGAAAATCAGCCTGCCGCTGTCCGCCTGGAGACCGACACCCGGACCTGTTCCGATAAATTTCATCCACTCTTCTTTCACAAAAGGAGTCAGATCCTGCGGCTGTGACCAAGTCTCACCGTCGTCATCGCTGTATGTAAGCCACAGATACGCCGTCGTGAGGACAGTGAGCGGAGCCGTACCCGGCGCGGTTTTCAAGTAGATGTTTCCTACTTTATTTTCATTTTGATACAGGTCTCCAAGCTCTTTATACGGCGCTTCACATTCCGTTACGACCGTATAATCTGTAGCCTGTCCGGAAGCATTGTAGACAACACCCTTTTCTCTTACGGTATATTTATTTCCCGAAGAATCCGTCAGGGCAAGATACTTCACCCCATCCACTTCCGTATATCCTGTTCCCTGCTGTGCAGAACCAAAGCCTGTGGACTCAGGAAACATGTCAATGAGGAGATAAATCCTGCCTGTCTCTTTATCCTGAACCATGGATGGATCAATCAGGAAGGCCGAATGATTTCCTCCGTTGGACTGCTGGTCTGCCAGGTCGATCACGGTGAGCGCGTCATCAAATGTCTCACTTCCCGCTTCTCTTCTCCTGAGAACGGTATCGATGTTGCCCCAGTCAGCGGAATGCTGATGCCTCTGGTCAATCGCCGCGATCACTGTACCTGCCGACGTGGTCAGAAGGGACGGAATTCGGTAACTTACTGAATCCTGATACCCAGAATAGAACAGCGCTTCTGCTTCCGTCTTGTATGTGGTATCCGGGTCCGGCCCCATCTCAGGTACAAAGTTCGTCACGCCGTGGTACTGCTCAACTGTCTCAGATGTAAACTGTTCTTCATACACTGAGATCTCGTCAATCGCGCAGGCATGGTGCCAGTAGTTGCCGCTCACGTTCGAGCCCTCTCTGACCAGACCGCCTGCTGTCATTGTATCCGCGTCGTTCAATGCCGAGAAGAAAGCTGTGGTGGAATTTGTTTTCACAAGCTTTCCGTCCACATAGATGGATGTGTCCTTATCTCCAAATACATAGGTAAGTGTATGCCAGTATGTATCATTGATGCTGACAGCGCTTCCATCCGCATATGTGGACGATGAGAAACTATTTAAATGTGAATTATTGTTCCTCAGCTCAATTCCTACGGTATTGTTATTCACATAGAATACCGCGTACGTGGAATCTGCCGTCCCCGTGGACCGGTCAGATACGCTGTAAAGCGCTGTAAGCCCGCTGTTTGCCGACTTCATCCTGTAGCGGATATTCACGGTGCCGTGCTCCAAAGACGCAGCTGACTCAAGATCTTCTGTTAAATCTTTCTCTTTGCCAGCCGTCATAAGGTCTATTCCGCGAATTTCATATGCGGCATCCGCATTAGACTGGTCAAATGAATCCATGTATTCTTTCACATTTTCAGCCGTAAACTGCTCTTCATAAACTGAGATCTCACTGACTGTACAGTCATTGTGCCAGTTCGTGCCGCTTCTTAAGAGACCGCCCACAGCCATTGTGTCCGCCTCTGCCAGGTCCGCGATAAACGCGCTCTGCTGGTTCACCGCCGCCTGGTTCCCGTCCACATAGAGGGTTGTGGAAGACTCACCGAACACCCAGGTAAGTGTATGCCACTCTGTGTCGTTGATCCCCTGGTTCGCCGCTGTGAATGTATTAATCTGGGTCCCGTTGTTCCTGGTCTCCAGCCCGACAGTGTCATTGTTGACATAGAACGCCGCGTAAGTGCTGGCGGCCGATCGGTCTGACACTGTAAAAAGCGCGGTCAGCCCTCTGTTTGTCTCCGCCATGCGGTACCGGATATTCACGGTGCCCTGTTCCAAATCCTGCACATCAGAGAAATTTTCTGAGAGATCCACAGGATCTGTAACCTCAAGATTGTTTACTTGATAAGCCGGCTCAGCCACTGACAAATCTGCCGCCCCGGCTGTTATTACAGACTGTGGGATCAGCATCGCCGCTGCCAGTATGGCCGCAAGCAGTTTCCTTCGTTTCTTTTTCACTTTTCCTTTTCCACCTTTCCTCCAAAATAAAAATGCAAATTTCTCTTTTTTTATTCACATTTTTACATAATGGATCATTCATATTTCTAATCTTTTCTATTATATAGTATTTTCGACATATTAACAATCCATATTTACCACATTTTGCCAGCTCCCTTGATGCAGACGCCCATTTTCACCGCTCGGTCAGATCTCATCCTCTTTTCGCTTCTTCTAGTCTCCTTTTCATGGTCTTTTCCACTGCGTTTAGGATGTTTTCATACCCTGTACACCGGCACAGATGTCCGGACAGCAGTTTTCTCAGTTCCTGGCGCGTATACTCCTTCCCGCTCTCCAATATTTCCACTGCGCTCATCATGATCCCCGGCGTACAGAACCCGCACTGTACTGCCGCCTCGTCAATAAACGCCTGCTGGATATCCGACAGCTGTCCATCCGGCCCCATGAGCCCTTCCACGGTGCGTATTTCTTTCCCATCCGCCCAGACAGCAAGATAGATACAGGAGTTATAGCATTCGCCGTCAATCATCACACTGCATGCCCCGCATTCCCCTGCCTCACAGCCCTTCTTCACACTTGTCAGGGAATAATCATTGCGGAGCATATCGGTCAGAGAGGCCCTGACATCCACCACTGTCTCCCGCTCCACACCATTGATGCGGCAGCGCACCAGCTTATACTGGTTCTCTCCATGCTGTATTGTGATCCCGGGCGTAAGGCTTCTTTCCCATGCAGCCTCGTTCTTTCCTTCCGCGGCCCTGCCGGCAGTCTCCTCCAAGGGCTGCAGTTCCTCAGCGGTCTGGACTCTGTTTACTGCTTCGGTAAGCGCCCGCTTACAGAGCACCCTGGCGATATGTTCCCGGAATGCCCGGCTCGCTCTCCAGCTGTCCCGTGGCGTGACATCTTCCAGCACGGCATCGCTGATCATTTCGATACTTTCCGGGGTAACCGGAAGTCCCCTGCCCGCCGCCTCCGCATGTTCTGCCCGCATGGGGACAGGACCGGCAACTCCATAGGCAATACGGATATCTGTAAATGTTTTTTTATCATCAGAAACTTTTATATTTACAGAACACCCTAATGTCGCAATATCCATTGCATTTCTCATGGCATATTTTATGTAATATCCACTGTATCCCTTATAGGATGCTTTGGGGATCAGGATTCCGGTCTGAATCTCTGCCGGACGCAGGTCCACTTTTCCCGCTCTAATGTAAAAGTCTTTGATCGGAACCTGCCGCGTGCCTTCCGGCCCTGTCAGCTCCATCACCGCATCCCATGCCATAAGAGTGGACGCGGAATCCGCCGATGTGATCCCGTTACATGTATTTCCCCCGATGGTGCCGATATTGCGGATCTGGGGACCGCCGACCATGTCCGCCGCTTCACCGAGCACCCCGATATATCTCTGGATCAGCGGATCTTTCGTAATGTGAGAAAAGCTGGTCAAAGGCCCGATCCGCAGTGTCCCGTCTCTCTCCATCCGCACTCCTCGCAGCTCATCCAGTCCATAAATACTCACAAGCTCAGCCCCGGCATGTCTTCCTTCTCTTATCTGCACAAGCACGTCGCTCCCGCCCGCGATAATCCGCGCCGCAGGGTGGGTCTCAAGGAGCCGGACCGCGTCGGCCGTACTCTGCGCCTCATACAATGCTTTTATATCATACATGCCCTTTCACCTCCGATCTTTAATAAGCCCGGCCTTTTTAAACTCTTCAAACAGAAGATGGGGGCGCATCGGAATCTCATTCAATGGCACACCCACCGCCTGCAGAATGGCATTTCGGATCGCCGGAGCAGGAGAGCAGGTGGGTGGTTCGCCAAGTGCTTTTGTGCCGAATGCGCTGGTGGGCTCCTCATTCTCAATAAACTCTGCCTTCAGATCCGGATGGTCCATAAATGTAGACAATTTATAGTCCAGAAGATTCGGATTCAGCGGCTTTCCCGTGTACTCATCAAAAAGCATTTTTTCTGACAAGGCGTATCCGACCGCCATGCTCATGCCGCCGTGGACCTGCGCCGCGGCAAGCGCCGGATTGATGACTTTTCCACAGTCGTGGACATTCAATATATCTGTCACCCGCGCCCGGCAGCCCGGAATGTCCACCTCTGCTTCCACAAAAGTACACCCGAAGGAATACGCATTATTCTTGATCTGGCAGCTGCTTTCAGCTGTCAGATGACCATTGTCTGCCAAACTGTACAGCTTCTCTGCCGCCAGCTCCCCCAGCGTCATCAGAATCTCCCCGTCAGTAATTCTGACAATATTTCCGTTTATAATGTCAAGATTTTCTTTCGACTGCCTGGTCAGATCATGGGCAGTCTCCAGGATTTTTTCCTTCAGCAGTTCTCCTGTCTGCCGGATTGAAAAACCCGCCATATACGTCTGCCTGGACGCGTACGCGCCGGTGCCAAACGGTGTCACATCCGTATCCTGTGTGGAAATCACATGTACCATCTCAAAAGGAATGCCCAGCGTCTCGGCTGCCATCTGGGCAAATACCGTGTCCGCTCCCTGCCCGATCTCCGTCTCTGCCACCTGGACCTGAATGCTGCCGTCCTGATTAAGGACCATGCGGCAGGCAGATGTCTCCAGAGAGATCGGCCATACGCCGGTGTTGTACCAAAACACCGCCATGCCCACACCGCGGCGGATTTCCCCCGTCTGGTGGGAGTATTCTTTTAACCTTCTGTCATAATCAAATTCTTTCCTTCCCTTTTCCATGCACTCCCGGAAAGAATCATAATAATTTACATTCTTTGAGAATCCGTCTTTGAATCCTTTCGGCATCACATTTTTCATGCGGAATTCATAGGAGGGGATTCCCATCGCCCTGGCCACATCTTCCGTATGGCTCTCCACGGCGAACATCGCCTGAGGGATTCCATAGCCCCGCATCGCCCCGGCCGTTGATTTATTTGTAAAAACGGTGTACGCGTCCGCCTCAATATTCGGGCAGGGGTACAGCTGAGGGAAGCATCCCATCCCTTTCGCCGCAATACTGTGCCCGTGGGAGGCATATGCCCCCTGGTCTGAAAAGCTTTCAAATTTCCGCGCCGCGTAAGTTCCGTCCGGCCGCACATAGGATACAATATGGAACCGGATCGCATGGCGGACTCTCGTGCAGACAAATGTTTCTTCCCTGGACAGCTCCAGTTTGACCGTCCTTCCTCCCACCTGCGCGCACAGATAGGCGCAGAGGGGCTCATACAAGATATCCTGCTTATTGCCAAATCCGCCTCCCACGTATGGTTTGATCACACGGACCTGGCCCCACGGAATCCCCAGCGCCTGCCCTACGATACGGCGGCATATATGGGGAAGCTGAGTGGACGTCACCACCACGATTCTCCCCTGCTCCATATAGGCATAGCAGACCGGGTTTTCAATGTGGCAGTGCTGAACCGCAGGTGTCTCATACCATCCTTCAACCTTTGTAAGCCCGGGCTCTTTTACCGCCTCCGCATAATCCCCGTTTCGGATGGAAGTGTGTGCCAGTATGTTATTGGGATATTTCCTGTGGATCTGCGGAGCCCCGTCTTCCATCGCTTTCTGCACATCCAGCACAAAGGGCAGCTCCTCATACTCCACTTTCAGCACCCGCACCGCCCGGGCCGCTGCCGTCTCATTCTCCGCCACCACCGCCGCGATATCGTCCCCGTAAAACCTGACATGCTTCTGCAGCAGAAGCCGGTCCGCCACGTCCTGATGCGCGGCCTCTGTAGACCAGGGATGGCCTGCTGTGGGATAATAACACTCCGGCACATCAAAGCAGGTCACAATCTTCACGACCCCTGGGATCTGCTCTGCTTCCGATGTGTCAACCGCCTTCACATATCCATGGGCAGTCTCTGAATGCAGGATCTTCGCCACATAAGCGCCGCGCCCGCACAGATCATCCGTATATTTTGCCCGCCCGGTTACCTTCTCAAAAGCGTCTGTCCGGTTCACACTCTTCCCGATCACATGCTCCTTCTGACATCGTTTCCCTTCTGCTTCTCTCTTTCCCTCCTCTTTCTTCTTCTGCTGCTCCTTTCCAAGCGTATCTCTTTCTTCCATATCCTCACCTCCAAGTTTGATTCTCTTTTCCTCCTGCGGCAGCACGGTATTGTCTCCTTCATTTATGACAGCCTGATCTCTTTTCCTTTTACATATTTGGCACGCACTTCCCGCTCATCCGCCAGATAAATCATCCTCTCCAGCCGGCTCCTGACATCCAGTTTCTGCGGATGGGCAAGCCTTGTATCATCCAGCACGACAGCGTCGAACTCATACCCCAGTTCAAAACTGCCTGCTTTTCCAAAGAACGCTCCGCCTCCTTTTGAAGCCATATAGAATACTTCCTCCGCGGTCAGCGGTTCCAGGCTGCTGTCCGCGATTCTCCATCTGAGTTTCGAGGCCTGTACCGCATGTGCCATTGCCCGGAATAAATTCTCCGAAGAGCCGCCTGCCACATCACTGCCGATCCCGACGTGAAGTCCCTGCTCCAGATATCTGCGCACCGGGGCAATCCCGGAAGAGACGTTCATATTTGACTCCGGACAGTGGGCGATAAATACTCCATTCTCCTTCATCCTGGCAGTCTCCTTTTCGTCACTGTACACACAGTGCGCCATCACGGTCGGACAGTCCGCCCCAAAAAGTCCGAACCGGTCATAAGCTTCCCCATAAAACTCTGCCCAGGGGCAGAGCTGCCTCACCCACGCGATCTCCCCTTGATTCTCTGACAGGTGGGACTGAAGCGGCAGTCCATAGCGCAGCTGAAGTTTCTTTAAATCTTCCATCAGCTCATCCGTACAGCTCGGGGTAAATCTCGGAGTCAGGATCGGACGCGTATTTTGATACTTTCTGTGAAGCACATCCTTGATCCACTCCAGGGTCTCCCCGGCAGATTCCTCTGTCCCTTCTATCATATAGTCCGGGCAGTTCCGATCCATGTTCACTTTCCCCACCATGGTGCCAAGCCCGGTCTGCTCCATCAGATCCATAAGCAGCAGTGTGGCCTTCCGGTGGACAGTCCCGAAAATGCACGCCCTTGCTGTGGCGCTCCTTCTCATATTGTCAGCAAAAATGCGGTACGCTTTCTCTGCGTATTCCAAAGACGCATACTTTGCCTCTTCCGGAAACGTATTGGCCTCCAGCCATTCCAGAAGTTCCATATCCATCCCCAGCCCGCGGAAAGAATACTGAGGCGCATGGATATGCAGGTCCACAAGCCCCGGGATAATCAGGCAGTCCCCATAATCATGGACCGGATTCCCGCCCAATTTAAATGGCAGTGTCTGGTATACCCCCTCCACTTTCCCATCCCGGCAGACCAGATAGCCATGCCGGCATATTGTAAATTCTTTCGGGTTCTTACTATATATAATGTTTCCTTTTAAAATAAAAAAGTTTAAAAACTAAAAATATCCCTAAAAATAAAGGATAAAAAGGAAAATAAAGCAAGTTAAAATCAGTAAAATACAACGAAATTACAACAAATGAGGGAGCCTTATATAACGACTTATACTAATATTCATATTGTATAAAAATGCATGAATTATCTAACCTTATGTGGTATAATAATTATAGGAAAGGAACGGGATTGATAGGAGGAATAAATATGTTGAAAGGTAGGCTCTGGTATATGAAATTCATTTTATTTCACTCCATTGAAAATATAGTTATTATACATTTCAATGGAGTATAAATGAACTTCGACTGTATTATATCGTTTCATACTGTAACTTTCTCGCAAAAGGAGGTCTGTATGATGGATAAAATCGTGAAAAAGGTCAGTATAATTGTAGTAATGTTGTCACTTATATGTTGCACTTTCTGTACCACTATTTCAGCTAGTTCAAGAATAACTGTATACAATAAAGGTGAATGGAAAGTATACTTAGATTCTCCAGATTCAGCCAAATCCTATTATCATTTACACTTTTATCAAAAGAATAAACATATTTACTGTTTGCGTTTAGATAATATGAATCCATGTGACGGAACGAAGCAAAATGCAGATAAAGTCCCAAAATCTGTAAAAAAAGCGGTGATGGCCCACTCTAAGGTTAAAGAAGCTGTAGCCTATCATACTCCTGCCATCAACAGCGGATGGGTAAAAGATATTGTTAAACCATTACTTATTGCAGGGGCAGCAGTTCTTGTCGTCGTTTCAGCAGTGAATATATTTACTGGACCAGTTGATGATGTAGCTGCATGGGCGGCTCTATCAGCTGCTGTCGGAATGTAAGGAGGAATGTATTTGAATTATGCCAATCATTCTACATTAACAAACGAGGATTTAGTAGCTTGCTATCCTCGCCGCATTGAAAAAGCTGAATCCTATGAATTGTGGCAATTTCCATATGTTAAAAACAATATTTTGTATAATGAAGATGATATAATTGGAATTATTTTTTCTAAAGACAAAAATATAATCAATATTATATCTGAATATAGTTATCATCTTGAAGATAATGACTATATTAACCGTATTATTTCTTTAGTACATGATATTTCAAATGAATTTATCGTGAATAAATATTTTGCAAATAATGGTGCTCGTTCTGTTGAAAAAATCATACAAAATATAAGAAAGTGCAAATAAGTTTCAATTACTAAATTTAATGTTTGAAAGGAGAAATGAAAATGAAAAAGTTTTTAAGTGTTATATGTTCAGTTCTTATGTTTATAAGTTTTGTTTCTCCAGCTTATGCACAAGAACATCAAGAACATATTGTTTATTATGATACCACAAATATATCAACTAATTGGAGTGAATTAGATGAGTATATAAAAATCCATGATAATCAATTTTATCTCGAATTACCTCAAAATGTCCGACTATCTTCTGAATTATATTCAAAGGTTACAGAACATTTATCTAAAATCAATGAATCTATTATAAAATTTGATTTACAAACTGACGAAAAAACCGGAAGGGTTTATTTGCCTGAACAAACTGTTTCTACTAGGGCCTACGGTAAAAACGCAGTCTATTTCCATTGGAATTATTTGGAGATATATTTAGATGCTGGAATGGTTCAGAATATTACTTCGACAGGGGTTACCGCTTTGTGGGGACTTGCTGGAATATTCACTCCTGTACTTGCCGCTCATCCTGTAATTACTGTAGGTATTGGCGTTATTTTTAGCCTAGTAGCTAATGCAGTAATTTCTTCTGGAATAAAAGATGGTATAGTTTTGCACCTGAATTTTTTAGGAGGAGGCGTAACATATATTGGCAGACAATAAAAAATTGTATCTATTTTTGTTTTTCTTCCTAGGTGCTATATGTCCTACTTTTGTGATAAATGGGATAATGCATAAGGAGATCGTGTATATTATACTAGGAATTATTGGAGGGTGCATATCTTATTTTTGTTATTGCTGTTATAAAAAGAAATGTAAATAGCTTTATCAAAACATATCTGATATGCGTAGGCTGAGACAAATAGAACCAAAACAAGACAACAGATGGAGTGAACCGGGCACGGTGTCGGGAAAATCTCTCAGATTTTTCCGACATCCTTTGGAAGTGTCCGGTTCGCTCCATCTGTGAGCGAGCCTGTGGTGAGCGAACATCAAGCCCCCGTTATCTAACAAGGGGGGCACAAAATACAAGAGACAATATACAAAAACAGGTGGAAAACCCTGTATTTATAAGGCAAAACCGCATTTTGACAGGGTGTGACATGAAAGCAAAAATATCACACTGAAAATTGAAGACTGTAATTACACAAAGACAATGGATTTCAATTCCGAAATCGATTGTCTTTTTCTTTTGTAAACGGAAAAGTAATAGGCAATTATCCTCACAAGATAGTTGCCTTTTTTGATTGGAGGAATGAAAGAATGAACGAGAAAAATTTTATGGAAGAGTTAAGACAAAAACGTGAGGAATACAACGTATCACAAACACGATTCGCCGTTGCCTGTGGCATCAGTCGTGAACATTACAATCGCATTGAAAAAGGGAAACTACCTTTATCACCAGAGTTGAAAGAAACAATGATAAAACAGATGGAACGGTTCAATCCAAAAGAACCGCTCTTTTTACTTGTCGATTACTTCCGTGTCCGCTTCCCTACTACAGACGCATTGAGAGTGATTCGTGAGGTATTACAAATCCATCCGAGACACATGTTTTTTGAAGATTTTGGGAAATACGGCTATGAAAGCAAATATCTCATTGGTGATATCAACCTCATGTGTTCCACACAGGAACAGTTAGGCGTTTTATTGGAGCTGAAAGGCAAAGGCTGTCGGCAGATAGAAAGTTATCTGCTGGCACAGGAACGCTCATGGTATGACTTTATGCTCGATTGTATGACGGCAGGCGGTAAAATGAAACGGCTGGACTTGGCAATCAATGACCGTACAGGAATCTTAGATATTCCCCTCTTAAAAGCGAAATATAAAGCTGGTGAATGTATCGCCTACTTCCGCAAGCAAAAAGGCTATGGCAGTACAGAGAAGTGTGCTGGGGATATTCCGCAAAATACAGGCGAGAGCATTTATTTTGGCTCTACGAAAAGCGAGCTGTATATGTGTGCCTACCAGAAGAATTATGAGCAGTATATCAAGAACGGTACAGCAGTCGAAGAAGCAGAAATCAAGAACCGTTTTGAAATACGCATGAAGAATGAACGAGCCTACTATGCCGTTGCAGACCTCCTCAACTATCGTGACGCGGAACGTACCGCCTTTTCCATTGTCAATCACTATATCTGCTTTGTGGACAGACAGGATGATAAACCGAAAAGTCAATGGCCTGTCAATACAGACTGGGCATGGTTCATAGGGGAAAACAGAGAGCCGATACGCTTAACCACTAGACCAGAACCTTATACGTTACAAAAGGCGCTGAACTGGCTACAAAGGCAAGTCGCACCTACGATGAAAATGGTACAGGAGCTGGACAGGGAAAACCATACAACGATACTGCAGGATATGATTGAACATGCAGAGTTGAAAGACAAGCATAAACATCTATTAGCGCTAGAGCGATCCACCATAGAAGAACGAATCGATACCGCCGTTCCACAAGAGAATGACGGTATTTTTTAATGTCTCAGAAACATCTGCAACAAAGCAGACATGAGCGTACAGATATGGAGTGAAGGAAGAAAAATCTAAATTTTTTCTAAAATGGTTAGCAAATCGCCTGTTTCGTTCCCTATATGGAGTGAAAGAAGAAACGATAAATTTCTTTTGAAATAGTGATACAAATCGATCGTTTGTGGACAGTGTTGTGCGAAAAGAAGAAAAATCTAAAAATTTTCTAAATTAGTTATCAAATCGCCTGTTCCTGTCCTGATATGGAGTGAAGGAAGAAAATCTAAATTAGTAATCAAATCGCCTATTTCTGTACAGATATGGTGTGAAAGAAGAAAATCAACAGACACTTGTCACAACACAAGATTTTATCCGTAGGATTAGCTGATTCCGCTAAAACGAGGTGGTTTGTTCATCTAAATAGAAAAATTTGAAAAAAGGGTTACACACCTCTCCTTCCCAGACGCGGTATATATGAGAGGAATCTTTCTTCTTTCGTGTTCTTTGACAACTACATACAGCCATCCAATACGTTTGACAGACAGCGAGCCGTGGAAACAAGCACGCCATGACCTTTCTCCTGCAAAAGCGAGCGATTCCCTGTTTGTGTTCCTGTAAAAGGTTTGTCCCCTTTTACCGTCATGACCTGCCCTGTCAGATAATGATACGCCCGTACAGCCACAGCTTGAGCGTTAGAAGCGTCGCACGCAATGGGTACGGCTACATCCGAACGATGCAGAGGTGAGATTCCTGTGGGCTAAGACAAAAGCCGTTGGAGGGCTTGGCAAAACATACTGGAGGAGGTGTTATTATATGCGTGATGAAAGTATGCCCTTATGGGAGCGTTATTTAATGACCGTGGAGGAAGCGTCCAGTTATTTCCGTATCGGGGAAAACAAACTTCGTGAAGTTGCCAGAGAATACAAGGAAGAATGCGTTGTGTTCAATGGAAATCGTATGCTCATCAAGAAAAAGAAACTGGAAGCTATCATTGACCGGTTAGAAGAAATCTAGTGAAAAAGAGCCTTGTGCGTGTTATGATAAATACAAGTCGTATATACAAGGCTCTTTCTTACTTGGAAAGGAGTTTGAAAGATGTCGAACATAAGGAAGAGACGAGACCATAAGAATCGTGTTCTATACAGAGGAGAGAGCCAGAGAAAAGACGGCAGATACACCTATAAATATGTGGACGCACTGGGGAAAACAAACTATGTCTATGCGTGGAAACTGTTGCCTACCGATAAAACGCCGGCAGGAAAACGGGAAGATTTATCTCTCAGGGAAAAGGAACGGGCGATACAGAAAGATTTGTATGACGGGATCGACACACAGGGAGGTAAGATGACCTTGTGCCGGCTCTATGCGAAAAAGAATGCAGGACGCCCGAATGTCAAGAAAAAGACCAAAGAAAGCAGGAAGTACCTCATGAGGGCCTTAGAGGGCGATATACTGGGTGCTAAGAGCATTGACAGTATCAAACCATCTGATGCCAGAGCATGGGCGCTCAGAATGCAGAAAAAGGGCTTTTCTTATCAAACCATCAGCAACTACAAGCGGTCACTGAGAGCATGTTTCTATATGGCAATGGACGATAACTATGTGCGGAAGAATCCCTTTGATTTTGTCCTGAGTGAAGTGCTTCCGGACAACAGGAAACCAAAGGTCGTACTCAGTGAGGAGCAGGAACAGGCACTGCTGGCATTTATGGCAGAGGATAAAACCTATCAGAAGTATTATGATGATGTGCTGATCCTGTTGAAAACAGGGCTTAGAATCTCGGAGCTGTGCGGATTGACAAAAAAGGACTTGGACTTTACCCGTCACGCTGTCCACATCGATCACCAGCTGTTAAAGGATAAGGACGGCTATTACGTCAATGAACCCAAAACAAAGAGCGGGATTCGCAACGTGCCGATGAGTGAGGAGAC
Organism: uncultured Lachnospiraceae bacterium; assembly: GCA_959022495.1. Lineage (GTDB taxonomy): Bacteria > Bacillota > Clostridia > Lachnospirales > Lachnospiraceae > Mediterraneibacter. Next base: position 56,608 of record CAUEYX010000003.1, on the reverse strand, counting down.
AGAGAAAGCCTTTCACAGGGTCTTGAAGCGCAGACAAGAGGCAAAAGTAAAAGAAATTGACGGTTATCGTCATTTCCTGTTTCTCAGTCCCAAGGGGCTTCCTATGACAGAGGGCAGATACAAAAGCATGTTAAAGGGAGCGGTTAAGAAATATAACAAATCACATGACACTGCTTTACCACATATCACTCCTCATACGTTGCGGCATACCTTCTGTACAAGGCTGGCGCAGAAGAACATGAATCCGAAGAACTTACAGTATATCATGGGACATGCAAGTATCATGATGACACTGGACTTATATGCCCATGCATCGGAAGCAGGAGCCAACGAAGAAATGCGCAGGATGATCGCCTAATTTACAACGAACCGTACAACGTTTGACGGTGTAAATATGAGGTATTATAGCCAGTTATAAAGGGAATCTGTCAAAGAGAAAACGCTGGAAAGCCTTGAAATATAAGGATTTATCGGACTTGAACAAACTTATAAAAAGATACTACAAAAGCTATACTGTTTTTAAAATAAAAATAGGTTCCCTCATCAGCTGTAACCTCCCTTTCTATAATAATACGCAGGCTGGCGCGCTTCGCCGCCCGAATACTTATAGTCAGCCGTTTCCGGCGGCTGGTAGAGACGTTCAACCGATTATGAACCTATATAAGCATCTGATTCTTTTTCTATCAACAGAGTAACACCCACAAAAATGTGTGTCAATACTCCCCAATAATGCAATCCCCAATAATGTAAAAAAATTACATCTTAAAATGTAAAAAAATTACAGGGCTGTTTTAGGAAAAATCCGTTATAATGGTGTTAAAATTGTATATATTTGGCAATTGCAGTTTTGAAGCAAGACTTCTGTCCTGCTTTCAAGCATTGCCGAAAGAAGGGAGAGAGAAAATGAAAAGACACTATTTAAGATGGCTTTCCGGGGCAGTGGCAGCTGTTCTTACATTCACAGCTGCGGCCCCATTTGTGCCTGTATCTGCTGCTGAGATGGAAAAAGTAGATATCAGCGGAGGCACATTTTCCGAAAGCCTTTCCTATGAGGGGTACGAGGGACATGCCATGGACGGTGACCTGACCACACAGTGGGCCGCAAAGGGAGCGGGTGAATGCTGGGTCCAGGCAGATTTTGACACCCCAGTATCGTTTAACTGCGTTAAGGTCTACGAGACCCAGACATACGGCCCCCGCATGGAGGCAGTCACGGTCCAGACTTCCGAAACCGGGGAGGACGGCAGCTGGACAGACGTCCAGTCCTTCTCCGACTTAAAAGATAACGGGATCTATGACGAAGAGCTGGTATTAGACCAGACTCTGACTTCCCGGCACATCCGGCTGGTAATTGACGGCGGACGAACCGAAATCAATATCAATGAAATAGAATTTTATAACCGCGGGGAGGACACCGCAAGGGATAAACTGGAGGCACTCATCGCAGAAGCTGACGCGGTTGATACACGGCTCTACACAATTCAGTCCTCCAGAGAATTTACCATCGCGCTGTCCAGCGCAAAGATCGTTTACCAAAATGAGGACATGCTGGACGGGCAGATCAACGATGCTGCCAGCATCTTAAGAAACGCTATGGACAGCCTGGAACCACTGGGAGAGAACCTGGCCCTGGGAGCTTCCGGCACAGCCAACAGCACCTATGAAGGCTCCTATGACCAGGACAGTTACGGTATCGAGTTCGCTTTGGACGGAGATTTAGGGACACGCTGGTCTTCACGGACAGAGGACGATGGCTTTGAATTTGTGGTCACACTGGATCTGGGACAGCCGAAGACATTTAACCAGCTGATTCTTTTTGAGACAACCGCTTACTCCGGGCGGATCAAAATGATCAGCGCCCAGGTATCGGACGATGGGAGCAGCTGGGAAGACTGGCGCATGGACGCAGAGCATATCCCATCCACCAGCAGCCTGGTGGGCAGCGAAGTTACCAAACAGTATCTGCGCATCTCATTGACAGGAAACAGTCTTAATCTGGACGAGATCGGCCTTTACAGCGATCCGGACGCCGTCGAAACTACTTATCTTACAGACAAACGTCCCATCGATCCCGACTGGATAAAGCCTGTACCGAGCGAAACTCCAAATACTTATCAGCTGAGAAAGCAGGAACTCGGCTATGGGATGTTCATCCATTATGGCGTAAATACATTTACAAATAATGAATGGGGTTCCGGAAATGAGGACCCGTCTGTATTCAATCCGAATCCGGACACATATGATCCGGAACAGTGGGCAAAGACCGCCTGGGAAGCGGGTATGAATTATGTCGTCCTGATCTCCAAACACCACGACGGCTTCGCAATGTTCGACACCCAGTACAGTAACCACAAAGTCACCAACTGCGGACACGAGGGGGTTGATTTTGATGTGGTGGAGGCGCTTGCCAAGGCATGTAATAAATACGGCATCAAACTGGGGCTCTATTATTCCATCTGGGATATGAACTGGGAAAAGAACCACCCCAAATCCAACTACGTCGATGAGCGCGCCTGGGACCAGGCTTACACAGACTTCGCTTACAATCAGATTGAAGAGCTGATGACAAATTACGGGGATATCTGTGAACTCTGGATCGACGGCGGATGGGTGAAAGACACGGAGCGCTGGGAGTATGAGCGGATCTACAATATGGTAAAACAGTATCAGCCCGGCTGCCAGATCTCGGTAAACCTGACTCTTGGAGACCGTGACATCGCGTCACTCCAGGGCGGCGAAGAAATTGTAAACTTCCCCTCTGACTTTAAACTGTATGACGGCAGAGATACCGCGGAGTCCGGTGACCCGAAAATATTTACTTACCAGGGCGAAAATTACTATCTGCCCTTTGAGGGAACCTTCATTATCGGGAACGGCTGGTTCTGGAATACAAACAGCTCCGAAAATACACTGCGCGTGGACGCCGGCCAGATCAAGAGCTGGTATGATAAATACCAGCGCCAGGATAATACGCTTGTCATCAATGTTCCCCCCTCAAACCAGGGTGTGCAGACCGATCATGAGATCGCTCTAATCTATGAGGCGGCAAGAGAAATCGGCATAGCCCGCGGCGACGCACGCGGGGACATCATCCCCGGCGAATGCGCTGTGGAAGTACGCCATGTCACCACCACAGGCGCCATCGCAGCTCCCACCGAATATATCTACGGCGCGGAAGGGGAAACGTACACAACATCCGTTATGGATAACATGGCGGACCTGGGGTATGAACTGACCGTAACACCAGCCCAGGCATCCGGCGTATTTGGCAGTGATAAAATAACGGTGGAATACGTATACAAGGATCTTCTGGCAGAGGGCACGGAGATCCCGCCAATAGAAGAAACGGATAAAACAAAACTGCAGTCCGCAGTTGATGAAGCAGCCGCATTCCTGGAATCCATCAATAAAGAAGATTACAAACAGGAGGCCGTCGATGCCCTGCAGGCTGCCATTACGAATGCCAATGCTGTATTGGATGCAGTGGATGCCTGCCAGGAAGCTGTGGACGCAGCCTTAGAAGCACTCGAAAACGCTTTGGAACAGCTTCTTAATTCAAAGAAAGAAGATACGTCTCCGCAGCAGCCGGACAATGAAAAACCGGATGACAATGCACAGACCGGAAACAATGCACAGACCGGAAACAATACACAGACCGGAAACAATGAGCCTGAGAGAAGTGTACAGACTGGTGATACTGCCGCATCTCCGGTTATGGCAGTTATACTGCTTTCCGCAGCGGTGGCAGCCGGAATTTCTGGAGCAAAACTTTCGAAAAAGAAACGTTAACCATCCTTTCATTCATCTACATAAAAAGAGCGGCTTCCCTTATACTTTGAGGATGCCGCTCTTTTCTCATACAAATCTATATTATCTGTCCCATCATGCAGGTGTCCTGCCTTCCGTGTCACAGATCGGAGGTTCCGCTGTCTCCAGCATCACTTCCACGACTCCGCCGCAGACCATCCCTTCATCTTCTGCCGCGTCCATGGTCATATCCACGGCGCAGATCTGAAACTTCGGAGCTTTCGTCCGCATCATGAGGAGCGCTTTCCGGATGATTTCGCTCTCAACACAGCCGCCTCCAATCGTGTCCACTGTACTCCCGTCCTCAAAGACCAGCATCTTTGTGCCCACGCCCCGCGGAGCGGAACCTTTGCGCGATATGATCGTGGCGAGCACTCTTTTCTGAGCCGCTTTCCCTCCGGCAGGCTCCGTTTTCCCAGCGGCATTACCAGTCTCAGCCGCGGGCTCTGTTTCTCCTGTAAGCGCGAGCAGCAGTTCCTTCGAATAACCGCTCCCTTGTTCCCGCCTGTTTTTGACCTGGATGATCTCTGCCATAACAGACACCGCGATCTCCTCCGGCGTCTCCGCCCCGATTTTCAGCCCGATGGGCGTATGTACGCCATTTAACTGCTCCCGGTCCACGCCCTTTTCCGCAAGCTGCTCCTTCACGATCGCGACCCTGCGCCTGCTGCCCATCATCCCCGCATAAGCATGGGGTTTTTTAAGCACAGCCTCCAGGCATTCCGTATCATATCTGTGCCCCCTGGTCACGATCACGAACCAGGTATCCGAATCTCCCTTGATCTGCGCAAGCCCTTTTCCAAAAGTATCGCAGATTACCGTGTCCGCTCCTGCCGCCCTCGCGTTGTCCGCGAATTTGGGCCGGTCTTCCAACACGGTTACCGTAAATCCCAGCATTTTCCCTATACGGATGATCGGCATAGAAACATGCCCTCCGCCGCAGATAATGAGCCTCGGCAGACGCCCCACGCGCTCGCAGAACGTGCGGGTGCCTGTCCCCTCCCGGGAAAAGCTCTCCGGGCATGTGGGGAGCAGATGTTTTTCTCCGGCGTGCTCTCCATCCAGGACAGTCTCCGTCCAGATATCCCCCTCTCCGTCTTTCAGCGCTTTCACAAGCTGTGTATAAAACGTCACCATACCTGTCCTCCTGTAACAAAGGACAGCACCCCTTAGATGCTGCCCTTATGCCCAAATCCATTTTTCTCTTCTGAATTACGCCGCAAGCCTTGCCAGGACATCCTTAAGAAGCTCATAAAATCTCTCAAAAGAGTCCAGCGGCATGTGCTCATCCGGTGTATGCACATCGTAAAGTGTCGGTCCCACGGCAATCGCGTCCAGCCCGGGAATCGCTTCTGTAAAAAGCCCGCACTCCAGACCTGCGTGAATTGCCTCCAGCTTCAGCTCCCTGCCAAACAGCTCCCGGAAGCTTTCCACAAATACTTCGCGAATTTTCGACTCCTCCGCATAGCTCCATCCCGGGTATTCTCCGCTGTACTCCGTCTCAAATCCAAAGGAATCCGCCAGCGTCTGAAACCGCGCTTTTGTATCCTCCTGAAGGGATGCCACAGAGGAACGGGGAGATACGACGATCACAAGTTTGTCCTCTTCTGCCCTCACCACACCTATATTGGAAGATACAACCACAAAACCGTCCATTTTCAAATTGCGTCTGTGCACACCGTTGGGCGCGAGCCGGATGGCGCTTATAAATGCCTCTGCGTCCTCTGCGGAAATCGCTGAAGCAGTTCTTCCATCTTCCACAGAAATCTCGCAGGCAAAATCCGGCTCATAGGGGGTAATCTCATCCGCGAAGTCCTCCGCCAGCGCGCAGGCAAGCTTCTCCGCTTTCTCAGCTTCCGCTTGATCCGTGTAGATCAGAGATGCCCCGCACTCCCTGGTAATCGCGTTATCTTTTGTCCCTCCCGCGAAAGTTACCAGTTTTCCATCCGTATTTCTCAGAAGAGATTCTGCCATGCGCGCCATCAGAAGGTTTGCGTTCTGCCTTTCCTTACTGATATCCATACCGGAATGCCCGCCCAGAAGACCTTCGATCTGAATGGAGACAAGACTGCCTTCCGCTGCTTCTCTCTTGATCGGCCTGGTAAGCTGGATACGAAGCCCTCCCGCGCAGCTTATGGTTGCCACCCCTTCTTCTTCAGAGTCCATATTGATCATCGTGCGCGCTGTGATAAGAGATTTATCCAGGGCCTGCGCTCCATTGAGCCCCACTTCTTCTTCCGTAGTAAACACACACTCCACAGGTGGATGTTTCATCTCATCATCGTCCAGCACCATCATCATCAGTGCTGCTGCCACACCGTTGTCCGCCCCGAGGGTCGTTCCATTGGCAGAGAGCACCCCGTCTTTCACAATCAGTTCAATGCCCTCTGTCTCAAAATCATGCTCCACGCCCGCCAGCTTGTCGCACACCATATCAAGATGCCCCTGCAGCATAACCGGGGCTTTGTCCTCTGCCCCCGCGCTGCCTTTCTTTTTTATAATTACATTATATGCCTCGTCCTGGTGAACCCAAAGTCCTCTGTCTTTCGCAAACTTCACAAGATAATCGCTGATTTCTTTTTCATTGCCTGATCCTCTCGGGATGGCGCTGATTTCCTCAAAAAAGTGGAACAATTTTTCCGGCTGGCAGCCGGTGATCTTATACTCCATGGTTCTTCCTCTTTTCTATCTGATTTTTATGCAGGTACGCATCTGGTTTCTTCTATCAATTTACCCACATAATTGATTATAACAGATTTCACTCTGTTTTACACTCCTTTTCAGATAAAATCGCCTTGGAAATCCCCGTTAAAAAAGTTCAAAAAATACAGGAAAAGCCTGTCAGCCTCTCCTGCACTTTTATTCAAAACACATATATTCCATATAGAACTCTTGAAATTTACTGTCATTCGACAGCTGTACTTCCTCTGCCGTCTCAGCCAGGCGGCGCATCCGTTCCCTGCCTTCCTCGTCTGTTAAAGCTTTTTCCAGCCCTCTGAGGCAGGTATTGCCTTCCGCTGAGATCTTTTCTAAGCACTCCCGAGGTAAAAGCCCGATGCCCGCGGCTTTCCGCACATTCATCTGGTGCCCGAATCCGCCCGCAATATAAATATTCCCGATCTCATCATAAGAAATGCCATACCTCGTGATCAGTGTCTCCAGACCTGCACGGACCGCTGACTTGGCAAGCTGAAGCTCTCTTACATCTTTCTGGAAAAAGGAGATTCTGCCATTTTCGTCAGAGAGCAGGAACCCCGCGTCAAACCACGGCGCCTCCATCAAGCCAGTCTCATCGATGACCCCTTCTTTCTTCAGCTCATAAACCGTATCAATCACGCCGGTACCGCAGATACCTCTGGCAGCCTTTCCGCCGATTGTCTCCACGATGGTTCTTCCATCCAAGATTTCCACCGAACAGACCGCGCCGGGGATGCTTCCGGTGCCACAGACGATATTCCCGCCTTCAAAAGCCGGTCCTGCCGCGGTAGAAGTAACAAGTATCCTCTCGCCGCACCCGATCGCCATCTCTCCGTTCGTCCCCAGATCAATGAGTACACAGGGCTTCTCTTTCCGGTCAAAATCAAGGGCATATAATCCGGCTGTGATATCCCCTCCGACAAATGCTGAAATCCCCGGGCACACCGTAATATCCAGGTCCTCTTTCCATCCTGGGAACAGCTCCCGCCCTTTGAGACAGATCGCGGAAATATTGACCGGAGTAAACGGATACACCCCCAGCCCCTCACAGGAATACCCCATCATGAGATGGATCATAGTAGAATTGCCGCCGATCACCATGCTTCGGACAGTGCCCTTTCTCCCCTTCATCAGCGATGCCAGTCCTTTTTCAATCTGATTCAGGATACATTTCTGCAGCGCGTCTTTCTTTCCCGCGTTGGATGCCTCAATCCTGCTTATGACATCAGCCCCGTAAACCCGCTGCCGGTTCATGTCCGTATACACACCCGCCGGCGTTCCTTCCGGCATTTTCATCAGCCGGATGGCAATTGTGGTCGTTCCAATGTCAGCCGCGGCCGCATAGACCGTCTCTGAGCTGTCACTGAGTTTAGATATGCTGCCTTCTTTCTCTCCTGTTCTCTTTGCCAGCACAGAGAATTCTCTCTCCTCTTCATCCAGAAAGACCTCACATGGGCCGGAAGGATACGCGCGGCAGGCGAGACGCAGTCCCCGCTCCAGTTCTTCTTCCGTGAAAAATCGTCTGTCCTCATCCGACGGGTCCGGAACTCCTCTCAGGAAACGCACGGCGCATTTCCCACAGGTTCCCCTGCCGCCGCACACAGCAGAAATGAAAAAATCATGCTCCCGGAGCGTTTTAAGGAGGGAGTCTGCCTTCCGCCCTTTTATTTCAGTCTCTCCACTTTTTGTATGTACACAGATGGGCACTAACGGCAGTTTTCTCCGTTTACATGTCAGACTGCCGCAGCGGCTGCAGTCATGTTCCGCGTGATACCGCTTTGTATTCTCATCCAGGAGATAGACCTGGCAGATCGATTTCACCGGGTCATACATAAAACTTTCCTTGATCCCAATGCCCTCTTCGGCCGCCCGGGTCACATCCCACGCTCTCTTCTGGACGCTCATGGGAAGGTCCTGCGGCGCTTCCGCACGCGCCGCGATCCCCTTTCCCCTTTCCCTGCACATTTCTATGACTCTCTTCTGTACCGCGGCATCCATCTGAAAGAGATAATCGTCCGCTATGGCATCCGCCAGCATTCCTCCGAGATAATCGCCCTGGCTGAACAAGCTGGTGGACCAGCGCTCCATGCCCCTGCCAATGGAACAGACTCCGAAGAGCGCTTCGCGGATCTCCTGTCCGTCCGCCTTCACAGAATAACCGTCTAAACTCCCAAACTCCAGAAGAGCCACCGGAGTGATCTTCTCATACGCGCGCGGAATCATTTCGCAAAGCTCGTCCATGATCTCATCGTACAGATCCCCTGTCTTATCCGCATCAAGGAAGGAAGCGGCGTTCTCTGCGGATATTTTGATGTCAAAATCCGTTATTTTAACTTTCACGCTCTACCCCACAGGCTTTTTTCAGCCTTTTTTCTTCTCCATTACCGCCTGCTTTGCCACCTCCGCGCAGGACGCGGCATCCGCTGTATAATAGTCTGCCCCGATCTGCTCACTGAAACTGTCATTTACAGGAGCCCCGCCGACCATCACAATATATTTATCACGCAGTCCTCTCTCATTGAGAAGGTCAATGCAGTCCTGCATCTTGGGCATTGTTGTTGTAAGAAGCGCGGACATGCAGATGATATCCGCTCCCACTTCTTCTGCCTTGTCAATATATACTGACGGTTCTACGTCAACTCCCAGATCATAAATTTCGAATCCCGCGCCTTTTAACATCATAACTACAAGATTCTTTCCGATGTCATGCAGGTCCCCCTGCACTGTCCCGATGACCGCTTTTCCCACCGGCTCGTTCCCGACCTCAACCAGCTTCGGTTCCAGAACGGTAAGACCCGCGTTCATCGCTCTGGCCGCCACAAGAACCTCGGGTACAAAGACTTCATTATTTTTAAACTTCGCACCGATAATCATCATACCTGACAGGAGCCCTTCATTGAGGATCTCCTTCGGGTCCAGATTCTCATCCAGGGCCTGCTGAACCAGCGCCTTTACATTTTTTGCTCTTCCTTTTTGAAGATATTCCGAGATTTCTTCGATCAGACTCATATGCTTACCTCCATCTTGTTCTTTTGTTATGTGTATTATATGTATTTATTGATTTTACTTTTAGTAATTATTTTAGATTATTTGCATATTTTTTCTTATTCATATTTATTTGTACCATTTTATATCAATTCATGGTATTATTTTAATCATAATTCTTTATTTTTTTCGAAAGGAGTGATCTTTCTGAAAACCGCGCTTTATTCCATTGTCCCGGAGCAGACGATCAAAGCCATCGCGGATACGTTCTATGAATGTATCCACCTTCCGATCCAGCTCATTGACGAACAAGGAGAGATTCTGATCTCACTGGGCGATACACCGGCTTTCTGCCGCTCTTTCCAGAAACATCTCCCGGCGTCTGAATCCTGCGAGAAACTTCACATCTCGGCAGGTAAAAAGGCGGTCAGTCTCGGAGAGCCTTATATCTTTGCCTGCCATGCTGACCTGAACCATATCGTATTCCCGCTGATCTCCAAGCAGACTTTTCTGGGGTCCATTCTTGTGGGTCCGTTCCTGATGGATGAGCCGGACTCCATCCTGATCTCCGATATTTCCCGGAGATACCGGCTTCCCATGGACGACGCGCTGGACCTCTATGACGAGGCCCGCGGCCTTCCCGTGATCGAGCCCTCCCGGGTCAACCATATCAGTCATCTGCTCTTCTATCTGTTCTCCAGCCTGATCACAGAGAGCAAAGCCGAACTTCAGAGAAATAATCGGAAGCTCCTGCAGCAGTCCCGCATCAGCGAATCCATCCAGCGCTACAAAAACGGCAGTATTCAGGCGGATTCCTATCCGTATGAGAAGGAGAAAGAACTGCTGGCCAAAGTGAAACTGGGTGATGTGAGGGAAGCCAATGCCGTGTTAAACGATCTTCTGGGGTATGTCCTGTTCTCCCAGGGGAACAGTCTGGATGTGGTCAAAGCGCGCGCCATTGAACTGTGTTCCCTCTTATCAAGGACCGCCATTGAAGGAGGAGCTCCCACAGACAGCATCCTGAAGCTGAATAATCACTTTCTGAAGAACCTCCAGCAGATCAATACCATAGACACATTGTGCCAGAATCTGCAGGAAATTGTGGAGGCCTTTTCCGAAAGTATGTTCAACTATATTCCATCCCGGAACAGCGAGATTATCAAAAAAGCCATGCTGTATATGTCCGAGCATTTTAACTCCCCGATCACACTGGAGGAAGTGGCTGCGCATGTACATCTGCATCCGTCTTATTTCTCCACTCTTTTTAAGAGCTCCACAGGATCTTCTTTTAAAGAATACCTGAACATGGTGCGGATCGAGGAGAGCAAGCGTCTCCTTGCCAATACGGACTATTCCATCATAGACATCGCGGTAGCTGTGGGGTTTGAGGAACAGAGTTACTTTTCGAAAGTATTTAAAAAATATACCGGGTTCACCCCAAAACAGTACCGGTAGCTGTCAGCGCCGCATCCTATTTTTCGTAGAATTCTTTCACCGCGTCAAAGAACGCGTCCAGATTCTCAAGCGGCGTCATCGGCGGGATATCACATCCGCTGGCAATAACAAAATTAGGATACTTGCAGCATCTCTCCATAAGGGCCAGAGTTTCCGCGCGCACCTGCTCTTTCGTCCCGTTGCGGAACACGCCCGCGGGGTCAATATTCCCGATCACGATGCTGTCTTCCGGCAGTGTCTTCAAGGCGTCTTCAATATCCACCGCGTTGCCGATGCTGTATCCGTCCGCGCAGATCTCTTTGATATTGTCAAGCAGGGGAATGACACTCCCGCAGTTGTGGTAAAGGATCATAAAATTGTCATCCTCGACCGCCTCCCGGATCTTCTGCACATATGGTGTGGAGAATTCTTGAATCAGGCCCGGTGACAAAAGCCCTGCCGCCGGCTCAGCAATGGCGATTCCGTTAGCACCCGCTTCTTTGAACGCTTTTGCATATTGAATGAGGAAGTCTGCCGCCTTCTCAAGGACTGTCTCTACCATCTCCGGTTCCTCATAACAGAGAATCATAATTTCTGTCATGTCAAGCAGCCTTCCCGCAAGGGAGAATGGGCCGATGATGCCCGCGAGGACCGGGCGGTCCGTGATCATCCGGGTCACTTCATAAATGCCTTTTACACATTCCCCGGTGCGTCCTGCCCCCACCTCTGGAACTTTCAGGGCTTCTGCTTCCTCTTCGTTATGAACGAGAGCCGCTGTCACGGTGGGAACTTCGTCCTCGCAGTAATGTACCGGGCTGCCAAATGCCTCCGCCTCTACAGAAAGATCCATGAGGCTGAACGCCGCGCCCGTATCAAACCGGTCCGCCACGGCTTTCATGCAGACTGCCTGAAGATGCCCGTCCCGGACCATCTCATCTACTGTGTGCCCGGTCAGCTGAACTCCCGGAAATGAAAGGATCGGCATTGCCTTTTTCACTGGCGCGCTGATGGTGTCCCTTACCCACTGTTTCATATTGAATTCCATACTATAATACCTCCTGGCGTATCTGATTTTTACTAAATTATAACGATTATAGATGAATAATCTGGTAATTCTTTCGCCATTTTTGTACTATTTATAGATTATCTTAAATTTTTACGTGACAAAGCAGGCAGTACCAGCTTGAAGGGGCCGGTCTGCCTGCTTGAAATCATTTCACTGTATGTTCTATTCTTTTAGAAACGCCGTCTGTTTCTTCTGCGGTTCTTATATGCCGCCGCACCGGCCGCTGCCGCAGCCAGCGCTGCAGCCACTACGGCATACAGAGCGAAGGAAGCGGTTCCGTCTCCTGTCTTTGGAGCATCTGCCGCGTCATCCGCGTTTCTGCTGTCTGTATTTCCGTCAGCGCCGCTGTCTGTTCCATCAGTATTACTACTGCCCGGCTCCCGGCCATCTCCAGTGCCGCTGTTTCCAGCATCGTCATTACCATCCCCGGTGCCGCTGTCTCCACTGTCCGCGTCACCACCGTCTCCATCGTCAGCACCGTCTTTCAGCTGCAGCTGATCTTTCGCGTCACTCAGCGCCTGTACCGCCTCATCCAGGGTCTTCTGATCATCTTCTGACAGCGTTTCATCCGCCATCACTGCCTCTGCTCTGGCAAATGCCACGCTGAATACTGCCACACTCTCTTCTGTATACTTGTCGAGTTCAAGATCGTTCACACTGTTCAGCAGTTCTTCCAAAGTGCTCTTGTCTGCTTTCAGCCTCAGGCCGCTGATGGCGTCGACCAGTACATTCCACGCCGCGTCTGCCTCCGGCTGCATAGCGTCTCCATCTGCCAGGACTGCCTGTGCTTCTGCAAGCGCCTTCTGAAATTCTGCCTGTCCTGCTTCCACATAATGACTCAAGTCAATGCTCTCGGACAGTTCCACTGCCATCCCAAGATCTGTCTTGTCCGCCGCTTTCATATCCAGCGCCTGGATCGCCTTCATCAGCTTGACCGTGGCGCTCATGACATCCTCTCTTGTGGCACTCTCATCTGCCATCACTGCTTCGCCTTCCACAATCGCCTCTGTGAACAGATTCTTCACCGACTCTGCACAGCCGTCCACGTCACCGTTCTCCTGGTGCTCTTTCGCCTTATTCAGGAAATATTCCAGGGTGTTTTTGCTCGGCTTTTCTTCCTCTGCCTCCCCCTTCTCTACGGTATAGGTTTCTCCTTCTGTGGTTTCGAAGGTAATGGTCTTCTCATCCGGCCAGTTCTCCACTGTGCCTTTCTCAGTCTTAACGATATTTCCTTCTGCGTCTTTTACTGTCGCGCCCTCTGCCCACGGAACAACCAGGGTCATATCCTGTCCTGCCTCGCTGGTAATGGTTACGTTCCGCGCTTCCTGTGCCTCTCCGTCATACTCGGCAGATACGGTAAACGCGCCTCGCGCGCGAAGGTTTACGAATTTCGCGTCTTTGTCCGCATACCAGTTCGGGAATATCTTCGTAATTCCATCCTCGCTGATCAGCATCATGCTGTTTACAGCCTCGGTCGCGCCTGTCTTCTCAATTCCATGGGTATTGTCATTGATTCTTAAATTGGGCGCCATCTGGCTGTCAATCACCTGAGCCAGTTTCGTGATGACTGTATCAATGTCATATCTGGATTTTACAGCTTCCTGGAACAGCCTTGGGAAGTTATTAATCTGGCTCCATGCTCCCCTGTCGGAAAATACGGAGATCGTATCTCTCACGACCTGAAGGTCTTCCGGTGAAGAGAAATAATTGTATACGTTTCCCGGAACCACAGCGTCCAGCGGGATCGCGTTTCCGTCTCCCGGGATGGGACTGGGAAGGTCTGCCCATTGGCCGCCGATCAGCTGCTTCTCCCCGAGGGCAAGCACAGTCTTCCCATTTACTTCGGTTGTGGGCTGATCCCCAAGGTGTTCATAAATGTCGATCCAGTCCGGTCTCTTATCCGCGTCAAGGCCCAGCTCCTCACTGAACTGGATCAAGTGTTTCAGCGTGTTTTTCAGGGCCGCCAGCTCCACCGCCGGGTTCTTTGCCCAGGAGCCCTCATTGTAGCCTGCGTAGAGCACATATTCATAACCGTCTTCATTGTGATCGCTGTCCTCTTTTTCCAGCCACGCCTCATAGAACGCCACAGCCTGCTTAAAGTAATTGTATACTTCATAATCATCCGCCGCCAGGAATTCCTTGTCCATTGTATAGTCGTAATACTGTGTCATCACATAGGAATTGTAAGCCGCGTCCAGCGCTTCATTCAGATATACATTATCCGTGGTCATTCCCCACGGCGCGATGCCCACCGGGAATAAAATCGCTCCCTCGATACCGTTGACCGGATCGATATCCCCTTTCTCAATCTTCTGATTGACAAAATCGGCGTTGATCCTCTTTAATTCTTCTGTAGAAGACGCGCGTCTCTGGCCTTCCTCCACATAGCTTAAGAGCGCATCCACGGCCGTCAGGGCAATGTCAGAACGGTTGCTGGAATAAGTTCCGTAAAATGTGGCAATAAAGTTGTAGTTCATATGGTAGTCCGAGCTCCAGCTTGCGTTGTCAGTGGTATGCCAGATCCCATAAAGCCCCGGGGCAAGTTCCCCGTCTTTTGACGCGCTCCCCAGTAAATACTGAGCTCCATAGTAATATTTCTGGACCTTGTTCAGCTTCTCATCTTCCGTTCCGAAATCAATGTACGAAGCGCTCCAGAAATCCTTCCACCATGCTTTGCGCGCATCGTTTAGGCCGTCTATGGACTTCTCATCGGACACCTCTGCCAGAAGGTTCTGAGCCTCTGTAACAGGCTCGGCAGCGTCTTCCCAGAGACTTCCATCGTTGTGGTACGTTCTTCCGCCTCCGCCGATGGATGTGACAATGTATACTGTCTCGCCAGCCTTTAAAGTAAATTTCAGGCTGCCTTCTCCATTCTCATTGTCAGAACCTGTCACCACATCGTCCGCGCCCATGACCTTCGTGGACAGCGCTGCCTGCGATACATGGGAATCCTCGTCATCCGGCGCTTTATTTTCTGTACTGCGGGTAATGGTCACACTGTCCGCATCACTCTGCGCTGAGATGGGCTTTTTGTCTTTCTGATTGTCTGACGCCCATACGTCAGCCTGGAAGAGCGCGTCCTCTTCCCCTTTTGAAGTCAGCTCTGTCACCATGATATTCTTATCTGAGGAGAGCCAGGTTTTCATCGTCACAGGAACGCCGGCGAGCTCCTGCTGTGTCTGGATCTCCGCGTTTAAGATATCCTGCTTTTCATGAAAGACTGTATTCGGATCTTTCGGCTCTGTATATAATTCCAGCTCATAGAGACGGACCGCATTGTTCCCCTGCTTCTCCGGCTTTGTCACATGGAGCCTTACATAGCGGGCAGAGATCGGTTCCACCAGGTTCCGGTCTGTAACCGCCGCAGTATTTCCCTGCACCACGTCCGCGTCGATCCAGTCCGAATCATTGGCGGGATCGGGCGACTCCACTGCCGCGTACTGCAGGGAGAAATCCTGTGTATTATAGTTCGCTCCCTCGCCGCCTGCCTGCGCGTGTTTTAAGATCCAGCGGGCGATTTCCTTTTCTTCCCCGAGATCAATGACTGCCCAGTAGACTGCCGAGCTGTCCGCGTTTTCCGCGGGTGTTGAGCACCATTTCGTTGATCCGTCGCCGTCTACGAGCATCTCGCCCGGAGAATGATAGGGTGTCCCCGGGTTATCAATATACCCGCTTACCTGGATCGGTTTGTTCAGCGCCAGGTTGGCTGATTCTTCCGGCTGTTCTTCTGTCTGCTCTTTTGCCTCTTCATAAAGCTCAAACTGGCCGATTCTGGCGCGCGGATTCTGCCTGTTGTCCGCGTTTGTTTCCTGGGTAGATTTTGTAATAAATAGGCGGACATATTTTGTCTGCACCGGTTCTGACAGATTTGTGTCGAATACACTTTCCGTATTTCCCGCTACGGTGTCCACCGCTGTCCATGTCCCCTCTTCTCCGGTATCGCTGACCTGCAGTTCAAAATCACTTGTATTATTTGCCTCGTATCCCGGTCTGACTGCCCCGTCGCTTTTCACCACATATCTTCCGATGGTGATGGCTTCCTCAAATTCAAGCTGCAGCCAGAAGTCCTGCACTCCCGCGACTCCGCCTTCCTCTGAATCCTGGGGGCGCTTTGACACCCAGCCGTACCCTGACGCGCTCTGCTGCATATCCCCGTTCACCGCCTTATCCGGGGTGAAATCATCGTGATAACTGCTGGCTGTGACAGTTTTGTATGAAGGCGCCAGATTGGTGTCCGTCTCTTCCTCTCCGCCTCCCGTCTGCTGGCCAATGGTAATTCCTCCGATCAGGATCGGCGGACACGGGTCAGAATAATTGCCCGTTCCATATGTCCAGAAATCGCTTTTTGACACATAAAAAGTCTTAGAAAATTCATCCCCGGACGATGTGATCCCCACATCACCGTTGCCGAGAAGAGCAGTATTCGGCATTTTGTCCGTAACCGCCCCGGAGTAGGACGTATCCGTCCACTCGCCGTAATACCTCCCGACGACTTCCTGGATCTTTTCCCATTCTGAATCCTGCTGATCCACGGCTTTTACTTCCGCCGGCAACGCTGTCAGACAGCCCAGCGACATGCAGACAGCCGCCATGGACGCAGTCAGCTTTTTTGCCATCTTTCGTTTTTTCATTCCTTATCCTCCATTTCTGCATAATATTGATTTTATTATAGAAATTTCTCATCTCACGGAGGGGGAATTTTTTTGTGATCGAAAGGATGATTTTTGTGATTTATGAAATTATTCGAATAACTTTTTTATATTCTCAATTCTGTTTACCAGTTCTTCTTTTGTTTCATTGACGGAGCGCTGCACATCCGGCGGGCAGAAAAAGCAAATTCTTCTTTTTTATCGTTTTGACAATTCATCAATCCCCATTCTGTTCCATTCACAGGCGCGGCTGCATGTCTGGAATTTTTTTCTTCGTCTGCTCTGCCTTTTTCTCCACGTCCTCTAGACTCGGAAGCATTGCTTTTTTTGTCCAAGTCTTAACCGTCTGCTCTTTCAAAAAAGAAAGAAATCCATCAATTTTTTCAGTCTTATCAAAAATCGCCAGTGCCATATAATACGCTTCCTTATCTTCGCCATAAATAATTGTTGGCGGATAATCGTGTGTCATAAGATAATAGTTTAAAAGTGTGCGCCCTACTCTTCCATTAACTATAATTTTCCAACCGCCCATTCTCAAATATTTCCCTCGTGTCATGGTAAGTAGTATTTGGGTTTTCAATTTTATTTGAGTTGTAGGCAAATAAAATTTGAAAATTAGACAGTGCAATTTTCAGATCATTTTCATCCTTAATCTTTTTCTCTTGCCATGTCTTTTTCACTTCCTCGTATCCCATGCCGTTCCCCTTCCTATATCACGCTTTCTTTTTTCCTAGCTGTGATTATATCATACTTCTATTTCATTTTGTAAATTTGTTATCCAATGAGCGATCAGATTTTCCGTACTCCTCCGTTCATTCTTATTTCCCTGCATCTCTTTCAGAACAGGAGCGACTCCAATCATGCCTTCTCCATATTCGATTCCGTTTTTAGGAAGACGGCTGCAGTCAAAATTATACGGAAGCCTTGGGAGCGTCTGGGAATGAAACTCTCCATCCTCCTGTCAGGTTATCTGCTTACTTCATCACCTGCCTGTTGCTGAGATTCTCATTCTGTTTTACAGTCTTCCCAGCACAGAGCGGAAGATTTCTCGAGGAATTCCCCACATGGATCTGATAGATTCCTTCTTCTACAGTCCATTTTTGCAGCGCGGAATTATAATAAGCAAACAGCTCCTCTGTGAACGGGATCGTCACTTCCACGCAGGAACGCGCCGGTACAAACACCTTTTTAAACGCCCGGAGCTCGCGCAAGGGATGGCTGTTCCAGGAATCCCACGGATATTCTACGTACACCTGAGCCACCTCTTCCCCGTCTGTACCGCTCACATTTTCAATTGTAAAAGTAAGTTCGTCCTCACCCAGTACAAGATCCCTGAACCGGAATTCAGAATAAGACAGTCCAAACCCGAACTCATAATCCGGCTCTATCTGATTTGTATCAAAATGGCGGTACCCCACCATCATCCGCTCTTCATACACAACTGTATGCTCATTTCCGGGATAGTTCTCAAGGCTTTTTACGTCTTTCAGATGCCTGGGAAAGGTTTCCGGCAGTTTCCCGGACGGATTATTCTTCCCGAACAGAGTCCTGACAACCGCCTTTCCCATGCCCTGGCCGGAAAGCCATGTTACCAGAATAGCCTTGGCGCTGAATTCCCATTTCCATGTGGCGATGGCGTCCGCTGTATTCAGCACAACAATCACATTGTCGTTGATCCGTCCCGCAGCCCGGACCGCATATTCCAGATTGGGCGGGATCTCGATGGTGCTGCGGTCTATGGACTCGCTGTGGCAGGCAAAATTCTGTGTGACGAACACAATGACCGCATCCGCGCCGCTCCCCTTATTTACGATCTCATTTTCCATCGGGCCGATCTCGTTGTGATAGGCGTCTGTCTTATCCAGACCCATAAATTCAATGGTAACGTTTTCTCCCAATTCTTTTTTCAATTCCTCCAGGGGGATATCCACCCGGGTGGGATGCGCCACCCGGGAGCTTCCATCCCCTCCGATATAAGGATGGACTGCCGCGTCTCCGATCACAAGCAGCTTTTTGATCTCCGCCTGATTGAGCGGCAGAGTCTGGTTTTCATTCTTGAGCAGTACGAACGATTTTTCCGCCGCCTCCACCGCCAGCTCATGATGCTTCTGAAAATCACACTCTTTTGCTTCATATACACCCTTGGTCCTGTCATAGTAACGGAACAGCCGGGTCAGCGCCTCATCAATAACCGCGTCATCGACCAGCCCGCTTTCATATGCCTCCTTAAGCTGTCCAAAAGCTTCCTCTTGATAAGGCATGCACATTTCAATAGATGCCAGCAGCGAATATGCCCTGTTCTTCACCGCGCCCCAGTCTGATATGACAATCCCGTCAAATCCCCACTCTTCTCTTAATATTTCCCGCAGCAGCTGCCTGTGTTCTGACGCGTAAACTCCGTTCAGCCTATTATAGGAGCACATGATTGACCACGGCCGTGATTCCTTCACCATGATCTCAAACGGCCTTAAATAAATTTCCCTGAACGTTCTTTCATCCACTTCACTCGAGACGTACTGGCGTCCGTTTTCCTGGTTGTTGGCGGCAAAATGCTTGGGGCATGCCCCAACGCCTTTTTCCTGTACACCTTTTACATAGGCGGCTCCCAATCTTCCGGTCAGATACGGGTCCTCTGAAAAGTACTCAAAATTCCTGCCGCACAGCGGGTGCCGCTTTATGTTCATTGCCGGCCCCATAATTCCGTTCACTCCATAGGCGCCGCATTCCTCTCCCAGCGCATTGCCCACTCTGCGCACCAGCTCTTCATCCCAGGATGCGCCAAGCGCGCTGCCTGTGGGGAACGCTGTGACAGGCACTTCCTCTCCTTTCACTGAACTGGGGAAGGCAGACCGTATCTTCTGCTCCAGGATCTCCTGCCGGCTGTTGTCTTTCTCCTTCATGCGCAGCCCAAACGGTCCGTCATGATACCGCATTCTCTTAACCGGGAACCGATTCAGCTCATATCCTGAATTCATATCTGCCCCAGTAAGATAATTGAATTTCTCCTCCAGGGTCATCTGGCTGATGATCTGTTTATAGTCCATTTTCTCATCCCTCCTGTAATGTTCCATAGTTTTCTGTCTCTTCATAAAGCGCTTCCAGGCTGGGAAGCTGCCAGTCCAGCGTGGAGCCATTTCCCATGGTCAACATGAAGCGTCCCTCCGGGCGGCTGAATGTATCGATCAGATCCCGCACCTCCTGACGCACTTCCTCCACGGTGCCGAATGGGATCGTCTGCTGTACGTCAAATCCCACCAGCAGGCAGATCCGGTCTCCGTACTTCTCCGCAATCTTTTGATAATCCATTGTATATTTCTGAATGGGATGGATCACATCCAGGCCGATCTCAATAAAGTCTTCCATGTAGAGTTCTACATTGCCGCAGGTGTGCAGCCAGAAATGCATCCCAAGGCTGTGCGCCCTATCAATCAGCTGCTTATAATACGGTTTAAAAAATTCACGGAAAATCTCAAGTGAAAAGAACGGGCTCGTCTGTGTCCCGATGTCGTCGGTAACAAATACCGCGTCCGCGTCTGCCTCTTCTTTTACCCGTTCTATAATCCGCATATAATAATCCGCGAGTTTCTGGAACAGCCGGTGTACTTCCTCCGGATATTCATAAAAATCCGTCAGCGAATTCTCCATTCCCCGCAGGGACCACATCCGCTCGAAAAAGCAGAATATCCATCTGGCCGCAATGTACTTCTCTTTCTTCACCGGCTTAGGCGGAATCAGACCCGGGTATTCTGTTGTTGGAAATGAATCGTAGACCGCCTCCATATCCTCCCACTCTTCTGCCACGCAGTTCTCATCAATGCCAACCCGGTCTTTTCCGGTCACTCCCGGAGGCGCCCACTTATAGTCCGGCGCGTCCTCCGGCGCCTGGAAACTCTCCGGCAGGACCAGGTCAATAAAGTCCACGTCTTTTATCTGCGCATCCATGAACGCCTCAAACTCCGCTCTTCTCTCCCCATAGATCCACGGATAGATCCACATATCATAGAGCATGGGGATTCTCTCTAAGCGCCCTCTTCCCTCGATCACCTGTCTGATCTCTTCTTTCTGAAATTCCCGCATTTCCGTCACCTCACTGTGTTGTACATTTTTCACTGCCAGCGCCCGGCATTCCCCGGATGAAAGGCAGTTCTCAGCTATCCTTTGATGCTCAGCCATCCTTTGCCGCTTGACAGATCGATTCGCTTTTCGATATAATGATACTGCAATATATCAGATAAAAATATCAATATTCTGACAAATAATATCATGATCCTGCCACCAAAAGTAGAACAACAGATCCACGCCAAACGGAGCGCAAATGGAAAGGAGGCACACCATGGATCTCTCAAATCCGCGGGTAGACAGCCAGTTGAAAGAAAAAATCCTTTTTCAAGATGACGAACTGCACTACGGGATCTATATCCCGGAATCTGAGCCGCAGTTCTATGGGGATATTCTCTGGCACTGGCACGATGAGTTTGAATTTGGAGTGGTCACAAAGGGGTCCATTATCTATAAGACGAACCAGCACGAGTATGTACTGAATGAAGGCGACGCGGTCTTTATTAATTCCGGTGTGCTCCATTATCTTCAGCTGCTTGTTCTTCCATCTGACGCGGGGATCTATACCCAGTTCTTCGACCGGACATTCCTGGCCGGAAGTTCTGAGAGCATTTTTGACATCAAATATATCAAGCCTGTTGTCGAACAGACCGCGGTGGATATGATTCCTTTCTATCAGAACAGCAGCAAAGACAGACGTCTTATCCGCCAGATCGCGGAAGCAGCACAGACCGCCAGAGAAAAGAAACCTTTTTATGAGCTTCATCTCCGAAACTTGTTTTCCGCGCTCTGGGAAGAGATCTATACCCGCACTGCAGGAGCAGATACACAGGTGCCTGCTGAAAATCCCCGGGATATTGAACGTATAAAGATGATGATCACTTTTATGGGGGAACATTATAACGACAAACTGACTGTTTCACAGATCGCAGACTGTGTCCCGGTCAGCGAGAGAGAATGCTACCGGCTCTTCCAGAACTGCCTTAACATAACCCCCACAGATTTTCTCATATCTCTGAGACTGAGAAAGGCTCAGGATCTGCTGGCAGCCACACAGAAGAGCATCGTGGAGATCGCACTGGAATGCGGGTTTTGCAGCAGCAGTTATTTCGGGAAGGTCTTCCGGGAAGAGTATCAGATTCCGCCGGGAGAATACCGGAAGAGAAATTCAAAATAACGGGAGAAGGCCACGCTAAACCCGGGACAGGCTTTCCCTGGGAAAAACTTCCAGGCCTTCATAAGATAAGACGGGGCAGATCCCACTTTTCGGATCTGCTCCGCCTTATTTTCATTCCGACTGATTTCTAGCCATTTCTTTTCTTTTTCAGTATCGTAAACATTATCCCGCCAGCCAATGCTGCCGCGCTCAATGCCGGCAGGTTGAACGGGATCGCATCATCCCCGGTTTTCGGAGATTCTGCTTTATATTCAGCATTTCCAGCGCTGCTGTTTCCAGTGTCATTATCTTCGGTATTACTGCTGTCTGCATTTCCACTATTCCCACTGTTGTCTCCGCTGCCCGGTGTCTGCCCGTCTCCGTCCCCAGTATTGCTGCTTTCATTTCCGGTATCATCATCTCCGTTTCCGGTGCTCTCATCTCCGGTGCCGCCATCTACGATGTTGTCTCCGACGGTGCCGTCCTTCAGCTCTAACTTCTCTTTCGCGTCACTTAACGCCTGTACGGCGTCATCCACGGTCTTCTGCTCATCCACCGACAGCGCCGCGTCCGCCAGCACTGCCCGTGCGCTGGCAAAAGCGGTACGGAAAACTGCCGTGCTCTCTTCTGTGTACGGACTAAGGTCCAGCCCTTTCAGGCTGTTCAGCAGATCCTCCAGCACACTCTTGTCCGCTTTCAGGCGCAGGCTGCCAAGCGCGTCCACAAACGCGCTCCAAGCCGCGTCCGTCTCCTCCTGCATGGCGTCCCCGTCTGACAGGATTCCCTTCGCGTCTGACAGCGCCTGCTGAAATTCCGTCTGCCCTGCTTCCACGTAGTCAGTCAGGTCAATGCTCTTCGCAAGCTCCACTGCCATCTCCAGGTCCGTCTTATCCGCCGCTTTCATGTCCAGCGCCTGGATCGCTTTCATCAGCTTGACTGTGGTATTCATGATCTCCTCATACGTAGCATTCTCATCTGCCATCACCACTTCACCTTCCGCGACTGCCTCTGCAAACAGGTTTTGGATAGACTCCACGCAATCATCTACATCTCGGGCTGCCTGATGCTCTTTTGCCTTGTCCATGAAATATTGCAGGGTGCTTTTGCTCGGTTTTTCTGTCTCTGCTTCCCCTTTCTCTATGGTGTAGGTCTCACCTTCTGTGGTCGCGAAGGTATATGCCGCGTTTTCCTGGTCTTCCCAATTCGGAACAGCGCCTTTTTCTGTCTCTACAATATTTCCCTGCGCGTCTTTTACCGTCATTCCTTCTTCCCATGGGGACACCAGGGTCATGTCCTCTCCTGCCTCACTGGTGATGGTGACGTTCTTGGCTTCCTGCGCTGTGCCGTCATACTCCGCGGATACGGTGAAAGCGCCCTTTGCCCGTAAGCTGGCAAACTTTGCGTCTTTATCTGTATACCAGTTGGGGAAGAGCTTGACGATCCCGTCATCCGCTATTAAAAGCATTTCATTTACTGCCATAATATTCGCGCATTTTTCAAGTCCATGGTAATCATCTTTGATACGCAGATTGGGCTGTATATTCGTGTCAATCATTGTCGACAGGAAGTCAATGATCGTGCCAATATCATACCTGGATCTGACAGCTACGGGGTACGTCCTGGTAAAATGGTTTCCATGCAGCCAGGACTGCTCAGATATAGATAATGTACTGCGTATCGTCTCCAGCAGTTCCGGATCAGAAAAATATCCTCCAATGGTACCGTCCAGACAGAGACCATCCAGCTGAGTCACATTTCCGTCTGTTTTTACAAGGACAGATTCATTAAATTCATAGGTATCTCCGCCCTCCCATTTCTTTTCCGCAAAAGCAATCACGTTCCTTCCGTTCAATTCCGCCACTTTCATGGGGGCAAGATGATCACGGATATCTATCCATTTCTCCCTTCTGTCTGCATCCAATCCAAGTGTTTCACTGGCGTTGATTAATGTGTCGAACAAAAAGTCTATCGTCAGAAACTCTATCGTAGGATTGTATCCCCATGACTGCTCATGGAATCCGGCATATACATTGTATTGTCCAGTCGCTTCATCACATTCCATCCACCGCTCATAAAATGCGGCACAGGCTTTCAGATAATCGTACAAATAATCATGGAGATAATCTTCGTCCATGGTGTACTTATAATATTCAACACCAGCCAGCGCGCTATATGAGGCATTCGCTGTCTGATTATGATACAGACCTGCACAGGCACTTTGTCCGAAGGGGATAATTCCCGCTGGGTAAAGAACTCCTCCACTGATCCCTTCTTCTGTCAAAGTCCCCTCTTCCAGCCTTTTGTCTACATACAAGGTATCTTCTCCAGGCTGTACCCAGTAAGCATCGACGCAGTCTAATTTCTGGAGTTCGGTAATTGACTCCGCATTTTTCTTTCCCTGTTCCATATAGTCTAAAATCACCTGAAATGCCGCTTTATTAAATTCGGGCCTGTTGCTGGAACCAAAGCCATAATAAACAGCATTGTGATTATAGTTAAGCTGATAATGATTGGACCATTTCGGATTATCTGTATTACACCAAATCCCCATAATACCTGGGGCTGTCTTTCCATCGCGGACACTGCATCCAAGGATATACTGCGCCCCATAGTAGTATTTTTGAACGGAATTCAGTTTCTCGTCCTCTGTGCCAAAATCTACATATGACGCGCTCCAGTAGTTCTTCCACCAGTTCTGATGCCCTTCCTTTAGTTCCGCAACCGCATATTCATCCGAATATTTTTCTAACAGTGCCGCTGACACCTCTACTGGATCTTCTCCTGTTAATTTTCCTGTGTTGTCATATGTCTGTCCTCCTCCTGCAACTGCTGAGACCAGATAGACAGATTCACCTGGATCAATGGTAAATCGATGTGTCACCTTATCTGTTCCTGCCGCTGTCTCCGACTCCGCGCCAACAACAGCTGTGGTAATCACCGCCTTTGATGTGTGCGAGCCGGGATTGGAAGGATTACTGTTATAAGTGGAACGGGCAGCTGATATCGTTCCATTTTTGTTCTTAACAATTTCTACGGGCCTATTTCTGTCATCCGACTTTACCCATGTATCTGCCTCCAGACTGAGTGGTTCTGTTCCATTATCGGTCAGCTTTGTCACAACCACGTTTTCTTCTGCCGCTGTAAATGTTTCCATTGAGACTGGAATTCCACCCAATTCCAGCTCTGTCAGCACCCTGGCATTTAAAATATCCTGCTTCTCGTAGAATTTCGCAGGCTCTGAAGACGTATCAAACTCCTGTTCCACAGAATAAAATTCTAAATTGGATATCTTAGCACGGACATCCTGCGTGCGGTCATACTCGGGCTGCACCGGGTCCGTAATATAAATGCGGAATTGTTTCGCTCTTATCGGTTTATCCAGTACCTTATTATAAATATTTTCGGTATTTGCTCTTACGTCGTCCGCGGTCTGCCATTCCTCTTCATCCCCATTCCTGTACTGAAGCTGGAAGTCGTATGAATTACATTCTCTGGCAATTTCACGAGCCGCTCCATCGCTGAACAGTCGATACTGAACCAGATATTTCTCTTCTGAGAAGTTAACCTGAAGCCACTGGGGCTCCTGTACGGACTGATCGATCGGATAGGTGCACCATCCCCATCCGGTCTCATTCTGCTGAAAGCTGCCATCAACTGCTTTCACATCCCCAAAATTCCCCAGTCCAAAAGTATCATTGCTGCTGGATAAAACACTTACGTATTCCGGCGCAAAATTATTGCTGCTGGATTCCTCTTCATAGAGTTCCAGTTCTGCTATCCGGGCATATTGATTGTCACTTTGGCTTCCCTTTGTAATATATAGACGGACATATCTTGCCTCAACATCCGTTACCCCGGTGACAATATCTTGTGTATTCCCAGTTATATCAGCTATTTTGTTCCAGGATTCTCCGTCATTGCTATACTCCAGCCTAAAATCAGAAGTATTCAGATTTCGCTCCGCACTGTTAATCACACCCCGGTTTTTTACCACCCAGTATCCAATCTTTTTTACGGTTCCCAGGTCCACCACTGCCCAGTGATCCTCATAATGATTATATTCAGAGCTTGTCCATTGGGTTTGGTCATCTCCGTCCACCAAAGTGCCTTTCGCTTCCCCTGTAAACTGCGAAGACACTTGTACCGGCTTTTTATACGCGAGATCAGCCCTCTCCTCCTGCTGTCCACGGATCGTATATCCCCCTAATGCTTTTTGTGTACCATTGTATTCCCAGAAATTCCCCTTGGATATGTAAAATGTCTTTTCATCAGCACTGCCCCCTGAATTCACTCCCACATCTCCATTTCCCATCAAAGCCGTGTCTGGAGTGAGATCTGACATCTGTCCCGGATATGTTGTGTCTGTCCACTCTCCATAATACCGACTCACTACTTCCCGGATCTGCTCCCAGTTGATATCCGTTTCCGCGGCACGTGCTTCCTCCGGCACACTTACATTCATTCCACCCGCAAGCATGACTGCCGCCAGACCTGCCGCCAACATTCTTTTTAACCTGTAGTTTTTTCTCATCTGTTTGCTTCCCTCCATTCCGTTCAACACCTGACTATATTTTACGAACATGTTCTGATAGCTCAATTTTACTATTTTTATATAGCGAAATATATTCCGATACCGACTGTTTATATCACGATCCTGCCAAGATGCTTTTTCCATTGATTTTAATGTTTTTCTGAAACCGCTGCAAAATTAGATTAAAAAACAGACCGGACATTTTCTCCTAACCGGCCTGTGTTTCTTGTTATGATGATAATTTCTTATCTTTATTCGCAGCGCTTTCGCCTAAATTTAATCATTACTGTAACCCAGGCTGCTGTAACGATCAACATACCGAAGCATATCACTGGTACTGCTTCATCTCCAGTCTTCGGAATGTCTGCTTTCTTGTCCGCACTGCCTGACGCAGGCTGGTCATCCTCATTGTAGTCCCCGCTGTCTGGATTCTGACCGGTTTCGTTTCCGATATTGCCATCTCCGTCCTTAGTATTGCTATCTTCCTTTCCGGTACTGCTGTCTCCGCCGGTGCCGTCCTTCAGCTCTAACTGTTCCCTCGCGTCACCTAATGCCTGTACCGCGTCATCCACCGTCTTCTGCTCATCCGCCGACAGCGCCGTGTCCGCCATCACTGCCCGCGCGCTGGCAAAAGCAGTACGGAAAACTGCCGCACTCTCTTCTGTGTACGGACTGAGATCCAGCTCTTCCAGGCTGTTCAGCAGATCCTCCAGCGCGCTCTTGTCCGCTTTCAGGCGCAGGCTGCCAAGCGCGTCCACAAGCGCGCTCCATGCCTCGTTTGTCTCTGCCTGCATGGCGTCCCCGTCTGCCAGGATTGCTTCCGCGTCTGACAGCGCCTGTCGGAATTCCGCCTGCCCTGCTTCTACGTAGTCAGTCAGGTCAATGCTCTTCGCAAGCTCTACTGACATCTCCAAGTCCGTCTTGTCCGCCGCTTTCATGTCCAGCGCCTGGATCGCTTTCATCAGCTTGACTGTGGCATTCATGATCTCCTCATACGTGGCATTCTCATCTGTCATCACCGCTTCACCTTCCGCGACTGCCTCTGTGAACAGGTTTTGGATGGACTCCACACAACTGTCTACATCTCCAGCCGCCTGATGTTCTTTTGCCTTATCCAGGAAGTATTCCAGGGTGCTTTTGCTCGGTTTTTCTGTCTCTGCTTCCCCTTTCTCTATGGTGTAGGTCTCACCTTCTGTGGTCGCGAAGGTATATGCCGCGTTTTCCTGGTCTTCCCAATTCGGAACAGCGCCTTTTTCTGTCTCTACAATATTTCCCTGCGCGTCTTTTACCGTCATTCCTTCTTCCCACGGGGATACCAGGGTCATGTCCTCTCCCGCCTCACTGGTGATGGTGACGTTCTTGGCTTCCTGCGCTGTGCCGTCGTACTCCGCGGATACTGTGAAGGCGCCCTTTGCCCGTAAGCTGACAAACTTCGCGTCTTTGTCTGTGTACCAGTTCGGGAAGAGTTTGGTAATTCCTTCTTCCGTGATCAGCATCATGCTGTTGATGGTCTCTGTAGAACCGCATTTCTCCACACCATGTGTATTGTCATTAATCCTCAGGTTCGGTGCCATCTGCCGGTTAATGACATCAACCAGCTTTGTCACTACTGTATCGACCGGATATCTTGATTTTACCGCTTCTGGGAATAACCTCGGGAAGTTATTGATCTGCGACCATGCGCCTCTCTGGGAAAATACATCGATCGTATCCCACACCATCTGCAGGTCTTCCGGTGATGAGAAATAGTTGTATACACCGCCCGGGATCATCGCATCCAACGGAAGCGCGTTGCCGTCGCCCGGGATCGGACTCGGAAGATCCACCCAGCTGCTGCCGTTCCACTGCTTCTCTCCAAGAGCCAGCACTGTCTTTCCATTGACAACTGTTGTCGGCTGGCCTCCTAGATGCTGATAGAGATCGATCCAGTCTCTCCTCTTATCCTCATCTCGTCCAAGTTCCTCACTGAATCGGATCAGGTTTCTGAGCGTACCCTTTAATGCCGCAAGTTCCACTGCCGGGTTGATCGCCCAGGATCCCTCGTTATATCCCGCATAAAGGACATATTTATAGCCGTCTTCATTTTCTGTTGTCTCTTCCCTTTCAAGCCATGCCTCATAGAAAGCGACCGCCTGCTTCATGAAGTCATAGACGCCGTTCTCAAGGAATTCTCTATCCTTGGTGTAATCGTAATATTGGGTCATCAGATAAGAGTTATATACCGCATTTAAAGCTTCATTGTGATAATTATTGTCAAGCGTCATACCCCAAGGTCCGATTCCTACCGGATACAAGATCGCTCCCTCGATTCCTTTTTCCGGGTCAATATCGCCTTTTGCAATCTTCTGTTCTACAAAATCTGACTTGATCCTCTTTAATTCGTCCACAGAGGACGCTCTCTCCTGCCCTTTTTCTACAAATTCGAGAAGCGCTTCTACACCAGGGATCGAAAGTTCTGACCTGTTGCTGGAATTCGTTCCGTAAAATGTTGCTATAAAATTGTAATTCAGATGATAATCGGAACTCCAGGCCGCATTGTCTGTCGTATGCCAGATTCCGAAAAGTCCCGGCGCTTCTTTCCCTTCTTTTACCGTACTTCCCAGAATATACTGGGCTCCATAATAATATTTCTGGACTTTGTTCAGATTCTCATCCTCTGAGCCAAAATCAACATACGAAGCGCTCCAGAAATCTTTCCACCAGTCCTGGCGCGCACTGTTTAACTCTTCCAGCGCTTCTGTATCTGAAACAAAGTCCAGCATATCTGCAGCTTCGCTCTCTGGTTCTTCCTTATCTTCCCAAAGGCTTCCGTCATTGTGATAAGTTCTGCCGCCTCCGCCGACTGCTGTAACAATATAAACAGTTTCACCTGCCGGCAGGGTAAATGTCAGGTTTCCTTTTCCATTTTTATCATCCGACTCAGCTACTACGTTTTCTGCGCCAATAATCTTTGTTGATAATGCTGCTTTTGATACATGAGACTCATCATTGTCTGGCTGTGAATTCTCGGTAGATCTGGTCACAGTTACGCTTGCCTCATCATTTACCGCCGTGATTGGCCTGTTTGCCTTATTATTCGTACTTGCCCATGTGTCCACCTGGAAGCTGCCGTCTTCTGTTCCAATAGATTTTAGTTCCGTGACTAACACATTCGAATCGGACGCAAGCCATGTCTTCATCTCTGTCGGGACGTCAGCCAGTTCCTGTGTCGTCTGGATCTCCGCATTCAGAATATCCTGCTTCTCATAAAACTCAAGTGGCGCTTCTTCTCTCAGATCAAGTTCATGGATTCTTGCTGCCTTGTTGCCCGGCGCCGGATTTGTAACAAGAAGGCGCACATAACGGGCGCTTACGGGAGTGTCAAACGCCTTACTTGTCGTTGTGCTTGTATTTCCATTCACAACATCCATATCTTTCCAAAGAGATTCGTCGATTGTGTCTATGCTGTCCCAGCTTTCTTCTTCTGAATCCAAATATTGCAGCTGATAGGCTGCGGTATTATGCTGGGTTTCTCCGACAACTCCCGAATGCAGAATCTTATAGTATCCGATATTTTTCTTTTCACCAAGATCAACAATCGCCCAGTGCACGGATTCATCGTCATGAAGTGAACACCATTTCGTCGACGTATTACCGTCAACCATGAAATCTCCACCATGCGTCACGCCCCGGTCTGTATATGCAGAACATACTTTAACCGGTTTGTTGAGCGCATAGTTCTTGGATTCCGTGTCTTCTTTTTCCTCCGCGTACAGTTCGAACTGCCCGATCCTTGCACGCGGATTCTGTCTGTTGTCCGCATTCGTTTCCTGTGTCGGTTTCGTGATAAAGAGCCGCACATATTTCGCCTGCACCGGAGTATCCAGGTTTTTGTCAAATATACTTTCTGCATTTCCTACAACTGTATCTGCCGCGATCCAAGTACCTTCCTCACCGGTATCGCTGATCTGCAGTTCAAAGTCACTCGTGTTATTCGCCTCATATCCCGGTCTGACAGCGCCATCACTTTTCACAACATACCTTGCAATGGTGATCGGTTCTTCGAACTCCAGCTGCAGCCAGAACTCTTTCTTACCTCCCTGCTGCTCATCCTGCGGGCGGTATGTAACCCATCCATAGCCATTTTCACTTTGCTGCATATCCCCATTTACCGCAAACTCCGGATAAAAGTTTTCATAAATGCTGCTCGCGGTCACGGTTTTGTATGTAGGCGCAAGGTTTTCCCCTGTCTCAATCACTTCTTTCTGCTTTTCGCCAATTGTCACTCCGCCGATCAACATTGGTTTCCCATTGTATGCCCAGAAATCACTTTTTGAAACATAAAAGGTCTTGGATGTCTCATCACCGCCGGATGTAATTCCCACATCTCCGTTTCCCAGCAGCGCGGTATTTGGTGTTCTATCCGTAACCGCACCGGAATATAAAGTATCTTTCCACTCGCCATAATATCTTCCAACGATGGACTGAATTTCTTCCCAGTTGGCGTCTGCCATATCTGCCGCCTTTACTTGACGTGCGGTTCCAACTGGCATACATCCCGCAATCAGACATACTGCAAGTGCTGATGCCGTCACCCTGACCGCTGTTCTTCTCTTTCTCATTGCCTTTCCTCCGTCATGTTCATATTATATTCAAGCTCTTGTTCCTGATTTCCCTCCCCCTTTCCGGTACAGTTTCAAAGCCTAAACATCGCTAGCGCTCCTTTTTGCTCAGTATATTCTTAAACAAGAATATTTAAGGAACAATTTTTTCACATTTAGTTCAATTATTTTTGTTTTTCTGTCTCCCCTCCAATCTCTTCCCATGTCCGGAACACCTGGAAGACATTCCCCGGTTTCGCCCCGACTCCGAAATCACACTGCGCGATGCAGCCTCCATGCTCCCACAAATGTTCTTTCACGCTTCTCACAGCATGATCCACATCCTCCTCCGAGCCAAATGGCAGGATGTTCTGTCTGTCTATCTCACCCCAGAAAGTGATCTTTCCCCTGAACTGCTCCAGCTTCTCCAGTCCCATGCAGAAGATCTGGGAATTCAGGGCATCAATCCCGATCTCGATCAGATCCGGAATAATATCCAGGATATAGCCATCCGAATGCATGAAGATCTTCTTGCCATATTTTCTCGCCACAGCCGCGTAATCCGCGTAAAGCGGCTTAAAGACCTCTCTCCACAGGTCCGGCGATATCAGAAGGCTGATCTGAGTCCCCCAGTCATCCTGGATAAACAACGCGTCTACATCCGTCTGTGCCCATGCCTCCAGCTCCCGGCAGAAAAATTCATGAACCTTCTGTATGGCGGCATCCATTCCATCCGGCTGCAGATACAGATCCATCAGTGTTTTTTCCGTTCCCGCCAGGAACTGCAGACGTTCAAAAATTCGCACAGATGAGCCCGCCACTACGAATTGTTCTGTATTCCGGCAGAATGCATTGACCGCTTCCACATCCAGGTCCAGCAGCGCGTCCGGCACTTTGATGTCCGCAGCCTCTTCCCACTCGTCGGAAATGATCTGGGCATTCTTCACTTCACCGATGATCCCTTCAAATTTGTTTTCAAACACACATCCCCACTCGTCTGTATAAGTACCGATCGCATAGGGATCTCCCTCGCACCCGCTGTCTCTTCTTAAGAATTGGGGGCACCATACGATATCATCCGGATACACTTCTCTTAATCTTTTCATCTCCAGCGGGAAGTGGTCATAGGTCCACCGGATATCCCACACATGCCGGGGAAACCTTTCCGGCCCTTCTTTTTGAAGTGTCTGGTACACTAATGTTCTTGAATCTGTCATCGTCATTCCCTCCTGTCTTTCTCTTATAGTTGATATTATCAATATCATTTTTATACTGCAATTATCTTTGAATGTCGTACAAAATTAATGATCCATCTTCCCGGCACTGTCCCAGGGCACAAATACCAAACCTTTCTGCTTTCAATATATGCTTCTTCCTCTGAAAACAGGGGGATTTATTTCAGCAGTAAGTTCACATATTTTAGGATTTCCCTCGTTTTCTGCCATTTTTCCTGTAAAAAATAACACCTGCCGATTGTTCCATCGATAGGTGTTATATCATCATCCCTTTTTTCTTTATCCCGAACTCTATCCGTTCATTTTTTATTTCCCCATCAGTAAATTGGCTGCCCCGATCATCCCGGCTTGATTGCCCAGCTGGGCAGTCTTCACCACCGGTATCTGTCCGTGCTCTTTCCCGAAGCACTCCTCCTTCAGCCTCTCATTGATCCCGTCTGTCAGCACCCTCCCCTGGGCTGAGATCCCCCCGCCCAGCAGCACGGCTTCCGGACGGAAAATATTTACGATGTTAACAATCCCGATGCTCAAGTGACGGATAAACTCATCCACGACTTTCTTCGCCGCCGGATCTCTCTGCGCCGCCGCGGCGAATACCATTTCCGCGGTAACTCTGTCCGCGTCTTGGCCGCAGAGCTCCCACAGGCAGGAATTTCGATCCTTTCCCATAGCGCGCTTCGTATCTCTTATAAGGGCTGTCGCTGACGCGTAAGCTTCCAGGCATCCTCTGCGCCCGCAGGTGCACAGTTCCCCGTTTTCGTGGATGACCATATGTCCCAGTTCACATCCTCCCGCAAGCCGGCCCTCAAAAATCCTGCCGTCCAGTATGACGCCCCCGCCGACTCCCGTGCCCAGGGTAATCATGACCATATTCTGCACTTCTCTTCCCGCTCCCGCTGCCGCCTCGCCCAGCGCCGCGCAGTCCGCGTCATTCGCGATCTCGATCGGTACCGGAAGGTATTTCCCAAGTTCCTGTGCCAGGGGAACATTTTCCCACCGGATATTATTGGAATACCGCACGATCCCGCGCTTCTGATCTACAGTACCGGGCATGCCGACACCCACGCCCATGCACTGATCCAGAGCGATCCCGTTCTCATCCAGCGTATCCAGCACAGCCTTCCCAATGTCCGCAGTCACCTCTTCCGGCGTCCTGTCCGCCTTGGTCGGTATACTCCTGACATCAATCAGCTTCTGATGCGCGTCAACAATCCCGATCTTTGTGTTAGTACCTCCAATATCGACTCCGATCCGCACCGGGGCAGCCTTGTCCCGGATTGTCGTGACAAGAGCGTCGCAGAGGCCTTCCACCACATAGCTTCCACTTCCCGCGGGGAGAAACAGGCTGTCGCCTTTTCTATATGTAACGCCTGTCTTATCTCCTTCGCAGAAGACCCTCCCTTCTCCGTCCAGGATCAGGATGCTGGCAAAGCTTTCTTCTGATACGTACCCTTCCATGCGGTTCATCATCTTTCCGTCCAGATTCAGCTTGTCCACAGTGAAGTAATCGCAGTCCGCCACGTGGGGGTAACTGTTCTTTCCTCTGAGTATGGGAACTCTGTTTGTAACAGCCAGCGCCTTCTCGATATGGAGGTCCCGTTTCTTCCCATCCTTCCCCACACGCCCGTAATCATAGACCCGGTATGTGACGTTAGAGTTCTGCTGGATTTCCGCAATGAGGATATCTTTTCCAATGGCGTGGATCGTTCCGGCCTCTATAAAAAGAATATCTCCTTTCTGTACAGGGACCGCGTGAAGCACCTCTAAAAGGGTATCATTTTCTACCCGCTCCGCGAATTCTTCTCTGCTGATCTCTTTTCGAAATCCATAATAGAGGAAAGCCTCTGTTCCGGCATCTACCACGTACCACATCTCGGTCTTGCCGTACTGGCCCTCGTTTTTCAGCGCGTACCGGTTGTCCGGATGGACCTGAACAGACAGATCCTGCTTCGCGTCAATAAACTTGATCAACACCGGGAAATCACGGAATCTCCGGCAGTTGACTCCCAGCACTTCTTTCCCTTCTGTCTCTATGTATTCTTTCAGCGTCTTTCCCGCATACGGACCGTTCCCAATTTTAGACAGGCCGTCCGGATGGCAGGACAGTTCCCATGACTCGGCCAGAACCTCTCCGTCATACGCCTTATTGTATTCATCCGCCAGCCGGTGTCCGCCCCACAAATAATCCTTATATGCCGGCTGAAGTTTTAACACACTCATTTAGCCGCCTCCATTCTCTGACGTTTCTATTTTCCTAACAATAACGGCAGCGCGTCCGCCAGAAGGTCATACTGGTCCATACAGAGTGATTCCACGCCGCTTGCCTGGATGTTGCCCCCGTTGATTCCCACTGCTTGGAATCCCGCCAGGCGGATCGCCATGACTCCAGCTGATGAATCCTCGAATCCCACGACTCTCGCTTTTTCTTCTTCTATGATACCAAGACCGACCCGCGCCGTCTCCGAATACAGCCAGGGATGCGGTTTGGGCGCCAGCTCGCCGATGGTCCCGGTCTGTCCCTTTTTGAATGTGGTGCCGGCCGTAATAATGGCGTCGTAAAATTCCAGCGGGTCTCCCATATTCAGCGTCTGGAAAGCGGAGATAATCTCCGGCATTGCCTTTGTATAAAGCCCGGATGTCACAAGCCCGATTCGGATACCGTGCGCTTTCACCTCATATAAGAACTCCTTCAGTCCCGGCGCCGGGGTGAATGCCCCCTGCTTTCCTCTCCCTTCCAGAATTTCCTTCATCTCATATTCTGTGGCCGCGAAATAGATCTGTCTTGCTTCCTCCACCGTCTTATCCGGGCAGTATTTGTCTATGCAGTACTGAAGATGCTCCGACACCGAATGCCCGGATACATGTGGTTCATCCACCGCTTCCAGCTGGAATTTGGGATTCTTCATCAGCCTGGCGATGGTCTGCTCAATGATCCACATCCAGAATGATTCACTCCTCACGCTTGTCCCGTCCAGGTCCATCAGGATGGCTGACGCGGGACCCTCATAGCGTGCTTCCGGCACTTTGTACCACGCCGGATATCCCATTGCCGACTTTACATAACACATGGTCTTGTCCGCGAATGAGACAAATTCCACCTTCCTGTCAAGAGGCGTATAGACCGCCTCCACTCCTTCTTTTCCGCGCACAAAACTTCCGTCAGAAGTCTCTGGCAGTTCGATCATATTTTCTACATGTCCGATTCCCGGATAATCATTCTTCATCTTTCCAGTCTCCATTTCTTGTCGTTTCAATTTTTATCACTGCTGTCAGCCCATCCTCTTCGAATAACAGCTTATAATAATATGCTTCCTGCTATGGATCAAATTTTTGGCAATGAGTAGAATTATTTTGGCACATATTTTATCTTTTCCTGATATCTGCTATAATCAGTCCTATCAATCCTGCTTTGATTCCGAGTCATATTCAGGCATTACAGCAGATAGCACAGGAGGAAATTTTATGAACCGCGCAGTTGAACTGATCAATCATTATGAGCACACGGGACACCGCTGGATATTAACCCAAAATGAGACTCAGATCCCGGCCCTTCTCCTGTTGGGAAAGCAGAACCGTATAAACGCGACCGAATCACTCCCGCCGCATTTCCACAGAAACTGTTTTGAAATTGTTTATATCTCTGCCGGATCTGCGATCTTCTCTATTGATGGGACCAATTATAAATTAAGCGGCGGCGATGTGTTCATCACTCAGCCCGATCAGGTCCACAGTACCAATTCTCTTCCCATCTCTGTCTGTGAGATGTACTGGTTCCACCTCCGCGCTGATCCTGCGCGGTTCCTCTTCCTGAACCAGGACGCCGCCCGGTATGTCATTGAAAAGCTGTCGTTATTCGATTCTCCTCAGCTGCATGTCGACAGCAGCGAGATCTATCCACTGATCAAATCCGCGTTCGACATCTCTGCCGCCTGCGGCAGCCCTCAGCTCGCAGGCCAGTACCTCAGCCTGCTTCTTTATAAGCTGATCGAATACCAAAATCAAACTGCCTTTAAACTGACGCCGGATATCGGGCGCTCCCTGGACTACATACTGGATCATCTCACAGAAGAGATCTCCTTGGAGCATCTGGCGGATATCAGCCATCTGTCGGTCTCTCAGTTTAAGCAGAAGTTCAAAACCCAGATCGGCTTCTCGCCCAGGCAGTTTATCAACTACGAAAAGATCGAGTACTCAAAGACCCTCCTCCTGGAAGGGATGTCCGTGACAGAGGTTTCCTCCATGCTCGGGTTTGACAACAGCAGTTATTTCGCAGTTGTCTTCAAACGGTTCAGCCTGTGCTCTCCCACGGAGTATGTAAGACAAAGACAGGCTGAACAAACATGACATCCCCGACAGAATCAGAGAATCCTTCACATCTGTGATTCCATCGGGGATATTTTCATTCTGTCTTATCTGCCTTTTTTTCTTCTGCCTGCCGCTGCGAGACCTGTTCCTGCCGCCCGGAACACCTGTACACTCTCTTCCGTATACTGGTTCAGATCAAGGTCCTGTACAAGGTTTACCAGATCCTGCAGAGTAGACTTGTCCGCTTTCAGACGGAGGGCTTCCATTGCGTCTACGAGCGCGTTCCATGCCGAGTCCGCGTCGGCCTGCAGAGCGTCTCCATCATCCAACACGCCCTGAGCCGCTTCTTTTGCCGTGAGGAATTCTGCCTGTCCTTCTTCCACATATTTTGTTAAGTCGATCATATCTGCCAGCTCCACAGCCATCTCCAGATCCGTCTTGTCAGCCGCCTTGAAGTCGAGGGCCTGAATCGCCGTCATCAGCTTGAATGCCGCATTCATGACTTCTTCTCTTGTGGCATCCTCATCCGCCATCACTGCCTCGCCCTCCGCGATCGCGTCCGCGAACAGCTGCTTCACTGACTCAACGAGCCCGTCTGTGGCTCCCTCTTCCATATAACCTTTTGCCTTGTTAAGGAAGTATTCCAGGGTCATCCTGCTGACCGGCTCTTTCTCCGGTTGTTTCGCCGGTTCTGTCAGTTCCGGAGGTGTCATTTCTTCTATAGTCCCCGCATTTTTCTCTACTGCGATAAAGTCCGGATCGTCTGCCGCTTCGGGTTCTCCGCTGGTAAAGAAATTATCATGCTGGGCTTCTTCACATTCTTTCATATAGTCATTATAATGTGCTACGAGATGGTAGAAATACGGCCGGTAAACATTGTATACCACGTTATGGGATATATCCACAAACCCGCCCGTCCCTTCATCAAGGTAAATCGCACCGTAGGGATTTGGAATATCATGGATATAATTGCCGCGTATAATGGAGCCCGGTGTGTTGGACAACGTATAAATCGCGCCCCCGTCATTCAGCCTCTGCATACAGCTGCTTATATTATTATTCTCTATCACAAATCTCGCCTGAATCGCAGGGGTATCAAATTTATAATAATTGGGGAAGTCCTGTCTGCCTCCCTTGTCCCAGATGCCCTTCCCCATCCGGCAGAAATGCCGCTGTAGGAAATGTTTCTTAATGTATTATTCGCAAGTGTACAGTCTCTTACATAGCCGACCCATATGCCGATGCTGCCACGGAAATTCACTCCCACAGTATCAACAACGTTTGAATAAATAAAAATATTTTCCGTCACTCTCAGAGGATCAGCGCCCGCGTTTTCATTCAACACACCCTGCTCGTATGTGACTTCCGAGTATGGCTGGGCATCTCGGACACGAACCCCGCCGATCTGCATGCCGGCAGCGCCGAGCTGCTCAAACCTGCTCCCGGTCACCGTGCTTCCCACAACGCCCTCTTCATAATCAAAGCCCCCTGCTGCCATAGCGGCAAAAATACATCCGTCTACCCGCATGCCTTCCACATAAGCAGCAGTGACTCCTCCCGGAGTCTTTACAAAATTATCGTGATTGTTGGTCTCTTTCATATCCGGGTCGAATACAAAACTGGCCTGAAGCTCGATCTGCCCTTCAATATGAGGACGTAAGAACGAAGTGTATTTGAATCCCACATCCTGGAATCCAAGACCATATATCTTATTCTCTTTTTCTCCTTTTACTTCTACAAGTTTATCCAGAGCCGGCAGAATCATGACAAGATCGTCGGGATTCTTCCCATCCTCCGGAATATAATAGATTTTACCTGCCTCCCGGTCAAAATACCATTCATTCTCTTCATCCAGCAGTTCAAAAGCATTCTGAACCGCTGTCGGCTTATTGGGATTACAGTTCAGTTTTATTCTCGAATTCTCGAAGGGTTCCTCCTTCATATGGACTTCCACGGTTCCATTATTGTTTACGATTTCTTTTACCGGAAGGATATTGCTGGTCCATCCCACATCGTACACGAATTCAATATCGCTTTGGTTCCTCCAGGTACTCATCTCTTCCGCGGCCCCGCTGACTGTATACCCATAGCTGTTACGGTCAGAAAAACAGCCCATAAGATCCGTTCCTGATGCCAAGTCTGCTTTTTTATTTCCCACGAAAAGATCCCTGGAATACTCAGCGCCTTCCGGCACATCGATTTCATACACATTATCCACTCCTGGAACGTCACTGCTCTTTTTCCATCCTTCCAGCTGAATCCCGCTTGATATTACAGACTCATTGGCCCCCGCGCCTTTGTAAAGCACTGCGTACCCTTTATCAGCTCCATCCTCTGCTGTAAACTTCAGCGTCTCATCCAGGATATAACTGCCTTCCGCCAGATGGACGATCACATCTCCGTTCCAGTCTGTAATCTCTCGGACCGCCTGCTGCGCCCGCTCAATCGTTGCGAACGCGTGCTTCTCTTCTGTGCCGGCATTACTGTCACTTCCATGCTCAGGATCAACATAAAATTCCTGCATTAAAGTATTCTGCTGCGCTGTGATTGTCCAGCCGTCAAAGCTGACCGGGGTCCTGAGATCCATTTTGTCATATGGCTTCACAGACGGCGTAAAATCAGGCGTGTAATAAAAATACGGGCGTACAGAACTTAAATCTACATCTGACGCGAATCTGAGAGTAACCGTTTTTGCATCCGGATCGATCTCGGCCAGCTGGGTCAGCCCGTCTGCCATAAAGGACTGAATCTCAAGAGAAGTCTCCTCAAAGTTCGCTGTCAGCGTTTGCGCTGAATCCACTGTAAATATATATTTTTTCTCCGTACTTACTACGGCTCCTGTCTCATCTGTCCAGTTTACAAAACGGTAATTTTCCTTCGGGTACGCGCTGACTGTAACCTGGTTTCCCGCCAGATACCTGCCGCTTCCGCTTACGGTTCCGGCATTTTCTGGAAATGCTTTTGCAGTAACGATATACTCCTCTTTTTCGTTCAGCGGTTCCCATGTCTTGATTGAGAAATTGTCGATCTGTCCTGTAACCGGGCCATTTCCTCCAATGCGGTCCACAAACTGGATTTTATACCTGGTACCTTCCTTTTTCAGCTCGAACCCGCTCAGAGCGGTATCAATATCCCAATTTTCCGGTTCCTGCTCCTCTCTGGGCCATACTTTAACCCGAATTTTCCCGTTATATATCTGGCTCTTACATGTATACCAGGTATCTTTGCTTATCGTTTTGCTTACTTTCTGGAGATTCTGCGTATTACAGGATACAATGATATTATTTGATCCAAAATTCGGATTCAGAGAATAATAATATTCATCATCCGATCCTGAACCATTGGGCTGGGCATGCAGCTTAATATAAAACCCGTCAT
Organism: uncultured Lachnospiraceae bacterium; assembly: GCA_959022495.1. Taxonomy (GTDB): domain Bacteria; phylum Bacillota; class Clostridia; order Lachnospirales; family Lachnospiraceae; genus Mediterraneibacter. The sequence continues at coordinate 16,726 of CAUEYX010000003.1, read as the reverse complement.
GCCCGGTAAAATCTTTATCAAAACGAAAATCATATGTAACCTGTTTGTCCACCAGGTCACAGTCCAGAATCATCTGTGCTGTTCCTGTGGTCTCGGTGTCTGCGTCCGTCGTCACCTGCAGTACCTGACCGTCATCTGTCTCTGCGATACTGTAGCCGTCATCAATCACGGTATACTGCGCAGGCATTGTATCCTTATCCGCCGCTCCGGGCTCATAAGATTCATAATCATCCGCAAAATAAGTATACCCCGGCTCTGTCTCTATAAAAGGTTCTTCTTCCCAGCCTCCGATTTCCAGATTATCTACAAGCGCGGATACATTGGAGCCTCCGCTTCTGGCATCCAGCATAAACTCCATATAAGTATCTTCCGCTGAACCTCCAAGCTGTCCATAGCTGTATGTCAGATCCCAGTCTGCCGGTTCTTCCTGGTCCCTCTCCCATACTTTAATCTTCATCTGACCGTCTTTGATACTGCTTTCACACCGATACCATGTATCTGGTTTCATCTCTTCCTGGGCGCTCTTAATGTTAGCGTCTGCCACAATATTCGCGCTTCCAAAGCCCGGGCATAAAGAATAATATCGATTGGTTCCATCTTCTCTGGAAGCAAGGCGGATATAAAAACCGTCCTATCTTTTAAATTCTCCATCATATTTAAAATCAAATGCAATCCCTCTGTCCATGTATGCACAGTCTGCCTGGATCACTTTCAGTGTTTCTGTCTCATTTACTGAAGCTGTGACCGCCTTTCCTCCGCTGCCGTCACTCACAACCCTCCACCCTTCATCAACAGAGCGGTAACGATCAGATGGAAGCGCCCCCTCCCCATAGCTTTCAAAATCATCCGTAAGCACGATCTGGTACTCGTTCTCTTCTGCCAGTACGCTCACCGGGTCGGGAAATAGAAACGGTCCATTCTGTACAACCATTGATGCACATAACATTCCACTCAGCACAGCCCTTTTCCACCGTGACACCCCCGCTTTTTTTGTTTTCATATCCTGTTTCTCCTCCCTATCTCATCCCATGTTTTAAACACCTGGAATACATTTTCCGGTTTTGACCCAACTCCAAAATCACACTGCGCGATACAGCCCCCACGATCCCACAGATGCTTTTTGACGCTCCGCACCGCCTGGTCCGCATCCTCTTTTGATCCGAAAGGCAGGATCTGCTGCCTGTCTATTTCACCCCAGAAGGTAATCTTTCCTCTGAATTGTTCCAGTTTATCCAGTCCCATACAGAATATCTGAGAATTCAGGGCGTCTATGCCAATATCGATCAGTTCCGGGATGATGTCTAAAATATATCCATCTGAATGCATGAACAGCTTTTTTCCGTATTGTCTTGCGATGGCTTTATAGTCCGCATACAGCGGTTTAAAAATCTCTTTCCACAATTCTGGTGATATAAGCAGACTGATCTGGGTACCCCAGTCATCCTGAAACACCATAGCGTCCACATCTGTCTTTGCCCACGCCTCCATTTCCCGGCAGAAAAATTCATGTACTTTCTGTATGGCCGGCTTCATACTATCTGGGTCCATATACAGATCCATTAATGTTTTTTCTGTTCCCGCCAGGAACTGCAGTCTCTCAAAAATCCGCACCGTTGTTTCTGCCAGGACGAACCTGTCTGTATTATGGCAGTACGCGTTCACCGCGTCTGTGTCCAGATCCAGCAATGCCTCCGGTACTTTGAGATCCGCCGCTTCTTCCCATTCATCCGAAACAATCTGTGCGCTCTTTACTTCGCCGATAATCCCTTCAAATCTATTTTCAAATACGCACCCCCACTCATCTATGTAGGTGCCAAGCGTATAAGGATCTCCCTTGCGACTGGGTTCACTTTTTAAGAACCGAGGACACGTTACGAGATCATCCGGATATTCCTGCTTTAATTTTTTTATTTCCTGTGGGTAATTGTCATAGGTCCAGCGGATATCCCATATCTGGCGGGGAATCCGTTCGGGATCTTCATATTGAAGTGTCTGGTATACCAATGTTCTAGAATCTGTCATCGTATTTCTCTCCTTTCAGTGTCGTTGTTAATAGATACATTTTGCCGCTTCATCAGCAAACGCGCGGATCAGCTCGGGATCAGCGTCAAAGAAATGGTCTGACGGCGAGAGAATGAACCCGCCATTTGACCCTGCTGCCTGAAAGCATTCCCTTACCTTTCTCCTGGTATCCTCCGGCGTACATCCCGTAAAGAAATGAAACTGATCAAATCCACCGATCATACATACCCGGCCGCCGATCCGTCTCTTGGCTTCGGCAAGATCAACATCTCCGCCCATATCCACCGGGGTAAATGTCTCCATCGCGTCTACCCCCATGTCGGCGATATTCTCCAGGATCGGCATCATGCCCCCACACGTGTGATACACGACCCGGATGCCCTTTTCCTGCACTGCCTTTACGATCTGGCTGTCATACGGCGCCACAAACTCATCAAATATTCCGGGAGATATAACGGTTGTAGACGCGTCGCCGCCTCCAAGTTCCAAAATGTCATATCTGCACCCTTCCAGCGTAACCGTATAATCCAGCTTTCGTTTTAGAAGGATGTTCAGCGCTTCTTCTACCCACTTCGGGTCGTCGTATGTCTCCATAATCAGATCCTGTATGCCATAAATACACGCCAGATCCTGCCAGCAGCCCGGCTGCCCGAAGATGTCAAAAGATGGGATATTTCCCCGGATAATACTTTCCGGATACCTGGCGGCCGCCTCGTTGATAAGATCTTTTCTAGCAATTGGACTAGGCAGATACTGTGCCAGGATCTCAATATCTTTTTTCTCTTTGATCAAATGTTCCGATATCCATGTGGTATACTGATTTGACTGCAGTACCATGCTCAGCGTTTTCTTAGGCGTCCGAACCCAATACTGCACCGTCTTATACGCCTGCCCGGGCAGCTCTTCTGACTCGATGCGCCAGCTCTCATTCTCCTTCTCTGTATACTCATAATCATTGACCCAGTAGATCGGGTCAAGTCCCATCTGTCCGAAAAACTGCTGGGACGTACATCCGTCCATGTATGTATCCAGAAAGTAATCCATGACATGATGTGTCGTCGCCGGAAGCCTGTCCGGACACCCTCCATCCAGCGCGGTCAGCATTCGTTCTCTTCCATTCATCTTTCCATTTCCACCTTTCCATTTTCACCTGCCGGGATTCAATTGACTTCTGCTAGATTCAATTATATAATTAACAAAAATATGCTGCTATCAGAATAAGGCACTGCACAAAATTAAACAAAAACACGATTAGGAGGAAATCGATATGACGTCAGCGCTCCCCTGCCCCAGCGAATCTTGTCTCTCTGATGTCCGCCAGACTTTGACCGGCGGGCAGCTCCTGATACCGGGACTTGATTTCTTCGGGCATTATCAAATCATGGCGGCGGAGGCGCCCCTTGTTTCCCACTATCATAAAAATCTGTTTGAAATCACTTATATTGTCAGGGGGCTTTTTACATTTTCTACGGAGCATCGGGATTACAAATTGTCCGGAGGTGATGTTTTTATCACAAAACCGGATGAAATCCACGGGACCAATTTAACCCCTTTATCAACCGGTGAATTCTACTGGTTTCATTTAGACTGCACAAAAACAGACGAGATCCTTTTCTTAAGTCCCTCCGCGACACAGAATCTGCTTGAAAATCTTTTTCATACTCCTTCCCATATTGTGAAAACAGATACATCAAAAATGAAATCTCTGCTGAAAAAGGCATTTCACCTGGCTCTAAACAGAGGAAATCAATATACAGAGGCCGCTTATCTGACATTATTTATCCGGCAGCTGCTGGAGTACAGCACGGAGATAACCCCCGGACTCTCCCCGGATATTGGAAAGGCGGTAAATTACATTATGGACCACATCTGCGAAGTCCCTTCCCTTGAAATGCTGGCCTCCTTATGCGGTCTTTCTGACTCGCAGTTTAAGCACAAATTCAAAGCGCAGATAGGGACTTCCCCGAGGGATTTTATCAATATGCAGAAAATTGAATATGCGAAATCTCTGCTTCTTGAAAAGAAAAATATCACTGAAACCGCCATGGAACTTGGGTTTAATACGAGCAGTTATTTCTCCACTGTCTTTAAAAGATATGCCTCGTATACTCCACAGGAATACAAAAAAAGAGCTGCCCGTCATCCCTTACAATGACAAGGCAGTTCTCTTCCATGAGGCTTTAAAAATCATGCTTTTGTTTAAATTGTCTCCTAATCTTTGTCAAAATAATACATCGCCTTCGCGTTCTCTACCGGAACCGCGTCTGTAATAATATTGCATGTAGTGAGAATAAATCCTTCCGGTCCTGCTATCTGTACCAGTTTCTTGACTTCTTCTCTTACCTCTTCCGGCTTCCCGAACGGAAGCAGATAATTCAGGTCCACATTGCCCATCAGGCAGATCTGATCCCCGAACTCCTCCTTGATCTTCGCGATGTCCATACCTGCTGATGGCTGGAGGGACTGGATCGCGTCAAAGCCGCACGCGATGATATTCGGAAGTTCATCGTAAAGATATCCGTCGCTGTGGAAAATCACCGGCACATCTTTGTGTGCCTTGATGCCGTCGATCATCATCTTATAATACGGGTATGCAACTGCCTTCATCGTCTCCGGCGGAAGCAGCAGTCCGGTATTAAAGGCAATATCATCTGCGATCAGGATCGCCTCTGCTCCGTGATCCAGGAAGAGTTTCGCTCTCGCCAGTTCAAATTTCATCAGTTTCTCCGCCATCTGTGCTACCAGTTCCGGATCTGTCATACAGTAACACATATAATCTTCCATCCCCAGACACCAGTCCAGTCCGCTTACCGGACCATTGACCTGGCAGATCAGGAAGAGATCCGTATTTTTTTTATAGAAGTCCAGCATATGGTGGGTTGCCACAGAGAGATCCGCCGGCTCATAAACCTCCACATCCTCGATGTCTTCCAGCGCAGGCTTCAACATCTGGAAACTGTGCGGAGTCTCTTTGAACACATCTTTAAACGGGCTCTCATAGATCGGATATCCGTCATCCGCATATCCCAGAAGCTTTCTGGGAAATTCATGGATATCAACAAAATCGATTCCCAGTTCTTCTCTCACATATATCTCTTTCTGAAAGCGAGACATCGGCTTATCTGTGACTTTGATAAAATTTTCAACAAACCCGCCCTCGATCGCAAGTTCTCCCCGAGGGATTCTGTCAACCGGCTGGCGGCGGAGTGCCGCCAGCATACGTTCTTTTTTCGTCATTGTTATTTACCTCTCATGATCTGTTATTATGATCTGATGCTGTAATCTGTCTGCATGATCTCCAGCAGTCATGGTACATTATCGTGTTCCGTATTTATATGATCTCGAATGTGCTGATCTTGTTGACTCCCAAATTGACTGTGAAGCAGTTATTCTCTACGGCCAGCACTTCTTCTGTCCGCTCTTCGTTCATGTTACAGGTGATCACTTCTTTGACATCTGCTCCCGGCACTGTGAGTGAGATCTCAGCCTGGATCGGCTGGCTCGTCGGATTATACACTCTCAGGATCAGGCTGTCTCTGTCCTCTGCCTTCTTCAAGGCAGATACTTGAAGGTTCTTGTCGCTTACCCTTAAGAATCCCTGCTCTAACGGAAGCTTTCCTTCGCATCCGCCGGATACCTGATACGCCATGACCGGAGCGTTCAACTTCCCTGCCTCAGCATAGACTCCCGCTTCCTCCCAGTTTCCTTTATGCGGATAGATGGCGTATTCGTATTCCATCTTTCTAAGAAGCTGACTTCCCATCTTGCCCGGGAATTCTCCGACTGCCTCCCACCATGTCACGATCATGTTGCCCATGGCACGGAACAGGGTGAAATAAAGTGTCTGGTTGTCCTTCATCTCATACTCTGTGAAGCAGCTATTCACAATGCCAAGACCTTTCTTGTCATCGCTCACATCCGCGAACATCTGCATAGGCAGTGTGCGCATCTCCGGATAGAAGGTTCCGTCTGCGTCTTTGACCGGATGCGCCGGGCGTTTGTCTACCACAAAGTGTCCTGCCGTGTCTACCATCTCCGCGCTGATTCCAGTCGGGAATGCCACTCTCAGTCTGTGGTTCTCTACGTTATTGTCCACGATCGTGCGGACTTTCAGGCTCTTTGCGCCTTTCGCCAAGGTAAGGTAGGAAAGGATCTCAAACTCTTTCGTCTCCTTACTCCTGCTTCCTTCACCGTGCACGCCGCATTTGGACTCATATCCCTTGGCCGGCAGCTGCATGTAGTAGCGGATACCCAGTGTGGCGGACAGCGGACCATTATCCTCGCACCACACGTCCGCGCAATTGCTCAGCGTTGTGTGGATCTGGTTATGGTACGGCGGATAGTAGGCCCAGTAATTTCCCACATCCCCCGCATCTTCAAAATAGTGGAGGTTTTCATAAATCTCACCCGTATGTTTATCCAGGAGATTGACTGTCCCGTTTAAGTTGACTGTTACTTTTAAGTTCTCATTTTCAAGCACATTGTCTGCTGTGCAGATATCATTCCCTTCGGATTTTCTCATTTCCATCCAGTAGTAATGCGTCCGGGAAAAGTTACTCTTTGTCTCCAGCAGGATCACCTTGTATCCCATTGCCGGGATCTTCCCTGTCTCCAGATACATCAGGTGGCGGTCCACTGCGAACGGCCAGGGCCTTGCCTCCAGGTCGTGGACCGGGAAGTCTTTCTCATCCCTGCTGATCTCCTGCACCTTCAGCTCGTTTCCGTGGATATCGTGCGCGGTCATGCTCCACACATCATCCTGTCTCGGCGTGGTGACCATGACTTTGCAGACCTCTTCTATTTCAAACGGCTGCGGGTTAAAGACGACAACCGCCTGTTTTCCCGCGTATTCTCCGCCCAAGTCCAGCTTGCGGATCACCGCGTATGCCGCCTCGTCACAGAGCACCTGTCCCATCTCGATGGCCTGATTCAGCCGGTACTCTACGTCGTCCGCTGTCTTGTCCTGGGTCACGCCGTTGATGGAGTCATGGGGATGGGATTTAATCAGATAGTCCCATGCCTTTCTCAAGTATCCTTCTTCATAGCCATTGCCCAGAAGCATGTTCACTGCCATGAATGGCTCTGCCTGGCGGATCAGGATGTTCTCTGCCTTCTTGTTCAGCAGCTTCAGATACATGCGGGATGCCAGGGCGTTTCCGGAGCAGTCGCAGGACGGGCCGTCCCTGAGTTCTCCGAACACGGTGCGCAGACTGTCTTTGTCCAGCACCTCGTGCATCCGCTCCGCGTATGCTTCCAGGCGGGTATTGACGAATTCCTCATCCGGGAATACTTCTTTTAAGTCTTTGATCATGTCCGTGAGTTCCGGATGCGGGGTGGAGAAATCGGTTCCGTTCAGATACAGCCTGTCATTTTTTGCGACCGTTGCCTCTGTCCCTTTCTCCGCGTCTGTGAATCCTTTGTGGAGCCAGTCTTTGCTATAGCCCTTCTTCGGAGATACCATGAAGAAGTCCTCATCCTCATGTCCCATTCCGGCATTGTGCACCGCCGTGCCGGACAGTTCCGGCCGGTACGAGAACTCACTGCTTAAGCAGTTAACCCCGTATTTTCCGTAAAGGTATGTATAGAAATAGAAGTTTGCCCTCGCGTTCTCTCCCAGGCGGGTAGTCAGGACTTTTGTGCCGTCCGGACCTTCCCACATGAACTCGCTCTCAGGCGCCCTGTCTTTTGACACCTTTTTCGCGCAGATAATAAAGTTAATGCCGAACTTGTCATACAGCTGCGGGAACTGCGCGGTCTGTCCCCATCCGAAGGAGTTGTATCCCACTTTCATGCATTTCCCGTGTGCCTCTGCCGCGCGGATTCCTTTTAACAGGTTGCGCACCAGACACTCCCCGTCCAGGGGATACAGATCCGGCAGCGTGTACCACGGTCCCACCGCGATCCGGCCGTCTTTGATATATTTCTCTACTTTTTCTTTGTTCTCCGTCTTTACATCCAGGTAGTCGTCAATGGGAGCCGCCTGACCGTCCAGCAGGAAGCAGTTGTAATCCTCGTGCTTGTCCAATGTCTCCAGCAGTTCGTCCATGAACTGGATCAGCAGCATTCGGTTCTTCCAGATGGGGTATCTCCACTCCCTGTCCCAGTGTGTGTGCGGGATAATAAAGTTTGTCTTTTTCTGTTCCATTTCTGTGTCTCCTTATTTTACTCCATATTGATAGCCCAGTTCATACATCTTGATGATCCGCTCTGTTGGGATCTCCGGAAGGAAACCCTGGGATGGTCCGAAGATGAAACCACCTCCATCGAAGAGTTCCATTGTCTCCTTGATCCTTGTCTCGATTTCCTCATCCGTTCCGTCGATCAGCAGATGCATGGCATCCATAGAGCCGGCAAAGTATAAATCCTTCCCAAACTGTGCCTTTAATTCCTTCAGATCCATCCCTGCTGCCGATACCTGGATGGGATGCAGGCCGTCCAGCCCGATGTCGATCAGGTCCGGGATGATCCCCGCCACACTGCCGCAGGAATGCTGCTGTACGATATATCCGTAACTCTTGGCCAGGTCATACAGTTTCTTTAGCCGTGGCTTGATAAAGCGCCGGAACAGATCCGGCCCGTACAGCAGGCTGTTCTGGGTCCCATAGTCGTCCCCCATAAAGAAGATCTGCATCAGGTCTCCCGCCTTATCGAACATCCTCCTGTTGCATTCCAGATAGAAATCCACGATCTTGTCCAGCAGATATTCCACAAGCTCCGGGTCCTCATACATCTGTATCATCAAGTTTTCCATTCCCATCAGCATGGTCGCCTGTTCGAGAAACGGGCTCCACATTCCGCCGAATACCGCGTACCCTTCCGATTCTTTCATCTTCTGGATATATTTGTCATAATCGATCCTATCCGGCGACGGCCAATGCGCATAGTTGTCAATGTCCTCTATGGTCTCCGCGTCTGCCAGGGGATGGGATACCGGTATCCCGCCATAAACGGATTTTTCGATTCCCCACATATCGACAAATGTACCCTTTTCATACACATTCACCGCGCAGAAATCATCCATGCAGTTACACCATCTGCAGTCAATATGCAGCTTTTGGTTCATCTCCTCTTCTGTGCGGCAGCCCGCCGCCTGAATGACTGCTTCTGTCACATCCGATGTCGTGCAGTCCATAAACATCGGAATCCGGTCAGCCCTCTCATGATGAATGGCTGCCATGACCCGCTCTCTGCTGTTCATCATTGTCCTCCTTAAAAGAATTTGATTTGTTCAGTATCTGATCCCTTATGGACCGGATATAGAAAGAGCCGCCGCATTCTTCCTAACGCTCTGCGGCGGCTCCCTTTGACCATTCTTTTCTATATACCTGTTCCTATGTATCCGTTCTCATCGATTTTACTCTGTGGGTCCGTATGTGTTTGCCTCCCAGATCGGCTGGAATTCTTCGATAAAGTTCTCTGACAGATAGGACTGGTCGTCAGACACCAGCATATTATATAATGTCGTGAACTCCGCGATTGTAACTCCGTCCATCTGTCCCTGCTCCAATACACTTACCTGCTCTGCCGCCCTCTCATAGTCCGCGTATCTCTCTTCTTCAAACGCGTTGGCAGGCTCTGCCGGCTCGTCTACGATAAAGTTCGTCCTCACACCGCTTGCGTTATGGCGCTCAGACTCTGCCTCAACCATCACTTTCAGGATATCTGCCAGGAGCTGCGGATCATCATAGTTCGCGTTAGCCGTATATCCTCCGCCGTTGCCTTTTCTCGGTTCAAAGATCAGCTGGATGTAATCATCCGAAGCGTTCGGGAAGCTGAAAGAGCCTGCCTCAAATCCTAATTTATCTTCTGTCATATCGCCGTTAAACCAAGAATATGTCAGAATCATTGCCGTGTTTCCCGCCTGGAACTCCGAGTAAGCTGTGGCGTCGTCTTTATTGGCAATATCCGCTGAGAAGGCACCCATGGTCTTCAGGTCATCAAAGTATCCAAGCGCTTCTTTCACTCTGTCATCCGTCCAGTCGCACTCACGTGAATTCAGGTCCAGGAACGCGTCCGGAGCGGCGCTTGCGATAATGCCGTCGATCAGCGCGTAAGAAGAGCACCACTGGGCCATTGTGATCGGAGTAATGTCAGCGTCAGCAAATGTCTGGCACGCAGACACCAGCTCTTCCATATTGGCCGGCTCCGCAAGCGAATATTGATCAAACAGCGCTTTATTGTAATAGAATACAGGAGAGTAGTACGCATTCTGTCCGGCAGCCAAAAAGTAGATGGCGTCTCCGTTGTAGAGAAGATCCGGGTTGTTATAATTCTCTTCTACCCAGCCGTCGCCCAGATATTCACTGACGTCCAACGCGTCTCCTGCTCCTAAGATGGAATCAATATCAGCTCCGCCCGTGAAAAAGATCTCCGGCAGGTCCCCGGAAGCACTCATGGTTTTGACCGGGCTGTCCGCTGTCATCGGAATATACTCGAACTCGATATCCGGAAAATTCTCTTCCAGAGCCGGCTGGATATAGTTCTCCATAACATCCACCTGTGTAGAGTCTGTCTCCGGCCATAAAATACTGATCTTTTTTGCGCTGTCGCCGCCATCCCCGCTGTCATCCGGTTCTTTTGAGCTGCCACATGCCGTCATGCCCAGCACCATCGCGCCGGCTAAGAGAAGACTTATAACTTTTTTCATTTTCATATCGTTTCCTCCTTCGATTGTTGTCTTGTTGTATATATTCTAACTTTCCTCCTGCACGCCTGGGGAGTTTATTTTTAGCCTGTGGTTCAAAATTTTTGGTCTTTCCAGATTAATATTCCTCTGCCTTTTCCCTCGTCGCCCGCAGGATATCAAGATATTGATAAGGTGTAATCCCAAATTCCTTTTTAAAGCAGCGGTAAAAGTATTTCACATCCGTGTAGCCGGATGAACATGCGATCTGGATCATATTTTCCTCGCCGCTCCGGAGCGCGTCGGCCGCTTTCGTCACACGGAATCGGGTAATGTACTGGCTCGCTGACATTCCCATTTCTTTTGTAAACTGCGCGCTAAGATAGGAATAGTTTACGAAAAGTTGTTCCGCGATTCCTTTTACCGAGAGATCCGGGTCCGCGTAATGTTCATAAATATAATGCAGCATATCTGAAATTAATTGGGAAACCGCAATCTCCCGCACCGATTCTTCTGCTTTTACCCTGGAATCCGGAATCTCCTTCCATGTCCTGCACCAGCTGCCGGCGCCCACCTCGATTGTGCACACCCATTTCTGGATAAGCGAAATCTGGAGCTTCTGCATCAGAGCGCTGACAGCGGTCATATCCCAGTCCGCTTCAGCTAGTCCGCTGAAGATGATATACAGATTTCCCCCTCCCATATAACATACCGTGTAATTCCAGTCTTCCCCCGCTCCCATTGCCTCTGAAATTTTCTCCTGCCACGCATTCTGGGTCATATGAACATAGGTCCGGGAATCGATCTTCATGCAGCATACCCCGTATCCGCCCTGCTGCAGCGAAATATTTAGCTGCTCACACTCGTAAAGGAACGTGGATTCATCCATACTGTTTTTTCCGGTCAGCACCATACCCAAGAAATTTCTGCGGTTTTCGTCTGTGTTTTTTTCTGCCCAGAATCTAAGGCTTTTATACTCCTGCTCTTTTTCCCGCCTCTTGTTAAGTGTTTCTGTCATATGCTTCAGTGTTTTTATCATCTCTTGGTCATCTACCGGCTTTAAGATAAAATCTTCCACTCCCAGCTCAATGCCCCGCTTGGCGTACTCAAATTCACTGTATCCCGTGACAATAGCATACAAAATATCCGGCATTGACTTCTCGAGGTTCATGATCATATCGAGACCGTCCATGAACGGCATATTGATATCTGCCAGTACGATATCCGGTTCTAAGTCCAATGCTTTTTCTATCCCGTCAAACCCGTTTTTCGCCTCTCCGCAGACCCTGCAGCCGTACTCCTCCCAGGGAATCGTTTTCTTCAGCGCCTCCCGCGAGAAATATTCATCATCCACAATCAATACCTTATACATGTCTGTCTCCTCCCTCTTTATCATCCAGCGGCAGATACAGCGTAAACTGTGTATATTCACCCTTGATGCTGTTGATCTCCATATGGTATTCTGCGCCGTACATCAGTTTTAATCTCTGGTTAATATTAAAGATGCCGAATGATTTTGTAACACTCTTTCCACTGCTGAGGCTCTGCCGAAGCTGCGCGAGCCTTGCTTCATCCATTCCCGCCCCATTGTCATGCACGCAGATCCTTAATTTCTTCTCCGCCTTATCCACGGTTATACTGGCCTGGATCATGCACTTCGTGCCACCGGGCTTCAATCCGTGATGAAGCGCATTTTCCATCAGGGGCTGGATAGTCAGCTTAGGTATCCAGATATGCGCTGCCTCCTCCTCATAATCGATAGAATACTCCATATATTCAATATAGCGAAGCTGCTGTAACTCCATATAATTGCGTGTCAGCTCCACCTCTTCTTTGATCGTGATAATATCCTTACCTGTGGAGAGAGACAGCCGGTAGAAACTTACCAGATTCTGAATCGTGGACAGCGCCTTCTCCGGCATGCCCAGCTTGATAAAAGATGAGATAATCCCCATCGTGTTATACAGGAAATGGGGCACAATCTGCGCCTGCAGGAGGCGGACTTCATTGTGGCGCCGCTGTCTTTGTTCCTCATAAATCTGCTGCATGGACGCGTCAAGTTCATCCATCAGATCATTGAATCTTTCCCCCAGGATACCGATCTCACCTGTATTTCCCCCCGGATAGCGCAGATGGCTGTTCCTGCCGCCTTCTTTGATCCGCTCCATAATCCCGATCAGCTGTTCCAGCGGCTTTGTCACTCTCCTCGAAGTGATCCATGCCCCGGCAAATGCCAATATTACAGACAGGACAACCATCCCTCCTATGAAAAACACCATACTCTTCTGCTGGCTGACCAGTTCTTCCATGGATGTCCGGCAGATCAGCGTAAGGCCATTGTCCCCGATCTCCCTGCTCACGTAGAGAAGAGGCTCCTCCCCTTTCTGTCCCGACAGGAACACTCCGTCACGCAGACATCTGTCGTACTCTTCCTGGGATATGCCCAATGTGAGACGCGCCGTGTTATACAGCTCTTCTTTTTCTACGGATGATATGACCTCTCCATCCTTATTGACCAGATAGAACTCCCCGCTTGAGTTCTCATTCCGTGGTTTCAGTATCTCAGCAAAGCTGGATTCTCTCACATATACCGCAACTGCCCCGATTCTTTTCTCCGCTGTATCTCTGACTGATTTCACGACAGCGAACCCATAATCCGGCCTCTTTGCGTATGAGCGGTACTGTTTGAGAGTGAGCAGGTCCGTCCATACCGGAGGGCTCTGCCCCAGCGCCGTCTGGAGGACGTCTTCCGGGATATTCTTCTGCTCGCTTGCCATGGGGTCATCATAATAGCTGTAAACCATGGTATCCCCCGAGTAGATCTCAAGGCTGTATATCATAGAGGTGGAGTAGATCAGCTCATTGCTCAGCTCATTCCACTTTTCTTTCAGCCCCATATAATCCCGTATTTTGTTCTCCTCTGTCATGTTCTCGTATTCGATAATGGCGTTTAGCACCTCGTCGTTCAGAGACATATATTTGGTGAAATCCTGGGCATAATTGATTAATGTTTCCACATTCTTCTGCATGGTATTTACAGTCTCCTGGTAATCGTCCACCATGCGTTCTGTCAGAAGTGATTTAAACTGCCGGTTGGAGACATAACCGAAAAGCAGAAGGATAGACGTGGTGATCAGTATGGTGATAAGAAGTATGATATTTCTCAGTTTCATCTGTTTTTTCATGACCATTCCTCTTGTTTGTCTACTCTTTAAAAACAGCTGTATATACAGATCATTCTAGCAATCGGTACATACAGCTGTCAATTTCTCTGCTTTAGTAAATAATGGGAGTTTCTCGGCCGGGCAGTTTATTTTAAGCCGGATGAACCTGTCATCGCCTGTTCGATCTGCCTGTTGCAGAAAATAAATACAATGATCGCCGGTAAGGAAGTGATCGTAACAGCTGCCCCAACTTCTCCCCAATTGGTAAGGTCAAACTGCCCAAAAAACAGATCCAGGGCAAGGGGGATCGTTCTCATATCCTTCCCAATGGCAAGGACACTGGCCAGAGCGTATTCGTTCCAGTTATTGATGTACATCAGCATTCCCTGGGTAACGAGCGCCGGCTTTACCATGGGAACCATAATGCTCACGAAAGTCCGGTAAACGCTGCATCCGTCCATTGCCGCCGCTTCTTCCATCTCCACGGGAATACTTCGGAAGAAGGCACAGATCATCAGGATCGCGCTCGCCATGGAAAACGCCGCGTATGGCAGGATCAGCGCCCAGTATGTGCCTTTGATGCCAAGTCCCATCACCAGCCGGTACACCGGGATCATAAGTACAGATACCGGGATCAGCATACCTATCGTAAAATACATCCTGACCGCGTTCGCATGTTTCATTCTCATCCTTGTGATTGCGTATGCAATCATGACGCTGACTGTAAGGCAGATCACCAGCGCTCCCGCTGTGTAGATAAAGCTGTTTTTCAAAAGAAGCGGGATATTGATCCGCTCCCAGGCTGCCGGAAAGTTCTCAAAATGCAGCCCCTCCGGTATTCCCCACGGGTCCCCCGCCGCCTGGCCCGCGTCTTTTACAGACAGGATCAGCATCCAGTATAAGGGAAGCAGAAATAAGATTCCAAAAATAATTAAAATTACATCTCTTACTCTCTGACCGAACTTTTTACTCAGACTCATCTTTTTCATCACACAACCTCCTAGTACTCAATCGGCTCGCGCGCCACATATTTGTTAATTATAAATGCCCAGAAAATGCACTCCAGGAGGAACAAAAGCGCGATGGCGCATCCATAGCCGAAACGGCTTGTCTCAAATGCCTGGTAGAACATTTCGTATATTACGGTCCTGGATGCCCTGCCGGGGCCCCCTTCCGTCATAATGGCGACCTGCGAGTACATTCCCAGTGTGCCGATTGTTGCTCCGATCAGAACGTATTTAAACACATCCTGCAGCAGGGGAAGCGTGATATGAAAGCTTGCTTTCAGAAAACCGGCGCCGTCGATCAGGGCTGCTTCATAGAATTCCCCGGGAATTGAACGGATTCCTGTATAGAACAACAGTGAGTTCATTCCCAAGAACTGCCAGATATACGCGATGGCGATACACGGTACCACCGTATCCGGGTTTGACAGCCAGGAGCGTGTCAGGTTCTCCAGTCCCACTGCTTCCAGAATCGAATTTAAAAGGCCCACATTCGTGTCAAAGATGCCCAGGACAAAGAATTTACCCACAACCGTAACGGACAGTACAATAGGGAACAGTGCCGCGAAACGGTAGACCGCTTTCGCGATTTTCCCCGCGCGGTCCAGCATCAGCGCCAGAATGAGCGACCCGGGGATGCCGATGACCAGCTCCAGCCCCACCAGCAGATATGTATTCTTATGGGCCTCCCAAAAGGCAGGGGATTTCAGTGTAGTTATGTAGTTCTCAAATCCCACCCAGCCCAGCGATACCGCTCCATTATGGTTCTGCAGGCTCATGACAAAACATGGGATGATCGAGTAAATCACAAACAGTGTGAATAAAATAAATCCCGGTAATAAAAATACGAATTTGGCTCGTTTCGAATAGAAACTCTTCATGACAAATTTCCTCCTCAACTTTCTTCTGATTCTATTTTAGAATCTGCGACTTCCGTGAGGGGAGCATATTTTTAGCACCGGGAGTATATTTTTTAGTTATATTTTTACTGCTTTCTTTCTATATTTTGATGATTTATTATTTCTTAATGTTTTATTTATATCCGTACCGCCAGTCTCCGTTCTCCTCTGCCTGTTCCGGCATATATTTATGGAGGCCGGGTTCAGAGAGATATGAGATCACAAGCATGGACAAGGATGGAAGGATGATAATCAATGGAAGCGATGCGGCCGTTATAAACGCTGCCGCCGCCATGATCAGCAGCATCACAACACTTCTGGCTAAATGCCTGACCGAGATCACATAGTTCAGCCGCAGCATATTTCCCAATGTATTAGAAAACCTGGAAAACACCGGGATCAGCCAGATCACATTCATCAGATACAGCAGGGACCAGATCAGCATCCCTGCCGCTAAAACAAAAGCCGGCCCCGACCTGGACGTCAAAAGGGTGAATACATAATAATCGCCAAGACCAATCCCCCCGCCGATGATCCCATAGAGAACCGTCAGCTCAATTCCCTGCTTCAGATTCTTCTTATACGCCTCCTTAAACTCTTCAAACACTTTGCCTCGGTCATAGCGGATGCACTTCACCGTGGTCTGATACATACTGGCCGTGGACGTCAAAATCGTCACAACCGGGACACACCCGATCAGCCATAACATCGTAATCACCACCAAATCCGCAATTTTACTCGTAATTGTAAAAAATTTACCCTCTACATTGAAAATAGAACGCATCTTTACATGACCTCCCGCCTGCAGACATTTACTTTGCCTTTTTCAGCTTTATTATATAATTTTGCGTTTGTTCATTATACACAGTATTGTTTTTCCTGCGGGGGATAAAATTTGCCTGTTGGGGGAATTTTATGTGAGTTTTGTCTGAAAGGGGCCTGACCCCTCCGCGGAGGGGTCCTGCCGCAGGCTGTGTTATCTTTTATATCCTGTGTTTTTACTCATTTTCAAAT